>JBBRRY010000113.1:0-1126 GCA_038245905.1 Thermoanaerobaculia bacterium | reverse complement strand
CGCCTGCTTTTCCGGGCCTGACGGAGAAACGCCTCGGAGGAGAACGCCTCAGAATCGTCGCACGAGCCGCACGACGTTGAGGCCTTTTTTCCGCTCATAAGTGCTTTCGTCCGCCAGCTTGCGGACGAGGTGGAGACCGAGGCCGCCGATAGGCCTTTCGTCGAGTGCCCCCGAGACGTCCGGATCGCCGCCGGACAGCGGGTCGAAAGAAGGGCCCGAGTCGGCGATCGTCACTTCGAGAACGCCGTCGTGAAAGCGGAACTCGAGCGACACGGAAGGAGGCTTCCCCGGCCGCCGGCCGTACTTCGCGACGTTCGAAACGAGTTCGTCGATCGCGATCGCGAGGTCGGTGACAGGGCGGCGGGGAACGCCGTGGCGCGCGGCGAACGCGCTCAGAAGGGACGCCGCCCGCTCGATGGAGTCGCGGTCGAGACGCGAGCCGAGATCCACCCTTTCGGCCGCTCCGTGCGCGCGGCTCGTGTCGAAACCGCTCGCCGAAAGAAGGCGCGCCGCCGCGCCGCTGCCGCCCATCCGGGAGAGTGGCGTCGCCGCGAGGGTGAGCGTCGCCCGGAGGAGACCCCTCTCCGACCGGGCTCCGTCGGGGAGCGCGGCGTCGAACGCCTCGAGCCCGAGAAGCGCGTCGTGGCAGACGGTCTTCAGGACGGAAAGCGCGCCGTCCGAAAGCGTTCCGCGATAGTTCTCGAGCCGCGCCCCCGCCCGGTAAGAGGGAAAGCGCTCAAGCCCGAGGAAGAGCCGCGCGAGATCCGCGCGAAACCGCCCGAACGTCCGGACGAGGCCGACGTAGTCGGCCACGACTTCGTCCAGAAGATTCACGCGCGTCGCGCCCGCGGCCCGCAGCGTCGCGTAGTGCGTACACTCGTGGTCCCGCCGGATCGACACGGAGAGAGAGGCCCACTCGTCCGGCATGAAGCCCGCATCCCGCGCCGGGACGCCGCTATACGGCCCCGCGCTCAGGATCATGAAACGGTCCTCGTAGAGCGCCTTCTCGGCGAGAAGCGCGGGGAAGCCATCCCCCGCCCAGTCTCCTCGAGGATGCTCTTCGTCCCACGTGCGCCGGAACCGAGCGACGCGGTCCCAGTTGTTGAAGCCCTTCACGAGACATGCG
>JBBRRY010000112.1:0-1137 GCA_038245905.1 Thermoanaerobaculia bacterium | reverse complement strand
GCCCGGAGGTCGTCTGCCGCCCCGCTTCGAGCGGGTCCTAAGCCGAGTTGCAACAATGGGGCGACCCGCGTCATGGCGATGGACGAACAGAAGGAGCCTTCCACCCGGCGGACCGACGGACCGACGACCGTCCGGGCGCCGGCGGCTGCGGGTCCCATGAAGCTTGGGCGCGCATCCTGGTGGGCGGCTCTGAAGCGGACGGTCGCCGAGTTCCGGCGGGACAACCTGACCGACTGGGCGGCCGCGCTGACGTACTACGGGGTGCTCTCGATCTTCCCCGCCTTGGTCGTGCTCGTGTCGATCGTGGGCTTGATCGGGTCGTCCGCAACGCAGCCGCTCCTCGACAACGTCGACGCGTTCGCGCCGGGACCCGCGAAGGACATCGTCGCGAACGCGATCCGCGGTCTTGCGGCGAACAGGGGCGCGGCCGGCGTTTTCTTCGTCGTCGGCCTCGCCGGGGCGCTCTGGTCGGCCTCGGGCTACGTCGCCGCCTTTACGCGTGCCGCCAACGCCATCTGGGACGTCGAGGAAGCCCGCCCGCTCTTGAGGACGCTCTCCCTCCGGATCGCGATCACGCTGGTGGTCGTCGTCCTCCTCGCGGTCAGCTCGATCGCCGTCGTCGTCACCGGGTCACTCGCGCACAAGGTCGGCAAGCTGATCGGCCTCGGCGGAGCAGCCGTGACCGCCTGGGACATCGCCAAATGGCCCGTGCTCCTCGTGATCATCGGCGGCATCTTCGCCCTTCTCTACTACGCCGCGCCGAACGTCCGCCAGACGGGGTTTCGCTGGGTGACGCCCGGCGGCGTCCTCGCCGTCGTCGTCTGGATCCTCGCGTCCGCCGCGTTCGCGCTCTTCGTCGCCAACTTCGGTTCCTACAACAAGACGTACGGCAGCCTCGGCGCGCTCATCATCTTCCTCGTCTGGCTCTGGATCTCGAACATAGCCCTCCTGCTCGGTGCCGAGCTGAACGCCGAGCTGGCGAGAAGCCGCGCCATCGAAACGGGGCACCCTGAGAAAGAGGAGCCCTTCGTCGAGCCGCGCGTAAGCCGGTAGGCCCTTGGCGCGCCTCGGCGCCGGGCCGCTCCGAAAGAATCCCCGTCGTCTAGACCACGAAATGCGAGACTTTCGGCCGATTTC
>JBBRRY010000111.1:0-1217 GCA_038245905.1 Thermoanaerobaculia bacterium | reverse complement strand
TCCTCCAATCACGGCGCCCGCGCCCGCCTCCTGCGGCCGGTACACGCTCCCGTACGGCGACCCGATCGGCGAGATCCCGTTCGTCCCGCTTGCTCCGATGTGGCTCCCACCCGCCCAGTCCGCCCCGGACGCTGCCCCGGGGTACGTCGTCGTCGATCCGTATCCACGACTCGACACGTCGATCGAGGCGCCCGACTCGACCGTGAGCGCACCCGTTGCTGTCAGCGTCAGCGTTTGTGGGTTCGTTCCCGCGAAGGCGGGACGCGTGAGAATCGCCCCGCTCTTCACGGTCAGGTTCGTCGCTGAGACGGACGGCACGGAAACGTGGCCCGTCACGACGACGTCGGCGCCCGTCACGGGATATGCGATCTCGAGAAATTGCCCCGAACCCGTCGGGCCGGACAAGTTAACGGTGCCGCCGTTTCCGACACGAATCGGGTCGAAGCTCGTGATCGTCTCGCCGTGCGGCGCGCTCACGTTGTCGAATCGATAGACGCCCTGATACGTGTCGCCGGGCTGCACGTCGATCGTCTCGGCGCCGTTGGGGGTGAGGGTGAAGCGCGCGAGGCTGGACGCGAAGACGAGGTCGTGCACCCAGATCTCTCCGGGGTTCTGCGATCCCGGATCGAAGTTCGGCGTGATGTCGCCCGCGACGAGCTGCATGACCGGCAGTCCGTTCACCAACCCGCACACGCCGAGCGGGCACGTCAGGCGCACGACGTTCGACACGCCCCCGGTGTACGTGGCGAAGACGCGGTCCGAGGCGTCCGGCGTGAAGGTGATGAAGCTCGAGTTGTTGTCGAGCTGCCACTGCCCGCCCGAGTACCGGGCCCCGAAGACGTGCGCGTTCTCGGTGCCCGGATACACATTGCCCGCCAGGCCCGCGTGCGAGGCCAGAGGAATGTCGGAGTAAATGAGGTACCCGGCGTAGGCATTCCCGTCCTGAAGCGGCATTCCAAAGGGGCTGCCCGGAACTGTTCGGAGACTTGCCGAGTTGACGACGTTTGCGATCCTCCACGTGCCCTTCAGCGCACCGCCCGCGCCTGTCACTTCCACCCAGTGCCCCGCGAAGTACCTCCCCGGCCACGCGACGCGGTCCATCACGACCGTCGCACCCGAAGTCCCCGCTTGAGCCGTGCCAGCGCCAAAGGACGGCAGGATGGTCGGCTGGCCGCTGATGCCCTTGTTGTCGATCGTGACGTCGCCCAACGTCGAGG
>JBBRRY010000110.1:0-1235 GCA_038245905.1 Thermoanaerobaculia bacterium | reverse complement strand
GTGATCCTGGTGTCCGTCGACACGCTCCGCGCCGATCACCTGCCCGCGTACGGGTACCGCGGCGTCGAGACGCCGGGCCTCGACGCGCTCGCGAGGGACTCGGTAGTCTTCGACAACGCCCTGTCCCCGGTGCCTCTGACATTGCCCGCGCACACGTCTCTCTTCACCGGCCTCAATCCGTACCAGCACGGGGTGAGGGACAACGTCGGTTACCGGCTGTCGTCGGGGACGACGACGCTCGCGACGTTTCTCGGGCAGCACGGCTATGCGACCGGGGGTGCCGTTTCCGCATTCGTCCTCGACCACGCGACGGGGATTGCCGCGGGCTTCGACGACTATCGCGACGACGTCGAGATGCGCGCGTCGGCGGAGGCCATGGGTCAGGTCCAGAGGAAAGGAGCAGTCACGGAGAAGCTGCTCGAAACGTGGATCGGCGGGCTGCCGGCGGACAAGCCGTTTCTCGCGTTCCTCCACCTCTACGAGCCGCACTCTCCCTACGATCCTCCCGAGCCGTTCCGGAGCCGCTATGCATCGAAGCCGTACGACGGCGAGATCGCCGCCGCCGACGCGGTCGTCGGCGAGTTTCTCGGTTTCCTGAAGGCGAAGCGCATCTACGACAAAGCGATCGTCGTTTTCCTCTCCGACCACGGCGAGGGGCTCTCAGACCACGGCGAGGACGAGCATGGGATCTTTCTCTATAGAGAAGACCTCCGTGTTCCTCTCCTCATCAAGCTCCCGGGAAACGCACGGGCCGGGGAACGGTTCGGCGCACCCGCCGGGCTCGTCGACGTCTTTCCCACGGTGGCGGCTCTTCTCGGCGAGAAGGCCCCGTCCGGGCTCGCGGGGGAGCCGCTGCTTTCGGGCGGGTCGCGGACGAGCCCCGAACGGCGGCTCTATTCCGAGACGCTCTACCCGCGCCTTCATTTCGGCTGGAGCGATCTCGCCTCGCTGACGGACGGGCGGTACCAGTACATCGAGGCCCCGAGGCCGGAGCTCTACGACTGGACGAAAGACCCCGGCGAGAAGAGCGATCTCGCCGGTGGGCTGCCGCCCGCCTTCCGTTCGATGAGGACGCAGCTCCTCGCGACGCAGCGTCCGCTCCAGACGCCGGGGGCCGCGGACAAAGAGACGATCAAGAAGCTCGCGTCGCTCGGCTACCTGACCGCTCGCTCGCCTGACGCCGCCGCCACGGATCTTCCCGACCCGAAGGACCTGATACAGACCCTCGGCCGCCT
>JBBRRY010000109.1:0-1346 GCA_038245905.1 Thermoanaerobaculia bacterium | reverse complement strand
CTGCGTCCTCCACTCGGGGCACCAGCTTCACCAGATCGCCCCGGTTCCAGGGATGGTTCCCGGCAACGAGCGAATCACGCTGCAGGCGCACGCCTCGCGGGTCGAAAGGGGATGGCTCCTCTACTGGTGACCCGTGGCGGACGGGCCAGACCTCGAGGTATCGCGCCAACCCGCCCCGCGGCCTACAATGGCAAACCTGCTTCTCTGAACGCTTGGCGTCCGGGCCGTGGCGAACAAGGCCCAGGCGGGAGTCTCGAAATGTCGAACGTCCCCGGAAAAATCGTCGACGTCGACATGGGGTTCTCGCCCGTGGCGCAGCGGATTCGCGATCTCTCGATCGAGACGTGGGGGGCGAACCGCGCCGTCGAGATCGTGGGCCATTCTGAGGGGCTCAAGAACGCGCTCGCCGCGGTGGAGAAAGTCGCTCCCTTCAGCGAGCCCGTTCTCATCACGGGCGAGACAGGCACGGGCAAGGAAGGCCTTGCGGAGGCGCTCTATCTCTTCGGAGGACGGCGCGGGCTTCCCCTCGTGTCGGTGAATTGCCCGCAATATCTCGAGGGAAACCTCACGGTGAGCGAGCTCTTCGGCCACAAGAGGGGCAGCTTCACGGGCGCGACGTCGGACAGGAAGGGCTGTTTCGAGACGGCGGACGGCGGCGTCATCTTCCTCGACGAGATTGGAGACCTTCATATGAGCGCGCAGGTGATGCTTCTGCGCGCGCTCGCGCAGGGAGAATTCCAGCCCCTCGGCGCGGACACCACGAAAAAGGTAAACGTACGCGTCATTGCCGCGACGAATCGGCCGCTGACGGAGATTGGTTCGGACTTCCGGAACGACCTCTTCTTCCGCCTCCGGTACTTTCACATCAAGCTTCCGCCCCTGAGGGAGCGCGGCGACGACTGGCGCCTGCTCATCGAACGGACGCTGCATCGCCTCCATCTCAAGTACGGCGTCTCGAAGAGCTTCTCGGCCGCGGCGTTCGCGCTTCTCGAGCCTTACCCGTGGCCGGGAAACGTCCGCGAGCTCGTCAGCCTCGTGACCGCGGGCTACGCGCTCGCGGACGGTTCGATCATCGAGTCTCGCGACATCGTGTCCCACCTCGTCGGCCTCGACGGGCGGGCCGGCGAGGAACGAGTCGAGGACGAGCTCTACCGCCGGGTCGTCGTCGATCGGCAGAGCTTCTGGCACGCCGTGTACACGCCGTTCATGGAGCGCACTCTCAACCGCAACCAGGTGCGCGCCGTGATCCAGCGTGGACTCCTCGAGGGCGGCGGGAGCTACCGCAGCCTTCTCGACGTGTTCCACCTCGCGAGCGACGACTATCAGCGGTTCATGGACTTCCTCCG
>JBBRRY010000108.1:0-1359 GCA_038245905.1 Thermoanaerobaculia bacterium | reverse complement strand
GACGACGCCGTGCGGAATGATGAGGCTGTGCTTGGCGCCTTCGTTGATGTCGAGCGTGAACCGGAAGTGCGGCGTCAAAAGCGCGAGGATCGGGTGCTCGAATGAGAGCTGGCGGTTCGTGGCGATGACGAGCGGCTCCACGGTGAGGTGGCAGGCGCCGAGGTGCGCCACCGTCTCGTGCTGCACGGCGAGGGCGTTCAGGAGATAGAACTTCGCCATCTTCCAAGCCGCCGCGTCGCCCTTCGGCAGGAAGACCGGGCACGCCGCGGGGTCGTTCTTCTGCCCGAGCTGGACCGCCACGGGCTGAAGGCTGCCGCGGCCCGGCGGATAGCCCGCCCCCGGCTCGGGGTTCCAGTAGAAAAGCGCGATCGGCGCCGTGACGTAGCGCTGGTCGCCGTGAAGCCTGCTCGGCTCGACACCCACGAACATCGTGAGGTCGAGCGCGTAAAGGCGGCCGATCTGGGCGGCCCGTTCCAACGTGATCGACGAATCGCCCGATGCCGCCTGAAGCATCGCGTCCGTCGCGGGCATCTTCGAGAGCAGCGCGGCGAGGTCGAGAGCCATCTCGGGAGCCGTGCCCTTCGGGAAAACACCCAGGAGGTTCGACGTGTTGAAGCCGGCGATCTGCAGCCAGCCGAAGTACCAATCGCTCTCCCAGACCTCCTGTCCGGCCGAAAGGTTCATCCACGGCTGGACGTGGAAATTCAGGACAGCCGGCGGTGCCGGGAGACCCGGATACAGCGTCTTGAATTCCGCGACGTCCTGCGCGTGCAGATACGCATCGCCCGACTTCGGCGTCCGGAGGACGTCGTACAGCGTGTCCCTGAGAAACGACGTGATCCCGAGGTCCTTCATGTCCGAGAGCGACTGCGTCACGGCCTTTTCGAGCCCTCCCACGAGGCCGGGGACCTCGGCCAGCTTCTGGTACGACTCGGCCAGCTCCGGCGGGCCGTCGTGCAGCGCCTCGAAGATCTTGACGATCGCCGCGAGATCGCCGGGAATGTTCAGCGGGTTGAGGCCGGAGAACTGCTTCTTCGCCTCGTCGATCGCCTTCTGCAGCTCGATCATCCACGGCATCGGCATCGCGGGCAGGTCCGCGTGCACCTGCGCGTCGAATCGCGCGATGAGAACCGCCTTCAGGTTCTCGGCCACCTCGTAGAGGACGGGCGCGACCTTCGCCTTGTACGCGAGCGTGAACTTCTCGGAATCGGGCACCTGCGCCGCGAGCGGCGCGGGGTACAGGTAGCTCGTCGTGTAGTTGTAGCGCGTCTTCGCGAGCGACAGCTCGTAGGCCCGGTGCTTCGCGCGCTTCTCGTCGTCTTTCTGCGGGAGGGACGGAACCGATGAAGGCGAAGAGGT
>JBBRRY010000107.1:0-1393 GCA_038245905.1 Thermoanaerobaculia bacterium | reverse complement strand
AGAGGGCTTCATCGGTGTCCTCCGTGCATGCCGTTTCGCTGTACGTGAGGAGGGGGAGGGCTCGTAAAGTGGTGGAGCTGATCAGGATCGAACTGACGACCTCCTGAGTGCGATTCAGGCGCTCTCCCAACTGAGCTACAGCCCCACCGGGTCCGGAGAGGCGCGAAGATTAGCGGGAAGGCGGCGGGCCGTCAAACCGCGCTGACGGCTATTTCTTGGCGCCGGCCTTCCTCAGAATCTCGGCGATCTCCGTGCGCTGGAAGATCTCCGCGAACATCAGCGGCGTCGCGCCCGCTTTCGCCTTCGCGTTCGGATCCGCGCCGGCCTTCAGAAGCGCGCGAACCGCGGACGGCGTGCAGCCGGTCTGTACGGCCCACAGGAGCGGCGTCGAGGAGTTTTCGTCCTTCGCTTTCACGTCTCCTCCGGCGGCGACGAGCGCCTCGAGGATTTCCGACCGCGGCTTGCTCTCGGCCTGGTTGGCGCAGAGCTGGGCCGCGTGGAGCATCGGATGAGGATCGCTCTTGCCGTGCGCGTCCGGCGACATGCCGATCTGAAGGAAGATGCGCACCGCGTCGAGGCTTCCGTCGGAGACGGCGTGCACGAACATCCCTTCCGTGTACTCGTAGCCGAGCTTTCCGAGAGCGACTTTCTTCGGCTGCGAGCCGCTTCCCTCCGCGCCCCCCACGGCCTCCGAGGGTTCCTCGGCCTCCGGCTCGAGCTCGACGACGCCTCCCTCAGCCACCGCGGCCTTCACGTTGGCGTGAAAGTGCCAGTCCTGTCCGACCATCTTCGACTGGAACTCGGCGTCGACGCGCCCCTTGCCGTAGCGCCGAAGGTCGATCGTCGGATGCTCGAGTCCGAACCGGCCGCTTTGCGGGAGAGCGGCGTCGTACGGCACCGCATGCAGAGTGTCCGTGCCGACATGCCAGAGGATTCTCACGGCGTGGAGCTTGCCGTCTTTCGCGAGCTCGGTGAGACGCGCGACGGTGCGATCCCCTTCAGCGACCTTTCGGTCCGAGGCCAGGATGACGAGCCAGTGATCGGACGGGTCCTTCGGGTCGGCCTGCTCCGCCGCGACGACCTCCTTCAAGATCGTGGTCTTTCCCTTGACCGTCAACGTGCCGAGCGCGTCATCGGCGAAGGCGGGCCGTGACAGGACAAGCGGCAGCAGGAGCAAAAGGATTCTCTTCATGGACTCAGTATAGAAAGGCCCGCACCGGCCGGCCTCAGTTGCCGTCCGTGGTCTGCGGGGTCTCGCGGAGCTTTCTCGCGACGGCCCGAAAGATGCCCTCGACCAGGACGTCTTCTCCCAGAATCCGGCCCACGACGAAACGCGCGGGCCGCGAGCGGATTGTCGCGTCTTCCATGATCTTCAGGCGGGTGGCTTCGTTCT
>JBBRRY010000106.1:0-1405 GCA_038245905.1 Thermoanaerobaculia bacterium | reverse complement strand
GCGTCCGCCCCTTCAGCACCCCGGGTACTTGCGCCACCATTCGTCCGTCTCCTCGAATCCCGTCACGAGATCCTTCGCAACCTGCGCGATGACGTCCCTCAGCTCGAGGCGGTCGAGCCACGCTTTCGGAATCGCCTTCCGCCCCAGCGCCGCACCGAGGATGTTTCCCGCGATCGATCCCGTGCTGTCGCTGTCGCCGCCGTGGTTCACGGCGAGAAGAACACCCTCGCGGAACGTCCCCGCCGCCAGCGCCGCGTAAACGCCGATCGCGAGCGCCTCTTCGGCCACCCAGCCCTGTCCCAGTGTCGTGAGCTTTTCGGCCGAGGGCGCTCCTCTTTCGGCCAGCTTCACGGCGGTGTTCAGCGCTTCGCGGCACTCGCGGGAACGCGGGTGGCCCCGCAGCAGCTCGACCGACGCCGCCACGGAATCCTGGATCGTCCGCCCCTCGAGCAGCTCGTGGACGATCGCCGCCAGCGCCCCGCCGGCCAGCCAGCCCGTCGGATGTCCGTGCGTGATGACGGCCGTCTGGCATCCGAGCTCGAAGGCGCGCGCGAGAGGCCCCTCCACGAGCCCCGCGGGCGCCGCACGCATCACGCCGCCGCAGCCTTTCGAATCGTTGATCGGTGGCGATTCGATACGCCCGAACGTCTCCGACCTCAGCGCCGCGAGGCACGTGTTTCCGGGCCCTCGCCGCGTCTGCAGCTCGCGCACCGTCGACAGCCAGCCGTTCGGCATCATCCCGCCTTCGGCCGGCAGGTCCTCAGTGGCGAAGCGGAAGCCGTCCCCCTTCGACTCGTACCCTTGCGTCTTCAGCCACCGAAGGTACGCGAAGTAGAAGACCGTCGGCCCGTCGCAGATCCCTTTCAGCGCCCCGCGGCAGGCCGCGCGCAGCAGCCCTTCGGCCGTGAAGAGCGTCATCTGCGTGTCGTCCGTGATCGCGCCGAGCCTGCCGTAAGCCGGCGCGTAGTCCGTGATCCCGTCCCTTCCGAAGCGCTCGCGAATCTCCGACAGCCGGAGAAACTCGATCGGCGCCCCGAGCGCGTCGCCGACCGCGCCGCCGAGGAGGCAGCCTGTGATGCGGTCGGCGCGGCTCGGCACACCTGCGGCGCTTGTCTTCCCTGGCTTCTTTTCGTTCATCGATCTCCCTTCTCGCAGCCAATGTAAGGGTCGACCACGGACAGTCGTTGTCCGATTGGGACGATTGTCGAGTGGGCCGCGATCTATTTGTGACCGAGGTGGTATCTTTCTCGGAATGGGCGGCTTCATGGGCCCGGGCTCCATCGCTGTGATTCTTGAACCCGATGTTGCGACCGTCTTCCAAAGCTCCGAATCGGTCAATCTCCTGCTGCGATCTGTCATCGCAGCCGTCCCAAAGCGGGCCGCATCCAGGAACGGCTCCCGCAAG
>JBBRRY010000105.1:0-1438 GCA_038245905.1 Thermoanaerobaculia bacterium | reverse complement strand
GGCCTCAACGTCGTGCGGCTCGTGCGACGATTCTGAGGCGTTCTCCTCCGAGGCGTTTCTCCGTCAGGCCCGGAAAAGCAGGCGCTGCTTTCCGAGCGCGATCATGTCGCCGTCGACGAGCTGATGGCGCTCGATGCGTTTCCCGTTCACCGCGACGCCGTTCTCGGAGCCGAGGTCGGAAACGAAGCATCCCTCCGGTCCGAACGTGACCTGCGCGTGCCGGCGCGAGACGTCGGAGGAGGGAAGCTGGATGTCGCTCTGGGCGAGGCGACCGATCACGGAGGCCCCCGGCTTGAGAACGAACTCCTTCACGGGGGTGTCGCCCTCGAGGAGTGATAGTCGGGCGCGCGGAAGGACGATCGTCGCGCTGTGGGAGGGACCGGCCGCGGCGCCGGCTGCTTCGGCCGTTCCGATGACGCCCGCGTTCCCCATGACGGTGACGTCCCCCGAGGGGGCGATGGGCGGGGCGGGTGGGGCGGCGGCGGCCGGGGGCCGCGCTCCGCCGATCACGGTCGCGTCCGGCGTGGGGGCCTCTTCGGCCGCGGCCGGCGGAGGCGCGGAAGCCATAGCCGGCGCGCCGGATTCGAGCTCTTCTTCCGAGCGAAAGGCGCCCGCGAACGTGTTGCGCATCTGGAGGACGCCCTCGAGCTCCTGGCGTTCTTCCGCGAGGCGCTTGTCGCAGTCGCCGAGGCGCTTCTTGAACTCGTCGTCCGCAAACTCGCCGAGGTCCTTGCGGAACTCGAGCTCTTCCTTTTCGAGGGAGACCGCCTCCACGGCGCGCTCGACTTCGGCGCGGAGTAGCTTCAAGCGCTGGTACTCGCGGTGCGCCTTCTCCTTGAGAGGCTTCGACTCTTTGGCGAGCGCGCTCTTGCGCGCCTCGTAGTCGCCCTTCACGCGCGCGTAGACGACCGGCGAGACCTTCTCGTTCTTCGCCTCCATTTTCGAGAGGCGCTCCTCGAGGACCGTCTCCTCCTTGCGGATGCGGACGAGTTCGCCGATGGGGGACAGGTCGATCTCTGAGAGTTCAGCTC
Source organism: Thermoanaerobaculia bacterium (assembly GCA_038245905.1). GTDB lineage: Bacteria > Acidobacteriota > Thermoanaerobaculia > UBA5066 > UBA5066 > Fen-183. The sequence continues at coordinate 407 of JBBRRY010000105.1, read as the reverse complement.
GCATGAAGATGTCTCCCGGAAGTGTCGTTACGCTAGCAGCGGGGCGGAGCCCGGTCAAGTCGTTCTGTTAGACTCATTTGCGGGCGCGGGAGAGACGTGCCCACCCTTCCGATGCCGGAACTCATTGTCAGGACGGGGACTTCCGCAGGAACGCGGTTCGACCTCGAGCAGGACGTGGAAGTCGGCCGCGGGGCCACGAGCGGCGTCTCCGTTTCGGACGCCGGCGTCTCGCGGCGACACGCAAAGATTTCTCGGCGGAGCGGTGTCTGGTACGTTCTGGATCTCGGAAGCCAGAATGGTACGGCCCTCAACGGACGGCGGCTCGAGCGCGAGTCGCGGCTGAAGGACGGCGACACGCTGTCTTTCGGAGGAGTCCTTTGCGCGTTCCTGGACGCGAACGCTTCGCT
>JBBRRY010000104.1:0-1449 GCA_038245905.1 Thermoanaerobaculia bacterium | reverse complement strand
TCTCGCGTTCGTATTCGAGCTCCTGCTCCTCGCGGGCCCGGTGCTGGTTCTCGCGTCGCTCAACGTCTTTTTCCGCGACATCGCGCAGATTCTGCCGCCCATCCTCATGATCGCGTTCTGGCTGACGCCGATCTTCTACGCAGAGTCTTCCATGCCGGGGTTTGCCGCGCGTCTCCTCGCCTTCAACCCCGTGCGCGACCTCGTGGGGCTCTTCCGCGCGGCGCTCTTCGACGCCCCGACGCCCCCGATTGGCCGCGTCACGGTGTGGTCTGCCGTTCTCGTCGTGGTAGGCTTTGCGGGAGCCCGGTTGTTCCGGCGGTGCCGTCCGTCGTTCGCGGACCTCCTCTGAAGTTTTTTTCTGACAGGTTCTTCATCGCCCGACGGCCGAAGGCCCGAGGGTTCCGTGCGCTGCTAGGAGTTTCCGTGAAAGTGTCCCTCTCCGCCCTCTCGGCGGCCGTTCTCGTCGGAGCGATCGGTTGCTCGTCTGCGACGGCGCCTCCCGCAACCGCCCCGGCTCCGACTCCGAAGCCGGCCACGACTCCTGCCGCTCCTGCCGCCGCCACAGTCGAGCAGAAGACCTCCGACCGTGTGGAGACGCTTCTCGGGCTCAAGGCCGGTGCGCCGCAGGCGGCCGAGATGGGCGACGAGGAGGTGGGGCCGACGACCTTCGTGGACCCCCAGACCGGTCGCAAGCTGATGCGCGTCCCGAAGAGCAGGCTCTACTACGTCAAGAACGGCCTGCTCTACAACGCGATCGTGAGCCTTCCGGGGACGCCTTACGTCCGCGAGGACGAAAAGGCCTATTACGTCGAGGTCGGCACCGAGAAGCCGGCCGCCCCGGGTCCGGACGGGAAGAAAGAGAAGACGCCGGACGAGCTGAGGCCGATCGTCGACGTGCCCGCGAGCGAAGCGGTGGTCGTCACGCCGGCAATCTCGAAAGAGACGTTCCGTTTCGAGGAGATCTCCGAGGGCCTTCCGAAGTCCGGGATCTGGCGCGAGAATTTCGCGCTCGGCGACGTGCTCGGCATGGGACGCCCCCAGATCGTCGCGCCGCCCCCGCGGCTCACCGGCCAGTACCTCCGCGTGTACAGGCTGGACAAGGACGAGGCCGGTACGTGGCGCTGGCGTTCGGCAAAGGTCGATTTCGACAACCCCGACCAGATCGACGCGGCCTACGGCGCGGCCACGGTCGCGGACATGGACGGCGACGGGAAGCTCGACATCGTGTTCGGCGGGCACGGCTCGGGCCCGGCGATCGCGATCAACAAGGGAGACGGAAAGTTTCTCGTGGAAGCGCGCGGGCTCCCGCGCGCGATGTCCACGCGCGCGGTCGAGGCCGCCGACCTGAACGGGGACGGCCGCATGGATCTCATCGCGATCTCCGACGTGGGCGAATGGGCCGACAGCGGCGGTAAGCCCGTGCAGGACGGCGCCTACCTTCGCGGCTAC
>JBBRRY010000103.1:0-1535 GCA_038245905.1 Thermoanaerobaculia bacterium | reverse complement strand
GACCTCAGACTGGCGCCCTCCGGGCGGTGCGGGCCGGCTGCGGCGCCGACGACTGGAAAGGACCGAGGCATACCAGTGTCACGTCGTCCCCGGCCGGTGTTCCCTGGAGGAAATCCTCGACCGAAGCGAGGACGCGCGCGAGGATGCCGTCGGGCGCGGCGCCGCCGCCGGCGATCGATTCGATCAGGCGTGGCTCGCCGAACAGGACGCCGTTCCGCTCGGCCTCCGAGATTCCGTCCGTGAAGAGAACCACCGTCTCGCCGTCCCGGAGGTGGAAGCTCGCCCCCTTGAACTCGGCGTCCTCCTGGATGCCGATCGGAAGGTTCGGAGGCGCGGGAATCGGCTCGACCGTTCCGTCGATCCGCCGGACGAGAGGCGCGAGGTGCCCCGCACTCGCGAGGTCGACCTGGCCGGTGTCGGCGTCGAGAACGAGGAGAGCGAGCGTCGCGAACATCCCATCCTCGAGCTCCGGCGTGAGCACCGCGTTCACGCGCGCGAGGATCTTCGCGGGATCCGTGCGCGAGAGGGCCTGCGCTCGGAGCTCGCTCGTGAGCCGCGCCATGAGGAGCGCGGCCGAAACGCCCTTTCCGGACACGTCGCCGATCGCCACGCCCATGAGGCGGCCTTCGAGCGGAATGAACGAATAGAAGTCGCCGCTCACTTCGAGAGCCGGCGCGTAGTGCGCCGAGAAGGCCCAGCCCGCGACCTCGGGCGCCGCCCGCGGAAGGAAGCCCGCCTGAACGCGGCGCGCGAGCGCGAGGTCGTGCCGGAGGAGCTCCTGCTCGACGATCTTCTGGTGCATTCGCAAATTTGCGAGCGCGAGCCCGACCTGCGCCCCGAGCGCAAGAAGCAGCGACATGTCGTCGGCTTCGAAACTGCTCTCGAGGTTCTGCGAGTAGAGCGTCAGGAGCCCGAAGACCTCGTCGCGCGCGAGGAGCGGGACGCAGACAAGGGATCTGATGCCGAGCATCTGGACGCTGACACCCTGCTGGAAACGGGCGTCCGTCATCGCATCGACGCTCAGGACGCCGCGGCGGTTCTTCACGACGTCTTCCGCGATCGTGTGGCTCATCGTGATCGAGACCGGAGCGCCGGAGCGGGTCCTCATCGCGCGAGGCTTCAGCGAGCCGTCCGAACTGTCGAGGAGCATGACGAATCCCCGGTCGGCCTTCGGGAAGACGTCGAAGACCTTCGCGAGGACGAGCTCCAGCATCTCGTCCTCGTCGAGTGTCGCGCTCACGGCCGCGCCGACGTCGTAGACGAGCTGGAAGCGGAGCGCGCGTTCGCCGGCGCTCTCTTTCTTCTCGATCATGAGGAGCTCCGACATCGCCGCACCCGCGTCGCGCGCCCCGACGACGGCGTGCCCGACGTTGGACAGGATCACCGAGCCGGAGAGCGAAGCGTTCGCGTCCAGGAACGCGCAAAGGACTCCTCCGAAAGACAGCGTGTCGCCGTCCTTCAGCCGCGACTCGCGCTCGAGCCGCCGTCCGTTGAGGGCCGTACCATTCTGGCTTCCGAGATCCAGAACGTACCAG
>JBBRRY010000102.1:0-1559 GCA_038245905.1 Thermoanaerobaculia bacterium | reverse complement strand
CGCGGGGCTCGGTCCTTTCGAGACTCGGGCTTCTCCACTGGCTTCAGGGCGACCACGAGGCTGCGGCGGCGAGCCTGGGCGAAAGCCTCGAGATCCTCCGTGGGATCGGGGATGAGCGTGAGACGGCCTACGGCCTCATGGTCCTCTCAGTGACGGAGGAATCCCGGGGGCACCACGCCGAGGCTCGCCGGATGAACACGGAGAGCGCGGAAATTTACCGAAGGCTGGGGGACCACTACACCCGCCTGCACGTCCTCGTGGCCGCGATCGAGCCCGACGACCTCGTGGCGGCGCGCCGCAGCGGTGAGGAGGCGCTTGCCGCTTTCCGGGCGCGCGCGGACGCGTGGGAGTCCTCTCGCGCCCTCCGGAACCTGAGCGTCGTGGCCCTACGCGTCGAAGACTTTGCCGATGCCCGCCGCCGCCTCGAGGAGTGCCTAGCCCTCCAGCGCGAGCTCGGTGACCGCTGGTTGATCGCGCGCACACTCGCGCTCCTCGGCGACGTCGCGCGCTGCGTCGGGGACACTGGCGATGCCGAAAATCGCTACGAACGGAGCCGCGCGGAGGAAAGAATCCTCGGGAGCCGCGCGAGCGCGGTCTGGTCGCTCGCGGGCCTCGGGCACGTGGCGCTTCTCCGGGGGGAAGCCGCGCGCGCATCCGCGCTCTTCCGCGAGGCGCTCCTCCTGCGCCGGGCCGGGGCCGAGAAACCGGAACACGTGGCCTCGTGCCTTATCGGCCTCGCGGAGGTCAGGCGAATGGAGGGGGACCTTCCCCGCGCAGCGGAGAGCCTCGCCGCCGCGTCCCCGCTCGTCGTGGAGGCGGGGCGCCGGATGGTCCCGGTCGACGCGGCGCTCCACGAGCGCGCCGCCACGGCCCTCGGGAGTCCCGCGCTCGAAGCGGCCGCGGCCCGGCTGGCCGGGCTCTCCCTCGCCGAACGGATCGGGCGGATCTGCGAGAATGAGACTCGTATCGGTGAAGGAGGCCCACGCCATGACGACGGACTCCGGAATCCCTGACGACGCGCTGCAGCCCCTTCGCTCCGCGTTCCGCGGGGAACTGATCCGCCCGGGTGAGAGCGGCTACGACGGGGCCCGCGCGATCTGGAATGGGATGATCGACAAGCGGCCCGCACTTATCGCGCGGTGCCGTGGAGTCGCCGACGTGATCGAGGCGGTACACTTCGCCCGGGCCCGGAGTCTCCCCACGGCGATCCGCGGCGGCGGGCACAACGTGGCGGGCAACGCGCTGTGCGAGGGCGGACTCGTCATCGACCTCTCGCTCATGAAGGCCGTACGCGTCGATGCGCGCGCCCGCACGGCTCGCGCCGAGGGCGGCGTGACGTGGGGGGAATTCGACCGGGAGACGCAGGTCTTCGGCCTCGCGACGACCGGAGGGCTCATCACGTCGACGGGGGTCGCCGGTCTCACGCTCGGCGGCGGTATCGGGTGGCTCATGCGCGAGCACGGCCTCACTTGCGACAACCTGCTGTCGGCCGACGTCGTCACCGCCGATGGACGGGTCGTGACGGCGAGCGCGACGGAGAACCCGGAGCTCCTCTGGGG
>JBBRRY010000101.1:0-1566 GCA_038245905.1 Thermoanaerobaculia bacterium | reverse complement strand
GGGCCGTCATATTCTCGGCGTGACGACAATCGTTGGAGGTCTGATGAACGGACCGTGTCGACGGCACAAACGACCCTCCATTGCGGGAAAGTTCCCTCTCCTCTTCTTGTTCTTGCTGCCGACGGCTCTGATGGCCGGACGGCCGGACCGGGCGGGGCCCGACACTGCCGCCAGTATCGCGCCCGCGGAGAGCGTGCTCGCGACAGCCCAGGGGACCCCCGGGCACGAGCTGTTCCGGGAGATCCTTTCGCGGAACCCTGAGGTCCTTGCGCTGGAGGCGGCGGCACGCGCGAGCGCACAGCGGGCGCCGCAGGTGGCGGCCCTGCCCGATCCGACGCTCGGCCTCACGGCGTATCTGTGGCCGCCGGAGACGCGCGTGGGCCCGCAGAGATTCATGGCGAGCCTCTCGGAGCGCTTCCCCTGGTTCGGAAAGCTCGGGCTGAGGGAGAAGGCTGCGGTTCTCGAGGCCGCGGCGGCGCGCGCGAGCGTCGAGGCTGCCCGTCTGCGCGTATTGACGGAGGCGCGAAGGCTCGCCGACGAGCTGGCGTTCCTGGACGCCTTCGAGAAGGTCGTTCGCGAGGACCGGGCGACCCTGGCTCACTACGAGGAGCTCGCGAGGGCCCGTTACACCTCGGGTGTCGGGCTCGAGCAGCCGGTCGTCAAGCTCCAGGCGGAGATCACGAAGGACGACGGCCGGCTCCTGGACATCGCCACCCGTCAGGCGGACCTGAGGGCCGGCCTGAACGCGCTTGGAGACCGGCCCCAGGATGCGCCGCTCCCCGCGTTCGTTCTCCCGACGCCTCGTGAGCTGCGCCCGGCGCGCGCCGAGCTCCGTGAACGGGCTCTCGCGCTTCGCCCCGAGCTGGCCGCGGCGGCCGCCCGGATCGAACGGGCCCGCATTCTCGTCGCACTCGCGAAGAAGGAAGCCCGCCCCGACGTGACGCTCGGGCTCGTCTACACGGCGGTGGGAAATCGGACGGACGCGGCGGGCGTCGCGAGCCCACCGCCCGACAACGGGCAGGACGTGTTTGGCATCACGGGCGGCGTGAACCTCCCGATCTGGAGCCGGAAGATCGCCGCGGGGATTGAGGAGGGCGTACAGAAGGAGCACCAGGCCGAGGAGGAGAAGCGATCCCTGGTGGCCGCGATCGACCGCGCCGTCGGAGACCTCACGAGCCGGATCCCGCTCACGTGGGAGCGGCTCAGGCTCTTCGAGAACGTGCTCCTCATTCAGGCGGATCAGTCGCTGCGCTCCGCCGAGACCGGCTACGAATCCGGGACTCTGAACGCCCTTGACCTTCTCGACGCGGAGCGCGTGCTCCTCGACGTGAAGATCGCTACGGCGCGCGCCCGCGCCGACTACGCCGTCGCCATCGACCAGCTCGAAGGAGCCGTGGGAGTTCCCCTCGACTCGTTCACCCTGAGGGAGGAGAGGCCGTGACCGACCAGATGCTCGACCTGACGGAACAACCGCCGGCTCCGCCTCCCGGGCCACCCCCCCGACCGCCGGGTTCTCGCCGTGCCTGGCGCATCCTCTGGTGGGCCGGCGTGGCGGTCGTCGGCATC
>JBBRRY010000100.1:0-1602 GCA_038245905.1 Thermoanaerobaculia bacterium | reverse complement strand
GCCTGCTCCTTGCCTCGCTGCGCAAAGCAGCTCAGGTCGAGGTAAAGCTGCAGGTCGCTCACCACCCTCAACCCCTTGATGACTCTCGACTCGAACAGAACCGAGTGGCGGTAGAAGGGCGAAAGAACGACGAGGTTCGCCTCTCCTTCCGCCGGTCTTGCATCCAGAGCTTTCACGAGCTTGCGACCCAGGCCCGTGTCCTCGGGCGAGATGTAGACGTGCACCTCGCGGAATTGAACGAACCCTGCGACGAGTGACGCGCCTCCATGAAGGCTCAGGCCCCACGAGGCGTTGGCGGCCCAGTTGCCAGCCCTCAGCCGTTCCAGCAGCTCCTCGGCGTCCCTCGCGTGCGCGTAGTAGCGGGCTTCTCCCTGCCTCCGGAATCGCGATCGATAGAACGAAACCCACTCCTCGAGCAGGTCTTCTCGGGCCATGAGCTGGAGCCCCTGCCGGCCCGACTCGAGGTACCCCATCTCTCTCAGCTTTCTCAGGCCATTCGAGACTGCCGAGGGGCTCAGTTGGATTTCTTCCGCGAGCTCGCGCACGCCAACTTGCTGGGGGGGCCTCATGAGCAGGTAGCGAAGCAGCCGTGAATTTCGATCAGCGAAGACGCTGACGGCCGGCCTGCTCGCCCCGTCCCGTTTGTCCGCAACCTCTCTGTCCACGAGAAAGCCGGGAGCCTTGAAGAGTCTGTTTCCAGACAAGTCGCCGAACCACACACCCTCCTGACGCAGCCAGCTGCGCATCGGCCGTCCCAGATGCTCGGCGAAGATGACGGGCTGCATTCCCCGGGCGTGTCCGCCTTCGTGCGCCATGTGGTTTCGGATGCGGTAGACAGCGTGTTCGATCGGGAGCCGCCGCGCATTCGACGCGAACTCCACGAGACATCTCTGTCGGCTGCCGCCGGGAAGCTCGACCTCCAGCTCCGCGCCGGGGCGCCGGCTTCCGACGCCACCATTCCTCAGCCAGCGCACGGCTGCGCCGGCCTCGGAAAGATAGGCTTCGAGGGCCTTCCGCCCGGAACTTTCGATGTCTCGTGCGTTCATTATATGTGTATCGTTTACGTTTCCGTAAACAAAGCAATTATAGAGAACATATGACTCGCGTCAACCCACGCCTCGCCGACGAAGCTTCACGAACAGCTCGAGCGCGGCGTAGAGGGTTCCAGAACGACCGCGTTCCCGAAGCGCAGCGCGATGTCGCCGTCGGCCTCGGGGTTGACGGCCTCGTCGCCCGAGCCCTTCCGGATCGCCGCCAGCACGAGCGCCCGGACGCCCGCGACCGACTCCGCGTCAGGGCTCTTCTTCGGAGGCGCATCCGCCTCGCGCTTCAGGCCGAGCGTCGTAATCACGATCGACTCCCCGCTCCTGTCGAAGGACTTGTACTTGAGCGAGCCCGGATGGGTCACGTCGAGGACGTCCGCCAGCGTGCGCACCGCCAGCCGCGCCGCCCTCGCCACACGCGACCGGCCCTCGAAGTCGCGGTGGTAGTTCGGCGAGCCGTCCTTCTTCTTGTCCGCGCGCACCTCCTCGGGCGTTCCCGTGGGCGCCAGCCACCCGAGCGCGACGAGCGCGTCCATCTGGACCTTCGTCAGCGCGTGCG
>JBBRRY010000099.1:0-1660 GCA_038245905.1 Thermoanaerobaculia bacterium | reverse complement strand
GGTACTGACCCAGTCCAACCCTGACGAGCGGGAAGCGGTCCTTCGCCGGTTCAAGGGCGAGGTCAGCCTGAACCGGAGAATCAGTCATCCCAACGTTTGCCGCCTCTACGACTATGGAGTCGCGGGAGACTCGCCGTACCTGACGATGGAGTTCGTCGACGGTGGGGATCTCGCCACACTCATCGACGCCGGAAAGCCGCTTCCCGCGGCCCACGCGTTCCGGATCCTCACGCAGCTCACGCGGGGTGTCGCCGCCGCGCACGCCGCGGGCATCGTGCACCGAGACCTGAAGCCGGCGAACGTCATGGTCCGGCCATCGGGCGACATTTCGATTCTCGACTTCGGCCTGGCGCACGACACCAATCGGAGGGATCCCCGGATCACGCGTGCCGGTGTAACCGTCGGAACGCCGCAATACATGTCACCTGAGCAGCTCAGAGGGCTCATCGTCGACGAGCGGAGCGATATTTACGCGATCGGCGCGATGGCGTTCGAGCTGTTGACGGGCCGCCGGCTCTTTACGGGACGCACGTTCCTCTCGATCGCGCGAAAACATCTCGAGACCCTGGTGTCCCGCGAGACGCTCGAAGAGCGGGGCGTTTCGCGGGAGCTCGCGGCGGTCGTCCTCCGTTGCCTCGAAAAGAAACCGGAGGAACGGTTTCAGACCGCGGCGGCCGTCGCGGGCTCGCTCGAGTCGCTCGAGCGCCTGCAGGCCCCGCAAGAGCCGGCCACCGCGCCCGCTCAGCCGCGCGAGGCGCGGGTCACGACGGCGGTCCATCGGCGGAGCTCGATCCTTCCCGGCATGGCGGCCACTGCCCCGTCCGCGGTCCCTGAAGAAGCCCCGCCCGCGCGCCATCCTGTCGTCCTCGTCGTGGATGACGAGGCCCAGGTGAGAAATGTCGTCTGCGCGTGGCTCAGGCGTGCGGGATTCGAGGTCGTCCCTTCGACGTCCGGAGAAGACGCGCTCACGCTCTTCGAGACGCGCACGTTCGATCTCGTTCTCATCGACGTGCTGATGCCCGGGCTCGACGGGTTCGACACCGTGCGGGTCCTGAAGTCGCGCCCCGAGCGGGCCGCGATCCCCGTCCTCTTCATGTCGGGCTTTCCGGAGAAGAACCGCGTGCTGTTCGCCGGCCAGACCGGCGCCGTCGACTTCCTCTCGAAGCCTCTCGACCTGAAGGCTCTCGTCGGGAAGGTGATCGCGATCCTGGGGAAGCCCGCCGCCTAGGACGGAGCCGCGAGGGCGGTCGTCACGCGCGAAGTGTCCTCCGGCAGCCCTTCGAGGACGCCTCGGAACGTGTCGAGGAGCCGCGGGTCCCACCACCCGCGGCCCGCCTCCTCGCCCATGATGGCGAGGGCTTCCGCGCGCGTGAGAGCGGCGCGATAGACGCGCGCCGTCGTCAGGGCGTCGTAGATGTCGGCGATCGTCGTGACCCGGGCCGTGAGCGGGATGGAGTCTCCCGAGATTCCGTCCGGGTAGCCAGATCCGTCGAGACGCTCGTGGTGTCCATACACGACATCGAGCGCGAAGGAGAGCGTCTTCATTCCCGAGAGAAGCTCGCGCCCCACGACCGGGTGCTTTCGAACTTCGGCCATCTCTTCCGGAGTGAGACGGGAGGGTTTGAGGAGCACGGCGTCGCGGATCGCGATCTTGCCGATG
>JBBRRY010000098.1:0-1664 GCA_038245905.1 Thermoanaerobaculia bacterium | reverse complement strand
GGACGCCGGCGGAAATAGCGGAAGAAGCGGGGGAGGTCTCTCATGGAATCGGGAGGCGCGCGCCCGGGGGAGCGGGCACGCCGCCGGGCGAAATATACAGGAAGGACCGCGGTTCCTGATGCCGGAGCATCATCGACGGGAGCTCTCCCGGGCCCCATTCATGAAGGGGGTTTTTATGAGCGTTCCCCTGGTCCTTCTCGCCCTGGCCGCCCTCGCGGTCGTTTCGATCCTCGTCGCCGTCCCGGTCCTGCGCGTCGCGCGCGGGAAGCGCCTCGTCTCGTGCCCGGAGACGAAGGAGACGGCCGCCGTCGCCCTCGACCCGCTCCGCGCCGCCCTCGCGTGGATCGGGGACGAGCCCGGGCGGCTGCGCCTCTCGGACTGCTCGCGCTGGCCCGAGAAGGAGGGCTGCGGTCAGGAGTGTCTCGGCCAGGTCGAGCGCGACGGGCCGTCCTGTCTCGTGCGCAACATCGTGGCGAGTTGGTATCGGAATCAGTCCTGCGTCTTCTGCGCGAAGCGCATTCCCGAAGTGACGTGGACCGAGCACCGGCCGGCGCTTCTCGCGCCCGATGGCCTGACGGTTTCGTGGGAGGACGTGAAGCCCGAGAACCTGCCCGAGGTCTTCTCGACGCACAAGCCGGTCTGCTGGGACTGCCACGTCGTGCAGAGCGTCGTGCGCGAGCGCCCCGATGTCGTGACCGTGCGCCCGGAGCGGGAGCACCTCTACAGCTAGCGAGGGTCGAGGAGAATCCACTCTTACAGCCGAATACCGGTTAGGCAGCATCTGGAGGAGCTTGGTATCGTCGGGCGGCTGAAGAGTAGAATCGACATCGGGAAAATCATGACCGCGCTGCTCAAAAAGGCTCTCGCCGAAATCTCGAAACTGCCTCCTCCCCAGCAGGAGCAGGTGGCGTCGTGGCTACTCGACGAACTCGAGGACGAGGCCCGCTGGGCCGAGTCTTTCGCACGCTCTCGTGGCGCGCTCGAAGTCCTCGCGGACGCCGCCCTCGCTGAGCAACGCGCTGGTCACACCCAGGACCTCGATCCAAAGCTGCGGTGAAGTCGCGAACTACGGCGACGTTTCGCAGCGCGCTCGCCTCTCTTCCTCCAAACGTGCGGGCCCAGGCCCAACGCGCCTACGCCATCTTTCGCTCGAACTCTCAGCACCCCAGCCTTCGCTTCAAGCCCGTTCACCCTTCTCGCCCCATCTACTCCGTTCGCATCGGCCTGCACTACCGGGCTCGGTGGCCGCTCAGGACGGCGATCGCAATGAGCCGCCGGATACTAGTTAGGCGGGCAAGCGGCCACGCCAGTAGCCTGGACGTCGCGAGTGGTGCGCGTAGGCGACGATGGTTACCTCATGTCCGTCCAGCAGAAACACTACGTCGTAGTGAAAGCGCGCGAGCACTAACCGACGCGCCCCACTCAAAACGGCTCGGCCTCGTACGGGCATTCCATCCTCAAGCCCTGAAGCCAGGCGGGCCACGGCCACGTCGAAGTCGTCTTTCAGTGCTCGGCCGAGCCCGTGGCGCTCGTGCTCGTACCAAGCGACCGCGGCCTCCGCCTCCTCCGCAGCGGCCGGGTGCAAGCGTATATGGCGGGTCAAGGCTTCTTCAGCCGGCCCTCAAGGCGTTCGCTTACCTCGGCCCAGCTCACAAGCTTCGCCT
>JBBRRY010000097.1:0-1725 GCA_038245905.1 Thermoanaerobaculia bacterium | reverse complement strand
GGGGACGTGAACGTGGAGAGGTCGCCCGACTCGTCGAGCGAGTCCCAGACCTTGTTGCGGAACGCCGCGAAGGCGTCAGCCGCGTAGAGCGAGATCGAGGTGTACGCGTCGTTCGTGGAGCCGACGGCGATCGCCTCGGGGTGCGAGAAGCGGATGAACTGCTTCGCGCCGAAGCCGACCGAGGGCTTGTACGTCGCCGGGATGGCATTGACGTTCACGCCGCACGGGTCGATGACAGTGCCGACCTGCGTGGTCGGGTTGACGTTCAGCTTGCCGTTCATGACGTCGCGCATGGAGAAGGCCGCGATGTCCTTGCCGGTGAGAGGAACGTTGAAGTCGAGGACGGCCTTGGAGTACTTGTTCCAGACCGTGACGTGCGCGATGACGCCAGGCGAGGACACGTTGATCATCGAGATGAGCGTGTCGGTGCCGCCGGTCGGAATGGGCGCGGCCGTGGCGCCGTTCAGCGATACGCGGAAGTACGGAACGAGCAGCGTGGCCGCCGGCACGTTGTCATACGCGCAGGTGACCGCATAGCCCGTGCCCGCAACCGCGAGCAAGACCAGTGCGATGACGACGGAAAACTTTTTCATTTTTACTCCTACCGAGAATTGCGATGGATCCGTTAAGACTGAGTGGGTTCTATTGCAGAGTTTTTTCGAAAGGGATCGGCTCCTGCCGCGCGCGATATTAAATCACCTCCCGAAACTAATTTGAAACGGACGTAACGCCCTGAGGGCGAAAAAATAGGTTAAGGGACAGGATTTCCCCGGACATTGAGCAAACGATAGGAACAAAATTCCTCCGTGTCAAGGCCTTTTCTGGAAATTATGGTGGAGACGCATATCTGCTTCTAGAGTGTCCCGGTGCCCAGGAACCTCACGCAAGTCACCTGGGAAGGCCGCGGAAAACGCGAAAACCGCCCGCCCGGGTCTCGTCCCCGGTCAAGTACTGGTACATCAGGACGACGTCCTTGCGCCCGTCCCCGTCCACGTCGGCGATCCGGAGCGCCGTGGGGTGATTCACGAGCTCGGGCTCCCGCGCGGCCGCGAGCTCCTCGAACTCGCCGCCCGGGGTCTGGAAGAACACGCGCAGGCGATGCGTGCTCTCGTCGCCCCAGACGATGTCGTCGAGGCCGTCGCCGTTGAGATCCCCGACGGCGATCGCCTGGGAGCCCGCCTCGAACTCCAGGGTCTTGACGACACGCTTGCTCTTCATCTTTCCGTCCACGTCGCGGTAGTAAGCCGTGATGCCCTGGCCGTCAATTTTTTTCGCCGCGCCCGTGGGCGTGCGCTTGAAGTACGAGGCGTACGCCGCGGGCCGCCCGCGATAGGTGCCCGCCGCCGTGCCCATCTGCGGCCCGAACCCTTCGATCAGGTCCGTCCCGGCGAATCGGAATTCTTCCTTCTTCGAATCGAACTCGTAGAGCGTTGCCGTCGCGCCGAGGTATCGGCATGCGGACGAGTAGAACGGGAAGCCTTCTTTCGGGACGACGACGGCGATCGTGTATCCGAAGCACGCGCCCTCGAGGCCCTTGTGCACCTCGCGAAAATGGCCGCCTTCGTTGAGGAACGCCCGTACGTCGTAGCCGCGAAGGTAGGCGCCGTCCTGCACGGGCTTACCGCCGCTGTCGGCCCATTCGCCCACGTCGGAGATCGCGATGAGATCCATGCGGCCGTCCCCGTTCAGGTCGGCGGCCTCGACCGCGCGCGTGGACATCGCGCG
>JBBRRY010000096.1:0-1768 GCA_038245905.1 Thermoanaerobaculia bacterium | reverse complement strand
GATCGCCTCCTGGAGCGTGATTTTCGCCGCGCGGATTTCGGGCGCCGGCAGGTCGCGCGGGACGGCGGGCGCAACAGACGCTGCGTCGGCGCGCGCCGCGAAAACGGCGGCGAGAGCCGCGGCGAGAACCGAGACGGCGAGGGGTCCGCGGCGCCGGAGGCTCGTCACGGTCGCCGCCTTCACTTCGCGGCCGGAGGGAGCGTCACGAGATCCGCCAGACGCACCACGTTGAGCTCTCCGCGGGATTCGACGAGCGTGCCGGTCTCGTAGCGCAGCCGTGCGATGAACGAAGCGAGCTGCTGGCGTGCATTGGCCCAGGTCACGAGGGCGTTCGTCTGGAGATCCTGCGTGACGATCGTGTCGAGCAGGCTCGACTGCCCGCCACGATAGCGCTCCGTCTCGGAGTCGATCGTCTGGCCGTAGAGGCGTATGGCCTCGTTCAGGCGCGCGACCTGCTCGCCGGACGTCCTCACGGATGCGACGAGGGAGACGACGTTCGCCTTGATGTTCCGGTCCAGGTCCGTCGCGCTGATCGTCCGCTGCGCGAGGTCGGCCTCGCTCTGCAAGAGGCGTCCCTTCGCGGCGTTGTTGCCGACGGGCTTCTCGAACGAGAGGGTGGCCTGCCACCCCGGCGCCGCCCAGCCGTCGACCAGCTTGCTCGCGCTCGTCTCGGCGATCGTGTTCGCCGAAATGCGTCCCGCAAAATCGAGGCGGGGGCGGAGTCCGGTGCGCGCCGCCACGGCGAGGACGCCACCCGACTCGCGGAGTTTCGCCGCGGCCTGCCGGTCCCACCGGCTATGGAGCGCGAGGTCGATGCAGAGAGCCGGATCGAGCGCGGCCAGCGGCGCGGCGTCGGGCGTCGGCGGGAACGGGTCGGCGGCGAGCGGCGCGTTCGCCGGCTCCACCACGGAGAGCCCAATCGTCTTCGCGAGCTGAACGCGCGCTTCGTTTACGGCCCGCTCGGCGCTCGCGACCTGCGCGGCGTCCGTGGCCTGGCTCGCGAGCGAGCGCGCTTTCTCGGAGCGCGGAAGCTCGTCCCCCGCGATGAGCGCGTCCGTGAACTCGAGACGCAGGTCCCCGAGGCGGGCCGCCTTGCGGGCGATGTCGAGGAATTCCTGCGCCGCCACGAGGTTCCAGTAGGCGACGACCGTGTTCAGGACGCTCGTCGAAGCCGTGTGCTTCAAAACGAATTCGCTCGCTTCGTAGTCGATCCCGGCCGCCCTCTCGAACGCTCCCGTCGCGTCGACCCCACGGCCGCGCAGAAGCGAGATATTCAGCGCGAAGCCGATCTCTGCCGTGTAGGTGTCCTCGACGCCGAGCCCGCCGAGCTCGGACTGCTTCGACTTCCCCTTGTAGCCGCTGGCGTCGAAGCTGCCGCTCGCGAAGAGGCCGGCCGTCACGCCGTCCCGGTAGGGAAACGTGAGGCCGAGATTCAGAGTTCCCTGATTTTGCTGGGTGATCTTCGGGACATCTCCGAGGTCGGCTCGCGTGTCGCGAAGGAACTGCTCGTTCGCCTTCTTGTCTGCCAGGTTCGACTGGAAGCCCAGAACGGTCGACTGGATCAGAGCATTGCGCTGGCCGATCAGAACCCCTTTCCTGAAGGGATCGGCCTCGGCGGCGATGAGGTCGTTGAGCCGCGAGACCTGGAGCTGGAACTGCAGGATCTGGATGTCGTCGCTGTTGCTCACGTAGCCGCTGGGATTGGCCGCGATCCGGCCGGCCTCTTCGAGCTCGAACTGCGCAAGGGCCGTGCCTCCTGCTGCGGTCG
>JBBRRY010000095.1:0-1782 GCA_038245905.1 Thermoanaerobaculia bacterium | reverse complement strand
CTGCCGACGGAGATCGACGAGGTCGAGCGCCGCATCCTCCAGCTCGAGATCGAGAAGAAGGCGCTCCAGAAGGACGACGCCCGTCCCGCGAAGGACCGCCTGAAGACTCTCGAGCGCACGCTCGCCGAGCTCAAGGAGCGCGCGAACGGAATGAAGGCGCGCTGGAAGTCCGAGAAGGACGCCATCGCGGTCATTCGCGGCCTGAAGAAGAAGCTCGACGACACGAAGGTCGCCGCCGAGGCCGCCGAGCGTCAGGGCGACCTGAACAGGGCCGCCGAGCTGCGCTACGGCACGCTCACGAAGCTCGAGAAGGACCTCGAGGCCGCGCAGGCGCGCCTCGACGACCTCCAGAAGGGCGGGGCGATCCTGCGCGAGAAGGTCGAAGAGGACGACATCGCCGCGATCGTCTCGAAGTGGACCGGCGTCCCCGTCTCGAAGATGGTCGAAGGCGAGACGGAAAAATTGCTGCGCATGGCGGATCGGCTGCGTCTTCGCGTCATCGGGCAGGACGAAGCCGTCGACGCCGTCGCGGCCGCGGTGCGCCGCGCCCGCGCCGGCATGAAGGACCCGAAGCGTCCGATCGGCTCGTTCCTGTTCCTCGGCCCGACGGGCGTCGGCAAGACCGAGCTCGCGCGCGCTCTCGCCGAGTTCCTCTTCGACGACGAAAACGCGATGGTCCGCCTCGACATGTCCGAGTACCAGGAGAAGCACGCCGTCTCGAGGATGATCGGGGCGCCTCCCGGCTACATCGGGCACGACGAGGGCGGCCAGCTCACGGAGGCCGTACGCCGCCGGCCCTACTCCGTCGTCCTCTTCGACGAGATCGAAAAGGCCCACCCGGACGTCTGGTCCACGCTCCTCCAGGTGCTCGACGACGGCCGTCTCACGGACGGCAAGGGCCGCGCCGTCGACTTCAAGAACGTCGTCGTCATCATGACGTCGAACGTCGGCTCGCATCTCATCCAGGAGCTCCAGGGCGTCGACGAGAAGGCGCTCAAGGCCCGCATCGAAATCGAGCTCCGGGCGCACTTCCGGCCCGAGTTTCTGAACCGCATCGACGACATCGTGACGTTCCGCCGGCTCGAGCTCACCGACATCGAGAAGATCGTCGAGATCCAGCTCCGCAAGGTCGCCGACCTCGTGGCCGCGCGCGGCGTCAAGCTCGCGTGGGAGCCGCCGGTCCGCACATGGATCGCGCGCGAGGCCTACGACCCCGTGTACGGCGCCCGCCCCCTCAAGCGGAATATCCAGAAGCTCGTGCAGGACCCGCTGGCATTGAAGCTCCTCGCGGGCGACATCCACGAGGGTTCGACGGTCACCGTCGCGCTCGCCCCGGGAGGCGCGGGGCTGGAGTTCGGCTAGATGCTGGCCGCCCCCGATGCCGTGTCCTCTTCCTTGAAGAGATCCGTCGAGATGTAGCGCTCGGACGTGGACGGGATCACGAAGACGATGAGCTTGCCCGCGCTGCCTTCGCGCTTCGCGATCTCGACGGCCGCGTGCGCGGCGGCGCCGGACGAGATCCCGCCGAGGATCCCCTCCTCTTTCGCGAGGCGCCTCGCCATCGCGAAGGACTGGTCGTTCGACACCTGGACTGTCTCGTCGACGAGCGCCTGGTCGAGGTTCTTCGGGACGAAGCCCGCCCCGATGCCCTGGATCTTGTGCGGGCCGGGTGCGCCGCCCGAAAGAACCGGGGACGCCGTGGGCTCGACGGCGACGAGGCGCACGGAAGGCTTCTTCGGTTTCCAGTACCGGCCGACGCCCGTCATCGTGCCGCCCGTCCCG
>JBBRRY010000094.1:0-1791 GCA_038245905.1 Thermoanaerobaculia bacterium | reverse complement strand
TTCGGTTTGCTGCCGATCATGTGGTCGACGGGCGCGGGCGCCGACATGATGAAGCGCATCGCGGCGCCGATGGTGGGCGGTCTCGTGACGTCTTTCGCGCTCGAGCTCCTCGTCTACCCGGCCATCTACATGCTCTGGAAGCAGCGCGAGCTGCCGGGAGCACCGTTGCCTTTACTCGCCACCTCTGAAGTCACGGCCTGAACCTGAAAGGACAATGCTGAGATGTTGACTCTTCCCACATTGCCTGCCTCGCCGCCGCCCGGGACCGAGAAGGATCTCGTATGCGGCATGAACGTCGACCCGAAGAAGACGAAGCACGTCCACTCTCACGAGGGCAGGGATTACTTCTTCTGCAGCGCGGGGTGCCTCGACAAATTTCGGCGCGAGCCGGGGAAGTATCTCGCTCAGGGTTCGGGGGGCGTCTTCGAGCCGATGGTGCCGGCGGCCGCGCCGACCGCTGAGCCCACCGGCGCCGGCATCGAGTACACGTGCCCGATGCATCCCGAGATCGTGCGCCCTGGGCCCGGGCCGTGCCCGATTTGCGGAATGGCGCTCGAGCCGAAAACGATCACGCTGGAGAAGACCGCGAACCCCGAGCTTGTCGACATGTCGCGGCGCCTCCGGCTCGCGATCGCTCTCAGTGCGCCGCTCCTTGTCTTCGAAATGGGCGCGATGGTGGCTCCGGGACTCGAGCACGCGATCTCTCCACACCTGAATCTGGCCCTTCAGCTCCTGCTCTCGACGCCCGTCGTTCTCTGGTGCGGCTGGCCGTTCTTCCAGAGGGGGTGGGCGTCCGTGCGGACGCGCAACCTGAACATGTTCACGCTGATCGCACTGGGCACCGGTGCGGCATACACGTACAGCGTGGCAAAAACGCTTGGAGTTCTCATTCCCTTTCTAAGCAATTCGTCTTCGGTCTCTTCGACCCATTCCCCGACGCACGATGTCTACTTCGAGGCGGCCGCCGTCATCACGACGCTCGTCCTCGTCGGCCAGGTTCTTGAGCTCAGAGCGCGCGAGAAGACCGGCAACGCGATCCGGGCGCTCCTCGGTCTCGCGCCCAAGACCGCGCGGCTCATCGCGGCGGACGGCTCCGACGTCGACGTGCCGCTCGAATCCTTGAAGCCGGGCGATCGTGTTCGCGTGCGGCCCGGCGAACGGGTGCCCGTGGACGGCGTCGTGAACGAGGGGACGAGCGCCGTGGACGAATCGATGATCACGGGTGAGCCCGTGCCCGTCGCCAAGAAAGCGGGCGACTCGGTCACGGGGGCGACCGTGAACGGAGGCGGAGCTCTCGTGATCGAGGCCCGGAAGGTGGGAAGCGAGACCGTCCTCGCGCAGATCGTCAAGATGGTGTCCGAGGCGCAGCGGAGCCGGGCGCCGATCCAAGGGCTGGCGGACCGGGTCGCCGCCGTGTTCGTTCCCGTCGTGATCCTCGTCGCCGCGCTCACCTTCGCGATCTGGGCGCTCTTCGGCCCCGAGCCGCGGCTCGTCCACGCGCTCGTGAACGCCGTTGCCGTCCTCATCGTCGCATGTCCCTGCGCGCTCGGCCTCGCGACGCCGATGTCCATCATGGTCGCGATGGGCCGCGGTGCGTCGGCGGGAGTGCTCTTCAAGGACGCGGGCGCACTCGAGCGCCTCGAAAAGGTGGATACGCTCGTCGTGGACAAGACGGGCACGCTCACGGAGGGGAAACCCAAGATCTCATTGCTGCGACCCCTGCCGCCGTTTCAGGCGGAGGAATTACTTCGTCTCGCCGCGTCGGTGGAGCGCGCGAGCGAGCATCCGCTC
>JBBRRY010000093.1:0-1801 GCA_038245905.1 Thermoanaerobaculia bacterium | reverse complement strand
CGTCGAGAAGAACACCACCATGAAGATGTTGAACATGCCCTTCTGCGCGTATTTCGTGCAGATGGCGACGACCGCCTTGCTGTCCTCTACCGAGGCCTTCGTGACCGTCGCGTCGAGCTTGATGTTCTTCTTGATGAACTCCACGGCGCGGTAGGCGCCCGTCGAGACGGCCTGTGTGGAGGCGCCCGTGAACCAGTAGATGATCGCGCCGCCCGTGACGAGCCCAAGAAGGAAGGGGGAATGGAGGATCGACAGCTTGTCGATGTCGCTCTTCAGCCCGTGCGTCAGGATGACGATGATCGAGAAAATCATCGTCGTGGCGCCGACGACCGCCGTCCCGATGAGGACGGGCTTGGCCGTAGCCTTGAAAGTGTTCCCGGCGCCGTCGTTCTCCTCCAGGAAGCTCTTAGCGGTATCGAAGTTCAAGTCGAAGCCGAAGTCGCGCTTCACCTCCGCCTTGACGTTCGGCACGCTCTCGATGAGCGACAGCTCGTAGACGGACTGGGCGTTGTCCGTGACGGGGCCGTACGAGTCGACCGCGATCGTGACGGGGCCCATGCCCAGGAAACCGAAGGCCACGAGCCCGAACGAGAACGTCGCGGGAGCGATCATGATGCCGGACGGGAAGGCCGTCGAGATCAGGAACCCGATGCCCATGAGGACGACGATCGTGAGGCCCATCCAGTACGCCGAGAAGTTGCCCGCCGTGAGGCCAGCCAGGACGTTCAGCGAGGCGCCGCCTTCGCGGGAGGCGGTGACGACCTCGCGTACGTGGCGGGACTCCGTGGACGTGAAGACCTTCACGAGCTCGGGGATGATCGCGCCCGCGAGCGTTCCGCACGTGATGATCGCACCGAGCTTCCACCACAGCGTCCCGTCGCCGAGCTCCGGAATGAGGAGGTAAGACACGACGAACGTGATCCCGACCGAGACGAGCGACGTGATCCAGACGAGGGACGTGAGCGGCGCCTCGAAGTTCATCTTGTCGGCGTTCGTGTACTTCGCCTTCGCGATCGCGTCGTTGATCCAGTAGGACCCGACGCTTGCGACGATCATCATGATCCGCATCGCGAAGAGCCACACGAGGAGCTTGACCTGTGTCGTCGCGTCCGGAACGGCGAGGAGGATGAAGGCGATGAGCGCGACTCCCGTCACGCCGTAGGTCTCGAAGCCGTCCGCCGTCGGCCCGACGGAGTCGCCCGCGTTGTCGCCCGTGCAGTCCGCGATGACGCCGGGATTGCGCGCGTCGTCTTCCTTGATCTTGAAGACGATCTTCATGAGGTCCGAGCCGATGTCGGCGATCTTCGTGAAGATGCCGCCCGCGATGCGGAGCGCGGACGCGCCGAGGGACTCGCCGATCGCGAAGCCGATGAAGCAGGGGCCGGCGAGGTGCGCCGGGACGAAGAGGAGGATGCAGAGCATGAGGAAGAGCTCGGTCGAGATGAGCATCGTGCCGATCGACATGCCCGCCGCCAGGGGGATCGAGTAGCAGGGGAAGGGCTTACCCCTCAGGCTCGCGAAGGCCGTCCGGGAGTTCGCGAACGTGTTGATCCGGATGCCGAACCAGGCGACGCCGTAGCTGCCCGCGATCCCAACGAGGCTCGCGATGAGGATCACCACGACCTTCAAGGGCTCCATGTGGCGGAGGCCGCCGAAGTAGACGACGAGGATCGACCCGATGAAGAGCTCGAGGACGAGAATGAACTTGCCCTGCGTGACGAGGTACGTCTTGCAGGTTTCGTAGATCAGCTCGGACACCTCGAGCATCGCCTTGTGCACCGGCAGGTTCTTCAGCTTGCCG
>JBBRRY010000092.1:0-1821 GCA_038245905.1 Thermoanaerobaculia bacterium | reverse complement strand
TCCGCTCCAGACGCCGGGGGCCGCGGACAAAGAGACGATCAAGAAGCTCGCGTCGCTCGGCTACCTGACCGCTCGCTCGCCTGACGCCGCCGCCACGGATCTTCCCGACCCGAAGGACCTGATACAGACCCTCGGCCGCCTTCGGGAAGCGTCACGGTTGGTCGCGGCGCATCGCGAGGACGACGCCGTCTCGGCGCTCCGCGCTCTGACCGCCGAGAGCCCGCGCATGCTCGAGGCGTGGGAGCTCCTGACGCGCGCCCTGCGGCAATCCGGCCACCCGCGCGAGGCGCGCGAGGCGCTGGAACAGGCGGACCGCTTGCAGCCGGGGACGCCGCAGATCCTCGCCGGTCTTTCCGACCTGTCTCTCGAGAGCGGCGATCCCGGAAAGGCGCGCTCGTTCGCCCTCGCCGCGCGGGCGGCGGGTGCCTCGGACGTCGCGCCGCTCCTCGCGAAGATCGATCTCGCGGCGGGCGACCTGCCGCGTGCACGGGACGGGGCGCTCGAAGCGATCGCCGAGAGGAGCCGCGACCAGGGCCCCCTCGTGCTGCTCGCGGAGGTCGAGTCGGCCGCGGGGAACCTTCCGGCCGCGCTCGCGGCGCTCCGGCGCGCGGACGCTCTGGGCACGGGCCGGCCGCCGATGATGAATCTCGAGGCGACCCGCGGCGACGTGTTGTCGCGAATGGGCGAGGAGCAGGCGGCGGAGAGGGCATTCGCCGCCGAGATCAGGGCCTTCCCGGAGAACCTCGGCGCCTGGTCGCACCTCGCGCTTCTCTACGCGAGCGCAGGACGGTACGGCGAATTCCGCGATCTCCTGTCGAGGATGACGGCCCACGTCCCCGGACGGAGATCCCTCGAGGCGGCCGCCGGCGTCTGCGAGATCGTGGGCGACAAGAAGGCGGCCCGGGCCTTCCGGGCTCGGGCGGTGTCGCGCTGAGGCGACACAGCGGAAACAGCATCTCGATCTGATCAGGCGGATTCGAGGACCCGCGCGTAGCGGATCGTGACGTCCGCGACCTTCGCGTCGGCGCCCCACGCGCGATAGTGCTCCGTCGCCGCGAGGACGTGCGTCTTCGCCGCCCGGGCATCGCCGCTCTCGACGAGCATCTCGGCGAGGAGCTCGTGCCCGAGCCCGGCATCCGGAAGAAAGCCGTGGTCGACGGCCGCCGCGATTGCCTCTTCGTACTTACGGAGGGCCCGCCTGGAGCGGCCCGTGGTGCGCAGCCACTCGGCGTCGACGAGGAGCGAGCGGTGCTCGAAATTGTGAGGGCACAGGCGCGTCCACTTCCGGATGCGGGCGCGCGTGAAGAAGACGCGGACGAGGCAGGACAGCCTCGTGAACGCACCGCCACGACGCGCCTCGAGCATCCAGCCGAGGCACGCGAAGTAGTGCGCGATGGAGAGGAAGAACGTGGCCGGCAAGCCGATCTCGCTGACCTTCAGGAGCTCTCCGCCCAGCGCGAGGCCGTCGCTTCTCCTGAAGAAGCACAGGAGGCGCGCCCGGTCGAGAAGACGGAAGGCGTTCTGCGTGTTGCTGAGCTCGGCGCGTCCGTCCGTCCAACCGGCGCCTTCGGGAGGAACGGGAGCGAGGCCCATGAGCGATTCGATGGCCTCGATCGTCGTCTTGTGCATGACCTGCGTGCCGATCTGCCGCGACGCCTTGATCGTCTCGAATGCCTCGAGGGCCGTCGTGCGCGCCTCGGCAAGCGGATCGCCCAGCTCGAGCCGCGCCTTCGCCCAGCCCATGTGGCAGTAGCCCGCGAACTCCGCGTCCTCGACGCGCCGGCCGAGCACATAGCCGTTGCGGCACCACTCCGCCGAGCG
>JBBRRY010000091.1:0-1906 GCA_038245905.1 Thermoanaerobaculia bacterium | reverse complement strand
GGGCGCGCACTCGCTCCTGAACGCCCACGCGCCGGAGATGGTCAAGCTCGTGCCGTCCCTTCCTCTCGACGCGGGCGTCGTGCCCACGCCGCCGCTCGACAACGCGGACGCCGAGCGCCGGCGCGTCCTCGAGGCGATCGCCGCGTTCCTCCTCAGCCTCGGGCGCTTCGTTCCCTATGTCGCGTACGTGAACGATCTGCAGTGGGCGCGGGACGGCACGATCGACGCCCTCTCGTACCTCCTCGCAATGCGCTCGGATGCGACCGGCTCGAAATTCTGCCTCCTCGGCAGCTACCGGATCGACGACGTGGCAGGGCGCCCCGTCGCACGCCTTATCCAGCCGGGGCCCGAGCGTCCCGCGCCGCGCATCGAGGAGCTCGAGGCGCTTCGCGTCGACGACGTCGCCGGCCTCGTCCGCTCCATGCTCGGGCTCGCGGAGCTGCCCGAAGGCCTCGCGGCGCGGGTGGCCGAGGCGAGCGAGGGCCTGCCGTTCTTCGTCGAGGAGATCCTGCGCGACCTCCTCGAGGAAGGCCGCCTTTTCACGGACGAAACCCTCCGTATCGACGCCGCGGCGTCGTTCCTCAAGCGCGCGGCGCGGGTGTCGAAAGACGAGCGACGACTCCTCGACATCCTCGCCGTGTCCGGAAGGCCGGTCGACTCGAACGTCCTCGAGGAGGTGGGCGGCCTTCCGAAGCAGGCGGCGCGCGAGGCCCTGCAGATCCTCGGCGAGAAGCAGATGGTCGTCGCGATCCCGGGCGAAAGAGAGCGCTACAACCTCGCCCACGACCGCATGCGCGAGGCGTTGTACGCGAGTCTCGCGGCCGAAGCGCAGACGCCCCTCCACCTCGCGCTCGGGCGAAGGCTCGCCGGTGCACGCACCGCAGCCGTCGCTGCGGGCGGACGGTGGGAGACGCTCTTCGAGGCCGTAGGCCACTTCGGCCAGGTCCTCGACCTCCACGGCCCCGAGGCTCTTCTCGACGAGGCCGAGCGCACGGCCGTCGCGCGTCTCCACCTCGAGGCGGCGGTCACCACGAACGCGACCGGCGGATTTTCGATCGGCGTCTCGTACCTCGAGCGCGCGCGGAGCCTGCTCCCGGAGGACGCCTACGAGCGTGAGTACGAGCTCGCCCTGGCGATCGACCACGCGCTCGCCGCGACACTCATCCCTCTCGGGCGCGTCGACGAGGCGCTCGCCGCCTCGGACCGCATAGTCGAGAAGGCGAAGAGCGTCCTCGACGAATCACCCGGCTGGGAAGCCCGCATCCTCGCGTACGCAGCGCTGAACGAATACCCGAAGGCGATTGCGGCAGGAATCGAGATCTGCGGCCGCCTCGGCCTCTCGCTGCCGCCCGACCCGAACCGGCTCCAGATCGTCTTTCTTCTCGGCCGGGTCCTGCTGAAGGTGCGCGGCATGACGGACGAGGCGCTCGCGACGCTCCCGGAGATCCAGGACACGCGCGCCACGCGTCTCATCCGCATCATGTCGTCGATGACCGCGCCCGCCTACGTGTCGCGGCCGTACCTGTGGCCGATCCTCATCGGAAACTGCCTGACGCTCATGCTGCGCCACGGGCGCGGGCCCACACACGCGCTCCTCTTCACGTGGTTCGCGACCGCGCTCAACGCCGTGGGCGTCTACGGCGCGTCCGTGCGCTTCGCGCGTCTCGGCACGCGCCTCATGGGCGCGCCCGACGGGGCCGCGTTCCTCCCGAAGCTGTACCACGCGATGGGCCAGTTCGTTTCACACTGGAGAGAGCCCATGGCTCGCTCGGCGGAGTGGTGCCGCAACGGCTATGTGCTCGGCCGGCGCGTCGAGGACGCGGAGTTCGCGGGCTACTGCCACATGGGCTGGGCGAAGGCGCGGCTCGAGCTGGGCGATCCGCTTGCCGAGGCGCGCACGACGGCC
>JBBRRY010000090.1:0-2036 GCA_038245905.1 Thermoanaerobaculia bacterium | reverse complement strand
TGGAAGGCGGGGTCCGCCGGGTCGACCTCGACCATCGTGAGAAGCGTCGCAAAGGGCTTCTCGAACGGCAGAAGATTGCCGAGCTCCTGCTCGATCATGTAACCGATCATTCCTTCGGTCTGGGCGCCGAGGACGTCGAGCGGAAAGTGTGCCGCGTCGAGCCCGCTTTCGGCCTGGAGGGCGAGAAGCCCTACCTGAGGGCCGTTCCCGTGCGTGATGACGAGCTCATGCTCCCTCGCGACGGGCGCGAGCGCCACCGCCGCCCGGCGCACGTTCGTGCGCTGGTGCTCGGCGGTCATCGGCTCGCCGCGGCGAAGCAGCGCATTTCCCCCGAGAGCGACGACGACGCGCATCCGATTCCCGCCTGCTGGCCAGAACGCCCGGTCTACGCCCCCGTCCCCTCGTACATCTTGTCGATCAGGGGCTTGAAGTGCTCGTCCACGATGCGCCGCTTCACCTTGAGGGTCGGCGTGAGCTCGCCGCTCTCGATCGTGAGGTCGCGCGGCAGAATCGCGAATCGGTTGATGAGCATCTCGTGCGGCTTGCCCGTGTTCCACTCGTCGACCGCGCCCTGGAAAATCGCGACGACCCGTGGTTCCTTGACGAGATCGTCCATGGTCCGGCTGCCCAGGCCGTTCTCCTTCCCCCAGCTCGCGAGCTTTTCGAAGTTCGGCACGATGAGGCAGGAGAGAAATTTCCGCCGGTCGCCGATGACGATGGGGAGCGAAACGAACGGATGACCCTTGAGATGCCCCTCGATCGGAGCCGGAGCGATGTTCTTGCCGTTGGAGTTGACGAGGATTTCCTTCTTCCGGTCCGTGATCATGAGAAAACCGTCCTCGTCGATCCGGCCGATGTCTCCCGTGTGGAACCAGCCGTCCGCGTCGATGGCCTCGGCGGTCTCCTTCGGTTTGTTGAAATAGCCCTTCATGACGTGCGGACCACGCGTCAGGATCTCGCCGTCCGCCGCGATGCGGCACTCGACTCCGGGCACGATCTTCCCCACGGTGCCGAGCCGCCACGCGGACGGAGACGCGAGGGCGATGACGGGACTGGTCTCCGTGAGGCCGTAGCCCTCGTAAACCTCGACGCCGACTGCCCAGAAGAACTCCGCGAGCTCCTTCGCGAGAGGCGCGCCACCGGAGATCGCGAAACGAAAGCGGGAACCAAGCGCAGCACGAACCTTGCGATACACGAGCCTTTCGTAGAGGAAGTGCTCGAACGCGAGGCCAAAACCCGGCGTCTGCCTTTTCGCGCGGAGCGCCGTGACCTTCTTCCCGGCCTCGATCGCCCTCGCGAAGAGCTTCTGCTTGCCCGGAGACGACTTCGACAGGTTCTCCTGCACCCGGCCATAGACCTTCTCGTAGACGCGGGGGACCGCGCCGAAGAGGTGCGGGTTCACCTCGGAGAGGTTATCTCTCAGCTTGTCGATCGACTCCGCGTACGCGATCGTCACGGCCCGGTGGTAATAAGCGTACTCGATCGTGCGTTCGAAGACGTGCGAGAGCGGCAGGAACGAGAGAGCGACTGCGCTGGAGTCGAAGGGCACGATGGAGCAGGCCGCGACGACATTCGAGACGAAGTTGCTCTGCATGAGCATCGCTCCCTTCGGCTCGCCCGTCGTGCCGGACGTGTAGATGAGGGTCGCGAGGTCGGAGGGCTGGCGCGCGTCGGCGCGCTTCTCGAAGGCCGAAGGATCGGCCGCGTGGGCGACGCGGCCCGCCTCCAGAATGCCCGCGTAGGGCGTCGTGCCCGCAAGCGACGACCCGTCGAGCACGATCACGTGCTTCAGCGCCTGCTTCACCTCGGGGGACGTCTCCTTGGCCGCGAGAACCTTCGCCGCCTGCTCGGACGTCGACGCAAAGGCGACCGTCGTGCCGGAGTCCTTCAAGAGATAGGCCACCTGCTCGGTGACCATCGTCGGGAAAATTGGAACGAGGACCGCGCCGTAGCATTGGCAGGCGAAGTCCACGATCGACCACTCAGGCCGGTTCTCCGAGAGCAGCGCCACGCGCCCGCCCTGTTTCACGCCGAGG
>JBBRRY010000089.1:0-2052 GCA_038245905.1 Thermoanaerobaculia bacterium | reverse complement strand
TTGTCGCGCACGTAGTTCTTCACGCCGGACTGAACATCTTCCCAGTCCGTTTCGGCGATCTTGTCCTTCAAGGCGCCCGCGCGTGCCTTCACGCTGTCGGCGACCTCGCCCACGCGCTCGCGCAGGCGGCCGGCTTTGTCGCCCATCGACTCGCGGGCCGCGTCGATCTTCTGTTCGACGACTTTCGCGGCGTCTTCGACCGTGCTGTTTGCCATGGTCCGTCCCTCCTCGGGCTCGTGATCTTGTCACAGCCGGCACGCCAGGGGAAGGTACGATAGGTGCGCCATGAGCTCCAGGACGGCGACCGCGCGCCTCGCCGGACGAAGACTTCACAGGTTCGTCCCCCTCGCCCGAGCGGTCCTCGTCGGCACCGCGCGCCGGTTCCTCGACGCGCGCGGTTTCGACCTCGCCGCGAGCCTCGCGTACTCGGCGCTTCTCACGCTCGTTCCCCTCGTCGCCTGCGTCACGCTCCTCACGTCGGCGTTCTTCGGCGAGTCGGGGACCGGCCTCTACCGCATGCTGCGTTTTCTGCCGGGCGCGGGACGCGACTTCGTGACGAATCTGCAAGCGTTCAGCGCGAAGGCGACTTCCGTCTCGGGCACCGCGACGATCTTTTTCCTCGGGACCTCGCTTCGCACTTTCTTCCAGATCGAGAGCACGGCTCAGGCCCTATGGGGCTCGACCGGAACACCGCGGTCCCCGCTCCGGCGGCTCGGGATGGCCCTCTCGGTGATGATCCTCGGGCCGATCGCCCTCGGCGTCCTGATGTCCCTGCTGCTCGAAAGCGGTGCGCCGCTCGGAGACTTCCGTTTCCTCGGATCCCTCCTGACGTTCGGCCTCCTCATCTATCTCTACCGGAGCCTGCCGGGCTCCTACGTGCGCCTGGCGCCCGCCGCGATCGCGGCACTCCTCGTGAGCGCCGCCCTCACGCTCCTCCGCGTCGGCTTCGCCCGCAGCGTCGCGCTCGTGACCTCCTTCAATCAGACCTACGGCCCCCTCTCGGCCGTCGTGATCTTCGTCGTCGCGATCGGACTCGTGACGACCCTCTTCCTCGCCGGCATCTCACTGGCCCACGCGATCCAGTACCGGGACGAGTTTCGGGACCACGACATCCTTCTCGAGCGCACCGAGGTCGGAGGCCGGCTCTACGTGGCCTCGCGTCTCCTGCTCGTTCTCGCCGGTGCGTGGCAGAAC
Source organism: Thermoanaerobaculia bacterium (assembly GCA_038245905.1). Lineage (GTDB taxonomy): Bacteria > Acidobacteriota > Thermoanaerobaculia > UBA5066 > UBA5066 > Fen-183. The sequence continues at coordinate 858 of JBBRRY010000089.1, read as the reverse complement.
GACCGCGCGACGCGTTCTCCGGGCGCCCTCGCCGCCGAAGTCGGAACGGCGGACGAGGAGATCTCGCAGCTCCTGGCCGCGCTCCGCGGGGCCGGGCTGCTCGTCGCCTCAGTGGACGGAAACCTCGCCCTTTCGCGGGCCCCCGAGACGATCTCTCTCTACGCCGTCTCTCGCGCCATCGGCGAGTCCGCCCCGCGCGCCGTCCCCACGGGCCACGACGCGGCTGCCACGATGCTCCACCGCGTCTTTTCGAAGGCCAACCGCGAGGAACGGGCCGTGCTACAGGGCACGAGCCTCCGGGATCTCCTTCCGGGCGAAGGTCTGGGGGATGATCCCTTTGTGAAGGGCCTCGTTCCGCGCCAATGAAGAAGCTTCTCGTCCTCGTCAGCGTCTTGGTCTCCGGCATCGTGCTCCTCGTCCTGGCGGGGGCCTGGATGGAGCCGCACCACGTCGTCTCGCGTATACGCCGCTTCGAGGCACCGCCCGAGCGCGTCTGGACGGCCCTTCTCTCGATCCGCCATCTCCCCATCGACCGCTCCGACCTCAGAAACATGGAAAGCCCCCTTGAGAAGGACCGGCTGCCGCCCTCGATCGAAGTCATGGGCTCGCGTGTACGAATCGAGGCTCGTACCCAGCGGGCGCCCGTCAAGCTCGTCGTCGTCACGGCCGAACCCGGCCTCGCGTATTCCGGAACGTGGACGTTCACGCTCGTGCCAGAGAACGAAGCCACCCGCCTGAAGATCATGGAAGACGCGACAATCCGCTCGCGGCCCGCGCGTTTCGTCGTGGGCCGGATTCTGGGAGAAGACGTCCTGGTCGAGGGCATCTTTCGGGCCGTCGCGAGAAAGCTCCGCGAGA
>JBBRRY010000088.1:0-2188 GCA_038245905.1 Thermoanaerobaculia bacterium | reverse complement strand
TGGCTCCCACCCCCTCGGTCTCGACGGGGGCGGCGCCGACATGGTCAGGCTGCTGGTCAACGGCGCGCGCGTCTCGCTCCTCGTCGGCTTCGCCGCGGCCTTCGTGTCAATCCTGATCGGCGGGGTCGTAGGGGTCCTCGCGGGCTTCTTCGGCGGAAAGACGGACATCGCGCTCATGCGGCTGACCGACTACTTCCTCGTGATCCCGGACGTGCCGCTCATGATCGTCGCCGCCGCGCTCTTCGGCCGCAGCCTGAGGAACATCATCCTGATCATCGGCATCATCTACTGGACGACGACCGCACGGCTCCTACGGGCACAGGTGAAGAGCATCCGCGAACGAATCTACGTCCGCCGTGCGCGTGCGATGGGCGCGGGGAACAGCCGGCTGGTCTTCCGCCACATCCTCCCGCAGGTCGCGCCGCTTGTCGTCGCGAACACGGTCCTGCTCGTCGCAACCGCGATCTTCGCCGAGACGTTCATCACGTTCCTCGGCCTCGGCGACCCGAGTGCCATCTCCTGGGGCCGTCTGATCGAGAACGCCTTCACCGACGACGCGATCCTGAACAACGCGTGGTGGGCAATCGTCCCGCCCGGCGTCTGCGTGGCGATCGTAGTCCTCGCGGCGACCATGACCGGCGCGGCGATCGAGGAGGCGCTGAACCCGCGACTCGCCGTCGGCCACCTGTCCGTCCGACGCTTCCGCATGCGCGTGCTGCCCTCTGTCGGCCGGGTCGAGCCGTCGGCGACGCTGCCGCCGCCTACCGGCGCGGCCGGAGCGACGAGCGGCAAGGGAGCGAAGCGGTGAATGAGCCCCTCATCCGGGTCGAGAACCTCCACGTCTGGTTCGATCTCAAAGGAGGCACGGAGCTCCACGCGGTGAGGGGGGTCTCGTTCGCACTCGAGCGCGGCGAGCGGTTCGGGCTCGTGGGCGAGTCCGGGTGCGGAAAGACGACGACCATCCTCGCGCTCATGGGCCTTCTGCCTCCGAACGCGAGCGTGGCCGGCGCGGTCTACCTGGACGGCGAGAACATCCTCGAGCGCGGCGAGGAGACGGTCAGCCCGCACCGCTGGAAGGACATCGCGATGATCTTCCAGGGGGCCATGAACGCCTTCAACCCGGTGAAGACCGTAGGCAAGCAGATCGTCGAGCCGATGGAGTTGCACGAGATCGCCGAGGGGAAGGATGCCTGGAAGCGTGCGGGCGAGCTCCTCGAGACGGTCGGCATCGCGGCCAGCCGCGCCCGGCGCTATCCGCACGAGTTCTCCGGCGGGATGCGCCAGCGGGCGGCGATCGCGATGTCACTCGCGTGCCATCCGAAGGTCCTCCTCGCCGACGAGCCCACGACCGCGCTCGACGTCATGGTGCAGGCGCAGATCCTAGAGCTGCTTGTCGGACTCTCCAATGACTTCGGGCTCGCGCTTGTCCTCGTCACCCACGACCTGCCGGTCGTCGCGCAAGTGTGCGAGCAGGCGGCCGTCATGTACGCGGGCGAGATCATGGAGTCCGGCCCGTTGGAGGGCCTCTACCACGACCCGCGGCATCCGTATACAAGGCTCCTCTTCGCGGCGACGCCGGATCTCTACGGTGAGGGTGAGGTCGTCTCGATTCCGGGCGCGCCGCCACGGCTCGACAGGGAGATCCAGGGCTGCCCGTTCGCGCCACGCTGCGACCGGACGTTCGCGCCGTGTCACGACGTGAAGCCGCGCTACCTGGCGGTCGGGCCGGATCGCCACGCTGCGTGCCACCTGAACGACCCCGCGCTGGCGAAGGCTTCGTGAGCGCGAACGGAGACGGCGCCTCGCCGCCGCTCCTCGACGTCGAGAGCCTCGTCATGCACTACCCGGTCCCTCGCGGCCTCGTCGGGACGCTCGCGCGACGTCCGAAAGGCGTCGTGCACGCGGTGGAGGGGGTCACGTTCCAGGTGCGCGAGGGCGAGATGCTGGCGCTCGTCGGCGAGTCCGGCTGCGGGAAGACGACCACCGCGCAGTCCGTGCTTCGGATGGTTGACCCAACCTCCGGTGCGATCCGCTTCCGCGGGCAGGACATCACGCGCCTCGGGGCGCGGGAGCTTCGCCCGCTTCGGCGCGAGATCCAGATGATCTATCAGGATCCGTACGAGTCACTCGACCCGCGTTTTCGCGTGCGCGACACCGTCGAGGAGCCGCTCGACGTCCACGGGCTGGC
>JBBRRY010000087.1:0-2489 GCA_038245905.1 Thermoanaerobaculia bacterium | reverse complement strand
TTCGTGAGCAGCCCCTTGGCGACGAGACGCTGCTGAATCGTGACCTTCTCGCGCAGTTCGCGGAGCTGAGCCTGATAGCCGGCCGCGACGGAGCTTCCCGAGGACCCGCTCTCCTTTGTCTGGCTCTCGAGCTGCGCGAGCTGGGCCTTCGTGTTCTCGATCTTGAGCTCGAGCTCGGGCTGCGCCATGCGCGCGATGACCTGCCCGACCGACACGACGTCGCCCGGCTTCACGAGCACCTCCGTGAGCCGGCCCTGCGCTCCCGCGGTGACCTCGAACACGTTCGCGCCTCGGATGAGGATCCCCTGTCCGTCCACCCGGATGCTGATGCTGCCAAGGACGCTCCAGACGATCGCGAAGACGAGGAGGATCGACACACCCCCGAGGGCTATCCAGCCCATCGGCGACGTCACCTGCATCGTGACGTCGAGCTGTTCGGGCGAGGAGAGCTTCTCGAGGGCGGACTTGCGGAACAATCCAGCCGAGGGCTGCATCGGACCCTATCTCGCGGTCGGGAGGAACGGCATCACACCCGAGAACGCGACCTGCCCGTCGGAGACCGTGTAGGGCAGGAGGAGGCCGGCCTCGTAGTGGATCCGCGCCGCGAGGGTCGCGAGCGAAAGGCGCGCACCGAGGCCGTCGAGCCTCGCACGGGTGCCCATCTGCTCGGTCGTGATCGCGTCGAAGGCGTTCATCTCGCCCGCCCGGTACTGCTCGTCCCCGGCGCGCATCAAGTCCGCACCGTATCGGGAGGCGACCGCGCGCGCGGACAGCTCCCGGCCCACGGCGCGCGCGGATTCGACGGCCTCGGCGACGCCGAGGCGGGCCGAGCGGATCGTGTCCCGCTCGGTGACGAGAGCCCTCTGCCGCAGGGCCTCGAACTGCACGACACGCCCGCGGGCCGCGTGGTTCCCGACGGGGATTCCGAGTCGCAGCCCGAGCTGCACGCTCGGCCCGACCCATGTCCCGCCGAACGCACGGGAGAGGCCGGTTGGGTTGATTGCCGCCGCGATGCGAAATTCACCGTCCTGCCATATCGCGTTGAAGCCGGCCTGAAGCGAGAAGTTGAGCGCGGGACGGAGATCGACGCGGGCGCCCGCGAGAAGCGCGTCGGCCGCGGCAACCTGGGCCCGTGCGGCCTTCACGTCGGCGCGTGCCGTAGCTGCTGCGTCACCGGACACCTGGAGCGCGGAAGCCGCAACGCGGTCGAGCTCGGGGCCGTCCGGGAGCGGATCGGCCGCGGACGGAGCCGCGCCAAGGTCCGTCACCGTGAGCCCCATGGCGCGGGCAAGCTCCACGCGCGTGGTCTCGACGTTCTGGCGCGCCCGCACGAGAGACGCGTCGACGTCGGCGGCACGAGCGCGGACGCGGTCCATCTCGGAGCGCGCGAGCTCGTCGCCCATGACGAGCGCTTCGCTCAGCTCGCCAATGCGCCGCTGGGCGTCCACCGACTCCTGCAGAAGTCGGAGCTGCTCCTCACCGCTCGCGAGCGTCCAGTACCGGACGATCGTGTTGAGGACGTTCGCGGCCGCCGTCTGCGCGAGGGCCTGCTGCGCCGCCTCGACGTTCAGCCGCGCGGAGCGCTCTTCCGCGGTGACGGACGTCGATCCACTGCCCTTGAGGAGCGGGAGGTCGATGCCGATCCCTGCGCCGACGCGGTACAGCGTCGGACTCCCCTGGCCGCCCTGGGCGGGGCTGTCGGACTTGTTCGTGAAATTCGACCGCACGCCCTTCCCGAAAAGGATGGTCGAGACGACCGGGCCCGAGCGCATCGGAAGCTCGTGCCGCAGGTCGAGGTTGTAGACGTCGTTCACGTTGCCCGCGGGTAAGGCCCCGATCGCGACGAGCTGTTCGTCTAGGGCGGGCAGGAAGACCCGGCGTGTGAGCGCAACGACGTTTCGCAGCTGCTCCGAGACCTTCTGGTTCAGTGCCGCGGAGAGCCTCGAGCTCGCCGAGTTCGGGTCGAATGGAAGCGCAGCGGCGGCCTCCAGGAGCTGGAACGACTGGTAGTCCGTAGGCTTGATCACGTCCGAGCAGATCGGCGAGCCGTTGATGAAGTACTGGTGCCCTTTGCAGTCGATGTTCGCCTTCCCGTTCGGATCCGCGAGACTGCGGTTGATCTCGGTCGCGATCTGCGTGAGGTTCGTCGTGGAGTCGCGCAGGAAGTCCCGCTTACCGATCTCGCCCTTGAGAGCGCTCTCCGTCAGAAACGTCAGCCGGTGGTCGTAGGACGGCGCGACGACGATCACGGAGTCGAAACGACCCGATGTCTCCTGCAGGACGCCCCGAAGTCGCAGGACCTCGAGGCGGCCCTGGATGATGTCGGGCGCGTTCTCGAGCGTGAGGCTGATCGCCTCCTGGAGCGTGATTTTCGCCGCGCGGATTTCGGGCGCCGGCAGGTCGCGCGGGACGGCGGGCGCAACAGACGCTGCGTCGGCGCGCGCCGCGAAAACGGCGGCGAGAGCCGCGGCGAGAACCGAGACGGCGAG
>JBBRRY010000086.1:0-2506 GCA_038245905.1 Thermoanaerobaculia bacterium | reverse complement strand
GTCCGTCGCGTTCTTGCCGCTCTCGTCCACGAGAGCGTATTGGTAGATCCAGCCCACGCTCGTCGCGTCCGGCCCGAGCTCGGTCTTCACGCCCGCGGGGAGGCGCGACTGGATCTTGGACAGGTACTCGAGCACACGCGACCGCGCCCAGTAGATGTCCGTCCCGTCCTCGAAGATCACGTAGACGTACGAGAAGCCGAAGTCGGAGAACCCGCGGATCGTCTTGACCTTCGCGGCGCCGAGGAGAGACGTCACGATCGGATAGGTGACCTGGTCTTCGATGATGTCCGGGCTGCGGTCCCACCGCGAGTAGACGATGACCTGCGTGTCCGAGAGGTCGGGGATCGCGTCGAGCGGCGTTTTCCGGATGACGCCGACCGCGAGGACGATCACGATCGCGTAGAGCGCGACGACGAGATACTTGTTTTCGGCCGAGAACCGGATGATCCGTTGGATCATTTCGCCGCCCCCATCGCGGAGATGGCGGCCTTCAGGCGGGACTCGGAGTCCACGAGGAAGTTCGCGCCGCGAACGACGACGTCGCCTTCCGCGAGCCCGGAGCGGACCACGTAGAACCCGGCGCCGTGGTCCCCGACGGTGATCTCGCGCGGCAGGAGCTTTCCCTCACCCTGCGAGAGGAACACGATGTTTCGGGTACCGCTTTCCATGACCGCGTCGTCGGGTACCTGAATGGCGTCGCGCTCTTTTCCGTGGATCACGACGTTCGCGAACATCTCCGGCTTCAGCTCACCCTTCGGGTTCGCGAACTCGGCACGCACCTTCACCGTCCGCGTCTTCTCGTCGACGGACGGGTAGACGTACGTGACCGACCCCTGCCACGAGCGTCCGGGCCAGTACGAGAGCGTCATCGTCGCCTTCTCGCCGAGAGACAGGCGCGGAAGCTCGTACTCGTAGACGTCCGCGATGACCCACACCGAGGAAAGGTCCAGGATGTCGAAGAGCGTGTCGGCCGACGTCACCTTCATACCGTGGTATGCCGTGCGCCCGGTCACGTAGCCGGAGATCGGCGCGTAGACCGGAATCGTCCGGCTCGGCTCCCCCTTTCGCTCGAGCTCGGCGATGTCGGAGGGCGCGATGTCCCAGAGGATGAGCCTCTGGCGCGCGGCGTCGAGGAGCTCGCGGCCGCCCTGGGCGACGGACGGAATCCCGGACGGGCCGAGCGCGCGCGCCGCCTTGAGCGCGAGGAGGTATTCCTGCTGGGTCGCGTAGACCTCGGGGCTGTAGAGATACGCGAGCGCCTCGCCCTTCTTCACGAACTTGCCCGTGAAGTCCGCCGTCACGTGCTCGACGAAGGCGTCGTAGCGCGTGTGAACGTGGTGGACCCGGCGCTCGTCGGCGGCGACGCGTCCGGTCGTCCGGATCGACGTCTCGAACGGGGCGCGCTTCACGACGACGGTCTTCAGGCCGAGGAGCTGGCGCTTCCTCGCGTCGATCGTGACGGTGCTGAAGCCCGCGGGCCCGGCGGACGCACTCTCGGCCTCGTCCGCGTAGACCGGCACGAAGTCCATCCCCATCGAGTCCTTCCTCGGGACCGGCGAGGTCTCGTTCGTGCCCATCGGCGACCGGTAGAAGAGGATGCGCCGGGCGGCCGCGATCGCCTTGGCGTCGCCTGCCGTTGCTGTCGCGGACGCCGCCGACGGTTCTTCTTTCTCGATCTTGACGAGCTTCATCCCGCAGATCGGGCAGTCGCCCGGGGAGTCCCGGACAATCTGCGGGTGCATCGGGCACTGCCATTTCGCCGCCCTCGTGGCCGAAGGGGCGGAGGGCGAGGAGGAGGTCGCCGAGGTCTTTCCGCGGCAGCCGGGCAGGAGCGAGACCACCGCTCCCGCGAAGGCAACAGCCGCGAGAGCGCTCGGGATCATTCGCAGAATCTTCATCGTCGTCTTCATCTTCTTCTCCCTACATCCCGGCCGCGCCGGCCGAATTCGCCGGCGTCGAAGAGGCGCGTACGGCGCCACGCTCCAAAGAAAACTCGCGGAGATCGGCTTCCGCGCGGAGAAACCCCGCGAGCCGCGCGATCGCGGCGCGGCGGTCCGTGAAGAGGGTGCCGAGCGCTTCGAGGACGGTGACGAACGGGATCGTCCCCGTCCGGTAGCTCGCGAGCGCCGACTCGACGGAGAGCCGGTCCTGCACGAGGACGCCCTCCGCGTCGAACCGGGCCTCGGCGGCGAACTGCTCGAGACGGATCAGTCTCTCCTCGGTGAGAGCCTCGGCCTGCCGCTTCAGCGAGGCCTCCCGCGAGGCGGCCACCTCGGCGAGGCGTTCGGCCTCGACGATGAGCGGTCTCTGCTTGCGGGCCGCCCAGAGCGGGACCGACACGCCGACGCCCGCGGACCACATGAGAGGCAGGCCACCGCGGTTCATGTAGCTCGCCGAGGCCACGAAATCGGGCCGGAGATTGCGTTTCGCGAGGTCGAGGGAGAGCGCCGCGCGTTCCTTTGCGAGGGCGACCTCCACGAGCTCGGGCGTGACCGTCAGCGCCTTC
>JBBRRY010000085.1:0-2507 GCA_038245905.1 Thermoanaerobaculia bacterium | reverse complement strand
TGCGGACGTGGCGCTTCCTCCCGGCCGTCGGCGCGGCGATCCTCGCCACCCTCCTCGCTCTGTCTCTTTCGAGCGGCTGGAAGGGGGCGTTTCTCTATCCAATCGCCTACTTCGCCGTCGCGTACCTCACGGACCGGCAACGCCCGCCCGTCCTCGTCCTCGGCATGCTGGCCGCCGTCTTCCTCCTCTTCCTCGAGCCGTTCGTCTTCGCGGCCCGGCAGGAGGCGCAGACGAGAGGCGTCACGGAGGCCGGCGACCGCGTTGCGCTCTTCCGCGAGGTCCTTACGAGCGGCCGCTGGCGCGAGCGCTCTTCTCCGGACGCGTCGACGGGCCTGTTCCACCTCGGGGCGTTGTTTCGCGGAATCTACCCCCTCGCCGGACGCATCGTGACGCTCTCCTCGGCGGACTCCGGGCCTTTCGCGGGCCTGACCGTCCGGCAGGGTCTCGCGGGCGTCGTTCCGCGCGTCTTCTTTCCGGACAAGCCGGATCTGAACGTCGGCAACTACTTTGCGCGAGAGATCGGCGCTCCGATCGGGCTTGCGAACGCGAGCGACGAGGAGCACAGCGCCGCGGTCAGTCTCCCGTTCGAGATCACCGGCAACTTCGGGATCGCGGCCGGCCTCGGAACGTTCGCGGTCCTCGGCTTCGGCTGGGCATTCGCAACGACGCTGCTCCTCGGCCCGGATCCGGCCCTTCATCCTCTGAACCCGTGGTTCGTCCTCCTGACCACGATCTTCGAATGGCCGCTCCTCTCGTTCCTTGCGCAGGGTCGCGACTTCGTGATCCTCGCGGCGTTCGTGGCTGTGATCTGGCGGCTGCGGGGGCGGCGGCTTTAGGGGGAGCGCACTCGTCCTTCAGCGGCGAGACACGACGATGTCGCGGACCGTGACGCCCGAGGCCCTGGAGAGGAATCCGAACTGCAGGGCGGTCACGGCCGCATAGGCCGCAAGCGAAGCCGCAGCGGCGCCGAGAGCCCCGAAGCGCGGGAGGAGGACGAGCAGCAGCGCGACCGTCGCGGCGCAGCCGATCGCTTCCGCAACCGAAGAGCGGCCGGGGCGGCCAATGACGCGGAGGCTGTTTCCCAGGATCGCGTTCGCCCCCTGGAAGAATGCGGCTGCAAGAAGGACCTGCGCGGGAAGGACGGACGGCCGATACGGCTCGCCGAAGACGATCGGCACCACGACGGGTGCGAGGACGATTCCCAGGCCGACAACAGGCAGGCCGAAGAGCAGGGTCAGCCTGAGGACCCGGCGGATCTCGGTCGCCGGCTCCGCGCCGCTTCCCGTCCGCGCCGCGCGATGGAAGACGACCACCGCGAGGGCCGTGAACACGGGGCCGACGCCCGACGCTACGGCGACCGAGACCGCGTAGATCCCGAGAGGCGCGATGAGGCCCATCACGCTCATGAGCATCTGGTCGAGCCGGAGCGTCGCCTGCGCCGCGAGGCCGCCGACGTAGACGCGCATTCCGTACGCGAAGACCGGACGCGAGAGAGACGCGTCCGGCCGCACGCGGGCTCCGCACGCCGACAGGAGATAGGCGAGGCCCGCGAGCCCGACCGCAGCGTGCGCGGCGGCCCAGACGACGGCGTAGCGCAGAACGCTCCCGCGCCCGGCGAACGCGAGCCCACAGACGAGCGCCGCGTAGAGGACGGTCTGGGAGAACCGGATTGCGTTCGAGGCCTTGAGACGCCCGAGCCCGAGGAGAAGACACGCCTGAAGATGCGAGAGGAGCGCGAACGGAACGGCCGCGAGCGCGAGGCGCAGGCCCACGCTCCCCTCGGCCGAGAGTTGGAGGCGCGGTGGCAGGAACAGGGCCGCGGCCCCGGCTAGGACCGTGCCCCACCCGAGGGCGACGGCGAGGCCGAGCGTCCAGAGCCCGTCGCGCCGCTCCGGCTCCCGCCCGGCGTGATAAATCAGGGCGAAGCCGACGCCGAGGTCGCCGAGCAGGCTGAGCATCAGGGGCCAGATCAGGATCGACGCGAACTCGCCGCGCCCGAAAGGGTCGAGCGTTCGGGCGAGGGCGATTCCCGAGAAGACCCCCGCGGCCGCCGGCAGCGCGGTCGCCACCAGCGTGCCGCTGAACTCGACGACGAGGCGGCCCGGCGGCCGCGCGCTCAACCGAAGGCCCTGCCCAGCCAGCCCAGCGGAGGCGGGAGGGCCCTCGCGGCCCGGACGCCCTTCCCGAATCCCGCGACGTCCCCGGCACGCAGCCGGCCGAGGAGCCGCGCCGTCCAGAACCTCTGGAACGCGCGCCGATGCGCGGTGTGCTCGCGTGCGAGCCGTTCCGGGTCGCCCGCAAAGAATCGGTCGATGTTCGCGAGATGGATCTGCCGTACCCACTCGAGCCACTGCCAGTTGTACGTCCCGAGCGTCCGCTGGTCGGTCGGCGAGTGGTCGAGCCGGATCAGCGGCTCGTTCACGTAGGCGACGTCGTGGTCGAGACACATCCGCATCCACATGTCGACGTCGCTCACGAAGCCGAACCGCGCGTCGAACGGGAGGAGC
>JBBRRY010000084.1:0-2630 GCA_038245905.1 Thermoanaerobaculia bacterium | reverse complement strand
TCTCACGCTCGGCGGCGGTATCGGGTGGCTCATGCGCGAGCACGGCCTCACTTGCGACAACCTGCTGTCGGCCGACGTCGTCACCGCCGATGGACGGGTCGTGACGGCGAGCGCGACGGAGAACCCGGAGCTCCTCTGGGGCCTCAAGGGCGGCGGGGGGAACTTCGGGGTCGTCACGTCCTTCGAGTACCGCCTCCACCCCGTGTCGATGGTCCTGGGCGGCATGTTGATCCATCCCGCCGCGCGCGCGGGGGAGCTGCTCCGCTTCTGGCGCGACTTCGTGAAGAGCGCGCCCGATTCGCTCACGACGATGCTCGTCTTCCTCATGGGCCCTCCGGCGCCGTTCCTCCCTCCGGAGATGCACGGAAAGCCGCTGGTCGCCCTCGCCGTTTGCTGCTCCGACACGAATTCCGGCGGGGAGAAGGCCATCCGCCCTCTCAGGGAGTTCGGCCCGCCGGCGATCGACCTCGTGGCCCCGATGCCGTACGCCGTGCTCCAGTCGCTCCACGATCTCTCGGCGCCGGCCGGCTTCCGGTCCTACTGGAAGTCCGAGTACCTCGCCGATCTGACGGACGACGCGATCGAAACGATCATCGGGTGCGCTTCCGGCCTGCCGTCGCCGATGACGCAGTTCCACATCCAACATCTCGAAGGCGCGGTCGCCCGCGTGGGCGCCCAGGAGACCGCGTACACGCAGCGAAGCGCGCGTTACGCGGTGAACATCGTGTCCCTCTGGTCTGACCTCGCCGAGGATGCCGCGCAGATTGCCTGGACGCGCAGCTTCTGGGAGGCGCTCCGCCCGTACGGGACGGGCGGAGCCTACGTGAACTTCATGGGGGAGGAAGGCGACGAACGCGTCCGCGCGGCGTACGGACCCGAGGCCTGGGCGCGCCTCTCAGCCCTCAAGAAGGACTGGGACCCCGAGAACTTCTTCCGGCTGAACCAGAACATCCGGCCGGCCTGAACCCTCCGGGGCTCCGAATCAGTCTGGCGAGGCGCGAAGCGACCGAGCGGAAGGGCCGGGGAAACCCGCATGACGGGTTTCCCGTTCAGTTCAGCTGAACGACTTTCCGCAGCCGCAGCTTCCGCCGGTCGCGTTCGGATTCTCGACCGAGAAGCCCGCGCCGCGCATGTCCTCGATGAAGTCCACGGTCGCGCCGTGCAGCTTCAGCGCGCTCTGCGGGTCGACGATGACCTCGATCTCGTGGACCGCGAGGACGTGGTCGGTGGGGCGCTTCTCGTCGAACGTGAAGCCGTACTGGAATCCGGAGCAGCCACCGCCCTGGATGAAGACGCGCAGGGCCTTTCCGGCCGCGTCCGGCATCTTCGAGGCGAAATCCTTGACCTTGTCGACCGCCCGATCGGTGACGTTCAGGATGAAAACGGAAGGGGACGTCGCCTGGGTTGCGGCGGTTTCGGTCACGCTGGACATAGAGGGATCCTCCCGCGGCCCTTGGCCGCCATTGAGACGGAATCTTGGCGCGTCAAGCCGGCAGAAGTCAAACGGATCGGATCAGCCCGATTTCGCCTCCTGGACGAGTCAACCCCACTATCTAGTGGGCGGCGGAGACAAAAACACTAGCGGTAGCGTTTTTTCCTTGAAAAAGGAAGAAGCCGGAATTACCTTGTGAGACAGCCCCACACGCCGGACGCAAGGCACGCGGAAGAGCGCGGATTGAGCGCGAAAGAACGGACCAGGCAGCTGGCTGAGGGGTGGTTTCGTCTTCGGGCGGGAAGAGAGACGAAAGAAGACGGAGAAAAGGGAGGCCTTCTCAGACATGAGCACCTCGAACGAGCGCGAGACCCGCGGAAAGGCGCCCGAAGCGCGGACTGAGAAGGCGACGGCCGGAGAGGGGACGCGGGAGAGAACCCGAAGCGGGCTCAGGGGCCTCACGTTCCGGAGGCTCTTCACGGACGGGGTCACGCACCCCTTCGACGCCCTCGAGTGGGAGCTCCGCACCGCGGCGATCACGAACGAGAAGGGAGAGGTGTTCTTCGAGCAGAAGGACGTCGAGGTCCCGAAAACCTGGTCGATGACGGCGACGAACATCGTCGCTCAGAAGTATTTCAGCGGGAAGCCGGGGACGGCGCAGCGCGAACGCTCGATCAAGCAGCTCATCGGGCGCGTGGTGGACACCATCACGGGCTTCGGGCAGAAGAACGGCACCTTCCGCACGGCGGCCGACCGCGACACGTTTTCGGACGAGCTCTGTCACATCCTCGTGAACCAGGCCGCGAGCTTCAACTCGCCCGTCTGGTTCAACGTGGGCGTCGAGCCGAAGCCCCAGGCCTCCGCGTGCTTCATCAATTCGGTCGGCGACTCGATGTCCTCGATCCTCGACCTCGCCAAGACCGAGGGCATGCTCTTCAAGTTTGGCTCGGGCACGGGCTCGAATCTGTCCTCGCTCCGCTCGTCGACCGAGTCCCTTTCCTCGGGCGGCATCGCATCCGGCCCCGTGTCCTTCATGAAGGGCTTCGACAGCTTCGCCGGCGCCATCAAGTCGGGCGGCAAGACGCGCCGCGCGGCCAAGATGGTCATCCTGAACGTCGACCATCCCGACATCGAGGAATTCATTCTCTGCAAGGAGCGCGAGGAGAAGAAAGCCTGGGACCTCATCGATTCCGGATGG
>JBBRRY010000083.1:0-2631 GCA_038245905.1 Thermoanaerobaculia bacterium | reverse complement strand
CCATGAGGCCGTAGGCCGTCTCACGCTCATCCCCGATCCCACGGAGGATCTCGAGGCTTTCGCCCAGGCTCGCCGCCGCAGCCTCGTGGTCGCCCTGAAGCCAGTGGAGAAGCCCGAGTCTCGAAAGGACCGAGCCCCGCGTGAGCGTCGGCGTGGGACCCAGCACGGAAAGCGCGGAGAAGAGCGCCGCCGTCCCCTCGCCGAGGCGTCCGCTCATGATCCAGTAGTACATGAGATCGATGGCGATCCCGGCACCCACGCGAGCGTCCGCTCCGGCGGACGCGCACCAAGCCAGCGCCGCACGGAGGTTGGCGTGCTCGGTCCCCAGCCGCGCGAGGTGCTCGGCCCGGCGGCCGCTCAGGAGGAGTTCTTCGGTCCCGGAGGCCAGGCGCGCGAAACAACGGGCGTGCGCCTGCGCGGCTCGCTCCGCCTCGCCGCTCGCCGCGAGGCGCTCCAGGCCGAACTCCCGGATCGTTTCGAGCATCGCGTACCGCGGCTCGGCCTCCTCTCCGGAGAACCGGAGCAGGTTCTTGTCGACGAGTGAGGTCACGCCATCGAGGAGGTCGAGGGCGCCCCGCCCCACCTCCGAACAGACGGACTCGGCGGCGTCCAGCGTGAAGCCGCCGTTGAACACCGTCAGCCGCGCGAAGAGGGTCTGCTCGTCGGTCGAGAGATCGTCGTGACTCCAGGCGATGGCGTCCCGCAGCGTCTGCTGCCGGATCGGAAGGTCACGAGCGCCGCCGGTGAGGAGCGTCAGGCGGTTCGAGAGCCGTTGGAGCAGCGCGGTGGGGGCGAGGTGCCGGATCCGGGCGGCCGCCAGCTCGATCGCGAGCGGGAGGCCGTCAAGCCTCGCGCAGATTTGCGCGACGGCGGGTGCGTTGTCCTTCGTCAGCGTGAAACCCGGCTTCACGGCTGCCGCCCGCTCGCAGAACAGGGCGACCGACTCGAACGCGAGGAGCGTTTCCGGGCTCGCGGCGTCAGCATCCCCGGGGAGCCTCAGCGGCGGAACCTGCACCTCGAGCTCGGCGCTCACGCGGAGCCGGGCGCGGCTCGTGACGAGCAGCGAGAGTCTCGGAGCCAGGAGAAGAAGGTCGGCGAGCCGGGGCGCCGCGGAGACGAGCTGCTCGAAGTTGTCGAGGACGACGAGGAGATGCCGGCTCGAGAGAAAACGCGCGAGGGCATCGGCGAGAGGCACGTCGGGCACCTCGCGCAAGCCGATCGCATGGGCGACCGCCGACGGCAGGAGGTCCGGGTCGCGGAGGGCCGCGAGCTCCACGACGAAGACGCCGTCCGCGTACGCTCCCTGCGCCTCCTCGGCGGCCCGGAGCGCGAGTCGCGTCTTCCCGGTTCCGCCCGGGCCGGTCAGCGTGACGAGCCGCGACCGCGTGAGGGCGTCCGCGATGCGCTCGAGCTCCGCCCGCCTCCCGACGAAGCTCGTGACGGGAGCCGGGAGGCTCGGGGAGGGCGGACGGGCCTGGACGGCGAGCGGGGCGGCGGACGGAGGTCCACGGCGGACGCGAAGGAGATCGGCGCGCAGGTCGGCCGCCGACTGATAGCGCAGACGGACGTCCTTCTCGAGCGCCCTCATGATCACCGAGGCCAGATCATGGGGCAGGCCGGAGACGAGCGCGTCCGGCGCGGGCGGGACGAGGTGAAGAATGGCGTCCATGACGAGCGCCGTGTTTCGCGCGGCGAACGGTCGTCGGCCCGTCGCGATCTCGTAAAGGACGGCCCCGAGCGAGAAGATGTCGGTCCGCGCGTCGACTGGCTCGGCCCGGATCTGCTCCGGGGACATGTACGGAACCGTTCCGATGACCGTGCCCGGCAACGTCATCGGGTTCGCTCCCGTCACCGTCTCGGCGTCCGGCCCGAGGGCCGGCGGCTCGGCGAGCTTCGCGATCCCGAAGTCGAGGATCTTCGCCCCGGCCGTCCTCGTCAGAAAGACGTTCGCGGGCTTCAGATCGCGATGAATGATCCCCTTTTCCGACGCGGCCTCGAGCGCCGAGGCGAGCTGGAGGCCGACCTCGAGCACCTCGTCGGCGGGCAGCCGGCCGTTCCCCAGGCGCTCGAGAAGCGTCGTCCCCTCCAGCCGCTCCAGGACGAGGTACGGGGCGCCGTCGTGCTCGCCGACGTCGTAGACCGTGCAGATGTTCGGGTGGTTGAGCGCCGACGTGGCGCGGGCCTCTTGGCGGAATCGCTCGAGCGCCTCCCGGTCCCGCGCGAGCTCCGGCGGCAGGAACTTGAGGGCGACGCGCCTTCCGAGGCGGACGTCCTCGGCCTCGTAGACGACGCCCATGCCGCCGCCGCCGAGCTGCGCGAGGACATGATAATGGGAGATCGTCTTACCGACCATGGCGCGGGTGCCCTTATAGTCGGCCCGGTGGCCGCGAAAAGAAACAGCATCCTCAAGATCGTCTTTCTGACGGTCTTCATCGACCTCCTCGGCTTCGGGATCGTCATCCCCCTGCTGCCGCTGTATGCCGAGAAGTACCACCCGACGCCGCTGGCGTTCGGGCTTCTCATGTCGAGCTATTCGGCGATGCAGTTCCTCTTCGCGCCGATTCTCGGGCGCCTGTCGGACCGCTTCGGACGGCGCCCCGTGATCCTCTTTTCGCTCGCGGGGACGGTGAT
>JBBRRY010000082.1:0-2662 GCA_038245905.1 Thermoanaerobaculia bacterium | reverse complement strand
CGGTTCCAGATCACGACCTGATTCCGCCGCCAGAGGTAGGGAACGGGTGCGACGAGGGCGTGGACGAGTCGCGTGAAGCTGAACGCCGCGAAGAGGACGAAGGCACCCACGACGTGCATCTGCCCGGCGAGCTTCATGTCCGCCATCCGCTGAATTTCGGGCTGGAAGCGGAAGAGCGACCAGAGGTAGGGCACGACCGTCTGCGTGTACCAGGCGCTCCCCCAGCGGAGGCCGAGGGCCACCCACAGGCCCGTCACGATCTGGAACATCAGGAGAACGTAGACGACGATGTCCATGGGAGACGTGACGACGCGGAGCCGGGGCGCGCTTCCGCGGCGCACGATCAGGCCGAGGAGCCCGATGAGCGTCAGGAGCGCGGCGGCGAGCGCCGTCGACTCGAGGATGAAGAGCCGCAGCGGGAGCCGGTTCCAGAGCGTCATCGATCGTGGGAAGAGGAACCCGACGAGGTGCCCGAAGAAGAGCGTCAGAATTCCGATGTGAAACGGCACCGACCCCCAGAAGAGCGCCTTTGTCTCGAGGAACTGGGACGAGAGGCTCGAGAACTGAAACGGCGCGTGGAGGTATCGCTCGATCGAGACGACCACGAAGAGGAGAATCGCGATGTACGGGAAGACCGCGAACAGAAACACGTTGAGCATGGCGGACCCCCCTACGGACCTTCGGCGCCGGGCGCCGCGGACGGCGGAATGAACACGGGCGTGTGACGATCGCCTCTCTCGGGCAGGTCGGCCGCTTCGGTGTAGTCGCGGAGACCGTCGGGTGCGGAGGCAAGGACCCGGGCCGCGACGTCCTCACCGGTTCCGAGCGGGGTGAGCGCCTTCGGGAGCGCACGGAGGACGTCGGCCCAGGGGCTCGTCGAGCCCTCGAGAGCCGTGCACATCCTTGCGAGCGCCGGGAGAAGAACGTAGTCGACGAGCGTCGCCCGGTCCTCCTCGCTCTGGCGCGGAAGGAGGCGAAGGAGCGTCGGGAGGAAATCGGAGAGCTCGCCGCGCGCGGGAACCTCCGCCTTGCGGAGCTCCTCGACGAGGCCGGCGAGAAGCGCGCCGCGCTGATAGGTCTCGCCGAAAACGTGGTAGCCGGCGTTGAGCGTGCAGACCGGGGAGAGGTCGAAGAGCGACGAGTAGCGCTCCTCGGCCTCGCCCGGTGCCGCCGCGGTGAGCCACGCGGCGAGCCGTGCGAAGGCCTCCGACATCTCGGGGGAGAACGGCGCGACCCGCTCTTTGGCCGCGAGGCTTCGCGAAGCGGATCCCCCGTCGGGGTACTCGAGGGACGAGGCGACGAGCTCGAGAAGCCCGGCGTCGGGAGGAAGGCCCCCGTCCATCACGCCCCCCTCTCGGGAGACTCGCGGAATCCGAAGCCCTCGAACCCCTTCCGCGCGAGAGGCTCGTCGAGCATCTCGATGGCCTGCTCGCGGTGCATCGGCGGGATCACGAAGCGGTCGTCGAACGCCGCGATCGACGTCAGGTAGTAGATGGCGTCGGCCTGCTCCACCGTGCAGTCGGCCTCGGCGAGAAGACGCGTGGCCTTTTCGAGATCCTCGCCGCCCATCGTCACCGCGCGCCGATACGCGCGGACCGCGAGCTGCTTCCTCAGGGCGTAGCGGACGACGCCCTCGTTGCCCGCGCCGAAGAGGCTCGCCATGTACGAGAGCGGGAGGCGGTACTTGTCCACCGTCCCGAGGTACTCCTCGATCGAGGTGTCGTACACGCCGTCCCCGGCGCTCGCCATCACGGGCAGGAGCGGTGGCACGTAGAAGAGCATGGGGAGCGTCCGGTGCTCGGCGTGGAGCGGAAGCGCGAGGCCCCACTCGATGACCCATTTGTACACGGGAGAGCGCTGGGCCGAGGCGATGACGTCGTCGGGGATCCCGTTCTTCTTCGCGCCCGCGATCACCTCGGGATTCCTCGGATCGAGGATCATCCCGCGCTGCGCATCGACGAGGTCCTTGTCCTCGCACGCGGCGGCCGACTGAATCTGCTCGGCGTCGTAGAGAACCATCCCGAGATACCGGATCCGGCCGACGCAGGAGTGGAAGCACGCGGGCGCCTGGCCCGTCTCGAGGCGCGGATAGCAGAGGATGCACTTCTCGCTCTTGCCCGTGGACCAGTTGAAGTAAGTTTTCTTGTAGGGGCAGGCCGTCACGCAGAAGCGCCAGGCCCGGCACCGCTCCTGGCTGAGCAGCACGATGCCGTCCTCGCCCCTCTTGTAGAGGGCGCCCGACGGGCAGGCGGCGACGCACGAGGGGTTCACGCAGTGGTTGCAGATGCGCGGGAGGTAGAAGAACACGAGCTTCTGGACCTCGAAGAGTGCGGCGCGCTCCTCGGGGCTGACGTTCGCGAGGTTCGGGTCGTTCGCCGCGTAGATCGGCGAGCCGCCGAGGTCGTCGTCCCAGTTCGGGCCGGCCTCGATCTCCATCGGCTTGCCCGTGATCATCGAGACGGGTCGTGCGATCGGCTGGTCGGCACCCTCGGGGGCGTCGAAGAGGTCCTGATACGTGTACGTGAACGGCTCGTAGTAGTCGTCGATCGTCGGAAGGTTCGGGTTGTGGAAGACGGTGGCGGCGCCGCGGACCTTGCCGACCGCGCGCAGCTCCAGGGTGCCGTCCTCTTTCCTCTCCCAGCCCCCCTTGTACTTCTCCTGG
>JBBRRY010000081.1:0-2698 GCA_038245905.1 Thermoanaerobaculia bacterium | reverse complement strand
CCCGCCCGAGCTCTCCGTCCAGGTCAAGGACGTCGTCTGCGAGAACGGCGAGATGCGCTTCGTCTTCGGCCCGAGCCAGTACCGGCTGGACAAGGTCATCGCCGAGATGGGCCGCGACCCGTTCGAAGACGACTGAGACGGCCCTCGGCCGTTCTCCTCACGGTCAGGGCCGCTTCTTCAGCTCCTCGGCCCAGTTCTCGACCACGACCATCTTCTGCTCCTTAGTCGAGGTTCTCCTCAGCAGGACGAACCCCTGTCCGTCGGGCATGGGATCGTATGCGTCCTGCAGCTGGCCGAAGAGAGACACGGTCAACCCGGCGGCGGCGGCGTCGAAGAGCTTCTTCGGCTGCGAGGAACGGAAGCCGTCGCGCGTCGAGAGAGCGACCGACATCACCGTGTTGCCTTCGAGGTAGAAGATCTCGTCCCCGCGCCGGCTCCACCGCGGGAGCGCGCCCCCGTTCGTCGAGAGGGTCCACTTGCGGTCGGCCTCGGGGAACGGGCGCACGTAAACCTCGAACCGGCCCGACTCGTTCGACATGTAGGCCACGTACCGCCCGTCCGGCGAGAACCGGCCTTCCGACTCGGTGAAAGGGGAATTCGTGAACGCGACCGGCGCTCCCTTGCCGACTACGTCTCCGTACCAGAGGTCTCCTCCCGACCGGTAGATCACGAACCGTCCGTCGGACGACCAGTCGGGGCTCACGCTGGAGCCCTCGGGAAGGAACGTCGACCGGAACCGAAGCCGTTCGGCCTCGCCGCTCCCATCGGCGCGCATCAGGACGACGCCGCTGTCCGTGCGGAGACCCGACATGATCGCGACGCGTTCTCCCGAAGAGGACCACGCCCCGGCGACGTCCGTCTCGGCACTCGTCGTCAGCCGGACACGCGACCCGCGCTCGATGTCTTCGACCCAGACATCCATGTTTCCGTCGTTCTCTTCGGTCAACATGACCCGCTTCCCGTCCGGAGAGACGCGGGGAGAGCCGACCACTCCGTGCCCGGAGCTGATCATTCTTTCGATCCCTCCGGAACGGTTCACGAGGACGAGGTCATTGAAGGAGCTCGAGCCTGTCCGGTAGACGAGCACTCCGTCGGCGGAGACGCTGGGGTCGCGGGCGTCCTCCGCCACGCGAACCGGCTCGCCGGTCACGGCCAGCTTCGAGGCGTCGAAGGGAACGGCGTAGAGGGACGCGAGACCCTCCAGGCGGTCGAACAGGACGTGCCCGCTCTCCGAGTACGTCGACGAACCCACGGGAGGCGACGCCTCCGGCAGGAGTCGCCGGACCTCCCGCCCGTCGAACGCCGCGAGATACATCCGCCGTCCCGTTTGCGGATGGACGACGAGGAGAAGGGAGCGCCCGTCGGGCAGGAAGCTGGAGGAGTGAAAGTCGAAGATCCCCTTCGCCGGATCCGGCTTGAGCAGGAGCCGCAACTCCCCTCCTTCCGAGGAGACTTCGAAGAGTCCGAGAGCCGGTCCGAGGGCGAGGACGATCGGTCCCAGGCGACTCCAGGCCGCGCCGAGCACCGACTCAGGCGGCTTCACTTCGCAGATCGTCTTCGCAAGGCCTCCCTCGATCGGGACCTTCTTGAGGAACCCTCTCTCTACGAACGCCACGAAGCGCCCATCCGGCGACCAGAACGGATCGCTCGCTATCTCGCCGCCCGCGATGTCCCGGGCCTCGAGCCGATCCAGGTCGCGGATCCGAAGCTTGTCGCCTTCAACGAATGCGATGTGCCTTCCGTCCGGCGAGACCTGGGGCGTGCCACCCGCCTTGTGCTCGATCTGAAATCGGCGGACAGGACCCAAAGAGGCGTTGCCCGATCTCTTCCAGAACGACCGGCCGGAGACGACGCCGACGGCGACGAGTGCAAGCGCGCCCAGCCCCAGCGCGAGCCGCCAGAGTGTCCTTCCGCGTGGCGCCGCCGCGGACGGCGCCATCGGGGCGGAAGAGCCGACTCCTGGGTTCAGCGCCTCGACGAGGACGGCCCGGGCTTCCGTCATGTCGCGGAGGCGATCGTCCGGGTTCTTCTTCAGGCAGCGCCGGAGAAGGAAGCGGACGAGGTCCGGGGTGTCGGGAGGGAGGGCGGCGAGGTCCGGCTCGCGCTCGAGCACGGCCGCGAGAACCTCGGTCACCGTGTCGCCTCTGAAGGCGCGCCTTCCCGTGAGTGCTTCGTAGAGAGTCACGCCGAAGGCGAAGACGTCGGACCTCTCGTCGGCCGGCTTTCCCTTTGCCTGCTCGGGCGCCATGTACGGAGCCGTCCCCTGGATGACGCCGGTCGCCGTCTGGTGGACGGAGGCCGTTGGAGAGTTCGTCACGTCGCCGGGGCCGGCGGGAACGATCGTCGTGGCGAGGCCGAAGTCGAGGATCTTCGCGTGGCCGTCCGGAGCGATCTTGATGTTGCCGGGCTTGAGGTCCCGATGAACGACGCCCTTCCGGTGGGCCGCCGCGAGGCCGTCGGCGACCTGCCGGAAGAAGTCGAGAGCGTCCCGGACTGGCAAGGGTCCCTCGCTCAGCCGCTCTCCGAGCGTCTGGCCCTCGATCACCTCCATGACGAGAAAGCGGACGCCGTCCATATTCTCGAACGCGTACAGCGTGGCGATGTTCGGCTGGTTGAGGGAGGCGAGGAGCCGGGCCTCGCGTTCGAGACGGGCGACGCGCTCGGGGTCCGAGGCGAACGCGTCCGGAAGGACCTTGAT
>JBBRRY010000080.1:0-2816 GCA_038245905.1 Thermoanaerobaculia bacterium | reverse complement strand
TACGACGACGACATCCGGCGTCTGGCGGGCCAGGGTGCGAGTCCAGCGGCCATCGTCGAGGCTCTGGCCGTGGAAGACGTGCGGGGTGCCGCGGATGTTTTCCGCTCCGTTCACGAGGCCACACAGGGAGAGGACGGTTTCGTCTCGATCGAAGTCCGGCCGCAGCTCGCACGGGATACCGAGGGATCCGTCGCCGAGGCCCGTCGGCTCTGGAGAGCGTGTGATCGTCCAAACGTGATGGTCAAGATTCCGGCGACAGACGAGGGGATCGCCGCGATCCACCGCTGCCTCTTCGAGGGGATCAACATCAACATCACGCTTCTCTTTTCGGTTTCCCGCTACCGGGAAGTCATGGAGGCCTATCTTGCGGCGATGGAGGAGCGCGTCGCGGCGGGCCAGCCGGTGGAGCGCATCCGTTCCGTGGCGAGCTTCTTCGTCAGCCGGGTTGATTCAAACGTCGACAAGAAGCTCGACGCGGTGGCGACGGCCGCGAACCGCTCCGACCATGAGCGACAAATCGCTCGCTCTCTGAGGGGCAAAGTCGCGATCGCAAACGCGCGAATCGCCTATGAGGCGTTCGAGAAGACGTTCCAGGGGCCACGATTCGATCGGTTGCATGAAAAGGGAATGCGGCTTCAACGGCCGCTCTGGGCCTCCACGTCGACCAAGGATCCCTCGTACCCGGATCTCTACTATGTGGAGGCGCTGGTGGCGCCCCACTCGGTAGACACGATGCCGCCCGAGACCTTCGAGGCCTACCGCGACCACGGCGATCCGAAGATACGGATCCACGATGACTTGTCCGAAGCTCATTCCGTCTTCCAGCGTCTCGCCGAGCTGGGGATCGCGGAGGGGGAGATCTCGCGAGAGCTCGAGGAGGAAGGTGCCCGAAAGTTCTCGGAGTCGATCGTAAAGATCCTGACGGCGATCGAAGAGAAAGAGGAGGCGATCCATGCCGCTCGATGATCTACAGAAAGGGAGGGGCGAGCCCTGGCCGATCCGCGCATTGCCGCTGGCGGTGCCCCTGACGGAGAAGGATCCGGAACTCGCCCTGTCGGAGCGCGTCAAGGAGCTGACCTGCCTCTATTCGATTGCCCGTTTGGCCGTCCAGACCGACTTGTCCCTCGACGAAACGATGCAGCGCATCGTCGGCCTCCTCCCGCCCGCGTGGCAGTTCCCGGAAATCGCGTCCGCCAGGATCACCGTCGAGGGCTGCTCCTTCTCGACGCCCGGGTTTCGCACCGGCCGTTTCCGCCAGCGCGCGGACATCGTCGTCGCCGGCGAGACGTGCGGTGAGGTGCTCGTCGTCTACCGCGAGGCGAGGCCGGAAGCGGGCGAGGGTCCGTTCCTGCCGGAGGAACGCAGTCTCCTCGACGCCGTGGCGAGCGAGCTCTCCCTGATCGTCGAGCGCCGGCGAGCCGCACGGCAGCGCTCGAACCTCACGGAGAAGCTCGATCACGCGGACCGCCTCGCCACGATCGGCCAGCTGGCGGCCGGCGTCGCCCACGAGCTGAACGAGCCGCTCGCGGGCGTCCTCGGGCTGGCCCAGCTCGCGCGCAAGGCCGAGGATCTTCCCGCGCCCGTGGCTCGCGACCTCGACAAGATCATCAAGGTCACCCTGCACGCGCGGGAAATCATTCGGAACCTGCTTCTCTTCGCCCGGCGAATGCCCGCCGCAAAGGCGACCGTCCGGCTGAACGAGCTGGTCGAGGACGTGCTGCCCTTGCTGGCCTCGCGGCACACGCGCTCCGGCATCACGCTCGTGAAGGTGCTCGAAGAGGATCTGCCGGACCTGACGGCGGACCCCGCCCAGATCCGTGAGGTTCTCGTGAATCTCGCCGTCAACGCTTTTCAGGCCATGCCCCGAGGAGGGACGCTCGAGGTGCGGACCTCGAGCGAGGCCGATCACGTCTCCCTGGTGGTGACGGACACGGGCATGGGCATGAGCGAGGAGGTGCAGAGGCGGCTCTACGCGCCGTTTTTCACGACCAAGGACATCGGCGAGGGGACCGGCCTCGGGCTGGCGGTCGTGTCCGGCATCGTGAGCTCGCACGGCGGGACGATCCGCGTGGAGAGCGAGGTCGGCCGCGGCAGCAGGTTCGAGGTCCGCCTGCCGCGGACGCCGCACGTCCCGGCAGAAGCCGCCGCCCCGGGTGAGACGCGTGGCTGAAAAAGCTCGAATTCTCGTCGTCGACGACACCCCCGAGACCGTGGAGGTGATTGGAAGGAACCTGTCTTCCCGCGGCTACGTGGTGTTTACGGCCCGTGACGTCGATGGGGCGATCGAGCGTCTTCAGGAAACGCCGGTCGAGCTCGTGATCACAGACCTCCGAATGCCGCGTGCGAGCGGCCTGACGCTTGTCCGACACATCCGGGAGAATCTCAAGGACACGGAGGTCGTCATGATCACCGGGTTCGCGTCCGTCGGCAGTGCCGTGGAAGCGGTCAAGGCGGGGGCAGAAGACTATCTTCCCAAGCCGTTTACCGACGAAGAGCTTTTTGCGGCCGTCGAGCGAGCTCTCGAGAAGCTGCGCCTCCGCAGGGCGGGCAAGGTCGATCCGCCGCAACCCATGCGGCCTCACGGCTTTCTCGGCGAATCCGAGGCGATGCAGGAAGTGTTTCGTGCGATCGCAAAGGCGGCCTCCACGAAGGCCACGGTCTTGATAACCGGCGAAAGCGGGACCGGCAAGGAGCTGGTCGCTCGAGCGATCCATTACGGAAGCTCCAGATGCTCCGCTCCTTTCGTCCCCGTCAACTGCGGCGCCATCCCGGAAGCC
Organism: Thermoanaerobaculia bacterium; assembly: GCA_038245905.1. Classification (GTDB taxonomy): domain Bacteria; phylum Acidobacteriota; class Thermoanaerobaculia; order UBA5066; family UBA5066; genus Fen-183. The sequence goes on along the minus strand of JBBRRY010000080.1, from coordinate 39 downwards.
CTGATCGAGAGCCAGCTCTTCGGCCATTCCAAAGGAGCG
>JBBRRY010000079.1:0-2893 GCA_038245905.1 Thermoanaerobaculia bacterium | reverse complement strand
GCCACCCCCCGAAGCGGAGGGTGGCGCAGGGTTGCTCCGGAACGCGAGGACCGGTCCGGCAACAGCGGTCTCTTAGCCCTTGAGGGTGACGGCCGAGTTGAACTCGACGCGGGTGTTCTGCCCGCCCTGGGACGTGTTGCATTCGTACGTGTCGCCGCCGCTGTGGCTACCGCCGCCGCCGCCGCCGTGGCTGCCGCCGCCACCGAGCAGATTGCCGATTCCGCCGATCGCTCCGCCCACGGCGTTGCCGATGGCGCCGAGGGCCTTGCCCCCGGCCACCGCCTCGAGATCGCCGTCCGAGAGCTCATCACCGGACTTGGCGACGTACGGCACGACCACGTAGATCGTATTCGGCGTCTCCTCGACGGCTTTCACCGAGACGCCGGTGGGAAGCTTGCCGCCCATCTGGCCCTCGAGAACGGCCTTGGGGTTCTTGACTAGCGCCTCGCGGTATTGAGGGTTGCTCTTCGAGAACTTCGTGAGCAGGTCCTGGATTTCACCGCGTGTCAGCTGTTCCGGCATGATTGACTCCTTTGGGTTGAAGAATTTGACGATGGGGGAAAAGAAGAGACGACGGATCGAGGCGACGCGTTACTTGAGGGTGACGCCCGAGTTGAATTCGACGCGCGTGTTCTGCCCCCCGCTGGAGGTGTTGCAGGTGTACGAGTCGCCGCCGCCGTGGCTGCCCCCGCCGCCGCCGGCAGCACCGCCGCCGCCGCCCCCGCCGCCGAGCAGGCCCCCGACGGCTCCGCTGATCCCGCCGGTGAGTACGTTGCCGATCGCGCCGAGAGCCTTGCCCCCGGCGACCGCCTCGAGATCGCCGTCCGAGAGCTCGTCGCCGGGCTTGGCGACGTATGGCACGACCACGTAGATCGTGTTCGGCGTCTCCTCGACGGCCTTCACCGTGACGCCAGCGGGAATCTTCCCGCCCATCTGGCCTTCGAGAACGGCCCTGGGGTTCTTGATGAGCGCCTCGCGGTACTGAGGGTTGCTCTTCGAGAACTTCATGAGCAGATCCTGGATCTCGCCACGTGACAGTTGTTCCGACATGATTCCTCCCTTTCGTTGTCGAACCTCAACGCAGGATCCGTTCCAAGGGGGCGCTCGTGCCGAAGTCGTTCATTCCACTCGGGACGGCCCCTACGATCGTGCTGCAAATCACTTTCAACCGCGAGGAGGGCCTCCATCAAATGGAGCCAGGGCTCCATCGCGGCCCGCGATCCGGCTCACCAGGTCGCCTCGTAAGCCGCCTCCGGATCCGTCTCGAGGCGCGCGCGAATGTCCGCGACATCTACCTCGGCCATCGCGCGGCGGTACCCGTGAGTCCCGATCACGAGGGGGGGCTCGGCGCGCACCCGCGCGAGGAGAGCATCGACGAGGGCGTCGGCGTGCTTCTGCTGACTTCGGTAGAAATCGAGGAACCCCGCGCGGAATGCCTTGTCGACCGGCGACCCCTTCGGAGCGTCCCCGCAGAACCAGCGGCGGGCCCGGCGTGTCGAGCGTGGAGTCAATACCGTTTTCTTCAAGCGACTCGCGAACTCGTCCTTCGCCATCAGGTCGAATGTCTCCGGACGCTCGGGCCGTTCGAGCCCTCCGGTGTCGATCGCGAGGTTGAACAGGCAGTGCTCGAGATCGACGACCGTGAGCCGCGTGGAGCCCGCCGAGCGGTCCTCGAACGAGTTCCGCGGCCGAAGGTCCGCGTTCGAGAAGAGGAACCCGAACGCAAAGTGCCGCCCGGCCTCGTATGCGATTTCGGGGTCCTGCGTCTCGCCCGCGAGCCTCCGGCCCGGCGCCTCGGTGATGGCGAGGAGAGGCTCCGGCCCGGGGAGAATCGCGGCCTCGCACGCCGGCAGGCCGGTGAGCGCCTGAAGGCCGTACACGAACATCTCGACATGAACGGACTCCGGCCGCAGGAAGCGCTTCGCGTAGAGCGTCACGGGCGCCCCGCCGCGCCCGCAGCCCTCGACGCGGTAGACGAGGTTGTAACGTCCATGTTCGTCGTCCGCGAGGGGCACGACGCGTTCCACGACCACGCCCTCGTTCCAGACGGGAACGGCCTCGCCCACGGCGAGCCACGGAACGAACGGCGACACCGAGAGGTCGAGGAGCCCGAGATGGGCGACGGTAGCGAGGGTCGCGTCCGTGCCCGCGACGCCAACGCCGGCTGTCCGCATGCCCAACGCCGCCGGCGCACGCACGTCGTTCAGGGAGCTGTCGCCCACGAAGAGGGCATCCTCGGCGGTTACGCCCAGCCGCGCGAGAGTCCGGCCGTAGATCTCCGGGTCCGGCTTCGCGACGCCCTCGTCGCATGAATACGCGACGGCATCGAAAGCGGACGCGAGCCCGAGCGCGGCGACCGGCGACTTGAACGGGCTCGCGAGGTTCGAAACGAGGCCGAGCTTGACTCCGCGGCGCTTCAGGAACGCGAGGAGCGAGAGCGCGCCCGGAACGAGCGAGACGCTGTCCCGCTCGGCGGAGAGGAGCGCGTGGGACACCCCGGTTGCCCACGCGGCCCGCTCCGGCGCGAGGGACTCCGCGACGAAGCGCGCGAACGCTTCGTCGTCCGGGAAGGCCCGCGTCAGGAGGCCGTTCCGGAGCAGCGCCGACCAGGCAGCACGGGGAACGCCGAGCGCCTCCGGAAGCCGCCGTGAGAACGGCCGGGACGAAACCCTGACGAGCGTTCCGTAGAGATCGAAGAGGACGGCGGCGGGGGTCACGAGGCCCCTCCGATCAGGGCTTCAGCTGCTGGTGTCGGAGGAAGTCCATGAACCGCTGATAGTCGTCGCTCGCGAGGTGGAACACGTCGAGAAGGCTGCGGTAGCTCCCGCCGCCCTCGAGGAGTCCACGCTGGATCACGGCGCGCACCTGGTTGCGGTTGAGAGTGCGCTCCATG
>JBBRRY010000078.1:0-3075 GCA_038245905.1 Thermoanaerobaculia bacterium | reverse complement strand
GCCTCGTTGCACATGTTCCGGGTCGGCGAACTCGCGACAGATCAGTTGTCGAAGCCGACGGGAGCGAGTTCTACCTCGACGAACGGCTCGGCGAGCCGGAGGAGCTCGTGGTCGAAGCGAAAGGGCGTCGCCGCAAGCACGTTCACGCGTACTGCGTCGTCCTTCAGGGGAACGGTGGTTCGCTCCGAGCTGCTCGCTTAGAAACGCGCGTGTTCGAGAGCAGTCGCGCAGACGTCGCGCGGCTGCGGGCAGATGCGAGGGATGACGGTGCGGAGAAGATGCTTCAGCCGCTCGTTGTTTCGAGCAAAGACTCTCGCGACGTCCTCCTGAGAGACGGGCTCGGTGCCCTCGACGCCGACGTCGTGATCGGTGACCATGGAGATGTTGGCGTAACAGAGCTCGAGCTCCCGCGCGAGGTGGCCTTCGGGGTACGCGGTCATGTTGACGACGTCCCAACCCATGGCGGCGAACCAGCGCGATTCGGCGCGCGTAGAGAATCGCGGCCCCTCGATCGTGACGACGGTGCCGCCGTCGCGGACCGGAATCTCGAGCTCGCGCGCGGTCGCGACGACGAGGGCGCGCAGCCCGGGGCAGTAAGGGTCGGCTGCGGAAACGTGTGTCGTCTGGGGGCCTTCGTAGAAACTGTCGGCGCGGGCCTTCGTGCGGTCGACGAACTGGTCGCACACGACGAAGTCGCCGAGTGCAAGGTCGGCGCGCAGGGCTCCCGAGGCGTTTGGACCAAGGATGCGACGCGCGCCTGCCTCGCGCAGCGCCCAGATGTTCGCCCGGTAGTTGATGAGGCTCGGGGATAGCTCGTGCCTCCGTCCGTGGCGTGGGAGAAACGCAACTCGCGTGCCGTCCACTTCGCCGAGCGCGATCGGTGCCGAAGGCATGCCGTAGGGCGTGTCGAGCTCGACCTCCTCGACCTCCTCGAGGAACGAGTAGAAACCGGAGCCGCCGACGATGCCGATCATCAGTTGGTGAAGACGTTCGCCGCGGCGATGAGGAAGGCGGCGGCGGCCTCACCGTCCGCGGGGCCCGCGGTCGGGTCGATCACGATCTTTCCGGCCACGCGTGCTCCCTTCGTCCGCTATTCGCTCTCCGCCGCTCGAGTCGCTCGCCTGCGAGCAGGATTGCGAGGGCGGTCTGTCCCTCGACGAAGCGCCCCTCCCGCGCCCGCGCGACAGCCTCCGCGAGCGGCAGCCGAACAGTCGTGACCTCCTCGTCTTCGTCTGGCGCCGCTTCGCCGACTTCGACACCCGTGGCGAGGAATGCGTCCGAACGCAGGCTCAGATGCGCGCTCGAGGAGTAGAAACTCGTCAGGTGCATCAGCTCGCGGGCCCGGCCGCCCGTCTCTTCCGCGAGCTCCCGGAGGGCGGCGTCGGTGGGCGATTCGCCGTCGAGGACGGAGCCGGCAGGCACCTCGAGCGTCCACTCACGCACCGGATGGCGGTACTGGCGGACGAGCAAGATCTCGCCGGAGTCGGTCACCGCCGCGACGAAGACGGCGTCCGGAACAGCGAGGTACGTGTACTCGCTCTCGCTCCCGTTCGCCGTCAGGTGGTCGCGGATGACCGCGCGCCACGGCGAGCTAGACAGCAGGGTAGTCTCGACGAGCCCGGGCGCCTGCTCGCATTCGAGCTCGTGCGTTGCGGCGAGGTCGGCGACGACGTCGCGTGTTCTCGTCGCCGCGGCGGGCGTCTCTCGGGCGAGCGCAGCAAGGTCCGCGGGCGTATCGATGTCACGCCAGCGCTCGAGCAGGACCGTGCTGAGTCGAGCCTCGCGAGCGCGCTCGATCGTCACTGCGAGCACGGCTGGAGTCGACCACGGAATGTCCCTGAACGGCGCCGCGTCCAAGGCGCGCATCGCAATCAGCCAGTAGCCGCCGTCGAGCGCCGGGCCGAGCACAAGGTCGGCGCCGGTCTCGAGCTCGCGAAACGCCCGCAGGAGGGCGCCCGCCGGGACTCCCGGGATGTCCGACGAGACGAGCGCGACCGGGCCATCGGCCTGATGCAGGGAGATACCGTACTGCAACGCGGAGGCGAGACCCTCGCCCTCCTGCGGCACGAGCCGTGTGTCCGGACCGGCGAGGGCGGCGAGCACGCGGACGTCATCCGGAGCGCGGTAAAGCAGTGCAGTCTGAGGGAAATCGGCGCGACAGCCGTCAAGCGTGTCGAGCAGCAGCGCACGCTGCAGTTCGACGGCCTCGTCCGGCGTCAGCGGCGGTGCGAGGCGCGTCTTCGAATGCCCGGGAACGGGAGCCTTCGCGACGATGAGAACTGTCTCGCTCATGCGTGGCGCACGACGACCGCGAGCATCAGCGCGCCGGCGCGCGCCGACGGCCAGGCGCGACCGGCGATCTTCGAGGAGCCGCCTCGGCGGACCCGCCAGTGGACCGGGACCTCGCTGATCGGCAGACCGGCACGAGCGGCCTTGACGATCATCTCGGTGGGCCAGCCGTAGGTCATCTCGGATAGAGACAGCCCCTCGAGCGCCTCGCGCCGAATCGCACGCATCGGGGGCACGTCGTTTAGTCGGATGCCGTACACGAGCCGGAGCAGGCCGACGACGACGGCGTTGCCCAGCCGCTGGTGGGGGAGGAGCGCTCCCGACTCCAGGTCGGCGCGGGCGCCGAGGGAAAGGGCCGCTCGGCCCGCGAGCAGGGGCTCGAGTACCCTGAACAGCTCGGCGGGGTCGTCGCTGCCGTCGCCGTCCATGAAGACGATGATCTCTGCGTCCGTCGCCGCTGCGCCCGCAGCGCAGGCGCGTCCGTACCCGCGCCTGGGCTCGGAGATGAGGCTCGCGCCTGCGGCTCGCGCGAGTGCAGGCGTGCGGTCGCGCGAGCCGCCGTCGACCACGATCACTTCGTCGACGACGCGCGCGGGGACCTCTCTGAGCAACGCAGGAAGCGCCTCCTCTTCATCCAGCACGGGCACGACGAGCGCGACGCGCGGCTCCGGCGCGAGAGCAGGCAGCTCGCACGTGCGAGGCCGCCGTCGTCGGGCGAGCGCCACAAGTGCGGCGCCGAGGAGCGGGCCGAACATCACCGGGCGCACCCACACCGGCAGCTCGCCG
>JBBRRY010000077.1:0-3269 GCA_038245905.1 Thermoanaerobaculia bacterium | reverse complement strand
TCCGGTTCGAGCCGGACATCGACGTTCGGGTTCCGCCCCGACTCACTCAGTCTGACGCTGATCTTCTTCGTCTGGTAGCCGGGCGCCTCGAAGTCCACGTCCCACGAGCCGCCGACGATTCCGAGGATCGCCCAGTGGCCCTTCTTGTCGGTCTTGAGGTCCGGACCTCCGTGGCTGCTCTTCCCCCAGCGGAGGGAGACCTTCGCCCCCTCGATGGGTTCCCCGTTCGCGCTCTTCACGGTCCCCTCGGCGCGTGCGGTTCCTCCGCGCCATTCCTGAGCGCTCACGACGGGGGCGAAAAGCAAGGAAACGGCGGCCACTGCGGCGACGGCCATCGCGCTCTTACGGAGTCTCACGACCCGAAGTATAGGTCGGGCCTCACGGGCGTTTCGTTCCCGGCCTCTCGCCGGACGGCGGAGTCAGAAACCGGGAGAACCAGGAAGCGTAGCGCTCCAGCCGGTCGCGCTGGTAGGACAGAGGGCCGATCTCGTGTTTCTGGTCCGGGTAGATGACGAGCCCCGTTTCCACGGCGAGGCTGCGCAGGGCCTGGTACATCTGCTCGGCGCCGGCGACTGGAACGTTGAAGTCCCGCGTGCCTCCCATGAAGAGCGTGGGCGTCTTGATCCGGTCGGCGTGGAAGAACGGATACGATAGCTGGATCCAGAGGTCCGCTGACTTCCACGGCGGTCCCAGCTCGGACTCGTACTGCAGGACGTACTCGTCGGTGCCGTACATCGCGAGCTGGAGAGACGAAGACGCGCCGCTCACGGCTGCCTTGAACCGGGAATCCCGCGCGATCACGTAGTTCGTGAGGATGCCGCCGTAGCTCCACCCGCCGATGCCGAGCCGATCGGGGTCGGCGATCCCCGCGCGCACAACTGCATCCGCGGCGCCGAGCAGGTCCTGGACCTCCTTGTTGCCCCAGTCCGCGAAGATCGCCTTCTGGAACGCGGATCCTCTGCCGGAGCTTCCGCGATAGTTGCCCGCGAGGACGACGAAGCCGCGCGCCGCGAGGAAATGGCGCTCGAAGCGGAAGTTGTACTCGTCCTGCATGTTGGGCCCGCCATGGACCCACAGGACCGTCGGATATTTCCGCTCCGCATCGAAGTCCGGCGGCTTCGCGAGGAGGCCGTGGACCTCGGTGCCGTCCGCGCTCCGGCTCGAAAAGTCTTCCACGACACCGAGGCGGACGTCCCTGAGCCATTCGTTGTGGTTCGCGAGCGTTCGGAGCGCTCCGCCTTCCAGCGCCGAAACCTCCAGAGGCTCGCTCGCCGTGCCGGTGAGGATGGCGAAGTCGTCCTTCCGCGCGGCGAGGTCGTCCACCACGCGGCGCCCGCTCGTGAGCTTCTCCACGGGGCCGCCCGACAGCGAGACCCGGCCCACGTACTTCGATCGGTCGTCCTGGACGAGGAACGCGAGGCGCGTGCCGTCCCGGCTCCAGACGAGCGGGCCGTAGATCCTCCGGTCCAGGGCGGCCGTCAGGACGCGCGCGTCGCCCCCCGCGGACGGCACCACGGCTAGCTTGTTCTGGTTGTAGGCGGTGTACTTCGTTTCGTCGCCGCGCAGGAAGGCAATCCACTTTCCGTCGGGACTCCAGGAAGGCTTGCCACCGTCCGGACCCCCGTGGGACGTGAGCTTGTGCACTTCCGCTCCCACTTTCGCCTCCACGACGAAGATCGCCGACTCGTCGTTCCGGTCCGGCTCGTTCGTCTGGTTGCTCACGAAGGCGATCCGCGCGCCGTCGGGCGACCAGGCCGGGGACTCCTCGGAAAAGCGGCCCGAGGTGAGGGACTCGAGCTTCTCCGTGGAAACATCGAGGAGCTTGAGATGGCTCCGACGTGCGTCGAGGTAACCACCGTCGTCCTTCTTGAATTGGTAACGGTCGACCACGATTGGCGGCTTCGTCTTGCGTTTCCAGCCTTCCTTCAGCTCCGGCTCGGCGTCCGGGTCGGGGTCCTCGACCTCGAGGACGAGCTTCCTGCCGTCGGGCGAAAACGCCATGTCCGAGACGCCGCCCGGGATGTCCGTGATCCGCTGAGCGTCTCCTCCCGCGCGATCGAGGAGCCACACCTGAGACCCCTTCTTCTTTTCCTTCTCGTCGCCACGCGCCGAAAGAAACGCGAGGTTCGTGCCGGCCGGATTCCAGCGGGGTTTGCTGGCGCTCTCGGGCCCCCACGTCAGGCGGATCTTCCGAAGCCCGTCCCAGCTCGCCATCCAGAGATCCCGCTGCGTACGATCCTTTTCGGGGTCGAGACCCGCGACCGTGTACGCGACCCAGTCTCCCTCCGGTGAAACCTGGACGTCCGATATGACGCGGAGCCGGGACAAGTCGTCCACGGAGAGCGGGCGGCTGCCGGCCTGAAGAGCGCACGGAAGCGCCAGCAGCGCGATCCAGAGGCGCCGGAGAGCGATCCGGGAGAGCGGGAAACGTAAGAGAGAGTTCAGCGGCGCCGAGGATACACTCGCGATCAGGAGACCGGATGGCCACACAAACGGAGAATCCCCTCACGGCGGCGCGCGCTCTGCTCGTGGACCTGTGCACGATCTCGTCGGAAAGCGGTAACGCGGACGGGCTCCGCCGCGTCGCCGCGCGGCTTTCGAAAGAGCTCGTGCGGCACGGTCTCGCCGTCGAGATCGCCGAGGAGCGGGACGCACACGGCGCCCTGCAGCCGGTTCTTCTCGCGCGCGGCCCGGCGACAGCCGGCGGGCACCTGCTTCTCGTGGGCCACATGGACACCGTGCTCTCCGCGATCCCGCCGAGAGTCGACGGCTCGAGAATGCACGCGACGGGTGGGCTCGACATGAAGGGCGGCCTCGCGATGCTCGTCGCGGCGCTCGACACGCTCGCCGCCACCGGCCGCAAGGACAAGGTCCCCGCGGATCTCCTCCTCCTCGCCGTCCCCGACGAGGAATCGGAAGGGGCGATCTCCACCTCGGCCATGCGCCGCTACAGCGAGCGGGCCCGCCTGGTCCTCGTCCTCGAGCCCGGCCGGGCGTGCGCGGGCGGCGAGACGCTCGTCACGGGCCGGCGCGGCCTCACGGAGTGGAAGCTGGAGGCGACCGGGAAGGCGGCGCACTCCGGTCTCGCGTACTGGGACGGCAGGTCCGCGCTCGCTGCCGTAGCCGATTGGGCCGCGCGCGCGCAGAAGCTCTCCGTTGCCGGGCCCGGCCGCACGATCAACGTCGCACGTCTCGTCGGCGGCGACGCCGGGTTCGTGAACGAGCTCGGCGCGAACGCGGGCCTCCTCGGAACGGCGCGCCAGCTCAAC
>JBBRRY010000076.1:0-3433 GCA_038245905.1 Thermoanaerobaculia bacterium | reverse complement strand
GTCATGCTCCTGACGCCGCAGGGCCGCATCGCGAAGTACTTCTTCGGGATCGAATACCCGGCCAAGGATCTCCGCTTCGCGATCATCGAGGCGTCGGAGGAAAGAATCGGCAACGTGGTCGACCAGCTTCTGCTTCTCTGCTACCACTACGACCCGAAGACAGGCCGCTACACGGCTGCCGTGCGCAACCTCCTGCGCGGCGGCGCGGCGCTCACTCTCGTGACGCTCGTGGGTTTCGTGACGATCATGCTGCGGCGCGAACGTGCGAGCGCACAGAGGCCACCCCGTTGATTCCGAACTCCCCCCTCCTGCCCGAACAGGCGTCGGACGTCGCCCGCTCCGTCGACCACCTCATGCTTTTCGCCCTTTCGGGGCTCGTCTTCTTCTCCGCGCTCATCGCGATCCTCGTTCTCGTTTTCATGGTGAAGTACCGCCGGACGGCGGCGAACCAAGTCGGGATCGACATCTACGAGACGAACCCGAAATCCCACGCGCTCGAGCTCGTCTGGTCCGTGATCCCATTCAGCCTCCTCCTCGTCCTCTTCGGCTGGGGCACGAAGGTCTTCTTCGAGCAGAACCGCCCGCCGGCGGGCGCCGTCCAGTACTGGGTCACCGGCCGCCAGTGGATGTGGAAGATCCAGCATCCCGACGGCCGACGCGAGATCAACGAGCTCCACGTCCCCGTCGGCAGGGCCGTGCAGCTGAAGATGATCTCCGAGGACGTCATTCACGACTTTTTCGTGCCCGCGTTCCGCATCCACGTGGACGTCCTCCCCTCTCGCTACACGACCTACTGGTTCAAGGCGAACCGGACGGGCACGTTCCATCTCTTCTGCGGGCAATACTGCGGCGTCGAGCACTCGAAGATGGTCGGCTCGATCGTCGTGATGGAGCCGCGCGCCTACGAAGCCTGGCTCGCGGGCGAGAAGTCCGGTCCGTCGGCCACGGGCGTGACATCCGGCGACGAGCTGTTCGTCGCGAAGTCGTGCAACACCTGCCACCGGCCGGACAGCTCGGCGCGCGCGCCGATCCTGAACGGCATCTTCGGGACGCAGGTCTCCCTCAACGACGGCACGAAGGTCGTCGTGAACGACGACTACATCCGCGAGTCGATCCTGAATCCCGCCGCCAAGGTCGTCAAAGGCTACCAGCCCATCATGCCGACCTTCAAGGGACAGGTCTCCGAGGAGGAGCTCATCCAGCTCGTGAAGTACGTCAAGTCGCTCAAGGCCGCTTCCGCGGCGGTGCCGTCTTCGGCGGCGGAGGCCGGGAAATGACCACGACGCCCTGTCCGGCTCCGGAGGAGTTCCCCCGGACGCACTACCTGAACGCGGCCTACGGCCTCAAGTCGTGGCTCCTCACGCGCGACCACAAGCGCATCGCGCTTCTTTATCTTTTTTCGGTCACGTTCTTCTTCGCGCTGGGCGGCCTCATGGCGGTCCTGATCCGGATGGAGCTCGTGACGCCCCAGGGCGACCTCTTCCAGGCGGACATCTACAACCGCCTGTTCACGATGCACGGCGTGATCATGGTGTTTTTCTTTCTCATCCCGAGCATTCCGGCCGTGCTCGGGAACTTCCTGATCCCGCTCATGATCGGCGCGAAGGATCTCGCGTTCCCCCGCCTCAACCTGTTCTCCTGGTACCTCTACACGATCGGCGGCCTCTTCACGCTGTGGGCGCTCCTCCACGGCGGCGTCGACACGGGATGGACGTTCTATACGCCGCTCTCGACGAACTACGTGACGACGGCTGTCGTCACGGTGGGCCTCGGCGTCTTCATCACGGGCTTCTCGTCGATCCTCACGGGCCTCAACTTCGTCGTCACGATCCACCGGATGCGCGCGCCGGGCATGACGTGGTTCCGGCTCCCACTTTTCGTCTGGGGTCACTACGCGACGAGCCTCATCATGATCCTCGGCACGCCGGTGGTTGCGATCACGATCCTGCTCGTCGCGGCCGAGCGCGTCTTCCACGTGGGCATTTTCGATCCGAAGCTCGGCGGCGACCCGGTTCTCTTCCAGCACCTCTTCTGGTTCTACTCGCACCCCGCTGTCTACATCATGGTTCTTCCGGCGATGGGCGTCGTGTCCGAGCTCGTGGCCACGTTCTCGCGCAAACCCATCTTCGGATACAAGTTCGTCGCGTTCGCGTCGGTCGGTATCGCGGTCCTCGGCTTCTTCGTCTGGGGCCACCATCTGTTCGTCTCGGGCCAGTCTATCTACGCGGGCGTCGTCTTTTCGATCCTCTCGATGCTGGTCGCGGTGCCGTCCGCGATCAAGGTGTTCAACTGGACGGCCACGCTCTACAAGGGCTCGATCTCGTGGGACACGCCGATGCTCTATGCGCTCGGTTTCATCGGCCTCTTCACGATCGGCGGCCTCACGGGCGTGATGCTCGCGACGCTCGGAATCGACGCGCACGTGCACGACACGTACTTCATCATCGCCCACTTCCACTACATCATGGTCGGCGGCGCGATCATGGGCTATCTCGGCGGGCTCCACTTCTGGTGGCCGAAGATCACGGGTCGCATGTACCCCGTGTTCTGGTCGAAGGTCTCGGCGATCGTGGTCTTCGTGGGCTTCAACGTCACGTTCTTCCCGCAGTTCATCCTCGGCTACCTCGGGATGCCCCGCCGCTACCACTCCTACCCGCCGGAATTCCAGGTCTTGAACGTGATGTCGTCGGCCGGCGCGACGGTGCTCGGCCTCGGCTACCTCATTCCCCTCATCTACTTCATCTGGTCGATGCGGTACGGCCCGAGGGCTCCCGCGAATCCCTGGGGCGCGACGGGCCTCGAATGGCAGACGACATCGCCGCCGCCGGTCCTGAACTTCGACACGACGCCCGTCGTGACGTCCCCGCCCTACACGTACACGGAGAAAGCTCCGATGCCGGGGGTGAGTCGTGTCTGAGGGCCGCCACTCCGAGGGCCACGCCGAAGCACCGGGGCTCGCCCACCACTTCGACAGCTACGAGCAGCAGAAGGATTCCGCGACGCTCGGCATGTGGACGTTCCTCGTCACGGAAATCCTCTTCTTCGGCGGGCTCTTCGCGGCGTACGGCCTCTACCGCACGAGCTTCCCGGACGCGTTCCGCGCCGGCAGCCACGAGCTCAACATCACGCTCGGTTCCCTCAACACGGTCATCCTGATCGCGAGCTCGCTCACGATGGCCCTCGCGGTGCGCGGCGGCCAGACGGGCCGGGGAAAGCTCGCGGCCGCGCTCCTCGCCGTCACGATGGCCCTCGGGACGGTCTTTCTCGTCGTGAAGGGCTTCGAGTACTACGACAAGTTCCAGCACCACCACGTTCCCGGTCCGGCGTTCCACTTCGAGGGCGCGGACTCGAACCACGTGCAGATGTTCTTCGTGCTCTATTTCGCGCTCACCGGCCTCCACGCCCTCCACATGATCATCGGAATCGTCCTCGT
>JBBRRY010000075.1:0-3678 GCA_038245905.1 Thermoanaerobaculia bacterium | reverse complement strand
GGAAGCCCTTCATGAGGTCCTTGATGTTTTCGTGGACCATCGTGTGGAACGTGATGTCCTTCACCCAGTCGTTTTGCTGGTCCCGGGTCGGGAGCTCTCCGTTGAGCACGAGATAGGCCGTTTCGAGGTAGGTCGTCTTCTCGGCAAGCTCGGCGATCGGGTAACCGCGGTAGTTCAGGATGCCCTTGTCCCCGTCGATGAACGTGACCTTGCTCTTGCAGGACGCCGTGTTCATGAACGCAGGGTCGTAGGTCATCAGCCCGAAGTCCTCCGGGGAGGCCTTCAAAACCCGGAGATCGAGCGCCTTGATCGTGCCGTTCTCGATCGGAACCTCGATTGTCTTTCCCGTGCGGTTGTCGGTGACGGTCACGGACTGCCGCGGTGCGCTGGATGACATAGACAATTCCTCCTAAGTTGGGGCGGGATCGCCCCCATCCTCCTAACGATGGGGCACCAGAACCCTGAAACGCAGTAGTTCAGATGCGCTATTCATCGGCGCCGACGGGGCGGCGCACCGCCTTCAGGCGGCTTCCCAGGACCTTTTCGCGCAGGCGCGCCTCGCGCGCGCCTCGGGACGGCCGCGTCGGCCGGCGAACGGTGGGCACCAAAAGGGCGCGCGCGACGAGGTCGCGAGCCCGCTCACGGGCGGACTCGAGGTTCCGGTGGCGGTCCCGGCTTTCCTGAGCCACCAGCCGCAGACGCCCGTCGGCGGCACGGCGCCGGCCGGCGAGCGCCCGGAGGCGCGCGAGCGCAGCCGCGTCGAGCCCTTCGATCAGCGCCGCATCCACGAGCAGCTCGACGCGCGACGCCACCTTGTTCACGTTCTGCCCGCCCGGGCCCGACGCCCGCACCTGCCGCGCCTCGAGCGCGGCCGCGGGGATCGTGACGCCGGGGGCGACCGGGATCGGATTGGCCATACCGGGCAGAGGATAATCCCCGCGTGAACCGGCCCGACCCCGTGCGGCTCGTCTACTCGACCGGCGTGGGGCGCGTCTGCGCGACGTGCGGCTGGCCGGAGAAGGAATGCAAGTGTTCTTCGAAGGAAGAAGAGAAGATTCCTTCGAAGGTGGTCGTCAAGCTGCGGCTCGAATCGAAGGGCCGGGGCGGCAAAATGGTGACGGTTCTCGACGGGCTCCCGAGAAATACTGATTTCTTAGAAGGTCTGGCGAAGGATCTCAAAAAGGCTCTGGGCACAGGTGGCTCGGTCGTGGGCGCCACGATAGAGCTGCAGGGTGAGTGGCGCGAACGCCTCCGCGTTCTTCTTCCTTCAAAGAATCTCTCTGTAAGAGGCTGAACCCATGCCGACGCGCGTCTTTCTCGTTCGCCACGGCGCCACGATTCTCTCGGCCGAGGACCGTTTCGCCGGCGAGACGGACGTTGACCTCTCCGACTCCGGCCGGGCCCAGCTCCGCCAGCTGGCCGAGCGCCTCTCTCACGAGCCGGTCTCCGCCGTCTACGCGAGTCCGATGCGCCGCACCCTCGAGAGCGCGGGCATCCTCGCGGCGCCGCACGGCCTTCCCGTCCAACCCGTTCCCGGACTCCGGGAAATCTCGCACGGCCGTTGGGAGACGAGGACGCGGCGCGAGGTGGAGGCGCTTTGGCCCGAGGAGTACGCGCGCTGGGACACCGATCCCTACACATTCGCGCCGGAAGGCGGAGAGAGCGGCCTCGCCGTGACGGCGCGGGCGTTCCCGGCCCTCTCCGACCTCGTCGCCGCGCAGGCCGGGCGCACGTCCCTCGTCGTCTCGCACAAGGCCACGATCCGGCTCCTGCTCTCCGCCCTCCTCGGTTTCGATCCGCGCTTCTACCGGGACCGCCTCGACCAGAGCCCCGCCTGCCTCAACGTCCTCGACTTCAAGGACCCGTCGCATGCGCGCCTCACACTCTTCAACGACGTCTCCCACTACGATCGCGGAGCCCCGGAAGCCCCTACGGCGCACCTCTCGAGCTGGTGGGACGGCGCGAAGAAATAGTCAGGGCCGCGCGGCCGACGTCCCCGCCGTCCAGCCCGTGCCCCAGGCCCACTGGAAGTTGAAGCCCCCGATCGGTCCAAATGCGTCGAGCACCTCGCCCGCAAGCCATAACCCCGGGACGACCTTGCTCTTCCCGCTGCCCGGGTCGACTTCGTCGAGCGCGACTCCGCCTCCCGTGACCTCGGCGGTCCGGTAGCCCTCGGTCCCCGTGGCGGGAAGCGGGAATGCGGCGAGCGTTTCCGCGACCCGCCGCCGCGCGTCGCGGGGAAGCCGCGCGAGCGGCTGATCCGGGACGCCACTCACGTCGAGCACGAGCCGAATCAGGCGGTCGGGAAGAGAAGAGGATTTTCCTAGAAGGTTGAAGAGGGAGAGGCCGGAGCGGGCGCCAGCGACGAGGCGCGAATCCCAGTCGCCTCCAAAAGAGACTCGCACTTGAGCCGCGCCTCCGGCCCGCGCGACGACGTGTGAGACGTCGAGGACGGCCGGGCCGCTCCAGCCCTTGTGCGTGAAGAGGAAGCCGCCCTCGCTCGTTGCGCTCTCCCCCGCGCTCTTCGAGGTGACGCGCGCGATGGCGCTCACTCCGCTCAGCGCGTGGTGCGCCGGCGCGTCGCCCGTGAGCGGGACGAGAGCGGGATACGTCGGAACGAGGGTGTGGCCGAGCGCCTCGGCCCACGCAAAGCCTCCGCCGTCGGCGCCACCGCCAAGGACCGAGAGACCCCCGGCCGCGAGGATCACGCGCGGTGCGGCCACGTCGGGCCCGCCCGCGAGCCGGACCGCGAAGCCGCCCTCCGTGCGTCCGATCTCGCGCACGACGGCGCCCGTCCGGATCTCCGCACCCGCCGCGATCGCCCGTGCGACGAGGGCGTCACGCACGTCCTTGGCCCGATTCGAAGGCGGAAAGAGCTTCTTCCCTTCCGGCTCCTCGCGCAGCGGCCCTCCGAGGAGCTCCTCGAAGAACGCGCGCTGCTCCTCAAGCGAGACGCGGGCGAGGTGGCGGCCGACGACGCGCGGCAGCGCGGCCGACACGAACCGCTCGCGCGCCTCCTCCATCGGAAGGATGTTGCAGCGCCCACCGCCGGAAACGAGAATCTTGCGGCCGGGCTGCGCGGCCGCCTCGAGGACGACAACGCCCTTCGCCCCGGCTTCCGCGGCGCGAATCGCGGCCATGAGTCCGGCGGCCCCGCCGCCGAGGATCGCGACTCCTGCCTCGTACTGCATCCGTCGATAATGCGGCATGCCCTCATCAGCCGGCGGACCCGGTGGATTCCTCCGCCGCCTGGTCTTCCACGTCTGGTTCGTCCTCGCCTGCACCGTCGGCGGCTTCGCGTTCGTCTTTCTCGCGGCGGTCGCCCTCCTCCATTACGCGCTCTTCCGCAACGGGGAGAAGGCCGCGATGGTGTGGATCCGGAGCTTCGGCATCGTCATGACGCGGTTCGTCTTCTGGCGGGTCGAGACCGAGAACATCGAGGCCATGCTCGCGACGAAGCCGGCCGTCGTCGTCGGGAACCACCAGTCGAACCTCGACATCGCGACGTGGGGGACGTTCTTCCCGTACCGGGCCGTCGCGGTCGGCAAGAAGGAGATCCTCAAGATCCCCGTCTTCGGCTGGCTCTGGAGGGTGTCGAAGCACATCATCGTCGACCGGTCGAACGCAATCGCGGCGCGCGACTCGCTCCGGGCCGCGGCCGAGCGGATCCGGACCGAG
>JBBRRY010000074.1:0-3704 GCA_038245905.1 Thermoanaerobaculia bacterium | reverse complement strand
GTGGCGCTTTCTTTGGAGCAGCCGTGACCGGACCGCCGCCCTCCGGCACGCCGCCGGAGCTCGAAGCATTTCGCGTCGTCCCGCCCTTCGCCGACGTCTGGATTCCGTTCGTCCGCGCCGCGCGAGGGGCCGCGTGGGAGCGGGCGGAGGCGGCGCTCCTCGCGCCCGCGGCGCGCCGGACGCTCGAGGGGGCGCTCCTCGCCGACCTCTCGTTCCTGGGCGCCCCGGCGATCAAGGAGACCGGCGCCGGGCTCGAGGCTCTCCTCGCGGAATTCCCCGTCCTAAAGAGGATCGCGTCCTCGCTCGCGCGGGACTGGGCCGCGGCGGCGGCGGAGCTTGTCGGGCGCCTCGCGGCCGATCGCGCCGCGCTCGCCGAGGCATTCGGCGCGTCGGGTCTCGTGACGGCGGTCGCGGCGGGCCTCTCCGACCGCCACCACGGCGGACGGCGCGTCGTGATTCTGACGTTCGAGAGCGGTCCGCGAGTCGTGTACAAACCCCGCCACGTCGGCCTCGAGGCCGAGTGGAATGGCTTCCTCGATTGGCTTCGCCGCGCGGGTGCGCAGGACCCCCCACCCGCGCTTCGGTTCGTCGTGCGCGACGGCTACGGTTGGGCGGAGTTCGCGGAGCCGGCGTCCCTCGCGTCCGAGGAGACGGCGGAGGCCTACTTCCGGGCCGCAGGGGGACTTCTGGCGGTGGCGTGGCTCCTCGGCGCGCGGGACGCCCACATGGACAACGTCGTCGCGACCCCACGCGGCCCCGTTCTCGTGGATGCCGAGGCCGTGCTCCAGCCGGAGAGGCGGCCCGGCGCTCGGGGGCGCGGCGCCTTCGACGCCGCGAACGCTCGTCTGGACGCCTCCGTTCTCGCGACGGGCCTCCTGACCCTCGAGCAAGCGAACGCCGAGGGACGTCGCCGCGACGTGAGCGGTCTGAACGGAGAGGGCCGGGACGGCGTGAACCTGCCGGAGCTCGGAGGCCGGCACCTCCGCGCGGAGGACCGGCCGCCGGCGGTCCTGAAGGGATTTCTGGCAATGGCCCGGTTCCTTCAGTCACGCCGGGCGGAGCTCGAGGCCGGGCAAGGACCGCTTTCGGGATTCGGCCGTCATCGCGTGCGCGTCGTCTTCCGTCCCAGCGAGACGTACGCGCGCCTCCTCGACGCCGCCGCGGCGCTGCCTTGCCTCCGGGAAGACCGCGTGCGCAGCGCTCGTCTCGACGCGCCCGGCCCCCCGTCTGTCGCCCATGACGGCGCGCTTGATCCGTGGCCGCTCGCGGCCGACGAACGCGCGTCTCTCGAGCGGATGGACATCCCGGCGTTCGACGTCGGCGCCGCGGAGTCGGATCTCATCTCGCGCGCCGGCGTCCGCGTCGCCGGGTACTTTGCGCGCTCGGGCGTCGAGGCGCTGCGGGCCCGCCTCGCGCGGATGAGCGACGAGGACATCGCGGCTGAGGTCCGGCTCCTGACGGCGAGCCTCACGCGAGGCTCGAGCTCGCGCGCGCCGGCGGCGGACGACACGGCCGAGCCGGTCGCGGATTCCGGGCCGGCCGTGACGGAGAGCGCGTTCGAGGTCGAGGCTGTCCGCCTCGCGGATGCGATCCTCGCGGACGCCGTCGAAGGGGAGGACGGCGCGCTCGTGTGGATCGACCCCGCGGCGGTGCGCGGCTCCGATCGAGCCGATCGGGGGGCGGCGTACTACCTCTACGACGGAGGTGCGGGAGTGCTCCTGTGCTTCGCGGCCCTCGCGGCGGTGACGGGGCTCGCGCGCTTCCGCGAGGCCGCGCGCCGTTGCGCGATGCCGTTCGCGCGCGTGCTCGACGCGCCGGGCCTCGAGGCGCTCGCCGCGGCTGAGGGCCTTGGGGCCTGCCACGGCATCGGCTCGCTCGTGTACGCCTACGCGGCGGCGGCGGGCCTCCTCCGCGAGGAGTGGCCGCTCACTCTCGCTCGCCGCACCGCGGCCCTGGTGACGCCCGAGCGGATCGCGCGGGATTCGTCGTACGACGTGGAAGGCGGAGCGGCGGGAGCAATCCTGGGTCTCCTCGCGCTCCATGCCGCCACCGGGGATCCTGACGCGCTCCGCGCGGCCCTGCGGTGCGGCGAGCATCTCGTTTCCCGGCGAAGGGATCTCGGGGGCGGGGCCTGGGGCTGGCCGTCCCTGGACGGCCTCTGTCTCGCGGGCCTCGCGCACGGCGGTAGTGGAATCGCGCTCGCGCTCTCGCGGCTCGCAGAGGCTACGGGTCGCGAGGACTTTTCGGGCGCCGCCCGCGCGGCCCTCCGGGGCGAGGCGGCGATTTTCGACTCCGGGATGGGGAACTGGCCGGTTCTCCTGAGGGAGGGAGACGGGATCCGACGCCTCGACATGAGGGCGTGGTGTCACGGGGCGCCCGGAATCGCTCTTGCCCGCGTCGCGATGCGGGATCTGGGCGGTCCAGAGTTGATGCGTGATCTCGAGATCGCCGTCGAGACGACCCGGCGGGTTGGTCTGCTGTCGCTCGACCACGTGTGCTGCGGAAACGCCGGGCTCGTGGAGTCCCTGAACGCCGCCGGCCGCGCGCTCGACCGGCCGGACCTCGTGTCGGCGGCCGAGGAGCGCCTCCGCGCGATGCTCGCCCGTGCGCGCCGGAGCGGCGGCTACCGGCTGCGCGGAACCGAGGAGGAGAGCGCGGGCGTCCTCCCCGGCTTCTTCCGTGGGCATGCCGGGATTGCCTACACGCTGCTCCGCCTCGCGAGACCCGGTCTGCTCCCGAACGTGCTTGCCTTCGAGGCGTCCGTGGGCGCGGGGCCGGACGATGGGGTCCGGATGAGCGCGGTCTCCCGAACGCCCCTCGAGGTTCGCTTTGAGACGCTCGCCGCCCCGGTCGACCCCCGCTTCCTTGAGATGACGTTCCCCGCCTATCGCCACCTGCTCGCGCTCGAGCGCGCGCCCCTGCATCCCGACATGGCGGGTCATCCCATCGTCTTGCCGGTCGCGGTGGGAGCGCGGGTGAACGGCGAGCCCGCCGGACTTGTGCTCGCGGAGGTCGAAGAGGGACAGACGGCGAGGGCCGAAGTGCTTTCTCTCTTCGTCCGGTCCGCGCAACGGGGGCGGGGTCTCGGAACTGCCCTGCTCGGCGCGAGCGAGGAGTGCCTTTCGCTCATGGGAGTCGAGACGACGAACGGCACCTACATGACGGGGAGGCCGGACCAGGCAGCCCTGGAACGCGTCCTCGAGAAGGCGAGCTGGTCGCGGCCCGAATTCCGCCAGCTCTCCATGCGATTCACACTCGAGGAAGCCCGCCGGATGGAGTGGTACGGACGCTATCCGTTCGGAGAGGGTTACGAGGTCTTCCCGTGGAAGGACCTGACCGACGGTGAGCGCGAGGCGCTCCGGGAGAGCCATCGCGCTACCTCATGGATCACGCCCGGCCTCGAGCCGTGGAGGCACGACGCCCTCGGTTTCGAGCCCGTCTCGAGCCTCGGGATCCGGCTGCATGGCGCGATCGTGGGCTGGGTCATCACGCACGAGGTGGACGCGCGCACGGTGCGTTTCACGTGCGTCTTCATCCGGCGGGACCTCGGCCGGCGCGGGAAGATCGTCCCGGCACTCTCGGAAGCGATCCGACGCTTGTCGGAGGGCACGCGCTACATCCAATGCTCGATGACCACGCCCGTGAATTACCGCGGAATGTTCGCGTTCGTCCTGCGCCGCTGCGCCGCTCACGCGACGTTCCTC
>JBBRRY010000073.1:0-3892 GCA_038245905.1 Thermoanaerobaculia bacterium | reverse complement strand
TAGGCCACCTGCTCGGTGACCATCGTCGGGAAAATTGGAACGAGGACCGCGCCGTAGCATTGGCAGGCGAAGTCCACGATCGACCACTCAGGCCGGTTCTCCGAGAGCAGCGCCACGCGCCCGCCCTGTTTCACGCCGAGGGCCTCGAGAGCGCACGCAACGGACTTGACGCGGTCCATGAACTCGGCCG
The DNA here is from genome assembly GCA_038245905.1 of Thermoanaerobaculia bacterium. Lineage (GTDB taxonomy): Bacteria > Acidobacteriota > Thermoanaerobaculia > UBA5066 > UBA5066 > Fen-183. The sequence goes on along the minus strand of JBBRRY010000073.1, from coordinate 3,702 downwards.
TCGAAGTGGGAATCCACTTCCCGCCCTGCTTGTAGAGCAACAGATCCGGCTTCGGTGTGTCCGCGAGATTCCGGAAAATGTCGACGAGTGTCCGTGCCGTCATGAAAAACCTCCGCTGCCTGTCCCTGAACCGCACGGATTATAGTGTCTCGTGGCGCTTGCACTCACTCTTTTGTCGGTTTTCACTCTCGCCGGACTCGTCCTGTCGAGCCTCTCGGGGTGGGCGCTGTCTCACGCGCTCGGCGGCTCGATCACGGCCGCGCGTCACATCGCCCTCGCCGTCCCGACGGTACTGTTCTCCCTCTTCACGCAGTCGATGATCCTTTTCTTCTTCATCGGCACGGGAAAGATGCTCAAGGAAGCCGCCGCGAAGCGCCCGGACGCGGCCGGACGCGACTACATCCTGGCCCGCGTGAAGGGCTTCAAGGTCCGGACCTCGGCACTCTGCACTTTTGCTCCGTTGTCCGCGCTCGCCGCCGGCCTCCTGGGCGTGACCGCGCACACGGGCAAGACGCCGGCCTGGCTCCACCTCGTCGCCGCGATGGGCTGCGTGCTTCTACACGTCGTCGCGTTCGGGCGCGAGGTCGTGGCCATGGCCGCGACGAACCAGCTCATGGACGAGGCCGCAACGCTCGTGCCTCCCGCCCCGGACATTGCGGCCGGACCCGGATGAAGGTCGCCCTCGTCACGGGCGGGGCGAAGCGCCTCGGGCTCGAATTCGCGAAAGCGCTGGCCAGACATGGCTATTCCATCGCGATCTCCTTCAGAAGCGATCCTGAAGCGGCGGGCCGCGCAGTTGATTTTCTTAGAAAGGGGGAGGGGGGCCGCGCAGAGGCGTTTCAAGCCGATCTCGCGGTCGACGGCGCGCCCCATGCGCTCATCGAAGCAATTTTCTCTTCCTCTCTCTTTTCTTCTTCTTCGCCTCCGCGCCTCGACGCCCTCGTCCACGCCGCGTCGCCGTGGATCCCGAAGCCGTTCGCCTCCGTTTCGCTTTCCGACTGGGAAGCGATCTTTCGCGCCGGCCCCCGCGCCGCGTTCTTCCTCGCGCAGGCGGCGGCGCCCGCCCTCGCGCGCTCGTCCGGATCCATCCTGTTCGTTTCCGATGTCGCCGCCACGCAGGCGTGGCCGTCGCACATCCCGCACGCGGCCGCGAAGGCGGCCCTCAACGCCCTGGTCCGCAACCTCGCGGTCGCCATGGGCCCGAACGTCCGCGTCAACGCTGTCGCGCCAGGCGTCGTCCTGCCTCCAGCCGAGATGAGCGCGGAAGCGATCGCGGCCCTCGTCGGAAAAACGCCCCTCGCACGTCCGGTCGATGTCGCGGACTTGATGGCGATGGCGATCGCGATTCTGGAGAACCGATCGATGACCGGCCAGATCGTCGCCGTGGATTCGGGTCGCTCGATCATTTAACCGGACGGCGGCGCGTCCTCGAATTCGACCGCTTCCTCCGCGAGCCTCCGTGCGAAGAGCGCCGCGAATGCGACGCGGTCGGCCGCGAGGCGCCAGCCAGCCTCGGTCACGAAGCGTGCCCCGGCCATCTTCTCCGCAATCTCGCGCGCCATCTCGCCGAGCGTCATCCGCTCGCGCGCCCCCGCGACGAGGAGCTGCGTCACGCCGTACGCGCCGACGGATTCAAGAAGCATCGCGTCGTGGACGATCTTTTCCTCGGGCGTTTCGGGCGAAGACTCGAGGCGGTTGAGAGAAGAGACGAGAGAGGAGATTTCTTCGAATGGAATACGGAGGGAACGCAGAAGCAGCTCCTCGCGACTGTCGCGTGTGACCTTGCGCGCGGAAGGGAGGCCCGCGAAGGCGGCCAGGAGAAAGAGACGCGCCGGCAACGCGCCCACGGCGTCTCCTGCGCGCTCCCTCCCCTCTTCACCTTCAAAGAGAATCTCCGAAATCCTCAGTCTCCTGTCGACGAACCCGAAACTCGTCATCCCGTCCAGGGAGACCGAAAGAGGCCTTACGAAGTCGAGAATGCGCGCCTTCGCGGCGAAATCGATCCCGAGCGCCATGGCATGATCATAAGCAGCCGCCGAGGAGGACACGTGACCCGTCGATTTCTGCGCGCATTCGCAGCCTCCACCGCCGTTCTCGCCCTCCTCGCCTGCGGCAGGGCCGAGCCGCCCGCGAAACCGGCTGGCTTTCGAGTTGCGCTGCTGACTCCCGGCCCGATCTCGGATGCCGGTTGGAACGCGGGAGCGTACGAGGGCCTCAAAGCGATCGAGAAAGAGCTCGGCGCGTCCGTCTCGCACGTCCAGGTGAAGTCGCCTTCGGAATTCGAAGAGCAATTTCGCGCCTACGCGGCGAAGGGCACGAACCTCGTGTTCGGTCACGGCTTCGAGTTTCAGGACGCCGCCGAGCGTGTCGCGAAGGAGTATCCCAAGACGGTCTTCGTGACGACCTCCGGATCGAAGACCGCGTCGAACCTCGCGCCCATCGTCTTCGAGCTTGAACAGGCGGCCTATCTGTGCGGCCTCGTCTCGGGTCGCATGACGAAGACGGGCACTGCCGGCATGGTGGGCGGCGTCGAGCTGCCGTCGATCAAGTCCACCTTCCTCGCATACGAGGCGGGGTTTGTCGCGGGGCATCCGGGCGGAACGGTGCGGCGCGTCTTCACGGGCTCGTTCGAGGACGTGGCGGGCGCAAAGGCCGCCGCACTCGCGCTCGCGGACCAGGGCTGCGATTTCCTCTTCCAGAATGCCGACGCGGCGGCGCTGGGCGTCTTCAAGGGCGCGGAGGACCGGAAGATTCGCGCGTTCGGCACGAACAAGGACCAGAACGCGCTGTCGCAGGCCATCCTCGCCTCGGCCGTCATCGACATGCCGCGCGCCTTCGTCGAGACCGCGCGCCGCGTGAAGGACGGAAAGTTCGACGGTCAGCCCCTCCGGTACGGCCTCCAGAGCGGCGTGATCTCGTTCGTCTGGAACCCGGCGACGAAGGCAGACGTCCCGCTAGCCGTCGCCGAGGAGGCGAAGGCGACCGAGGAGAAGATCAAGGCGGGAACGCTCGTCGTCCCGCGGGGAAATTTCTGATTCCAGCCCTCGAGCTTCGGGGAATCTCGAAGCGCTTCGGCGAAACCCAGGCTCTCTCCGAAGCAAGTCTCGTCATTCTTCCGGGCGAGATCCACGCCCTCCTTGGCGAAAACGGCGCGGGCAAGTCCACGCTCGTCGCGATTGCCGCGGGACGCCAGGCGGCGGACTCCGGCGAGATTCTCAGGAACGGATTGCCGGTGGCGTTCCGGGGGACGCACGATGCCCGGGACGCGGGGCTCGCTCTCGTGCCGCAGCACGATCTCCTGATCGGCGCGGCGAGCGTCGCCGACAACCTCGCGTTCCTGGATCCCACGGCGCCGTTCCTCGAGTCCGCGTCTAAGCGCCGCGCCCGCGTCGCGCGTGTCGCGAAGGCCTTCGCCTTCGAGCTGGGCGACGCCGAGGCACGCGTCGACACTCTGCCCGTCGGAACGCGGCAGCGCATCGAGATCGCGGGCGCGCTCGCGAGCGATCCCGAGGTCCTCGTCCTCGACGAGCCGACGGCCGTCCTCTCGCCGGACGAGACGGCGGTGCTCTTCGCGTCGCTGAGAGCGCGGGCCGACGCGGGTGGGGCCGTCGTCCTCATCACCCACCGCCTCGCGGAGGTGTTCGCGGGCGCCGACCGGCTCACGTTGATGTCGCGCGGGAAGACCGTCAAGACGTGCCGGAC
>JBBRRY010000072.1:0-3900 GCA_038245905.1 Thermoanaerobaculia bacterium | reverse complement strand
GTGAACGGCTCGTAGTAGTCGTCGATCGTCGGAAGGTTCGGGTTGTGGAAGACGGTGGCGGCGCCGCGGACCTTGCCGACCGCGCGCAGCTCCAGGGTGCCGTCCTCTTTCCTCTCCCAGCCCCCCTTGTACTTCTCCTGGTCCTCCCAGGCCGTGGGGAACCCCGTCCCGGGCTTCGTCTCCACGTTGTTCCACCACATGTACTCGGCGCCCTTGCGGTCGGTCCAGACGTTCTTGCAGGCGATCGAACAGGTGTGGCAGCCGATGCACTTGTCGAGGTGGAACACCATCGAGATCTGCGCGCGTACGTCCATGACTCGTTCTCCTCAGTACTCGAGCCGGGAGAGCTTCCGGACGCGTACGGACGTGTCGCGGTTGACCCCGGTCGGGCCCCAATAGTTGAAGTGGTACGTGAATTGGCCGTAGCCGCCCATCATGAGAACGGGCTTCAACCGGATACGGGTGAGGCTGTTGTGCCCTCCCGCCCGCCGCCCTCCGCGAAGCGGAGACTTCGGGATGCCCATCGTCCGCTCCGGCGAGTGGTAGAGGATGCAGATGCCGCGCGGGATGCGGGCCGAGACGGCGGAACGGACGCAAACGACGCCGTTGTCGTTATGAGCTTCCACCCAGTCGTTGTCCACGATGCCCAACTCTTCCGCGTCCTTGTCGTTGATCCACATCGGCTCCATCCCGCGCGAAAGCGTCATCATCCGGTGGTTGTCGTAGAACGTGGAGTGGATGTGCCACTTCCCGTGCGGGGTCAGGTAGTTCAGGAGGAGGCCGTCCTCGACGCTCTCGCGGAGGTCCCCGTACTGGGCCGGCTGTGCGGCGGGCTTGAACGTCGGGAGGCTCTCTCCGAAGTCGAGGTAGCCCTGATGGTCGAGGTAGAGGTGCTGGCGTCCGGTCAGAGTCCGCCACGGCACGAGCCGCTCGATCTGCGTCGTGAAGGCCGAGTAGGAGCGGCCGCCCGTGACGAGGCCGGACCAGCAGGGGCTGTTGAGGACGCGGCGTGGCTGTGCCTGGAGCTCCTTGTACGTCGTCCGCGCGGCGCGAGCCCCCTCGGCGAGATCGGCGAGCGGAACGCCGGTTCTCTTCTCGAGGTACGCGTAGCCGTCGCAGGCCACCTCGCCGTTGGACTCGGGGGCGAGGTGGAGAATCGCGTCGGCGGCGTGCTCGGCCTCCTGGATCGAGGGGAGCGTCACGCCGTCGACGACCGTCGTCGGGCGCGTCGCGATGAGCTCGTCGAACTGCTTGGCGACGTTCAGCTTTATGCCGTGCGCCCCGATCCCCTTGCGCATCTCCGGACCGAGGGCGATGAACTTCTCGTGGAGCTTGCGGTAGTCGCGGCGGACGAGCTTCAGCGACGGCATCGTCTTCCCCGGAATCGCCTCACACTCGCCCTTCGCCCAGTCGCGCACGAACGGCTGCGCGATCTCGGCATTCGTGTCGTGCTGGAGAGGCGTCATGACGAGGTCGTCGACGGGCTCGGGGAAGTGGCGCATCGCGAGCTCGGCGGTCTTCGCCGCGAGGTCGCGGAAGAGGTTCCAGTCGGATTTCGACTCCCACGAGGGCGAGACCGCGGCCGACAGCGGGTGGATGAAGGAGTGCATGTCGGTCGAGTTGAGGTCGGCCTTCTCGTACCAGGTCGCGGCGGGGAGGACGATGTCCGAGTAGAGCGCGGACGTGTCCATCCGGAAGTTCAGGTCGATGACGAGATCGAGCTTGCCTTCCGGGGCGGGGCGCCAGGTGACGTCCTCGACGTGCCCTTCCGCGCGTTCCTTCGCGATCAGGTTCGTGTGCGTGCCGAGATAGTGCTTGAGGAAGTACTCGTGCCCCTTCGCGCTCGCCAGAAGCGCGTTTCCCCGCCAGATGTACCAGACGCGCGGCCAGTTCTCGGGCGCGTCCGGGTCCTCGACCGCGAATTTGAGGTCGCCGCTCTTCAGGCGTTCGACCGTATGCGCCACGATCTCGGCTTCGGTCTTCATGCCGGCCTCGCGCGCCTTGCGCACGACGTCCAGCGAGCTCTCGTTCCACTGCGGGAAGAACGGGAGCCAGCCGTTCTTGACGGCCTTCACCTGGAGGTCGGCCGTGTGTCCCTGCGCGAGCGTCTTGCGGCCCTCGCCGTCCGTGCCGCCCGAAGGCACCGGACTGTACTCGGTGAACTCAGCCTCGTATCGCCACTGGTCGCAGTTCATGTAGTGCCACGACGGGGCGTTCTGGAGGCGGGGCGGGCTCGCCCAGTCCCGTGCGAAGGCGAGGTAGGACCAGGGGGCGACCGGCGCGAGCTTCTCCTGCCCGACGTAGTGGTTGAGTCCCCCGCCGTTCTTGCCGACGGAGCCGGTCAGGATGAGGGCCGTGATCGCGGCCCGGTAGATCAGGTTGTTGTGGTACCAGTGGTTGACACCGGCGCCGATGATGATCGAGCACTTGCCGCCCGTCTTCTCGGCCGTCCTGGCCCACTCGCGGGCAAAGGAGATCACGGTCTTCCGGTCGATGCCGGTCCACTTCTCCTGCCACGCGGGCGTGTACGTGAGGTCGGCGTCGTCGTATCCGGCCGGGTATTCGCCCGCGAGGGAGCGCCCCACGCCGCAGCGCGCGAGGAGGAGGTCGAACGCCGTCACGACGAGCGCGCTTCCGCCGTCCTTCGTCGCGACGCGCATCGCGGGGACACCGCGCAGGACGAGATTGTCCGCCTCGTATTGCTCGAACTCGACCTGACAGACCTCGTCGTGCTTGCCGAGGAGCGTGAGGGCAGGGTCGATCGCCGCACCCGTCTTCGCGTCCTCGAGCTTGAGGTTCCACTTTCCGTCCGCCTCGCCCCAGCGGTGTCCGACGGAGCCGCCCGGCATCTTCGGCGCGCCCGTCTTCCCGTCGAGGACGAGGAACTTCCACTCGCCGTTCTCCTCGGAAGCGTAGTCCGCGAGGCGGTCGGCGCGGAGGAGGCGGCCCGCGCGGAATCCGCGCGACGTCGGCGAGAGCTCGACGAGGAACGGGAGATCGCTGTACTGCTTGACGTAAGACGCGAAGGAGGACGTCTCCTTCTCGACGTAGAACTCCTTCAGGATCACGTGCGAGACGGCCATCCAGAAAGCGCCGTCCTGCCCGGCGTGGATCGGGACCCACTGGTCGGCGTACTTCGAGACCTGCGAAAAGTCGGGGGCGAAAACGACGAGCTTGCTGCCGTTGTGCCGCGCCTCGGGGAGGAAGTGGCAATCGGGCGTCCGCGTCATGTTCGGGTTCGAGCCGACGACCGCGATCATCTTGGAGTGGAACCAGTCGGCGCTCTCGGCCACGTCGGTCTGCTCGCCCCAGACCTCGGGGGACGCGGGGGGCAGGTCGGAGTACCAGTCGTAGAACGAGAGATTCACCCCGCCGAAGAGCTGGAGGAAGCGGCAGCCGGCGGCATGGGAAAGCATGGACATCGCGGGGATCGGCGAGAAGCCGTTCACCCGGTCCGGCCCGTACTTCTTCGCCGTGTAGACGTTCGCGGCCGAAGCGATCTCCATCGCCTCGTCGATTCTCACGCGGCGGAAGCCTCCCTTTCCGCGGGCGCGATGATAGCGGGAGCGCTTTTCGGAATCGGCCTGGATGCTCGCCCACGCGTCGACGGGATCCTCGTGCTTCGCGCGCGCCTCGCGCCAGAAGTCGAGGAGCACGCCGCGCACGTATGGGTACTTCACGCGGATGGGGGAGTAGAGGTACCAGGAGAACGAGATCCCGCGCTGACAGCCGCGCGGCTCGTACGGCGGGAGGGAGCGGTCGATGAGGGGGTAGTCGACCGCCTGCATCTCCCAGGTGACGATCCCTTCCTTGACGTAGATGTTCCAGGAGCACCCGCCGGTGCAGTTCACGCCGTGCGTCGAGCGGACGACCTTGTCGTGCTGCCAGCGGTTCCGGTAG
>JBBRRY010000071.1:0-3999 GCA_038245905.1 Thermoanaerobaculia bacterium | reverse complement strand
GCCCCGGATTCGCCCGAAAGCGGCGGATCAAGACGAAAAGTAGGGGTCGAAACCGCCGCCCTCGGCAATCTCTTCCCTCTAAGAATCTCTTCTCTCGCCTTCGTCTCCAGAAAACAGGCCCTTCTTCAACAGCCTGCTAGCGGGCTGAAGGCGACCTCCTGAGTCCGGCTTCGGGTGAGACGCGGCACGAGTGGGTCGTCGCCCCCTTTCGCCGGATTCGGGTCCGCGTCTTCCGGGCGGCAAACCGGTCCGCGTTCGTCGTCGACTGCCACCGGAATCACGGGGGCCCGTATACCGGCACGACTGCGCTTCTGCGCGCGATCGTGCCCGGCGCCTATGCCGCCGAACCCGATCTCACGCTCAGGCACGCGCTCACTCTGCTATCGATCACCCCGGAACTCGGGCGGCTCCTCCCTGTTGGTGATCTTCTTTCTCGTGAGCTGTCGCTGTCGCGAGAGGGCAACTCCCGCAGCTACACCGCGCGTCTCGCGCACGGCGTAGCGGACTTTCTTCTCGCCACTCTCGTCCAGGAGGCCCCTTCTCGCTCCACCGTGTGCTTCGAGAACGTTCAGGCGGCCGATCCGCTGGATCGTGAGCTCATCGCCATCCTCCTCGTTCGGGCGGATCCCCGGAGGCTCCGGGTCAGCGTAAGCACTCACACCGAAGAGATGGACGAGCCGCTTCACTCCGCGCTGAGGGCTCACGCGTCCGTCCGGCTCGCCGCGCGGCCGGTCTCCGGGACCTCGGACGACGCAGGCCACCGCGAGACGGCGCTCTCTCCCGCGCGCCAGAGGGCCCTGGCTCGGTGCTATGTCGAATCCGACTGCACGTCGAAGGATCCCCGCGCGAGGCGTGTCTACGATCTCTCCAGCGCGGAGCTCCGCGGAAGGCTCCACGCGACCCGCCTCGCAAGACTCATCGCGGCGGTCCGCGCCTCCGGCGCCGCGCCGTCCTCATCGCTCGCGCTCGGCGCCATCCCCTTTCACAGTGAGCGCACGACGACGCCCGACGTCGAGCTCCTCGTTCACGCGGCCGCCCAGTGCATGCGCATGGGCTATTACGAGGCGAGCCTCGACCTCTCGCGGCGCGGAACCCGTCTGATCGGTGGCGCCGTCAAACACCCGGTGTTCGGCGAGCTGGGCCGGAACATCGTCTTCTCCCTCCTCATGCTCGGCAGGCTAGAGGAAGCAGAGTCCACCTGCCGGGAGATCGAATCCGTCACCGACGAGCCCGCGCTTCGTTCCCACTGCGCTTACGCCATGGCCATCCTGAACGCCCGGTTCCATCCGGCGGAGCGGCGCGACTACGGCGCGGCGCGGGCCTGGATCGGGAAGGCGATCGCGCTCACAGAGTCCTTGCCCGATTCGGAGGCCAAGGCCGCCCACATCGCCTTCCTCAGTAATCCGCTCGCGCTCGTGGAGATGCGTACCGGACACGACGAGGAGGCTCTCCGGCTGCTCTCCGACGGACTGCGGCGTCTCGCTCGCGACGCGCCATCCCGGTATGTATCCGAGAGCGTCATCCTGCTGCGCAATCGGGCGCGGATCCACGCGGCCATGGGCCGGCCGGCGCGGGCGCTCGACGACTACGACGCGCTGCTGAGCCTCGAGCCTACGAACAGCGAAGCCCATCTGGATCGCGGTGTGCTCCTCCAGCGCCTCGGCCGCGTGCGCGAGGCGCTGGAGGACTACGACGCCGCCGTCGCCTGGAGCCCTCCTTACGCCGAGGCATACTTCAATCGCTCGCTCGTGCTGCGCGCGCTGGGCCGCGAGGACGATGCGCTCGCGGACCTCGCGCACGTGCTGGCCATCGAGCCCCAACACGCCGCGGCTCTCGTCAATCGTGCGGGTTTGCTCTACGAGCGGGGAGGTTTTGCGGCCGCCCGGGAGGACGTCGAGCGCGCCCTGGCACAGGCCCCACGGGATGCGAAGGCGTGGTGTCTGGCGGGCCTTCTCGAGATGGCGGCTCGACGCTGGCCGGAAGCGCGCGATGCTTTCGACCGCGCGCTCGCGTGCGACGATGCCGAGCACACGGCCCGGCTCAACCGCGCCACGCTTCGCGTGCGGGAAGGGGACGTCGCGGGCGCGCTCGGCGACCTCGACGCCGTCATCGAGCGGCACGCGGACGCGACGGCGCTTTACAACCGCGGCCGGATCCTGCAGTCGCAAGGGCGCTTTCGGGAGGCGATCGCCGACTACACCCTCTCACTCGAGTCGGGAGGCTCCGGGGCGCGGGACGCAGCGGTTCGGCGCGAGCAATGCCAGCAGGGACCACGCCCGTCTCGATGATGCAACGAGTACGTTTACGCTGACACTCGATGACCCCGGCCGAGAGCACGCACGATCGTCTTCCACTAGTCCGTCCTGCACGCGACGCCGCGCCCCTGGTACTCGCTGCGCCTGATATCGTGAGACCGCCCCAACGGATGGCCGCCATGAACATCAAGACCCTGACGAATGCGTCGTTGCTTCTCGTCGTCTTGATGTCCGCACCCCCGGTGAGAGGTGTCGGGACCGGAACCCCTCAATCTCTCTCGGGTTCCGAGATCCTCGCTCAAATGGCGCAGGTGTACGCGACCTGTCGGAGCTATCGTGATTCCGGCGTCGTCCGCATCGTCTACTTCGAGGAAACGGGAGAGCGCGTGGAAGAGCGCCCCTTCGAGACCGCCTTCGTGCGTCCAGAATCGTTCCGATTCGAGTTCAGAGAGAGCTTCATGGGTCGAACGAAGCGATATATCGTCTCGCAGCGAGCGTCGGAAATCCGGACGTGGTGGGATGTCCATGCCGCCACGGAGACCCCTGCTTCACTGGCCATGGGTCTTGCAGGAGCGACGGGCGTCTCCGGTGGATCTGCCCATACGGTTCCCGTTCTGCTCCTTCCGGGGGTAATCCCGGGCCGCAGCACGAAAGACATGACCGATGTGAGACGGCTCGATGACGTTGAGTGCGGCAGTTCCGCGTGCAGCCGGGTCGAGGGGGTCTACGCGGGGACGAAACGCACGCTCTGGATCGACCTCAAGTCGTTCCTGTTGCGCCGCGTCGACTTCTCAACGGAGTTCCCGAAGTTTCACACTCGAGAGACGACCACATACGAACCCGCGATCAACGAGACGATCCCGCCGGAGGCCCTCGAGTTCAATCCGCCCCATCCATGAGGGGGTATCGGCGAGGGCAGCTTGACTCGAGCGCACGAGTTGGACGCATCAAGAAATTCGCCCGCCCGCCCGGATCGAACCTGGGACCCTCGGCTTAGAGTTGCGCCGACGATTCGGTGCCGCTCGGGCGGGTTCGGCGTCAGGGCTTCGCGGCGGCCGGAGCCTTCGACTCGGTGGCCTTCTCGCGGGGCCGCGCGTTCTTGACGTATCTGTCGAACCAGCACAGCTCTTCGTACGCGAGCTGCTCGTTGGACTCCATCGCCGCGTACCAGTGCGGCTCGTGGGGCAGCATCACGAGGCGAGCGGTGCCACCGTTCCCGCGGATCGCCTCGTAGAGCTTCACGGACTGGAGCGGCGTGGTGCCCGGGTTCGCGTCGTCCGCGCCGTGCATGAGCAGGAGCGGGAGCTTGATCCGGTCGGCGAAGAAGAACGGCGAGACCTGGAGGTACACGCTCTGGTCTTTCCACACGGAGCGGCGCTCGTTCTGGAAGCCGAACGGCGTGAGCGTCTTGTTGTAGGAGCCGCTCGTCGCGACGCCGGCACGGAACAGGTCCATGTGGGCGATCAGGTTCGCCGTCATGAGCGCGCCGTGGCTGTGGCCGGTGACGCCGATGCGGTCGGGGTCGACGACGCCCGTGCCTACGGCGGAGTCGACGGCCGCGCGCGCGTCCTCGACGAGCTGCTCGATGTACGTGTCGTACGCTTTCTTTGGATCGCCGACGATCGGGAACGCGGCGTTGTCGATGATGGCGTAGCCCGAGAGCAGCAGCAGACGGTAGTTCGCGATGCGCATGAACTCCCGCTCCGAGCCGCTGATCTGCCCGGCAGTCGACGTGCTCGCGTAG
>JBBRRY010000070.1:0-4366 GCA_038245905.1 Thermoanaerobaculia bacterium | reverse complement strand
GGGAGAAGGCGCGAACGTGACCGGATCCTCCGCGTTGATCCGGAACTCGATCGCGTGCCCCTGCGGCCGCCAACCCAGCCCGTCGCCGGGCGGCGTCGGCCCGAACGAAAGCGGCTCCCCGGCCGCGACGCGGATCTGCTCTTTCACCAGGTCGAGGCCGGTCACCATCTCCGTGACCGGGTGTTCCACCTGGATCCGGGTATTCATTTCCATGAAATAGAAAGAGCCGTCGTCGTCCAGCAGGAACTCCACCGTTCCGGCCCCGACGTAGCTCACGGCCTTCGCGACGGCGACCGCAGCGGCCCCCATCTTCGCGCGGAGGGTTTCGGTGAGAGCCGGCGAAGGCGACTCCTCGAGGATCTTCTGGTGCCGCCGTTGAAGAGAACACTCGCGCTCGCCGAGGTGCACGATGCGACCGGCCCGGTCACCGAAGATCTGAAGCTCGATGTGCCGCGGCTCCGCGAGGTACTTCTCGAGGTACACGCTTCCGTTGCCGAAGGCGCGCTCAGCCTCGGAGGTCGCGAGCTCGAAGGCGGCCGCGAGCTCCTTGTCGGACCGCGCGACGCGCATGCCGCGCCCTCCGCCTCCCGCCACCGCCTTCAGGAGGACCGGGTAGCCGACGCCCTCCGCAATGTTCATCGCGTCCTCGATCGAGTCGAGAGGCCCCGGGCTGCCGGGAACCGTCGGCACGCCCACCTTCTTGACGGTCGATTTCGCGACGGCCTTGTCGCCCATCCGCCGGATCGCATCGGGCGAGGGGCCGATCCACTTCAGTCCGACTTCCTCGAGGATCTCTGCGAAGTGGGCGTTCTCCGCGAGGAAACCGTAGCCGGGATGTACGGCATCGGCGCCCGTAATCTCCGCGGCGGCGACGATCGAGGTGATGTTGAGGTACGAACCCGACGGCGCGGCGGGACCGATGCACACCGATTCGTCCGCAGCACGCACGTGAAGCGAGTCGCGATCCGCCTCCGAGTGGACCGCCACGGTGGCGATCGAAAGCTCCTTGCACGCCGCGATGACGCGCAGCGCGATCTCTCCACGGTTGGCAACGAGGATCTTCTGGAACACGTGTTTCCCGTCAGCGCGGCTGGATTGCGAAGAGCTTTTCCCCGAACTCGACCGGCTGGGCGTTCTGCGGGTAGATGGAGACCACCGTGCCCGAGATGTCCGCCTCGATCTCGTTCATGAGCTTCATGGCCTCGACGATGCAAAGGGTCTTGCCCTTTTCCACGACATCCCCGACTTTCACGAACGGTTCGGCATCGGGATTCGCGGAGCGGTAGAACGTGCCGACAATGGGTGCGGTGATGACGTGGAAGCCCTCGCTCTCTCCGGAGCCGGGCGGCCCGGGGGGCACGTGCGGGGCGACTGCCGCCGTCGACCCGGCCCGGAGCAATGCGGGCGCCTCGGCGGTGACCGGGTCGGCCACGGCCCGCGCAAAGACAGGCGTCCCGCGGTGCGCGGGGGCTCCTTCGATCCGGAGCCGAAAGCCCGCCCGCTCGATCTCGAGGCCCGCGAGGCCCCGGCGCGAAACCAGTTCGACGAGTTCCTTGATCTCCTTGACGTTCATCGTGCCCTTTCGATTCCTTTCGAGCGCCCGCTCGTTCCGTTCAGCGGAGCGCCGGACGGAGCGCACGCGCCGTGCGCGCCGCCTCCCAGCGGATCTCGCCAAGCGCCGCGTCGGGGTCGACCCGCAGGATGAGAGAGTAGTCGCCGGTCACGCGCGAGACGACGGCCCCGCCATGCGGGCCGGCGACCGCGAAAGACTCGAGCTCTCCGGCGCCGGTCTCGGACGTCGTCCGCCGGACGTTCTTCAGGAAGGAGCTGAGCTCAGCGACAAGAGTCTCCATTGCGCCATCGCGCGACGAAGCCCCGGCCATCACCACGGGCAGTCCAGCGCGATCGGTCAGCGTCGCGGCGCGGATGCCCTCCGTTCCCTCGACGAGACCGCCGATGAGCCCGTGCAGATGGTCAACGGAGACGTCCATCCGTTTTGGGAACCGCCGCGCGAGGCGCCGAAGGCGCGGATGGTCGGTCCTCCCGCCCCGCGCGAGCGCGGCAGCCTTCTCGCGCAGCGCGCGCGCCCGTTCCGCGTCCGCATCGGCCTCCGCGAGCGTCCGGTACGTTTCGCGGGCATCCGCCATGTGGCCCTGCGCGCGATAAAGATCCCCGAGAGTCTCCGTAACGAGGGGCACGGACGGCGCGAAAGGAGCGGCGGAAACCGCCGGACGTGCCTCGGGAGCGTCGTCGGGGACACCGGGGACGTCAAACGGGGCCGTTTCGACAGGTTCGGAAGGCCGCGTCCGAGCCGCCGTCCGGTAGAGGTCCACCGGGAAGGTGAAGGGAGCGGTCGCCTCTTCTTCCGGGACGTCGGCTTCCAATCCGTTTTCGCTGAGCGCGAAGGGCGCGATCTCGAGGCCCGGCTCCTCGCGGATCGTCGCGATCGGAGCCGTGAACGGCGGCAGCTCTGGAGCCGCCGCGGGCGTGTGCGCGGGCGGCGGAGCGGGCATGGGCGCCGGCACGGCCGCTGGAGACGTCTCCATGAGGAGACTCGCGGCCGGCAGCGGCACGAAGGGCGGCGCCACTGGGGCGGCCATGGGGCCCGAGCGCGCCGCCTTGACGGCTTGCGAAAGAGCGGCGCCGTCATACGTCATCGCCATGAGGTCCGGCGCCGGCTCGCGCGGGCGAGCTGGCGCCGCCTCCGGCGTCGGCGTGCGGTCCAGCCGGGGAATCATGGCGGTGCGGCGGACACCGCTCGCATACGGCGACGGCCGCGTCGCCTCCGGAAGCTCGGAGTGCGCCGGATGGACACCCGACCGCGGACGTTCGGCGACCGCCGCGGACATCTCATCTTCGAGCCTCTGGATGATTTCCGACACGTCACGATCCCCGGCTTTGAGACCGCGATAGAGCTTGAGCTTCTTGATTGCTTCGACCTTGTCTCCTCTTGCGAGGTAGACCTCGGCCAGCTGGCGGATCGCGACCAGGTTCTCGCGATCGATCCGGAGCGCGTTCGTGAACGCGCGAATGGCGTCTTCGAGGCGATCCAGCTGCTGATAGGTCTTTCCGAGGGCCACGTAGGCCGCCACGGACGTGGAGTGCATCTGGAGACCGCGCTCGAGCGTGATCACCGCGTCCCGGTACTTCCCGTGGCGGCGGTATTCCTCCGCGAGCGCCAGAAACTGGCGAGACGTCGGGTCCTTCTGGAGGAGCCTCTTGAGCTCCTCCAGACGTGAAACCGGGGTGGAGGGACCGCCGAAGAGCGCCATGTGCGTTTACTCGCCTCTGAAGTTTACGGCATAGGGCCTGGAGACAGTTCGGGCCGCCCGGAGGCGGCCCGAACCAGGGTTCTCGGGAAAGTACGAGTCAGTTGACCTTGAGTGAAAAGCTCCCGGTCGCGCTCGCGAGGGCAGAGTCCGTCACCTTCACCGTAAAGACGAATGTTCCGGTCGACGTAGGCGTTCCCGAGATGACGCCGCCCACGCTGATTACCTGACCAGGCGGAAGAGCTCCCGAGATCAGCGACCACGCGTAAGCGGGTGTCCCGCCCGAGGCCGCGAGCGTCGTGCTGTACGCCGAACCCTTGGTCGCGTCTGGAAGCGGAGAGATCGTCGTAATCGTGAGGGGGGTCGGCGGAGTCACCGGAACCCTGCAGCTCTGGTCGTTCGGGGAATAGACCAGCTGCTCGACGGCCGCACACGTCGTCGTACCGTTGACGACATCGAGCTCGACCGCCGTGTTCTGGCTCCTCACGCCCGCGACGCCTCCCGCGCCGACACAGGCCGCCGTCAAGAACGCGCCGACGAAGGGCGGAGCGTCAAACGTCATTTGGGTGTTCGTCCTGGACGTCGGGAACCTCGTGATCGGTCCGCCCGAAGGCATTTTGACGACGAAGCGCATGTTCGGGTCAAAGAAGTTAATGCCCGTGACCACGACGCCGTCTTGGCCATCTTCGGAGATCTGATTCGGCGAGATGGACTGGACGGACGGGCTGACGCTCTTCACGTAGTACGTGAAGATGGGGCCGACGGCGTTCGGGCAGCTCAACGAGGTGCCGTTCACGAGCACCGGCCCGGAAACGTCCGTGCACCCGGACACGAGGAGCGGCGGGGTGATCGCGATGATTTCCTGCGACGACACGGAGATGGGCGACCATGCCGTGCCTCCGCCGCCCACCGTCGCCGGCTCTTCGAAGTTGTGGCCGGTAATGATGACCTGCGTTCCACCCAGGTACGAGCCGAAGCCTGGGCCGATCGACGTGATCGTAGGACAGCTGTAGTACTTGAAGCACGCCGGACACGACGCCGTCTTCCCCGTCGACGGGTTCAGAATCACGATGTCGACGAGCTGATTCGCGAGACAG
>JBBRRY010000069.1:0-4840 GCA_038245905.1 Thermoanaerobaculia bacterium | reverse complement strand
CTCGTGAGCCTCGCGAACAACCACGCCCTCGACTTCGGCACGGCCGGCCTCCTCGACACCATGAGGGCCCTCGACCAGAGCGGGATCGCGTACGCGGGCGCCGGCCCGACGCTCGCGAAGGCACGGCAGGCTGTCCGGAGGAAGGTGCAGGGGCAGAAGACGCGCTTCGCGCTCGTCTCGGCCATGCGCTACTGGACGGACAAGTACCGCTGCGCCGACCCGGCCGGTCCCTGCCTCGCGACTATCAACCCGGCGGCGATCCTCGTCGCGAAGCCCGGAGGGGGCGTCGAGACGGTGGAGGGCCCGATCGAGGAGGACGTGAAGGCGTTCGAGGACGACGTCGTCTTCGCGAAGCGGCGGGAGGACTTCGTCGCCGCCTCGCTGCACATCCACGACGTCAGCCATGCGCGGGCCTACGGGATCCAGGACACGACGCCGAAGAACGAGGAGATCACGTTCCGGAGGGCCGTCGACGCCGGCGCCGACGTCGTCTTCGGGAACGGCCCCCACGTCCTGCGCGGCATCGAGATCTACAAGGGAAAGCCGATCTTCTACAGCCTCGGCGACTTCATCTACCAGTACCGGACCCCGAAGAACATCCCGGTCGACCTCGTCCACCAGAGGGACTCCGAGATCGACCGGCCGCCGAACGTCTCGGTCTTCGACCGCCGCGACCCGCGCCAGGTGATGGAGAGCGTCCTCGTCCGGATGACGCTGAACAAGGACCGGCTCAAGAGGATCGAGCTGATCCCCGTGACGATCGACGACGAGGGGCCGCTCTACGGGATGCCGCGCCTCGCGGGAACGAAACGGGGCGCGGAGATCCTCGAGCTTCTCGCGAAACTGTCCGCGCCCTACGGGACGAAGATCGTCATGAAAGACTGGTACGGCGAGGTCGTACTCGGTCCGTAGCCGCGCTTTCCGCCACAGGACATCAGCGGTCCGCGAGGAGCCACGCCGACGCGAGCGCGACGCGAGCCGTCTTCTCGATCTCCTTCGGGTCCACCCCGGCCGGCGTGTCGCCCGGCTCGTGGTAGCCCTTGAAGAAGTTCCCGAAAAAGCGCAGGAACGGGACGCGCGCGCGCGCGAACGCCTTGTAGTCGCTGCCGCCGTGGATTCCCGGCGTCCGGTCGAGGTGGAGGGAGATGCCCGTCCCGCGCGCCGCCCGTGCCACGACCGGGACGAGGTCCGGCGCAAAGTCGGCGACTCCGGGCTCGCCGAAGTCGACGGGCTTCAGGCCGTCGAGGAACGTGCCGCCGTCCTTCAGACCGGAATCAGCCACGAGCTTCTTCATCTCGTCCTGCGTCCACGCGTGCCCGATCATGTCGAGGTTCAGGTAGGCCGCCGTCTTCGCGAGCGGCCAGAGCGGATGCCTCACCCAGTGGGCCGAGCCGAACTTTCCCTCTTCCTCTCCGGTCCAGAACGCGAAGACGAGCGTGCGTTTCGGCCGCTCGTGCGAGGAGGCGAACGAGCGCGCGATCTCGAGGAGCGCGGCGACGCCGGACGCGTTGTCGTCGGCGCCCGGGTGGATCGCCCCATCCACGACGCCGAGGTGGTCGAGGTGCGCGCCGAGAACGACGGCCTCGGCCGCGAGCTTCGGGTCGGTCCCCGCGAGGACCCCGACGACGTTGCGGCTCACGAACGCCCGCTCTTTTCCGCTCGTCCGGAGCGTGACCGTCACGCCCGGAAGAGCGCGCGGGACGCCGGGGCCGGACGCGCCGAGCAGCGCGGCGCCGACCGCGGGAGAGACCGGCGCGAGCAGCACGCCGTCGTCGTCGAGTCCGTCGTCCTCGAGGCGCCAGTAGGTCTTCTCCCAGGGCTTGTTCGCCGGCAGCACCCGCGTGCCCCAGTCGTCGCCTTCGACCGCGAGGACGGCGATCGCCCCCAGGCTCCGGGCGAGGTCCTGCTTCGCTGTGTACCGGTCGTCGAGCTTCGGCGCGGCCCAGCGCTCCACGAGCTCCGGCGTCTTCCACGCCTCGCCTTCGGGAGCTCCTTTGAGGAGGACGACGATCTTCCCTTTCACGTCGAGGCCCCGGTAGTCGTCGCGCGCGGGCGCCGTTTCGCGGATGCCGTAGCCCGCGAAGACGACGCTCCCCGTGAACGTCCGCGCCGGGATCTGCGGGATCAGGCAGTCCGTTCCCGCGACGAACGTCCGGCGGTCGACCGTCTCGCCGCGACGGCTCTCGATCTCCAGCGCTCCCGTCCCGCCCGTGATCTCGCGCAGGGGAACACTCTGGAAGTACGTCGCCTCCGCGGGCGGCGGAATGCCGGCGAGAGCGAGGTGAGCCGCGGCGTATTCGGCCGCCGCGTCGAGCCCCCGCGCGCCGAGGCCGCGCCCCTCGAGCGCCGGCGACGCGAGAAACCCGACGTGCGCCGCGAGCGCCGGCGCGCGCACGGCCGCGACGGCCGCGGCCGCGGGAGGCGGCAGCGGCTCGACCGAAGAGACGCGGATGAAATCGGCGGAGGAAGAAGAAGAGGAGGAGGGAAGGGACGAAGAGGAAGGGGAAGATTGCTTAGAAGGTGGCGCCTGCGGCGCCTGGGCTCGCATCGGGTTGGCGCACAGGCCACAAAGGGTCGCCAGGGCCGCAGCGAACGGGCGCCCCATCCCTCCTCCCTTCGAAGAAACTCTCTTTTCCTTTCTTACTTTCAAAGAAATCTCTCTTCTCTTTCTCCCCC
This sequence comes from Thermoanaerobaculia bacterium, assembly GCA_038245905.1. Taxonomy (GTDB): domain Bacteria; phylum Acidobacteriota; class Thermoanaerobaculia; order UBA5066; family UBA5066; genus Fen-183. The sequence continues at coordinate 2,164 of JBBRRY010000069.1, read as the reverse complement.
TCAAAGAATTCTCTCCTCCGAAAGCTTGAGGCGCGCGAGGTGCTCCTCGACGACCGTCGCGCCGAACCCCGCGCCCTCCGGAACGTCGATGAAGCCGTCGGCGTCGAGGACGACGCCGGGCTCGACGATGTCTTCGTGAAAATAGCGGCTCGTCTCGGAGGTGTCTCCCGGCAGCGTGAAGCCGTCGAGCGTCTGGAGGTGGATGTTGACCGCGCGGCCGATGCCGGTCTCGTCCATCCCTCCCGACCAGACGGGGATGCCGTGCGCCGACGCGTGCGCGAGGATGCGCATCGACTCGAGGAGCCCGCCGACGCGGCCCTGCTTGAGGTTCAGGACCCGGCAGCCGCCGAGCGCGATCGCCGCCGCGGCGTCGTCCAGGGAGTGGATCGACTCGTCGAGGCAGAGCGGCGTCTTCAGGGACTTCTGGAGGAGCGCGTGCTGGTAGATATCGCTGTAGGAGAGCGGCTGCTCGATCATCGTGAGATTGAACGCGTCCAGCTGTGCGAGGTGCGCGGCGTCGTCGAGCCGGTAGTCGCCGTTCGCGTCCACCATGAGCGGTACGTCGGGAAACTTCTCTCGCACGGCGCGGACGTAGTCCACGTCCTTGCCCTTCTGGACCTTCATCTTGACGCGGTGGTACTTCTTCGCGACCGCGTCCGCGACGGCCGCGACGAGGGCGGCGGGCGACTCCTGGATGCCGATGCTGATGCCGGACATGATCTTCTTCCGCGGCGCGCCGAGGAGCGCGTGGAGCGGCCGCCCGCTGCTCTTCGCGATCAGGTCGATCACGGCGTTCTCCAGCGTCGCGCGCGCCATCTCGTGACCGCGCACGTGGCGCATCCGCCGCTCGAGCTCGCCGAGAGTCCCACCGGGCGCGAGGAGCGGCAGGAGGAAGTCCTTCAGGATGTGCCGGGCGGTCCCGTTCGTCTCGTAGGCGTAGAACGGATCGGGATCGGACACGCACTCGCCCCACGCCGTGACGCCGCCGGACTCGAGCCGGAGGAGGAGGGCGTCCTTCGAGGTCCAGGTCGCCGTCGAGATCGAGAACGGGCTGATGAACGGCAGCCGCACAAGGAAGAGGTCGACGTGGTCAACCGCTGGGATCTCCTCGGCGAGGAGCGCAGCGAGCGCCTCCGGGATTGCGCTCACGGCTTTGCGGCCTGCGGGCGGACGACGCGCAGGACGGGCAGGAGTCCGTCCTTTCCCGCGAGCGCCTTGAAGCGCGGGAACTGGTAGAGGCCATAGAGCTGGGCCGGCTCGAGGACGAGTGCGGCCCTCACCGCGGCCTCGCCCGCGAGCGGGACGAAGAGGCTGCCGCCCGGGAGCTCCATCGCATGCGCGACGCCGCGCCTCACGATCTGGCGCCCGCCGTACCGGCTGTAGACATCGTCGAAGTCGTCCTCGATGCGGAGAAGCGTCGCGTCCTCGGCGGTGACGGTGCGTGGCGCGGCGATGGTCTCGAAAGGAATTCCGTGCTTTTCGAGCAGTGCACGGAACGCCTCCGCCGCCACCGGGACGACGGCGTAGCCGAGCGGCGTCGGAACGGAGAACTTCACGGCCATCTCGGTCATCATGTTCGGCGTCGCGATCTTCACGGCGCGGCCGGTCGCGATCTCGACGACGGGAAACTCCGTCACCGTCGGGCCGGGATTGACCCACAGGTAATGGGCGGGGAGGAACGCGGGGAGAGGCCGCGCCCTTGCGCGCTCGATCGCCGCGAGGTCGTCGGCGCGGTGCGTTCCGCCGGAGAGGAAGCGCCGGTAGAGAACGAGGTACGCGTCCACGCGGTTGCCGAGGTCTCCGGCCGGGGCCGCGCCTTCGTAGGCTGCCGCCTCGATGATGAAGGAGAGCGCGCCGTACATACCGAACGCGTTGAGGCCGCTGTCGATGTCGGGGGCCGAGTGCCGCTGCTCGCCGTCCGGCGGTGCGTCGCCCACCCAGTAGCGCAGGAATGGGTGGCCCGCCCTCGCCTCGACGCCCGCGGCCTCTTCGACCCAGCGCGCCGCAGCGGCGACGAGGCCTGCGTCGAAGAGCGGGTTGTTCAGCCCGTCCATCGTGATGTCGGGCCACTTCCGCCAGCCCTTCGCGCGCCACGACTTCGGGTCGCGGCCGAATTCGTGCGAATCCACGGCCACGTCGGGGCGCACGCGGCGGACGACGCGGT
>JBBRRY010000068.1:0-5543 GCA_038245905.1 Thermoanaerobaculia bacterium | reverse complement strand
TCCCGTCGATGATGCTCCGGCATCAGGAACCGCGGTCCTTCCTGTATATTTCGCCCGGCGGCGTGCCCGCTCCCCCGGGCGCGCGCCTCCCGATTCCATGAGAGACCTCCCCCGCTTCTTCCGCTATTTCCGCCGGCGTCCCGGCGCGTACGCGGCCGGGTTCTGCTCGATGCTCGCGTCCACGGGCCTCTTTCTCGCGATGCCGGGCATCGTCCGGCGGGCCATCGAGGAACTCGGCGCCGGCGTCACGAAGGAGAGGCTCTTCCGGCTCGCGGGCCTCATCGTTCTCCTTGCGGTCGGCGACGCGATCGCGCTCTTCCTGACCCGCCGCATCCTCATCGGCGCCTCGCGGGACATCGAGTACGAGATGCGCCGGGACCTGTTCGACCACTTCCTGCGCCTGCCCCCCGTCTGGTACCGGAAGAACCGCGTCGGCGACCTCATGAGCCGCGCGGTCAACGACCTCTCCGCCGTGCGCATGCTGCTCGGGCCCGGGATCATGCAGGCCGCGAACACGCTCTTCGTCGGCATCGCGGCTCTCGCGCTCATGTTCTCCGTCTCGACTCCGCTGACCCTCGTCGCCCTCGCGGTGTTTCCCGTCATCGCCGTCGCGACGAAAGTCATGGGATCCGCCACGCACAAGCGGTTCACCTCGATCCAGGAGTTCTTCAGCGAGATCTCGGCCGAGGCGCAGGAGAACTTCTCGGGCGTCCGCCTCGTCCGCGCGTTCGCACGCGAGACCAGCGAGGAGGCACGCTTCGACGCGAACAACCGGGAGTTCATGAATCGGAACCTCGGCCTCGCCCGGCTCAACGCCCTCTTTTTTCCGCTCCTCCAGTTCCTCGTCGGCGTCGGCTTCGCGCTGACGCTCTGGGCCGGCGGCCGCTACATCCTCTCGGGGAAGCTCTCGGTCGCACGGTACGTCGAGTTCAACCTCTACATGCTCGAGCTCATCTGGCCCGCGATCGCGCTCGGATGGGTCGTGAACCTCGGGCAGCGCGGCGCCGCGTCATGGAACCGGATGGTCGATCTCTGGGACGCCGTACCCCTGCCGGAGGAGGCGGACACGGGCGAGCGCCTGCCGGGCGACATCGAGTTCCGCGATCTTTCTTTCGCGCACGGGGAGCGCCCGATCCTGAAGGGTGCCTCCCTCAGGGTCGGTGCGGGAACGACCGTCGCGATCGTGGGGCGCACGGGCGCCGGGAAATCAACGCTCCTCAACCTCCTCCAGAGAATCGACGACCCGCCTCCCGGGACCATCTTCGTCGGGGGCCGCGACCTGACGTCCATTTCCCTCCCGGTCCTGCGCCGGAACATCGCGGCCGTCCCGCAGGAGACGTTCCTGTTCTCGGACACGCTCGCGAACAACGTGGCGTTCGGCCGGCCGGACGCGACGCGCGCCGAGATCGAGCGTGCTGTCCAGGCCGCCGGGCTCGCGCCGGACGTCGCCCGGTTCCCGATGGGCCTCGACACGATCGTGGGAGAGCGCGGGATCACGCTTTCCGGCGGCCAGAAGCAGAGGACGGCGCTCGCGCGCGCTCTCCTGACGGACGCCCCGATCCTCGTCCTCGACGACGCGTTCTCCTCGGTGGACACGGAGACGGAGGCGAAGATCCTCGAGGGGCTCAAGGGCGCGGCGGGCGGGCGCACGGTCTTCCTCGTCTCCCACCGGCTCTCGACGCTTCAGAACGCCGACGTCGCCGCCGTTCTCGAAGGGGGCCGCGTCGTGGAGACGGGAACGCACGCGGAGCTCCTCGCAAAGGGCGGCCTCTACGCCGCTATAGCCGAGAGGCAGCGTCTCGCCGAAGAGATGGAAGCCGCCTGATGGCCGAGCCCGTCCCCGAGGAAGAGACCCTCGGAAAAGCCTTCGAGCCGCGCCTCGTGCGCCGGCTCTTCTCCCTCGCGAGGCCCTACCGGCGCTACGCGTTCGGCGCGTTCCTCGTGCTCTTCCTCGAATCCGTCGCGCAGCTCGCGGGCCCGCTCCTGACCGCGGCGGCGATCGACCTCCTCTTCTCGAAGCAGGCGACGGGGGCCGGCCGCGCCGCCCGAGGTGTCGACGGGTTCTTCCGCTTCTTCGGCGTGGACTTGCGGGCCGGCCACGGGATCGAGTGGATCGCGGCGCTCTCGATCGTCATGGCGGCCTTCGCGTTCGTCTTCATGATGGTCATGGTCGCGTGGACCTCCCGGATGGGCCAGGGCGTCATGTACGACCTGAGAACGCGGATCTTCGGGCACCTGCAGCGCGCCGACATCGCGCTCTACGACAAGACGCCTGTCGGGAGGCTCATGACGCGCCTGACGACGGACGTCGACGCGCTGAACGAGCTCTTCACGTCCGGCTTCGTCGCTCTCCTCGGCGACGTCGCCGTTCTCGCCGGGATCGTCGCGATCCTGTTCGCCCTCGACGCGACCCTCGCCGCGATCACGTTCGCGATCCTCGTCCCGATGCTCTGGGTCACGAACTGGTTCCGCAAGGGCGCGCGCGACACGTACCGCGACGTGCGCGTGAAGATCGCGCGTGTCAACGCGTTCCTGCAGGAGCACCTCTCCGGCATTACGGTCGTGCAGCTCTTCCGCCGCGAAGGCGTCGCGAGGAGGCGCTTCGGCGACGTGAACGACGCGCACCGCAAGGCGAACCTCGACTCGATCTTCTATTACTCGGTCTTCTATCCGGCGCTCGACTTCCTCTCGGCGGTCGGCATGGCGTCCATCGTGTGGTACGGCGGCGGCGAAGTGCTGAGGGGGCGCATGACGATCGGAGCCGTCGTGGCGTTCCTCCAGTACAGCAAACGTTTCTACCGCCCGCTCATGGACCTCTCGGAAAAATACAACATCCTCCAGGCCGCGATGGCTTCGTCCGAGCGGATCTTCGAGCTCCTCGACGAGCCGGCGACGATCACCGCGCCCCCGGAGCCCGTCGTCCCGAAAGGGCCGATCGCCGGAGAGGTCGTGTTCGAAGACGTGCGCTTTTCGTACACGAAGGGCGAGGAGATCCTGAAGGGCGTGTCCTTCCGGGTGCCTCCGGGCCGCACCGTCGCGCTCGTCGGCGCGACCGGAGCGGGAAAGTCCACGATCCTCAACCTCCTCCTGCGCTTCTACGACGTGACGTCGGGACGGGTGCTCGTGGACGGGACGGACGTGAGGCGTTTCGATCCCGTGGCCATGCGCCGGCATTTCGGGATCGTCCTGCAGGACACGTTCCTCTTCACGGGAACGATCGCCGAGAACGTCTCGTTCTTCGACTCCGCGATGCCGCGCGAAAAGATCGAGGAGGCGTGCCTCGAGGTCGGTCTCGGTCCGCTCCTCGGCCGCGTGCCCGGCGGCCTCGACGCGAAGCTGAGAGAGCGCGGCGGTGGCCTCTCCGTGGGAGAAAAGCAGCTCGTCGCCTTCGCGCGGGCCCTCGCCCGTGATCCGCGCGTCCTCATCCTCGACGAGGCGACGTCCTCGGTCGACCCCGAGACGGAGAGGACGATCGAGCGCGCGGTGGCCCGCCTCCTCGCGGGCCGCACGTCGATCGTCGTCGCGCACCGGCTCTCCACGATCGTGAGGGCGGACCAGATTCTCGTCCTGTCCCACGGCGAGGTGAAAGAGGCCGGCACGCACGGAGAGCTCCTCGCGAAGGGCGGACTCTACGCGCGGCTCTATGCGCTTCAGCTCAAGGACCGCGAAGCCGCAGCTTGATCCGCGCGGTCAGCGCGGCGGCGGGTTGGCCGCCCATCGCGTGCGAACGAGATCCGCGCGGGCCGCTTCGTCGTTCCGCGAGAGAGCGCGCAGGGCGTCGACACGCGTCGCCATCACGTCGAGGTCGAGGGCCGACGCCGCCTCGGCGGCGGCGCAGTCTTCGAGTGCCTCCGCCGGCCTCCCCGCGCGCACGAGGAGCGCCGCCCGCGCCTCGAGGAGCGGAATCCGCGGGACGAAAGCGCCCGTCCCGAGACGTTCGAGGGACGCGAGCGCGCGCGCAGCGCACTCGACGGAGCGCGCCGAACGTGCGAGGTCCTCCACGATCCGGGCGGCCTCCCCCGGCCCGGGTCTGCCGCGGCCCGCGAGGAGCGCCTCCGCCTGTTCGAGGGCGTCGTTCTCGGTCCCGTAAACGGCGAGCAGCGAGAGCCTTTCGAGCGCCGCGACGGCCGTCCCCGCGCGGGCGTACGCAGCGAGCGCCTCGTCGACGAGACCCCGCGCGGCCGCGACGCGCCCTTCCGTGTCGGCCCGGGCGGCCGGATCGCTCCCCTGGGCGCGTGCGAGATCGGCGGCGGCCCCCTCCGCGTCCCCGTCCTCCAGCGCGAAGCGCGCGGCCCGAAGTGCGAGGGCGGGAGAAGGACTCTCCTCGAAGGCGCGAAGCGCGGCGGCGCGCGCGAGCGCCGGCCGCGCCGCCATTCCGTACATGCCCGCGAGACCGGCCCACGCCTCGGCCTGCGGCGGCGCGGCCCCGTCGACCGGCGGCGAGAATCGTCCGCGAGCGATCTTCTCCTCGAGGAGCCTTAGCGCGTTGCCTTCCTCGGAAAGGAAGAGGTCGCGCGGCGCCTCGAACTCGACGATCGGCCTGTCGTCCGTGTTGATGCGTAAGGCCCCCGCGGAGAGCTCCTCGAGGTCCGCCCTTGAAAGGAGATAGCGCGCCCAGAACTCTCCCGGCTCCGCGATCGCGAGATACTTCCGTGCGTCGCCGGAGTAGGCGCCCGCGAGGAGCGCCTCCGTGCGGGCGCGCGAGACCGGAAGGGGCGCTTCGGACCCGAGGAGGACGACGTCGGAGCCGTCCACCCACCAGACCTCGGCGTGCGGGAACGAGCGCGTGAGAGTTGCGAGGACGGTCCGGAGCGTCTCCCACCTCAGGCCGTAGAGCTGCAGCCACTGCGCGAAGACGCCGCCCGGCTTCAGCGAGCGGCGCGCGGACGCGTAAAAGTCGGTCGTGAAGAGGTTCGAGACGCCGGCACGCCAGAGATTCGACGGCTCCGAGAGGACGACGTCCCACCGGGCACCGCCCGAGGCCACGAGGCCGCGCACGTCGACGGGATGCAAGAACACCTTCGGATCGCCGAGGACTCCGCCATTGACGTGAGAGAAGAGCGCGCCGGCGCGGAACATCGCGGGCTCGAGGTCCGCGACGTCCACGCGCTCGACTCCCGGCCGCCGCGCGGCCGCGCCGGCGGTGACGCCGGACGCGAATCCCACGACGAGGACGCTCCGCGGCGCCGGGTGGAGGACCAGGGGAACGATCGCCATGCCGAGCTGCGTCGCCATGTCGCCGGAGTCCGACGCCTCCGGGTGCCCGTTCGAGAGCAGAGTCCTCGTGCGCGCGCCCTGGAGGACTGCCACGGTCGCGTTGCGGCCCTCCTCGAAGAAGAGCCTCTCCCGGTTCGACACGCGCAGGCGCTGCTCGAACTCGAGCCGCGTCGTGGCCGGCTCGAGCCGCGGGTACGTGTCGGACCGCAGGAAGACCCAGTCGGGCCAGCGGGGAACGAGGAGAATTCCGAGGGCGAGCGCGAAGACCGCGGCCGTCGCGCCCGCGCCGGGCCGGCCGCGCGCAACCGCGAGCGCGAGGAGCCCCG
>JBBRRY010000067.1:0-5562 GCA_038245905.1 Thermoanaerobaculia bacterium | reverse complement strand
GGGCTCGACGTCGATCACACTGCAGTTCTCCCTGGATCGCAACATCGACGCCGCCGCGCAGGACGTGCAGACGGCGATCGCGGCGACGCTCTCGCAGCTCCCGCCGTCCATGCCGACCCCTCCGAATCTGCACAAGGTGAACCCGTCGGCGTTCCCAATCCTCTTCATCGTTCTCTCCTCGCCGACGCTCCCCATGTACGAGGTGGACGAGTGGGCCGAGACGGTCCTTGCGCAGCGCATCTCGACCGTGAGCGGCGTCGCTCAGGTGAACGTCTACGGTTCCAAAAAATACGCCGTACGCGTGCAGGTCGATCCGGGCGTCCTCGCGAGCCGGCAGATCGGGATCGACGAGGTCGCGTCGGCGATCAGCTCCGGGAACTCGAACCAGCCCGTCGGGATCGTCTACGGCCCCGGCAAGGCGCTCGCCGTCCAGACGAACGGACGCCTCCTGAACGCGGCGGCGTATCGGCCTCTCGTCGTCAAGTGGCGCAACGGCGCCCCCGTGCGGCTCGGCGAGGTCGCGAACGTCGTCGACAGCGTCGAGAACGACCGGCAGGCCGCGTGGTTCCAGGGCAACCGGTCGATCGTCCTCGCGATCGCGCGCCAGCCGGACTCGAACACGATCCAGGTCGTCGACGCCGTCAAGGCGCTGTTGCCGGCGTTCCGGATGCAGATCCCGGCCGCGATGCGCATGGACGTCATGTTCGACCGCTCGCAGGGGATCCGCGAGAGCGTGCGCGACGTCCAGCTCACCCTTCTTCTCACGGTCGTTCTCGTCGTCCTGGTCATCTTCCTGTTCCTGAGGAACGTGCGCTCGACGTTCATCCCGTCGATCGCGCTCCCGACGTCCCTCTTCGGGACGTTCGCCGTGATGGCGGTCCTCGGCTTCAGCCTCGACAACCTGTCCCTCATGGGACTCACCCTCTCGGTCGGTTTCGTCGTGGACGACGCGATCGTCCAGCTCGAGAACATCGTCCGGCGAATGGAAAAGGGGGAGAGCGCCGCGGTTGCGTCCCTGAGAGGCTCGAGAGAGATCGGCTTCACGATTCTCTCGATGACGATCTCGCTCGTTGCGGTCTTCATCCCGGTCCTCTTCCTGGGCGGCCTTCTCGGCCGGCTCTTCCAGGAGTTCGCGGTCACGATCTCGGCCGCGATCCTCGTGTCCGGGTTCGTGTCGCTGACCCTCACGCCCATGCTCTGCAGCCGTCTCCTCCGCCAGGAGAAGCCCGGGAACGGAGCCCACGGTCGCGTGGCGTCCGCGCTCGAACGCGCGTTCAACCGCATCCTCGCCGGGTACGAACGGACGCTCCACGTCGTCCTCCGGCACCGGCGGGCCACGCTCGCGACCCTCGTTCTCATGGCGGTTCTCGCCGGCTTCCTGTTCTGGATCGCGCCGAAGGGATTCATCCCGAACGAGGACATCGGGTTCCTGAGGGCGAGCGTGGAAGGCCTCCAGGGTATCTCGTACGACGACATGCGCATGCGCCAGATGGCGGCGGCCGAGATCGTGAGGGCCGATCCCGGCGTCCTGTCCGTCCAGTCGTCCGTCGGGGCGGGCGGGCCGAACTCGTCCTCGAACTCGGGCTCGATGTTCGTCACGCTCAAGCCCCGCGGGGAACGCGGCTCCTCCGACGAGATCATCGACCGTCTCCGTCCGAAGCTCGCGACGATCCCCGGGCTGCGCTTCTTCCTCTCGAACCCGCCGTCGATCAGCGTCGGGGGACAGAACACGCGCAGCCAGTACCAGCTGACGCTCCAGAGCACGGACACCGCCGCCCTCTACTCGAACGCGGCCCTCCTCGAGCGGAAGATGCACGGGATCCCGATCATCCGCGACGTCACGAGCGACCTCCAGATCAAGAACCCTCAGCTCGACGTCACGATCGACCGCAAGAAGGCCTCGGCGCTCGGCGTGACGGCGGGGCAGGTCCAGCGCGCGCTCGCCCTTGCGTATGGGACGAGCCAGGTCTCGACGATCTACACGGCGACGAACGAGTACCAGGTCATCCTCGAGGTCAAGCCGCAGGACCAGCGCGGCCCCGCGGACCTCGCGTCCCTCTACGTGCGCTCGAGCGGCGGGACGCTCGTTCCGCTGAACGCGGTCGCGACGTCGTCGAGGAGCGTGGGGCCGCTCCTCGTGAACCACCTCGGCCAGCTCCCGTCCGCGACGATCTCCTTCAACCTCGGAAAGGACGTCGCGCTGAGCCAGGCGACCGCCGCCGTCGAGAAGGTGGCCAAGGAGACGCTGCCCGGCACGATCACGACGAGCTTCCAGGGGCAGGCCCAGGTCTTCCAGTCGTCGCTGAAGGGGATGTCCGTCCTCCTCGTCGTCGCCATCCTCGTGATTTACCTCGTCCTCGGCATTCTCTACGAGAGTTTCGTCCACCCGCTCACGATCCTGTCCGGGCTGCCGTCAGCGGCCGTCGGCGCGCTTCTCACCCTCATCCTTTTTCACAAGGACCTGAACGTCTACGCGTTCTTCGGCCTCGTCATGCTCATCGGGATCGTGAAGAAGAACGCGATCATGATGATCGACTTCGCGCTGGAGGCGCAGCGCGGCCAGGGCATGGAGCCCGAGCAGGCGATCTTCACGGCCTCGACGACGCGCTTCCGGCCGATCCTCATGACGACGATGGCGGCGCTCGCCGGGACGCTTCCGATCGCGCTCGGCCTCGGGCGCGGGGGAGAGTCCCGCCAGCCGCTCGGCCTCGCCGTCATCGGCGGGCTCCTCGTCTCGCAGGTCCTCACGCTCTACATCACGCCCGTCGTCTACCTCGCATTCGAGTCGATGGGGGAGCGGTTCCGGCGAGCGCGTCGAGTCGCGCCGCCCATGGAGACGGCCGGAGTTCGGATTTCTTAGGAGGTGAAGAAAGCGAAGCGCTCGCCGAAACCTCTAGCGGGACGAACGTCGAGCCAAGCGACGCAAAATTCGCCGAAGGCCCGTGAGCGCTCCTCGTCCATCCGGAGCAAACATTGTCGCCTCTCCCTACAGCTCCCTGACCGCCGAGGCGAGGCGCGTGAGGCTGGTCTTGGCGTCACCGAAGAGGAGGCCGGTCACGGGCTTGAAGAAGAGGGGGTTCTCGAGGCCCGAGAAGCCCTTGCCGCGCCCGCGCTTGAGGACGATGACGGACTTCGCCCGGTCGACCTCGATGATCGGCATCCCGGCGATCGCGCTTTTCGGGTTGTCGCGCGCCTCGGGGTTCACGACGTCGTTCGCGCCGATGACGACCGCGACGTCCGTCGTGGGCATCTCCGGGTTGATCTGCTCGAGCTCGTAGAGCTGCGAGTATGGGACGTTCGCCTCGGCGAGGAGGACGTTCATGTGCCCCGGCATGCGACCCGCAACGGGGTGGATCGCGTACTTGACCTGGACGCCCCGGCTCTCGAGGAGGCTCGCGAGCTCGCGGACCGCGTTCTGGGCCTGCGCCGTCGCCATGCCGTAGCCCGGCACGAACACGACCTGCCGCGCATACGCGAGCTGCGTCGCGACGTCGTCCACCGAGACCTCGCGCATGACGCCCTCGGCGCCCGCGTCGGCGCTCGCGGGCGAAGCGCTGCCGAACGCGCCGAAGAGGACGTTCGTGATCGAGCGGTTCATCGCCTTACACATGAGGATCGAGAGGATGAAGCCCGAACCGCCGTCCAACGTGCCCGCAATGATGAGGACGTTGTTCCCGAGCGCGAAGCCCGTCGCGGCCGACGCGAGGCCCGCGTACGAGTTCAGGAGCGCGATCACGACGGGCATGTCCGCGGCCCCGATCGGGAGGACGAGGAGGACGCCGAAGAGGAGCGCGAGCGCGCACATGGCGTAGAAAAGCCACGTGTTCGCCGGTGTCAGCACCAGCATGACGAAGACGACCGCCGCGCTCGAGAAGAGCAAGAGATTCAGCACGTTCTGCCCGCGGTAGACGATCGGCGCGCCCTTCACGAGCTCCTGGAGCTTCGCGAAGGCGATGAGGCTGCCTGTGAACGTGATCCCGCCGAGGAGGACCTCGAATCCGAGCGCCGTCACCTTGAACGTCCCGAGGTGCTCGCCGTGGCGCAGGAACTCCGAAACGCCGACGAGCGCGGCCGCGAGGCCGCCGAACGCGTGCGAGAGCGCCGTCCGCTGCGGCATCGCCGTCATCGGAACCCAGAGGCCCATCGCGACCCCGATCGTCGAGCCCGCGAGGAGGCCGACGATGATCCACTCGTAACTGATGATGTCGCGGTTGAGGAGCGTCCCGATGACGGCGAGGAGCATTCCGAACTCGGCCAGGAACATGCCGCGCCGGGCCGTCTCGGGACGGCTCAGCCCGCGCAGGCCGAGAACGAAGAGAATCGACGCCGCGAAATAGGTGCCTTCGATGAAGAGAGTCGTCGTGCTCACTTCGTCTCCGGACCCTTCTCGCGCTTGAACATCCGGAGCATGCGGTCCGTGAGGATGAAGCCGCCCACGACGTTGATCGTCGCGGCGGTCACGGCAATCACGCCCAGGATCGTGCTCACGCGGTTGTATTGCGCGCCCGCCGTCACGATCGACCCGATCAGGGAGATGCCCGAGATCGCGTTCGTCGCGGACATGAGCGGCGTGTGCAGGAGCGGCGGCACGCGCGAAATGACCTGGTAGCCGAGGAAGGCCGCGAGCACGAAGACGTACAGGCCGGCCATGAGGACTTCGTTCATCGGGTCGCTCCGGAGGGCGCGGCGGGCGCGAGGAGCGCGGCCACGCGGGGATTCACTGGTTTGCCGTCGTGCACGGCGCAGGCGCCGGCCACGACGTCGTCGGAGAGGTTCACGGTGAGCGCGCCGCCCTCACCCACGAGGAGCCTGAGGAAGGCCGCGACGTTGCGGGCGTAGAGCTGGCTCGCATGGAGGGGGACGGTCGCGGCGAGGTTGAGCGGGCCGAGGATCGTCACGCCGCCGACCACGACTTCTTCGCCTGGTTTCGTGAGCCCGGTATTGCCGCCCGTGGGGGCCGCGAGGTCCACGATGACGGAGCCGGGCTTCATCCCGCGGACGGCTGCTTCTTCGAGCATGACGGGCGCCTTGCGGCCCGGAACCTGAGCGGTCGTCACCACGAGGTCGGCGTCCTTCACGTGCTGCGCGACGAGGTCGCGCCCGCGCTTGAGGGCTTCGGGTGAGAGCTCGACGGCGTAGCCCCCCGCGTCCTGCGTCTCGATGCCGCCGAGGTCGACGTCGATGAAGCGCGCGCCAAGGGAGCGAACTTCCTCGCCCGCGGCCTGGCGGACGTCGTAGGCCTCGACGTTTGCGCCGAGGCGGCGCGCCGTGGCGATTGCCATGAGGCCCGCGACGCCCGCGCCCACGACGACGACCTTCGCCGGCGGGACCGTGCCGGCCGCCGTCATGAGGAGGGGGAACATCTTCGACATCCGCGCGGCGGCGAGGAGGACGGCCTTATAGCCGGCGACCGTCGCCATCGAGGAGAGGGCGTCCATCGCCTGGGCCCGCGTCGTGCGCGGGACGAGCTCCATCGCGAACGCCGTGACGCCGGCCTCGAGAAAGGGCCGGAGGCCCTCGGGCTCGTCGAGCGGCCGGAGGAACCCGACGACGGCGGCGCCT
>JBBRRY010000066.1:0-6357 GCA_038245905.1 Thermoanaerobaculia bacterium | reverse complement strand
TCGAGGATGCCGGCCATGCCGATCACGTTCTGCTTCGGGAGCTTCGTAACGCGGCGGACGACCTCGCACATCGCGTCGAGCGGGTTCGTGACGACGATGACCTTGAGGTCTCGCGAGCCGCGCGTCGTCTTCGCGATGCACTCGCCGACGATCTTCTCGTTCATCTTGAGAAGGTCGTCGCGCGACATGCCCGGCTTGCGGGCGAGGCCGGCCGTGACGATGATGAGGTCCGAGCCCTCGGTCTCGTCGTAGCCGTTCGTCCCGACGATCTTCATGTCGAAGCCTTCGACGGCCCCGGACTGGAACATGTCGAGGCCCTTGCCCTGCGGCACGCCATCGATCACGTCCACGAGGACCACGTCCCCGAGCTCTTTTTCGACGATTCTCTGGGCGACGGTGGCGCCCACGTTACCGGCCCCGATCACGGTGATTTTGCGTCGCATGGCTTCGTTCCTTCCTCGTTTTTCAAGTCGAAAAGATGGATCCGAAAGGGGAGCCTAGCACCTGAATTGCAGCGCCGACGACCATGCAAACGTACTAGGATGGCTCTTGGTGAGCGACTACAAGAACCTCCCGATGTGGAAGCGTGGAATGACCTTTGCTCACACGGTGTATGCCGCCGTCGAGGCCGCCGGCGCCAAGGGCACCGAGGCCGGGACACGCCTCCGGAAAGCCGCCGTATCGGTTCCGTCCCTCGTCGGCGAGGCCTTCCTCGAGCTCTCGGGCAGCGACGTCACCGAGGCTCTCTCTCTCGCCGAGAAGAAGCTCGCCGAGGTGGCGGCTCTCCTGACCTCGGAGCCCGCGCTGCTCCAGATCCCGGACGTCGACCGGGCGAGCCTTCTCGTCGATCTCACCGCGCTCAGGGCCGAGCTGGCGCAGCTCCGGGCGGAACGTTCGGGAGAGACCGCGCACTGACGCCGTGCCTCGACAGGAGGGTCCGGACCTCCTCGGGGGTCATCCTCGGCAGGTTCGGCTCGACGTCGTCCGCTACGCCCCAGGCGAGAGCCGCCGCGAGCGCCGCGGTCTCCCTGGCCGCCGCGAAGTCCAGCCGGTCTGCCGTGTCGGCCGCCGTGTGATGCAGGGCGGCGTAGCCCGGGTCGATCTGGAGCGCGCTGAGGACGGGGATGCCGGCCTCCACGAACGGCAGCGCGTCGCAACCCGGCCAGATCTGGTACATGCCGTAGACGGCCCGCCAGCGCGGGTCGGGCGCGAGGGCCCGCTGGAAGAGCGCACGCATCTCCTCCTTGCGCCCGTTCATGTAAAAGCCTCTCGTGCGGCCGGAGCCGAGGTCGAACACGACCGCGAGGGCGTGCGGCTCGGCGCCGTGCACCGAGACGTAGGCCGACGAGCCCGCCATCGCCTGTTCCTCGCCCGTGAAGAAAGCGAAGCGGATCGTCCGGCGCGGAGCGGGCGCGAGGGCCTTCAGAGTGCGCGCCGCTTCGAGAAGGACCGCGACATTGACAGCGTCGTCCGCGGCACCGTCACCCACCGCGACACCGTCGAGGTGCGCCGCGAGGAGAACGAGGCCGCGTGCGCCGTCGGTCCCGCGGAAGTCCGCGAGAACGTTTCGCGCCGGCGCGTCCCCTGCCGCGCTCTCGGGGCTCGGGTACGTCTCGAGGACGGGCGCGAGGCCGGCCGCCCGGAGGCGCGCGGCGGCGAGCTCCTCGCCCTTCGCGCACGCGCCGCTGCCCGTGACGCGCGAGCCGAGCGCCGCGAGGGCGCGCGCGTCGGCCTCAATCGCGGTGGAGGCTTCCGCCCGTACCGCGAGGCGGGCCTGCAGCGACGGTGCGGGCGACTTCGCGCAGGAAGCGGCAAGGAGCGCGAGTCCGGCGGCCGCGAGGAGAGCCGGGTCGGGCCATCCCGGCCGGGCCGGATTCGTCACGCAAACTCCATCGCCGCTTGACGCATCTCTGTCCGACCGATAGTTTCACGTGCCATGAAGCGACGCTCTGTGATCCCCGCTCTCCTTCTTGCCCTTCTCGTCTCGTCCGCGGCCTTCTCACAGCAGACGGCGGCGCCGTCCGCCTCCACAACGACCACCGCGACGGCGGCCATGACCGCCGCGACGACGGCCGGCGCTCCGACGACGTCGGCTCCCGCTCCGGCGACGGCCGAATCGGCGAAACCCGCCGCGAAAACGGAGGTCGCGTCCTCGGAGCTGCCCTCGGGCTCGTCGCGCACGACGACGATCGTCATCGGGCTCATCGTCCTCCTGCTCCTCATCGTCCTCGTGATTCTCGGGACGAAAAAGGAAGAGTAGCGCTCAGGCGGCGACCATCGCGGAAGCGGCCGCCGCAAGCTCGCCGAGCTTCGCGCTCAGCGCGTCGACGTCCCGCGCGTCCCCGGCAAACCGCGCGAGCGGCTCGAGCTGTTCCTTCGCCTGGGCCGCCGCACCCGCGAGACCCGCCCACTGAGGAGTCTTGTCGGCGACGTCCGGATCCACCGCGTAAGCCGCGTACGTGGTCGCGTGCACGAGAGAGCCGTGCAGGCGTGTCGCCGCGGCCTTCTGGTCCGGCGGCACCGCGCGCATGAGCTGGTAGGCGATGTGCTGCGCGGCCATGGCCGCGCGGTACAGCGGATGGTCGAGCACTTCCCTTCGCGGGGAGATCTTCGGCATACGGGGATTCCCCTCTCCTCTTCAGCAGATCCAGGCAATTCCGATCGACAGCACGTCCACGTGCGCCGCGGCCGGAACGACGTTCACCTTCTCGAACCTCGATGCGTCGGGCGGAGCCAGCTTCGCTTCCAGTGCCGCGACCTCGGCCTTCAGCTCTTCGACCTTCGATTCGGCGGTGCCCTCCATCCGGGTCTTCGTCAGGACGGAACCGACCTTGCCCACACGCAGCGTTTTCCGCTTGCCGAGAAACCCCCCGAGGACGTCGAGCGCCGCCGAGCCGATCGAAGCCATCGTCTCCATCGACCGGCCCCTCTCGGCGGCCTCGGCCGCCGAGAGATCGCGTTTCTTCTTGTCGAGCTTCTCCCGGAGCGCGGCCGGAGGCTCCGCCGCGCCGGCTCCGCTCGCGAGGCGCGACGCAAACGCGTCGGCCGACTCTCCGGGTGCGGAGAGCGCGCCGGTGACCGGATCCTTGAGAAGCGTCGCCGCGAGCTTGTCCGGGAGCCGCGTCCGGACCGCCTTCTCGACCGCCTTGACCGCGCCTTCCCCGAACCAGCCGGGCAGGTCGGCGTAGCGCAGAGGGCGGGCCGGCGCAGCGCTCTTCAGCGCGTCGAGGTCTCCGGGGCCGAGATCCGTGACTTCGCCCTCCAGGATCTCCGCGGCCGAGCCGGCCGAGAGAGGGAAGAGCTTCGCCGCCGTTGACTCCGGCGCGGACGACGAGCCCGCCCGGTAGCGCACCGCGTATTTCACGAAGAGCGACGGGGACGCGATGTCCGCGTTACGCTTCTCGACCCAGCGCGCGGGCCACGCGGATGGCAGGGCGGGGGCAGCAGAATCCGCCGCGGCTCTCTCCTTCCGCGGCGCCGCCCTTACTCCTCCCGCGTCCCTGAGCTTCGCGAGGTCGGCCTTCGTCATCGGCCCGCGGAGGTAGCTCATCGCCCAGCGCGTCTCGACGAGGGCGGGCTCTCCGCGATGCACGTCGTGGAGGAGGAAGACGCGCTTCCGAGTCTTGTCGAGAAGCTCGGACGCGTCCTTCCCGCCCGCTTCTACGAGGCCCTCCGCGAGGCGCTTTCGATCGCGCTCGGTCTGAAGCGTGCCGACCCACCAGCAGCCGCAGTTCGCGAGGCCGCGATAGTCGAGGTCGACCGGGTTCTGCGACGCGAGGACGACGCCGATGCCAAAGGCGCGCGCCTGCTTGAGAAGAGTGAGAAGCGGCTTCTTCGTCGGCGGCTCGGCCGAAGGCGGAAAAAATCCGAAGATCTCGTCGATATAGACGAGCGCGCGAAGCGCGGGGCTCCCCGGCTGCGAGCGCATCCAGGCCTTCACGCGCGAAAGAAGGGTCGCCACGACGAAGACGCGCTCGGCGTCCCCGAGGTGCGCGATGGATACGATCGAGAGAGGCGTCCTTCCGCCCTTCGCCGTCAGCATCCGGCCCACGTCGAGCGGTTCCCCGTCGCGGAACGCCGACGTCGCGGGCGACGCGAGGAGCGCGTTCACGGCGAGGACGAGCTCCTGCCGGTCCTTCGCGGGGTAGAACGTCTCGAGCGGCAGCGCACCCACCCTCGAGAACGGCGGAGCCGCCGCGGATTCGAGGAGCGACTCGAACGTGGCCGTCCGCCCCTTCTCCCAGAGCGCCGCCACGCACGCGGAGAGAAAAATGAAATCGCGCGACTTCACGGGATCGGCATCCCTGCCCGCGAGGCCGAGGAGGCCGCCGACCCACGCGGTCACGACGTCGCGCCGGTCGTCGTCGTCGGCTTCGGCGGGGGGAGGCGCGCACGAGCCGAAGAGGTCGATCGGAGTTCCGGCCGACGAACCGGGTGTGTAGAGGACCGCGTCGCGGCTTTCGGCAAGGGCCTTCACGTCCGCGGGCCCGAGCCCCCAGCCGCGAAGGCCGTCCACCCACTTCTTCGCCTCGGACTCGGCCGTGCCGGCGGACGGATCCACGAACGGCGCGAACTCGGCGGGCGAAAGTTCCGGGAAGTCGAGCAGGAGATTGCCGAGGTCGCCCTTCGGGTCGATCGCGAGAACCGGAACGCCCCGCTGCAACAGCTCCTCGATCAGGACGATGGCGAGCGCGGTCTTGCCGCTGCCCGTCATACCCACGATCAGGCCGTGCGTCGTGAGGTCCGCGGAATCCAGACGGAACGGCTCGGCGCCGGTCTTCCCCGTCGCCGGATCGACGGCGCGACCGAGAAAGAGACCGCTCTCGAGGAGTGCCATGAAGGGATCTTAGCCCGCCATAATCCGGGCATGGATCCCACGACCCGCCCTCCCGCTACCCCTCCGGGGCTCGAGCCCGCGATTCGGGTCTCGATGCTCCCCCGCGACACGAACGCCCATGGCACGATTTTCGGCGGCGTCCTGCTCGCCTACATCGACCAGGCGGGCGCCATCGCCACGCGGCCGTATTGCGACCTCGTCGTCACCGTGAAGATGAACGAGGTCGTCTTCCACGCGCCCGTCTACGTAGGCGACGTCGTGAGTTTCTATGCGACCGTCGTCCGCATCGGGCGCACCTCGATCACGATCAAGGTCCTCGTCACCGCCGAACACTGGCGGAACACGGGTGAGACCGTGAAGGTGACCGAGGCCGAGGTCGTCTACGTCAACGTCGACGAGAAACGACAACCGACCCCGATCACCCGCCCGGAGACCGACGCTACGCGGTCGTGAGCACCCTGGCCGGAACGGCCTTTGCCACCCGCTTCTCGAATGGGGTGATGTGGCGCTCTGCGGCCCCGAGATAGACCTGGCGCGGCCGGGCGATCTTCTGCTCCTTGTCCTGGATCATCTCGTCCCACTGCGCGAGCCAGCCGGACATGCGCGGAATCGCGAAGAGAACGGGGAACATGTCGACGGGGAACTTCATGGCCTGGTAGATGAGGCCCGAGTAGAAGTCCACGTTGGGGTACAGCTTCCGTTTCAGGAAGTACTCGTCCTCGAGCGCGATCCTCTCGAGCTCGAGCGCGATGTCGAGGAGCGGGTTCTTGCCCGTGACCTCGAAGACCTTCTCGGCCATGTTCTTGATGACCTTCGCGCGCGGGTCGTAGTTCTTGTAGACACGGTGGCCGAAGCCCATGAGGCGCGTCTCGCCGCCGCTCTCCTTGACCGACTTGATGAACGCCGGGATGTTCGCCTTCGAGCCGATCTCGAACAGCATGCGGAGGACGGCCTCGTTCGCGCCGCCGTGCAGCGGACCGTAGAGGGCCGAGATCGCGCCGGAGGCCGCGCAGTACGGGTCGACTTCCGAGGATGCGATCGCGCGCATCGCGTTCGTCGAGCAGTTCTGCTCGTGGTCGGCGTGCAGGATGAAGAGCACCTCGAGCGCCCGCTCGAGCACCGGGTTCGGCACGTATTTCACTTCGGCCGCGCGGTACATCATCTGCAGGAAGTTGCCGCAGTACGAGAGGTCGTTGTCCGGGTATGCGTACGGGAAACCGATCGAGTGGCGGTACGCGAAAGCCGCGAGGGTCGGCATCTTCGCGATGAGGCGCACGATCTGCTGCCGGCGGGTCTCGGGCTCATGGACGGCCTTGGACTCCGGGTAGAACGTGGAAAGCGCGGCCACCGTGGACGCGAGCATTCCCATCGGGTGCGCGTCGTACCGGAAGCCCTTCATGAGGTCCTTGATGTTTTCGTGGACCATCGTGTGGAACGTGATGTCCTTCACCCAGTCGTTTTGCTGGTCCCGGGTCGGGAGCTCTCCGTTGAGCACGAGATAGGCCGTTTCGAGGTAGGTC
>JBBRRY010000065.1:0-6724 GCA_038245905.1 Thermoanaerobaculia bacterium | reverse complement strand
CAGGCTCGGGTTGCAGAGGCTCATAGTGGTCACGAAGACCTTGTCCTGGTTGCTATTCCCGTCGTGGAAGTACTGAATGCTCTGAATGATGTAGGCGGTGCTGTTCGTGTACGCGCCTGCGCCCAGGATCTTCTTTCCCGCAGAACAGGCGAAGATGTGCTGAGCGAACGACCCGTAGCTGAAGTTGTCGTTGAACTGGGTCTGGTTCATCTCGTAGCCCTGGATGCTGGTCGGTCCCGAAATCGTGAGCGTGTTGCCGCTCGGCGTAACCGTGATGGGGCCTGTTCCCGAGAGCGTCACAGCGTCGGTCAGGCCGTTGAGGCCCTTGACGACCTGGCCCGAAGCGACGTTCCCTGCCGCAACGGCGCCCGCAGCGAGCGATGGGCTCGGATAGGTGCCCGCGAGAGCCCCGCCGGCACCGCCCGACGGTGACAGCGAGGGAAGGGAGACGTTTCCGCTGAGCCCGTTGACGGTGTTCACGACGCCGAGCGGGGTGTAGTAGCCGTTGACGTCGAAGAAGACGTCGATTGTATTGCCGCTCTGGTTGGCGACGGTGATCTGGCCCGCGCTGCCGCCCGAGCCGAGCCGGACGACGGCCGCGTTAGCGAGGGCGAGCGTGCCGGGCGACCAGTTGAGCGTGGAGACGACGGGGACGGCGCCGCCTGCGGGGTAGACGGTGAGGTTGCCGTAGGAGAGCGTGTTCCAGACGGTGAAGTTGAAGGAGACCGCTTGCGCGTCGGCGGGAATGCCGCACTGGCCCGTGATCGTGTACGTGCGGCTCTCGCTGGGCGCGAGGGAAGGCGGCCCGTAGGCGCCCGTGAAGCCGAATCCGCGTGTGTCGGCCACTCGGCAGGGCGCGACGGCGACGAACGGCATGACGGTGGGACCGGCGAAGAGAGGCTGCCGTCCGGTGGCCAGAGCCTCGCGGCCCGTGGACTCGGACTGGGGCGGGGCCGCGTCCGGCGCGGTCCAGTAAGGCGGAGCGCTCCAGTTGCGGACCGCGGCGGACTGATCGCTCGCGGCGGTCGCTGGGCTTCCAGGCGAGAGAGCCAGTATTGCGAGTGTTGCGAGGACCGGACGGAAGCGGTTCATGCAGTCTTCTCCTCCGACGGCCGGTGTGGGCCGTTTCGTTACGTTCCCGGGTTGATCCCGAGACGCTATCGCAGGAACACGAGAAAATCCACTCTGCCCGCGGAACGGGCGGCCGAACCGTGCTGACCGGAGTGCCTGTCCCGGGAGCGCCGCTCGTCTGGACGATCTTCGCGCCGTAGCCTCGCTCCCGCCGCACCAGAACCGGAAGGTCATCGGGCGGGAGTTCGGCCTCTCATGAGGGGGCCGGCCGGGTTTTCTCGCATCTTCAAGCAGGACATGGCCCGAGCGTCCTAGGTGCGACAGAGTCTCTGGCTTAGGATAGCTGGGCAAGCGGGGGCAGAAATGAAATTGCATTCTGGTGAACAGTCGCAAGAGCGGCTCTGTGCGGTTGCTGTCCTTCTGGTGGCGGCCTTCGTCGTCCTCGAGGCCGACGGGGCGGGCGCCGGCGACCCTGCGCGCCTCGCGGCGAACTACGGCAATCTGCCCCTGAGCTTCGAAGCCAACCAGGGCCAAAGCGACGCGCGCGTGAAATTCCTTGCCCGCGGCCCGGGCTACGGCCTCTTCCTCACCCCGACCGAAGCGGTGCTGAGCTTGCGCGCGCCGGCGGAGCAAAAGCGCGCCCCGGCGGTCGTGCGCATGCGGCTCGTGGGCGGGAACCAGAATCCCGGGATCTCTGGACTTGATCCGCTGCCGGGCACGAGCAACTACTTCATCGGCGACGATCCGTCGCGCTGGCAGCGCGACGTGCCGAACTACGCGAAGGTGAAGGTCGCAGGCGTGTATCCCGGCATCGACCTCGTCTACTACGGAAGGCAGGGACGACTCGAGTACGACATCGTGGTCGCCCCGGGCGCCGATGCCGGGCGCGTTGCGCTGGCCTTCGAGGGCGTGCAGAAGCTCTCGCTCGACGCGGAAGGGAACCTTGTGCTCCGGACGTCTCAGGGCGACATCGAGCAGCACAAGCCGGTGATCTACCAGGAGATCGACGGCAAGCGCCAGACCGTGGACGGGCGCTACGTCCTAGGCGCGCGTGGCCGCGTGGGCTTTCAGGTCGCCCGCTATGACGGCACCCGGCCTCTGGTCATCGACCCCGTGCTTTCGTATTCCACGTATCTCGGGGGCACCGGAAACGACATCGGCCGCGCCATCGCCGTGGACAGCTTCGGCAACGCGTATGTCACGGGCGAAACCAGCTCTCTGAATTTCCCCGGCGCCAGCACGAGCGCGATCCAGCCGAGCTGGCTGGGGAGCACGGATGTGTTCGTCGTCAAGTTCAACGCCGCGGGCAGCGCCCTTGTCTACAGCACCTACCTGGGGGGCAGCGGCGGGGACGCCGCCTATGCGATCGCGGTTGACAGCACGGGCAATGCGTATGTGACGGGCGAGACGGATTCCCCCACCGTGGCGGGACCCGGAAATATCCCCTTCCCGAAAGTGGGCCCCCTTCAGGGGGTATACGCGGGAGGCGGCGACGCCTTCATCACCAAGATCAATCCTGCGGGAAACGCCCTCGTGTACAGCACCTACCTCGGCGGCAGCGGGACCGAGAGGGGCTACGGCATCGCGGTGGACAGCCTCAACTTTGCCTATGTCACGGGCCACACGAGCTCCGTCAACGGTCCGGGCAATTTTCCGACTGTCGCTCCCTTCCAGTCGCAGAACGCTTCGACGGGGAGTTTTGACGCCTTCGTCACAAAGGTGAACGTGGCCGGCAACGGCCTCGTGTACAGCACGTATCTGGGCGGAAACGGCAGCGAGTACAGTCTCGACGGCGGCGGCATCGCCGTGGACGCGGACGGCAACGCATACGTGGGCGGCACGACGGCCTCGAGCAATTTTCCGGGCGCGAGCACGAGTCTGATCCAGGGGACTTACGGGGGCGGGACCAACGACGGCTTCGTCGTGAAGTTCAACGCCGCGGGCAGCGCGCTCCTCTACAGCACTTACCTTGGGGGCACCGCCTACGACGCAGTTAACGGCATCGCGATCGACGCCAACCGGAACGCGTACGTGGTCGGCTATACGGATTCCATCAATTTCCCGACCGCCTCGCCGTTTCAACCAAACCGGGGTGGCCCCGGGGAGGACGCGTTCGTGACGAAGATCAACGCGGCCGGAAGTGCACTCGTGTACAGCACCTACCTGGGCGGCAGCGGGGGAGAGCGGGCCTTTGCCGTCGGGGTGGACGGCGGAGGCAACGCCTATGTCTCCGGATTCACCAGCTCCAGCGATTTTCCGACGGTCGTTCCGTTCCAGGCCGTTCCTGGCGGATCGGGCGACGCCTTCGTCAGCAAGCTCAACAGCGCGGGGAGCGCCCTCGTGTACAGCTCGTACCTTGGCGGCAGCACGGGAGGTGAGAAGGCCTACGGCATCGCCGTGGACGGCGCCGGCAACGCCTGGGTCACGGGCGAGACCAGCTCCACGAATTTTCCGACCGCGAGCCCGTTTCAGGGGACGTTCGGCGGGGCTGGGACCGACGCCTTCGTCACGAAGATCGTCCGTGCTGCCGCCAAAGGCGATTTCGACGGCGACGGGATAACGGACGTGGCGGTTTACCGGCCGGTCGGCGGGACGTGGTTTGTCCTGCAGAGCTCGAACGGCGCTTTCTCGGGACGGTCGTGGGGAACGGCCGGCGACTCGCCGGTTCCGGGCGACTTCGACGGGGACGGTAAGACCGACTTGGGCGTCGTGCGGCCGCGGGCCGGCGGGTGGGACTGGTACGTGCTCCGCTCGACTCTCGGCTACTTCGGCACGACGTGGGGCCTGTCGACGGACATCCCGGTCGTGGGCG
Organism: Thermoanaerobaculia bacterium; assembly: GCA_038245905.1. Classification (GTDB taxonomy): domain Bacteria; phylum Acidobacteriota; class Thermoanaerobaculia; order UBA5066; family UBA5066; genus Fen-183. The sequence continues at coordinate 2,841 of JBBRRY010000065.1, read as the reverse complement.
ACTACGACGGCGACGGCAAGGCCGACGTTGCGGTATTCCGCCCGAGCGACGGGACGTGGTGGATCCGCCAGAGCTCGGACGGCGCGCTCTCGGGGCGACAGTGGGGAGCTCCGGGCGACATCCCGGTGCCGGGTGACTTCGACGGGGACAGCAAGACGGACTTCGCGATTGCGAGGCCTCGCGCAGGTTCGCTGGACTGGTACGTGTTCCGGACCACGCAGGGCTTCCTCGGCCTGACATGGGGCCTGACAACCGACATTCCCGTCGTGGCGGACTACGACGGCGACGGCAAGGCGGACGTCGCGGTGTTTCGTCCGAGTGACGGGACGTGGTGGGTGCGCAAGAGCTCGGACGGCACGTTATCGGGGCGGCAGTGGGGCGCTTCGGGTGACATCCCGGTGCCGGCGGATTACGACGGCGACGGAAAGGCCGACATCGCGATCTACCGGCCGAGCCAGGGGACGTGGTACATCTTGAGGAGCTCGGACGGCGGCGTGCAGATCGTCAACTGGGGCGCCTCGACCGACATCCCGGTGCCGTCGCTTCGCTGACGCAGACCAACGGCAGTCGAGAACGGCGCCCGGGCATCCGGGCACCCGGGCACCCTCGCCTGTTGCCGCGGTCACCACCGGAAAGGCCGTTTGCGTGACTCGATATGATCCCCGGCGGTGTCACGCAAGAGGCTCGTCTCGTGGAACCACTTTGTCGTGACGCGCGCACGAGCGGTCGCGACCTCGGCGCTCGACTTGCCTGCAAGCCTCGTCCGCGATCCCCGAACCGCCTCCTGGCTCCTCGGCCGCCTTCCTTTCGTGCAGCGGGGCTACGAGTTCGCGCGGAGATGGTCCGGCCCGGAGCGGCCGACGGAACCGACGGCGCCGATTCCCGGACCGGACAACCCGCTCCGGTCGTTCTTCGACGCGCGCTCAAAGGGACGCGGCATCACGAAGTGGAGGCATTACTTCGACGCCTACCATCGGCACTTCTCGAAGTTCGTAGGACGGGACGTCCGAGTCCTCGAGGTCGGGATCTACAGCGGCGGGAGCCTCGAGATGTGGCGCTCGTACTTCGGGCCGGGCTGCCGGATCGTCGGCGTGGACATTCAGGAGGGCTGCAAGGTCTACGAGAACGAGTCGACGCAGGTCTTCATCGGCGACCAGGCGGACCGCGCCTTCTGGAAGAGGCTCAAATCCGAGGTGCCGCCCGTGGACATCGTGATCGACGACGGCGGGCACGCGGCCGAGCAGCAAATCGTGACGCTCGAAGAAATGCTGCCGCACTTGAAGCCCGGCGGCGTCTACGTCTGCGAGGACACGCACGGGGAATTCGATCGCTTCCTTTCCTATGCCCAGGGCCTGATCGGTTCGCTGAACGCGTTCGAGCCCGGCGCCGAAGAGCTCGCGTTCCTGGCTGCCGGGAAGGGGATTGCGAGCCGGCCGACATCCTTCCAGCGGGAGATCGAGGCCGTTCACTGTTACCCGTACCTGACGGTGATCGAGAAGCGCGAACGGCCGCTCGACCGGCTCGAATGCCCGAAGCACGGCACCGAGTGGCAGCCGTTCACGGCGTGAGGACGAGATGACGAGAGTCCTGGTCACGGGCGCCGCGGGCTTCATCGGATCGCACGTCGCGGATCAATGCCTGAGGCTCGGGTTCGACGTGGTCTGCGCCGACGACCTGAGCGGCGGCTTCCGCGAGAACGTCCCGGCCGGAACCGACTTCCGCGTCGGCTCCGTCGCCGACCCCGCGTTCGTCAAGTCGCTTTTCGCCGGCGGGCGCTTCGATACCGTCTACCACCTGGCCGCCTACGCCGCCGAGGGGCTCAGCCATTTCATCCGTCGCTTCAACTACACGAACAACCTCGTCGGTTCGGTAAATCTGATCAACGAGTCCGTCCTCGGCGACGTCGGCTGCTTCGTCTTCACGTCCTCGATCGCGGTCTACGGCGCGAACCAGACCCCGATGACCGAGGATCTCGTCCCGCACCCCGAGGATCCGTACGGGATCTCGAAATACGCGGTCGAGCTGGACCTCGAAGCGGCTCACGCGATGTTCGGGCTGCCGTACGTCGTTTTCCGGCCCCACAACGTCTACGGCGAGCGGCAGAACATCGCGGACCGCTACCGCAACGTGATCGGGATCTTCATGAACCAAGTCATGGCGGGCCAGCCCATGACGCTCTTCGGCGACGGGCTCCAGACGCGCGCGTTCTCGCACGTGGACGACGTCGCGCCGGTCATCGCCTGCGCCCCGCACGTCCCGGCGGCCCGTCAGCAGGTCTTCAACGTCGGCGCGGACAAGCCCTACACGGTGCTCGAGCTCGCGCGGGAAGTCGCGTCGGCGTTCGGCGTCGCCCCGTCGATCACGCACCTGCCCGCACGCAACGAGGTCGTCCACGCCTTCGCCTCGCACGAGAAGGCGAGCTCCGTCTTCGCGCCGCCCGAGCCGGTGGCGCTGCGCGAGGGGATCGAGCGCATGGCGCGCTGGGCGAAGAGCCGGGGCCCGTTCACGCCCGTCACATTCGGGGACATCGAGGTCCCCCGCGGCCTTCCCCCGTCCTGGGCTCCGAAGTGACATGGCGCTGAAGCTCAGCGTCGTCCTCACCACGTACCGCCGCGCGCCGCTTCTCGACCGGACATTCGCCTCGATCGCCGCGCAGACGCGCCTCCCGGACGAGGTGATCGTCAGCGACGACTGCTCGCCGGACGACACGGCAGAGGTCGTGGCCGGCTGGCGTGGGAGGCTTCCCGGCCTCGTCTACTTGCGAAACGAGACGAATCTCAACATGCCGGGGAACCTGAACGCGGCGATGCGCGCCGCGTCCGGCGAGTACATCGCGAACCT
>JBBRRY010000064.1:0-7063 GCA_038245905.1 Thermoanaerobaculia bacterium | reverse complement strand
GCTCGCGCAGCTCGAGAGCCAGACAAAGGAGAGCGGGTCCTCGGGAAGCTCCGTCGCGGCCGGCTATCAGGCTCAGCTCCGCGAACTGCGCGAGAAGGTCACGATTCAGCAGCGTCTCGTCGCCAAGGGGCTGCTCACGAAGAGCACGCTCATGCGGACGAAGGAGCAGCTGCTCGCGACCGAGCAGCAGATGGCGCAAAACAAGATGTCCCTCTCCGGCCAGGAAATCCGGGTCGACGATCTCAAGCGCGCGCTCAATGAGATGCAGGAGGGCCTGGCTGCCAGCACGGACGTAAAGAGCCCCTACGTCGGACGCGTCCTCGAGGTTGTCGGGGGCAGCGGGACGCTCGTCGCGATGGGCAACCGCATCCTCACGCTCGAGCCGACGGACGCTCCGCTCGAGGCCGTGCTGTTCATCCCGGCGGGCGAGGGTAAGAAGGTGCGTCCGGGGATGGACGTGAGGATCTCGCCTTCGACCGTGAAGGCCGAAGAGTACGGGTTCCTCATCGGGAAGGTGAAGTCCGTTGGCGAGTTCCCGGTCACGCCGGAAGGACTTCGCAAGATTCTTCGCAACGACAAGCTCGCCGAGGAGCTCGCCGGCCGGTTCGCCTCGATCGAGATCGTCGCGAGCCTCTTCCCCGCGTCCGACACGCCGAGCGGCTATCGCTGGTCGTCCTCGAAGGGCCCGCCGACGCCCGTCTACAGCGGAACGCAGAGCCGGGGGTCCGTCGTCGTCGAAAAGAAGAAACCAATTTCGTACGTGTTGCCCGTCCTCAAGAAGACCGTGGGCATGAGCTGACACCCGGCATGGACCCGACGCTGTCGGGCGACGCGGCCCCCGCGGTCGACGCGCCCAAGCCGAAGCCGCCGAACCGCCGCAAGCGGTGCCCGACGATCCTCCAGATGGAGGCCGTCGAGTGCGGCGCCGCCGCTCTCTCGATCATCCTCGCGTACTACGAAAAGATCGTGTCGCTCGAGGAGCTTCGCGTGGAATGCGGCGTCTCGCGCGACGGCTCGAAGGCGAGCAACGTCATCAAGGCCGCACGTAAGTACGGCCTAGTCGCAAAGGGATTCAAGCACGAGCCCGAGGAGCTGTATTCGATCCGGCTGCCCTGCATCCTCTTCTGGAACTTCAATCACTTCCTCGTTCTCGAGGGCTTCGGCCGGGGCGGGAAGGTCTTCCTGAGCGACCCGGCTCAGGGGCCCCGAACGATCTCGCTAGAGGAGCTCGACGCTTCTTTCTCGGGTGTCGTCCTCACGTTCGAGACCGGGCCGGACTTCAAAAAGGGTGGCGAGAAGCCGAGCCTCGTCGCGGCCCTCCGCAAGAGGCTCGTCGGCTCGGAGACCGCGCTTCTCTTCGTCTTCCTGTGCGGGGTCGCGCTCGTCCTGCCCGGGCTCGTCGTCCCGACGTTTTCCCGGATTTTCATCGACGAGTACCTCATCTCCAACCACACGGCGCTCCTGAAGCCGCTCCTTCTCGGGATGGCGGTGACGGCGGTGATCCGGATGGTCCTGGTCTGGCTCCAGACGTATTTCCTCCTGCGGCTGGAGACGAAGCTCGCGATCACGACGGCGAGCCAGTTCTTCAACCACATCCTGAGGCTGCCCGTCTCGTATTTCTCGCAGCGGTTTTCGGGCGAGATCGGCTCGCGCGTCCTCATCAACGACAAAGTCGCCGCCATCGTTTCGGGGCGCCTCGCGACGACGGCGCTCGACTGCCTCCTGGTCGTCTTCTACGCGGTCCTGATGTTCATCTACACGGTGCCGCTCACCCTCTTCGTCATCGCGATCGCTCTCCTGAACGTCGTGGCCGTGCGCGTCGTGTCGCGCCGCCGCATCGACGCCTGCCAGAAGCTCATGCTCGACTATGGAAAGCTCATGGGCACGGCCATGAACGGCCTGCGCATGATCGAGACGCTCAAGGCGACGGGCTCGGAGTCCGAGTTCTTCGGCCGCTGGGCCGGTTATCAGGCGAAGGCGCTTCGGGGCCAGCAGGACCTCGGCCTCCTCGGCGAGCTCACCTCGTGCGTGCCGCCGCTCGTGAACACACTTTCGACGATGGTCATTCTCCTCGTCGGCGGCCTCATGGTCATGCGCGGCGCGATGACGGTCGGCATGCTCGTCGCCTACCAGTCGCTGGTCGGGAGCTTCACGCGGCCGCTCAACTCGTTCGTCTCGTTCGGCGCGACTCTCCAGGAGCTCGAGGCGGACATGAGCCGGCTGGACGACGTCCTGCGCCACCCGCAGGACCGCCAGTACACCCGCGAGAGGCCCGCGTCCGATACGCCGGCGGCCGGTGCGCCAGCCGGCCGGCCGGCCGTGAAGCTCGCGGGCGAAGTCGAGATCCGCAATGTCACGTTTGGCTACAGCCCGCTCGAGGCACCTCTCATCGAAAATTTCTCCCTCCTCATCAAGCCCGGCCAGCGCGTCGCGCTCGTGGGCTTGAGCGGGAGTGGCAAGTCCACCGTCGCGAAGCTCGTGTCGGGACTGTACGAACCCTGGGAGGGGGAGATTCTCTTCGACGGCACGCCTCGAGAAAAGCTCCCGCGCAGCCTCTTGTCGAACTCAATCGGCCTCGTCGACCAGGAGATCTTCCTCTTCGGCGGCACGATTCGCGACAACGTCGCGATGTGGGACTCCACGATCCCGCTCACGAACGTCACGCAGGCCTGCCGCGACGCCGAGATTCATGACGTCATCGAGGGGCGCGAAGGAGCATACGGAGCGACCGTGTCCGAGGGAGGCTCGAACTTCAGCGGCGGCCAAAGGCAGCGACTGGAGATCGCGCGCGCTCTCGCGGGCGGGCCGACGATCCTGATCCTCGACGAGGCGACGAGCGCGCTCGATCCGGCCACGGAAGCATGCATCGACGACAGCCTGCGGCGGCGCGGCTGCACCTGCATCATCATTGCCCATCGGTTGAGCACGATTCGCGACGCGGACGAGATCGTCGTCCTCGAGAAGGGGAAGATCGTCCAGCGGGGCGTGCACGAGGAGATGAAGAACGTGGAGGACAAGCCCTATGCGCGGCTCATCGCGGGCCACTGACCTGGCTGGACCGCGCCCCGCCGGGGGGCTGCGGTGAGCGCCGGGAAAGTCACGGGCGTGGACGCCACCGTGATCTCGGCGCCGTCCGGGTCCGGGGCGTTCCGCCTCCGGATCGTGGAGGCGCGCGACGTGTCCCTCGTGGGCAGGGAGTTCACGCCGGACCCCGCGTGCCTCGTCGGCCGCGCGGACGAGTGCGACGTCGTGATCCCGGACCCGAGCGTCTCGCGGCGGCACGCCCGTCTCGAAGCGACGGCCCTCGGCGTGCGGCTCACGGACCAGAAGAGCGCGAACGGGACGTGGGTGGGCGACCGCCGGGTCGACACGGCCCTCCTGGACAACCTGGACACCTTCCGGCTCGGGAACGTCGTCCTCGAGCTCGTGCGCGGCGGCGAGGAGCTCGCCGACGACCTCGAGGCGGCCCGGACGACTGCGATTCCCGTCCGGGAGATCATCGAGAGTCTGCAGCTGCGGCTCACGACGACGCTCGAGCACGAGGGCGAGATCGTCGTGATGAGCGGCAACAAGCCCTTCCTCATCGCCGATCCCCTCTCGTGCTGGCTCGTCGAGGAGGGCCGCGTCGACATCTTCACCGTCTCGGTGAAGGACGGAGAACCCTCGGGGGCGCGGGCTCACTTCGTCTCGGTGGATCCCGGGCACGCGTTCTTCGGGATGGACCTCGAGGCCTACGGGATGGGCGGCGGATTCCTCGCGACCGGCAAGTCGGGAACGCGCCTGAGGAGAATCCCGACCGCCCGGCTCCGAGGCCTCGCCGCGGATCCCGCCCAGTCGACCCGGATCGCGGGCCTCGTGGACGGCTGGGTCATCGGACTCTCGGAAGCGCTCGTGAGGGGGCTTCCCGCGATCTCACCCGATTTCGATCTCGAGCCGGGCCAGGAGACGATTCTCGGCGCCCAGAGGCGCGCACGCGCGGGCAAGGGCGTCGTCTGGACACCGCTGCGAGGGGTCGCGCTCTTCATCGGCCTCTCCGAAGTCTCGGGAGCCGCCCTCTTTCCGATCACGCGGGAAGGATGGATCGAGGCGAACGAGGAGCCCCTCATCCTGGCGCCCGTCGAGACGCTCCGTGCGGTCGCGGGCGAAGCGCTGTGGGAAGGGCTCGATCTCTATCACCGCGTCCTGTGCGAGTGCGAGTTCCTCAACAAGAAGCTCGCGACCGTGGACGAGTTCAATCGTCTCAGGAGCAAGGCGGAGCACGCGGTTGCGGCCCAGGAGGCCGCTTACAAGGAGATCGGGGGCATTCTCGAGCATCCGGAGGCCAAGGCCACCGACCTCTTCGAAGGAGGAGACGTCGAGCCCGTCTATCAGGCTTGCCGCTACGTGTGCGCGGCGCTCGGGATGGAAGCGAAGAAGCCTCAGGATGCCCGGACGGAGCGAACGTTTGACGAAAATCTTCAGGCCGTCGCAATCACGTCTCGCTTCCGGACGCGGCTCGTCGCCCTCCGCGGCGACTGGTGGAAGGAGGATCAGGGTCCGTTCCTCGCGCAGACTGCGGAGGACCGCCAGGCGGTCGCGCTCGTGCCGCACGGTCCCGCCGCGTACGACTGGGTGGACCCGAAAACAGGGAAAAGGGCGCCCGTGGATGCCGAGTTCGCCGCGAACCTGAGCCCGTTCGCCTACTCGTTCTACCGCCGACTTCCTGACGGCGTGCTCACGGCGAAGGACATCGTGAAGTTCGGGGCACGCGGCTTGAAGCGGGACATCGTGACGCTCATCGCGTTGGGCCTCGCGATGGGCGTTCTCGGCTCGATGGGACCCTACTTCATGGGCCAGCTCTTCGACACGGCGATCCCGCAGGCCGAGAAGAGCCTTCTCGCGCAGTTCACGATCGCTCTCTTCGTATCGGCCATCGCGTCGATGGCGTTCAAGGTGACGCAGTCGATTGCGGTCATGAGGCTTCAGGGAAGGATGGACTATTCGATCCAGGCCGCCCTCTGGGACCGCCTGCTGGACCTCCCGTCGACCTTCTTCAAGCAGTACACGTCGGGCGACCTCGCGGACCGCGCCGGCGGGATCGACGCGATCCGCGCCCTCCTCGCGGGCGCGGCCATGGGTGCGGTGCTCGGGACCCTGAGCGCGATCTTCTACCTCGGCCTCATGCTGAGCTACAGCATGCCGCTCGCGCTGCTCGCGATCGGGCTCACCCTCGTGTTCCTCGGCGTCACGACGGCGGCGAACATGGTCCAGCTCCGTTTTCAGAGGCAGCAGATGACGATGCGCGGCGCGATCACGGGGCTCGTCGTCCAGCTCATCTCAGGGGTGGGCAAGCTTCGGGCCTGCGGCGCCGAGCCGCACGGGTTCCGCGTCTGGGCGAAGGCGTTCGCCGAGCAGCGGCGGGTCGCGTTCCGGGCGGGTGGGATCCAGAGCGCGGTCGCCGTGTTCAACTCGGCGTATCCGCTCCTGTCCTCGATCGCGATCTTCGCGACTCTCGTTTATGTGCAGGGGTCCTCGGGGACGAGCGGCGGCGCGGGCGGCCTGTCGACAGGCGCGTTCATCGCCTTCAGCGCCGCCTACGGCGCCTTCGCCGCGGCGATGCAGTCGCTGAGCGAGGCATCGCTCTCGCTCCTCGTCGCGGTCCCGATCTGGGAGCGCCTGGCGCCGATCCTCACGACGGAGCCCGAGATCGACGCCACGAAAGCGCCCCCCGGCCAGCTTCGCGGCGAGATCGAGGTCTCGCACGTCTGGTTTCGCTACAGCGAGGACACGCCGTACATCCTCAAGGACCTCTCGATCAAGATCCCGCCGGGACAGTTTTTCGCTTTCGTCGGAGGCTCGGGGTCGGGGAAGTCGACCCTCATGCGCCTCATGCTCGGCTTCGAGAAGCCTGAAAAAGGGTCGATCTACTACGACGGCCAGGACCTCGCGTCGCTCGACATCCGCCTCGTGCGCCAGCAGCTCGGGGTCGTGCTTCAGGACAGCCGGATGCTGCCGGCCGACATTCACCGCAACATCGTCGGGATGTCCTCCCGCTCCGTGGAGGAGGCCTGGGCTGCCGCGGAGAAGGCGGGGCTCGCGGAGGATATCCGCGAGATGCCCATGGAGATGCACACCTACGTCGCCGAGGGCGGCGGGGGCCTGTCCGGCGGCCAGAAGCAGCGCCTCATGATCGCGCGCGCGATCGTCTCGAACCCGAAGGTGCTCTTCCTCGACGAGGCGACGAGCGCCCTCGACAACCGAACGCAGGCGATCGTGACGGATAGCATGAACAAGATGCACGCGACCAGGATCGTGATCGCGCACCGCCTCTCGACGATCGTGAACGCCGACGTTATCTGCTACCTCCAGGGCGGCTCCGTGAGCGAGAGCGGCTCTCATGACGAGCTCATGAAGAAAAACGGACTCTTCTACGAGCTTGCCCGGCGGCAGATGGCGTGAGCGAGCTGGCTGCTCCTCGAGGCGAGCGCGCGGAACGGCTGCGCGCCGCGGGGGCCGCGGGGGAGATCCTCGAGGAGCTGCTGCGGTACGACACACCCCTCCTTCCCGAAAACGCCGTCGCCGCCGCGGCCGCCGCGGAATATCCGGACGAGCCGTTCCTCGCCGCCTGGGAGGAGTACGCGCGAGACGCGGAAAGGCGCGGTCCCGTGGCGGCCCTCGCGGCCCGCCTCCCGCAGATGCGCTTCCCGGTGCGCGCGGGCGTTTCGGCGACGGAGGAGTATCGCGCGGCCACCCGGCGCGGCGAACCGCCGCCCGAGGGAGAGGGCCCGACCTTCGAGAACCCGAGCACGGTGACGCTGACTCTGCACCCGACGCTTGCGGGCCGCCTGCCGGTGCTCGTCGCGCCGGAGCGTGCCGACTTCGAGACGCTCGTGCGCGTCTTCAGCGCGCGGAACGAACCGGTTCCCGTGCCGCCGTCGATGGGCGCATGTCTCGTGAAGGGCTTCAACAACTGGGACCGCGTCGCTCGGTTCCGGCGCACGTGGGACGAAGAGCATCCTCGAGGAGACTGGGCGGGGGATGGCTTCCCCGCGCTTCTCGCCGAGAAGGCGCTCTACGAGGACCG
>JBBRRY010000063.1:0-7178 GCA_038245905.1 Thermoanaerobaculia bacterium | reverse complement strand
TTCGGGTTTGGGCCGACGCTCGCGGCCGAGAAGCTGGCCGAGGCGGGCCTGGAGGTCTCGCACGAGACGCTGCGGCGGTGGCTGATTTTCGAGGGGATCTGGAAGAGGAAGAAAAGGCGCGGGCCGCACCGCAAGTGGAGGCCGCCCAAGGAGCACTTCGGCGAGCTGGTGCAGATGGACGGGAGCTTTCACGACTGGCTCGAGACGGGCGAGAAGGCGTGCTTGATCGACATGGTCGATGACGGCACGAGCTTCATGGACGGCAGGTTTTTCGAGCAGGAGACGACCGAAGGGGCCATGAGGGTGCTGTGGGGCTGGATCGAGCGTTACGGGATCCCACGGGCGCTTTACACCGACCACAAGAATCTCTACGTGGTTGATCGCGAGCCGACGAAAGACGAGCAGCTGGCTGATGAGCCTGCGCTTTCGGCCTTCGGCAAGGCCTGTTACAAGCTCGGGATCCAGATCATTCCTGCCGCCAGCCCTCAGGCCAAGGGCAGGATCGAGAGACGGCACGGAGTGCTGCAGGACCGGCTCGTCAAGGAGATGAGGCTTCGGGGCATCAAGGACCTTGCGGCGGCCAACGGGTTTCTCTCGAGCGAGTTTCTGAAGAGCTTCAATGGAAAGTTCGGGCACAGCGCCGTGAGCAAGGTCAACTACCATCGCCCCGTTTCGGCTGGGACGAAGCCCCGGGACGTGTTCGTTTTCGAAGAGCAGCGCACCGTGCAGAACGACTGGACGGTCGCCTGGGACAGTCGCCTTTTTCAGATCACCGGGCCCAGGACTCACCTGCCGCGCAAGCACGAAAAGGTCGTCGTTCAAAGGCGCCTGGATGGGTCTCGGGTGCTGCTTCACGGTGGCCGGGATCTGGAATTCCACGAGATTCAACAGCGGACCCGCCGCCCGGCGCCGCTGATCAAACCGGCTTCTATCTCAACGTCCCGTCCTGCCTGGGTGCCTCCTGACGACCATCCGTGGAAAACACCGTTGACGGGCGCGAGCGCCCAGGCTGCACGTGAGCGCCTGTTTCGGGCCAGCCCTCGCTGACTACGGCTGCCCTTTTCCACATCTCCACCGCCGTCCACAAAGAGAAAAAGAACCAAAAAGAGAAACGCGGCGGCGACTACGGGTGACATTTCTATCGAGCTATTTCAGGGGACATTTCTAATGTGCGTTGACACGACCATGACGGTGTCAGGCCCGCGCGGCGTTAGCGCTCTCGGGCCTTGCGCCGCGCAGTCCGAACACCATGAAGAGGTTCGTGACGACGAGGAGTACGAACGCGAAGAGCGGGAACGATTCCGCTCCCGGAAGGCCTGCCTCGACGGCCTCGAACGCGAGGACGGCCGTCACGAGGCCGCGAGGCATGAGGGCCGAGAGGGCCCGCCCCTCCGGACGCGTCACGGGGAGGGAGCCGGCCCGGTTCAGCACCACGACCGTAGCGCGGCGCGCGAGGATCACGATCAAGACGAAAAGCGCCGCCGTGAGCGCCGACTCGAGCGTGAGCCCCGTCCACCGAACGACCATCCCCAGGAAGACGAAGAAGAACGTCCGGACGAGGAACGTGAGCTGGTTCGCGAAGCGGTGGACGCCGGCGCGCAGCGCGTCGAACAGGGCCTCATCCTCGCCGGAGAGCGGCCGGCGCAGGAGGCGGGCCATGATCACGGGCTCGTTCGAGAGGACGAGGCCGAAGGCAACGACCGCGATCGCCGAGGCCCCGCCAAGGGTGTGGACGGCCCCGTCGAGGAGCAGGACCACGCCGAACGTGAGTACCTCGCCGTAACCGTGCCCCTCGGTCGCCTTGAGGTTCCGGAGGATGCGGCTCCAGAAGAGGCCCACGACGAGGGCGACGACGGCGCCGATCGTGAACCCGAGGAAGAGCCGGCGGAGGGCGAGGGCCGGGACGGAGCCGCCGCCCGCGGCCTCGATCGCGATCCCGGCCCCGAGGATTCCGAGCACGTCGGCGAGCGCCGATTCGAGCACGACGACCGTCCTCAGGTCGGAGCGCAGCCCGAGCTTCGCGGCGACCGGCAGGACGACGGCGCTGGAGGGCACGCCAAGCAGCGAGCCGAGCGCGAAGGAGGAGGTCCAGGGGAGTCCGAGAAGCGCGCGTGAAAAAAGCGTGAGCGTGCCGGCCGTCAGGAGGAACGAGAGGCCGGCGAGCGCAGTGGCGGCGAAGAGCCCACGGGCCGACTCCTCGAGGTCGAGGCCGAGGCCGCCCTCGAAGAGGATCACGACGAGGGCCAGGGCGCCGAAGTACGGGGCGGCTTTCTCGAACTCGGCCCCCGGGACGATCTTCAGGACGGGGCCGAGGAGGACGCCGGAGAAGATCAGGAGAACGACGGCGGGGATGCGCGTGCTCTCGAAGAGGACGTCCGCGAAGTAGGAAAGGACGAGGAGCCCGCCGAGGAGCGCGACGAAGAAAGCAGCTTCCATCGAGGGACACGAGTCTACATGCGCCCGCACGGTTGACGCCGCCCGCCGCACGGCCTACTTTGGGAGCGTGAGCCACGAAACGAAGCCGGTCGTATGTGCGACGGATCTCCGGCTGGAGAGCGCCGACGAAGCCGTACGGCAAGCGGATGCGCTTGCGCGCCGCATCGGCGCTCCCCTGCATGTCCTCCATGTCCTCCCAAACGCCCTTCGGCATCATCCGCTCTTCCCGCAGCTGTATCCGCGCGAGACGTTCGATCTGGCCGTTCTCGAAGGCCGCGCGTGCGACGCCGTGTCGGAGCGCGTCGCCGTCCTGACCGGTCGAGGCGCCGAAAGCTTCCGGGCCGAAGTGGACACGGGTACGCCTTACGCAGAGATCGTCCGCCGGGCCGAGGAGCTGAACGCGGAAGTGATCGTCGTGGGAGGTCGACAGAACGCCGCTCCGGGAACGAGCAGGATTGGCGACACGGCCGAGAGGGTCGTGCGGCACGCTCACTGCCCGGTTCTGGTCGCGCGGGCCCGTTCGGCGGAGGGACGCGTGCTCGTCGCGACAGACCTCTCGGACTCCTCTGTGCCGGCCATCGTGGCGGGAGCGGAGTGGGCGCAGCGCGAAGGCAAGAGCCTCACCGTTCTCTACGTCATCGGACTTCAGGTCTCCACGCTCGGCTACGGACTCGAGGTTCCACCCGTCCTGCCCGACCTCACGGCGCACGCGACGGACGAGATGAGGCGGTGGGCCGAGGAGCGGATCGACGAGGCGCTGCGGCGCCTCAAGGTCGACGGCGAACGGCGCATCGAGACGGGCGTTCCGGCCGACGTGATCCTCCGCATCACCGGCGAGCTGCCCGCCGAGCTCGTCGTCATCGGGACGGCCGGCCTCACCGGAATCAGCCGGATGCTGCTCGGCAGCGTGGCCGAGGAGGTCGTCCGCAAGGCTCCCTGCTCCGTCCTCGTGACGAGGCTCAGTCCCGGCCGCTGAGTCTCCGCCCTTCTCAGTCGCTCACGAGGACGAGGAGAGGCCGGACGTCGTCCTCCGGGGTCGAGTGCCAGTACTGAATCAGGATCTGGTAGACGAGGACACCGGTCTCCCCTTCCCCGAAGAACAGGAAGCGCAGGGCCTGCGCCATCGGGTCTCGTCGGGTGAGGCCGAGGATGAGCGTGCGGGGATCGATCTGCTCGCTGATGAACGCAATCGTATTCGCGATCGCGACCGCGCCCTTGACGTGGATGAAGTAGTTGCCCGTCTCCACGATCCGCCTCACGCGCACCTCGAGCTTCGCCTCGAACTCGCTCCGGTCGTCGCGCAGGCTGACGTGGAGGAACGCGAACGGGCCCTCGATCCGGTGGCGCTCGCGCACCTCCTTGAGCTTCTCCCAGCGTTCTTCCTTTCCGGTGTGCTTGATCGGGACGAGGTCGACCTTCTTCCCGCGGAGCGCGTCGAAGTGGCTTGCGGATTCCTCGTCGACAAAGACGAATCGCTCCACGCGCAGCTCGGTCGCCCGGCGCGAACGCGACAAGACGCTCGCCGCGACGATGAAGACGATGAAGCAGGAAGCGATGATGACGCCGTCGGGCCGGTCGCGAACGTTCTTCTCGAGGACGTAGAGGAAGACGCCCGACACAAGGAGGAAGTAGAGGGCGCGGGTCCTCGAGTCTTTCCAGCGCGCAAGGGTCACGGCGACGGAAGCGGAAAACATGAGGACGAGGACGCCCGTCGCGTAGGCGCCGCCCTGAGCGTTCACGTCGGCCTTGAAGATGAGCGTGATGACGACGTCGACGGCGAAGATGAGAACCACGAGGGGACGAGCGCGCGCGACCCACGCGGGGGACATCCCGAAGCGCGGCAGGTAGCGCGGGATGAGATTCAGGATGCCCGCCATTGCCGACGCGCCGGCGAACCAGAGGATCGCGATCGTCGAAATGTCGTAGAGCGTGCCGAACCCCGCGCCGAGAAGGCCGTGCGCGAGCCACGCGAGGGCGCGGCCGCTGGCCTCCCCTCCCTTACGGAACGCCTCTTCGGGGATGAGCAGGGTCGCGACGAAGCTCGAGGAGAGCAGCAGGACGCTCATGAGCACTGCCGCTCCCGCGAGGAGCTTTCCGGTTCCCGCGATCCGTCCCTCCGGCTTACCGGCCGCCGCGCCACCCCGGGGGGGGCCGTCGTCGACGAGCGGCATCACGGCGACTCCCGTCTCGAAGCCCGAGAGACCAAGCGCGAGCCGGGGGAAGACGAGCGCCGCCCCGATCAGGAGCGCGGCCGGGCTTCCGTGCGCGTGGAGCGCCCCGGTCCAGTGCCCGAGCACTTCGGGCCGGCGAGCGATCTCGACGAACCCGCGGATGATCACGACGGCGTTCAGGGCGATGTAGGGGACGCCGACGAACGTCGCAACGCCGATCGCCTCACGGAATCCCCGCAGGAACACCCCCGCGAGGAGCGCAAGGAGAGTGAGCGTGACGGCCATCTGGTGCCCCTCGAGAACCTTGCCGAAATACGGGTTCTCGCAGGCGTGCTCCGCCGCGTCCGCTGCCGAAAGCGTCATCGTGATCACGAAATCGGTCGTCGCGAACCCGAGGAGGGCAAGGACGAAGAACTTCTGCTTCCATCCCGTCAGCAGGTTCTCGAGCATCGCGATCGACCCTTGGCCGACGTAAGAGTGGCGCGCGACCTCGCGGTAGACGGGCACCGCCGCGAAGAGCGTGACGAGAACGAGCAGGCCGGTCGCGAGGGGCGCGAGCGCGCCGGCGGCGAGGAGCGCGATCCCCGGCTGATAGCCGAGCGTCGAGAAGTAATCGACGCCCGTGAGCCACAGGACGCGCGGCCACCGATACGTCTTCTCCGGGCGAGTCGCGCCCTTCCCTCCCGCGGCCGGGTCCCCGATGTGAGGGGAGGAGAGCTGCATCCGGGCAAGACTAATCGAAGTGGCGTCGGGATCTCACCGGCGGGGGTCGGCAGCAGGAGATCGGCCCGAGGAGCACTACGTGAGCAAGGAGCAGGCTGGCACGAGCGTAGGATGAGACCTAAGTTCCCGAGCAGGAGGATAGGCTAGAAATGAGAAGCAAGCTTTTGCTCGTGGCCCTGGCCGCGGGACTCATCGCAACCCGGATCTCCGGCGAGGAGGAGAAGACACCCGAGCCATCCGGCACGTGGCTGAAGGTCGCGATGACGACCGGGGAAAAATACTCGCGCGATCCGAAGACGGTCTTCGCGCCGGACGCGCCCGCAGTCTTCGCCGTGTACCGGGTGGTTGCCTCGGGTCCCGTGAAGCTCAAGGCCGTCTTCTGGGCCGACGCCGTGGAAGGCCTCGAGGCGAAGACGAAGCTTCTCGAGAAGGCAGTCTCGATTTCCGAAAAGGGCGAGTTCATGGGGGCCATCCCCGCGATGAAACCCCCGAACGGCTGGCCCGTCGGGGCCTACCGGGTGGAGTTCTACCTCGGCGACGTGCCGTCCAAGACACTCCCGTTCAAAGTCGAGAAGCGCGCTCCTTCGCCGTGAGAGCCTCGTGGAGCCCCGTAAGGTGACCCCGCCTCGCGACCGCGCCGGCGGCGGGCGGATTCACGCCGGCGGCTCTTTGCCACGCGTCACGGACCGGTTCCCGAACTTCTGAACCCTCTCGGTGAAGCTCCCCTTCCGGACCTGCATGCCCGATCGGGTCAGATCGCCGATCGCGACGTCCATTCGCACGTCGAGGCCCCCCGACTTCGAAAGGCCGATCTTCTGGCTCGCGTAGACGCTCCGGTGCCCGACGAGGAGGAACGCCGTACCCGCCGCGAGGGCGGCGTAGACCCCGATGTCGCGCGGAAGGAGCTCGATGCCCATGACGGCCGCGGCAATCGGCGTGTTGGCGGCTGCGGCGACGACGCTCACGAAACCGAACGCCGCGAAGATCCCGGGAGGCAGGTTCAGGAGGTGCCCGAGCGCCGCTCCGCTCGTCGCCCCGATGAAGAAGAGCGGCGTCACGATGCCTCCGCTCCCGCCGGTCTCCAGCGTGACGGACGTCGCAACGATCTTCCAGAGAAACGCGAGGATCACGACGGGCGCCGTCGCCGCGAGCGCCCCCTCGATCGTCGGGACGCCGAGGCCGGCGTACGCCGGACCGGCGAGAGCGTAGAACACCGCCAGGAAGACGCCGCCGCACGCCGCCACGAGGTACGGGTGCTTCTTGAAGCGGCGCAGGCCGCGCTCGAGGCCGCGCATCGACTCGATGAGGAGAAGCGCGACGAGGCCGAAGAGCGCGCCACAGAGAATCGAGAGGCCGACGATCTCGGACCGCCCGAGTCCCGCGAGACCCTCGTGGAGGGCCGGGACCGGCGCCTGAACGCCGCAGACGAGGTGGGCGACGATTCCGGACACGAGGCACGGGAAGAGGACGGAGTATTCGATTCGCCCGAGGTAGAGGACCTCGATCCCGAAGAGGGCGCCGGAAATCGGCGTCCCAAAGACGGCGGCAAATCCCGCGCCGATCCCGCAAATCACGAGGCGCCGGCGATCCTCGTCGTTGAGTCGCAGGATGTCGGCGAAGAAGCTCGTGATCGCAGCGCCAATCTGGGCGCACGGTCCCTCTTTTCCGACCGAGCCGCCGAACGCGAGCGTCACGACGGTTGCGAGGAGCTTGATCGGGGCGACCCTCCACGGGGTCCGGCCCGAGTCCCGGTGAACCGCCGCGATGACGGCCTCGGTTCCATGCCCGCGCGCGGACGGCGCGAAGGTCCGGATGAGGAAGACGCACACCGGAAGCGCCAGCGGGAGC
>JBBRRY010000062.1:0-7212 GCA_038245905.1 Thermoanaerobaculia bacterium | reverse complement strand
GTGGAGCCGCTCGTCATCGCCACGAACCGCCAGCTCTCATTCGAGCACCCGATCCTCGCGCTTTTGACGCCGCACTTCCGGTTCACGCTCGACATCAACGAAGGCGCCAAGCACAGCCTCATCATTCCGCACGGCGTCGTCGCGTCGGTGCTGTCGCCGAGCATCGCCGGAAGCCTCGGGATGGTGCGGGACGCGCGCCTCGCGTGGCGGTTCGACCAGAACCTGCCTCACCGCCTCTTCGCGCTGCGCGGGGTGGACCAGAGCCGGCTGCCGGAGTTTCCGTTCCGCGACGACACGGTGCTGCTGTGGGACGCGATCCGCGCCTACGTGCGTGCGTACCTCGCCTGCTACTACGCGGGGAACGACGACGTGCGGAACGACCCGGAGGTGCAGGCGTGGGTGGTGGAGGTCACGAGTGCTGCCGGTTCCGCGTTCCGGGGGCTGGGCGGCCTGAAGTGGAGCGGTGGAGCCGAGGGCCAGGGCACGCCGTCCCTCGACAGCTTCGACTACCTCGTCGACATGGTGTCGCTGATCGTCTACACGGCCGGGCCGCAGCACGCGAACGTGAACTACGCGCAGTACCCACTGATGTCGTACCTGCCGAGCATCTCCGGGTCGCTTTACGCGCCGCCGCCGAAGGACGCGGAGGCCGCCGGAGCGAAGGGCGCGTACCTCGCGGTTCTGCCGCCCATCGACGTCGCGCTCTACCAGATCGGCTTCGGCTATCTTCTCGCGAGCGTGCAATACGATACGTTCGGAACGTATTCCGACAACCCGCGCCGCCCGTACTTCGGCGACCCGAAAGCCGAGGCGATCAACACGGACTTCCGGATGGCGCTCGCCGTGATCGAGGCCGAGATCCGC
The DNA here is from genome assembly GCA_038245905.1 of Thermoanaerobaculia bacterium. Lineage (GTDB taxonomy): Bacteria > Acidobacteriota > Thermoanaerobaculia > UBA5066 > UBA5066 > Fen-183. The sequence continues at coordinate 6,348 of JBBRRY010000062.1, read as the reverse complement.
AAGCGCAACGCGGCGCGCCCTTTGCCCTACGAGAACCAGCTGCCGTCGATGATCCCGAACAGCATCTCCATTTGAGAGGAACGATTCGATGAAAGACCGCGCCCTCGTCTCCCTCCTCGCCGCCCCGACGCTCGCGGCGCTCGTCGCGTGCACGAGCGCTCCTCCGGCACAGCCCGCCGCGCCTGGTGGAGGGAATCCGGCCATCGGAGGCCACCTTTTGATCGTGGGCGGCGGACCGATTCCGCCGGAGGTCGTCCGGCGCTTCGTCGATCTCGCCGGGGGTCCCGGCAAGGCCCGCATCGTGGTCTTCCCGATGTCGTCGAGCGACGCGGACGCAGGAATCGAGATGACGGCCGATCTCGAGAAGCTCGGCGCGAAGGCCGAGCGCATCGTCTTCGACCACGCCCAGGCGGACACCGAGGAAGCGGTGAAGCGCCTCGACGGCGTGACGGGGATCTGGTTTGGGGGCGGGGATCAGGTCCTCCTGACCGCCGCTCTCGGGGGCACGCGCGTGGAAGCCGCGATGCACAAGCTCCTCGCGGGCGGCGCCGTCCTCGGCGGCACGTCGGCCGGCGCGGCCGTGATGACGACGCCGATGCTCACCGGCGAGGAGAGGCACGTCGGAGGCCTCAGGCCGCCCGCGGACCTGAAGAGTCCTCTCGCCGCGTACATGACGGTCGCGCGCGACGACGTCGAGACCGTGAAGGGGTTCGGGTTCCTGAAGGGCGCCATCGTCGATCAGCACTTCATCCGGCGCCGCAGGTCGAACCGCCTCCTGAGCGTGATTCTCGAGCACCCGCAGCTCGTCGGAGTCGGCATCGACGAGTCGACCGCCCTAGAGGTGAGCCCGGACGGGAAGTGGAAGGTCCTCGGCGAAAGCGCCGCGATGATCTTCGACGCGCGGAAGGCACGCATCACGCCCGTCGGCGCGCGGGCTCTCGGAGCGGCCGGCGTCTCGCTGCTCGTCCTTCCCGCCGGAAGCACATACGACCCCGCGACCGGAGAGGCGGCTCTCGGGGGCGCGCCGGCCCGTTAGCGGGAGCTCAGGAGAGCCGCGAAATCGACTAGTCTCACCGGCATGAAGAGCGCTTCTCTCCTGGCTCTGCTTCTCGCCGCGGGAGCCACCGCGGGAGCTGACGCGGCCGACGTGCCCGAACCGGGCGCCCACGACGCCATCGTCGCCGCGACGACCGAGCCGCGGTTTCTCTCGCCGTGGGTCGCGGACGTGCCCGACTCGCCCACGGTCCCGTCTCCCACGAAGTTCCTCGGTCACATCGCGGGAGCTCCCGGCGAGCTCACGCGCACGGAGAAGATCTACGCGTACTTTCGCGCCCTGGCCGCGGCGACGCCACGCGTGAAGGTCGAGACGATCGGGAAATCGGAGGAGGGGCGCGAGATCGTCCTCGCGATCGTCGGCGACGAAAAGAACCTCTCCCGCCTCGACGCGCTGAAGGCCGGCATGGCCGCACTCGCCGACCCTCGGAAGACGGACGAAGCCGAGATGGAGCGGATCGTGGGCGCGAGCCCGCCCTTCTACATGCTGCACGGCGGCCTGCACTCGTCCGAGACGGGCAGTCCCGAGATGCTCATGGAGCTCGCGTACCGTCTCGCCGTGTCGGACGCTCCGAACGTCCGCGAGATCCGCGAGCACGTCGTCGTCCTCATCAACCCGGTCGCCGAGCCCGACGGCCGCGACCGCGAGGTGGACTGGTTCTACCGCGTCCTCAAGGGCCGCACGGACTTCGACCGGCTGCCGCCCCGCTCGCCGCCCTACTGGGGCGCGTACGTCCGCCACGACAACAACCGCGACGGCGTGCAGAGGAAGCTCGCCCTGACGCGCGCCACGCAGGACGCCTTTCTCGCGTGGCATCCGGCGGTCGTGCACGACCTGCACGAGTCGATTCCGCTCCTGACGATCTGGACGGGAACCGGCCCGTTCAATGCGAACGTGGATCCGATCACGGCGGTCGAGATCCAGGCGTTCGCGATGAACGAGGTCACGGCGCTGACCGCGTTCGGAATGCCGGGCGTCTGGACCTGGGGTTTCACGGAGGGCTGGTCGCAGTTCTACGCCGACTCCGTCGCGACGAACCACAACGCGATCGGCCGCGGGTATGAGACGTTCGGCAATGCGACGGCCGAGACGGTGGAGCGGTGGCTGGAACCCGACCGCAACAAGTACGCCGGCAAGAGCGTCACGGAGGCCGAGTGGTACCGCTCGCTGCCGGCGCCGAAGAAGCCGTTCCGCTGGTCGCTGCGCGACAACACGAACTACATGGAGACGGGTGTCCTCGCGGCCCTCCAGTACGCCGCGCGGAACGGCCCCGAGATGCTGCGAAACTTCTGGCGCCGCGGCCGGAACGCCGTGGCGAAGGGCGATGCCGAAGCGCCCTACGCGGTCGTCCTGCCCGAGGCTCAGGACGACAGGTCGCGGCTCGCCGTCCTCGTCAATCTCCTGCGCGCGCACGGAATCGAGGTGTCGCGCGCGACGGCGCCGTTCACCGTCAAGGAGGGCGCGTTTCCCGCCGGCACGTTCGTCGTGAAGATGGCGCAGCCGTACCGGGGCTTCGCGCTGGACCTTCTCCTGCCGCAGAAGTTCCCGGAAAAGTCCGAGTGGAAACCCTACGACGACGTGAGCTGGGAGCTGCCCGCGAGCCTGGGCGTCGAGGCGAAGGCGATCGAGGATCCGGCCGTTCGCGCGGTCGCGGCGGAGATCGTCACGCGCGACGTCGCGTTCCCGGGACGGGTCTCGGGCACGGGCCCCGTCTACCTCCTGAAGGACACCGGGCAGGAAGGGCTCCTCGCGGCCCGCATCCGGCTCGCGAAGTACCGGGTGGAGGCCGCCGAAGCGGCGTTCACCGTAGAAGGGGCGAGCTTCCCGGCCGGTTCGTGGATCGTCACCGGAGGCGCGGGGCTCCCCGCGGCCCTCGACGGCGCCGCGGCGGAGCTGGGCCTCGAGTTCGTGTCGGCCCTGAAGGCGCCCGACGTCGCGCGCCACGCGCTCGATCTCCCACGCCTCGGCGTCCTTCAGACGTGGGCCGACACGCAGTCGGCCGGATGGGTGCGGATGATCTTCGACGAGGAGAAGGTCCCGTACACACTCGTGATGGACGAGGACGTCCGGGCCGGGAACCTCCTCGGGCGATTCGACGTCCTTCTTTATCCGAACACGGGCGACGACGTCGCGGAGATCGTGAACGGAATCGATCCGAAGTTCTCGCCCCTTCCCTACACGAAGACGGCCGCGTTCCCCTCGCAGGGCTCCCCGACGTCGTCCGCCGACATCACGGGAGGCCTCACCTGGAAGGGCGTCGGAAACCTGGAGGCGTTCGTGCGGGGAGGCGGGCTCCTCGTCACGCTCGGAGGCGCTTCCGTGCTGCCGCTCGACGGCGGCATCGCGCGCGACGTTTACCATCCGAAGGTCAAGGACCTCGAGACGCCGGGCAGCCACCTCCGCGCGCGGTTCCGGCGGAGCGGGCATCCGCTCGCGTACGGATATCGGGAGGTCGTCACGATTCTCCGTGGAAAGACGCCGGTCTACGCGGTCCGCCGGAGCGACCGCGAGCGAATCGTCCTCGCCTACGGCACGAAGCCCGACAGGGACCCGGCGTATGCGGACGACGAGGAGAAGGAGAAGGAGCGGGAAAGAGACCGGGCGAACGCGAAGGGTGTCCCGGCGCCGAAGGACCAGAAGCCCGACGAGCCGGCGCTCGTCGTGAGCGGGGGAATCAAGGGCGGAAGCGAGCTCCAGGGCAAGCCCGCGATCCTCGACATCCCGACGGGCAAGGGCCGCATCGTCGCCTTCGACTTCGATCCCATCCACCGCCTCCAGCAGCGCGCGACCTTCCGCCTCGTCTGGAACGCGATCCTGAACTGGAACGACCTGCCGCCCGCAACCGGAGAGGCGACTCTCGGGGGCTCGGCCGCCCGCTAGCGGGAGCTCAGGAGACTTCCTTGAGGAGCTTCCGAACCTCCGCGCGCTCGCGCGAATAGCGCCCCTCGGGCGCAGAAGCGAGGAACTTCTCGAAAGACTGCTTCGCCCGCGCCCGGTCGCCGATTCGGAGGGCAACGAGCCCCATGTTGTAGAGCGCGTCGTATTCCTCCGGCCCGTATTCAACGCACCGAGCCCAGGCGTCGAGCGCCTTCGTCGGCGCGTTCGAGCGCATCCACGCGACGCCGAGGGCGTTCCAGGCCTTCGGGTTCCGCAGGCCGAGCGCGATCGACTTCTCGAGGTTCTCGCGCGCTTTTTCGACGCTGCCCGGACGATCGCCCTTGAGAAGCGTGATCCCGATGTTCTGGTAAGCCTGAACGTTGGAGGGATCCGCCGTCAGCACCCGCCGGAAGACCTCGAGGGCGTCGTCGATCCGCCCGGAGTCGGCGAGCGCGATGCCGAGCGCGTTCAGGGTCTCGGCGTCCCGGCTCTTCGCGTAGCGGCCGAGGAGCGCGGCCGCGTCGCGGGGCCGGCCCTCTTCGGCGAGAAGGAGTCCGTGGCGCCGGTCGAGCGCCTCGCCCGCGACGCCGTTGGCCGCGGCTTTCTCGAGGACCTTGATCGCCCCTTTCGCGTCTCCCTTCTCCTCGAGGAGAAACGCGAGATGCTGATACCCGAGCTGCATCTTCGGATTCCGGGCGACGAGCTCGCGCGTCACGCGCAGCGCGCCGGCGCGGTCTCCGTGCTCGTAAAGCTCCACGGCCTGGTGAATCTGCCGGTCGACCGCGATGAGGTTCTTCGGGTCGTCTGCGGGCCCGTACGAGCCCTTGGCGCTCGCTGCGCCGGAGAGGTACCCGAGGCTCCTGAGCCGCGCGGCCTGATCCGCGTCGGTCTTCCCGGGCGCGACGGGTCCGGTCGGAAACCGAAGCAGCTCGGTGCGCATCTTCCGGAGCGGCGGGAGACGCTGGCCGGCGAGGTTGCTCTTTTCCGCCGGGTCCTTCGCGAGGTCGTAGTGCTCGGGGACGGGCAGGTCGACGTACTTCTGCCCGCCTTCGAGGATCCCGCGCAGCGGCGCCCAGCCCCGCGTGAAGCTCGCCGAGAGGGATTCGAAGTACGAAGACCGCGAACCGGCGTCCGCCCGATCCGACAGCAGCGACGCGCCCGGGAGCTGCCGCGGGGTCCGGTCGCCGACCGCGTCGAGGATCGTCGGGAGGATGTCGATATGCCGCGCGAGCGCCGCGTCGCGGCCTTTCCGGGGAAGGTCCCGCGACCAGAGAAAGAGCGGCACGTGGAGCGTCGCCTCGTACGCGAAGAGCCCATGGGTCAGCTCCCCGTGCTCGCCGCGCGACTCGCCGTGGTCCGCCGTCACGACGAGAAGCGTGGGCGGCGCGCCGGCGGCGCGAACCGCGTCGAGGAGCGGGGCGAGGGCCGCGTCCGCGAACGCGACGTCTCCGAGGTAAAGGTCGTCCGCGAATCGCTTCCTGAACTCGGCGGGTGGGTCGTAAGGAGCGTGCGGGTCGTAGACGTGGACCCACAGGAAGCGGGGCCGGCCCGCCTGCTTGCGGTACCAGTCGAGCGCCGCCGAGACGACCGCCGGGCCGGGGCTCTGCTGGACGCGGAAGTCCGTCGAGTCCTCCGCCTGGCGGTAGAGCATGTCGTAGACGTCGAATCCGCGGGCGAGCCCGTAGCGCGAGTCGAGCGGAAACGCCGCCACGAAGGCGCCCGTGGCGTATCCCTTCTCGCGGAGGATCGTCGCGGCCGTCGCGAACCGGTCCTCCAGGCGAAAGCCCGTGTTGTCCCTCACGCCGTGCTGGAACGGGTAGAGCCCCGTCAGGATGTTCACGTGTGACGGGAGCGTCAGCACGTTCTGTCCGTGCGCGAATGAGAAGACGAGGCCTTCGGCCGCGACGGCGTCGAGGTGGGGCGTCGTGCCGCGCGTGCTCCCGCCGAACCCGACGGCGTCCGCCCGGCAGGTGTCGATCGTCACGAGGACGACGTCGCGCACCGGCCGGGGCGTCCCCTCGGCCGAGGCGATCCGCCAGAGCGGGACGGCTCCGGCAACGACGACCGCGAGTCCGCCGAGGACAAGAATGCGCTTCACGAGAGAGTTCAAGAGCAGGAGAGTAGGACAAAAAAAGGCCCGTCCGAAAATTCCGGACGGGCCCTTGGAGCCGGTGCCTTGGACTCTAGAAGAAGACGCGGGCGCCGAGCCTCACGATCCGCGGGCTCTGCACCTGCGTGGGCTGGTTGAAGGTCGGGTTCGCGGCGAAGGAGGCGCCTTTGGCGTCGAAGTCCCCGACGCGGTTGTCGCGATAGGTCACGGTCGCGCTGTTGAAGACGTTGAACACGTCGAGCGATCCCGTCGCCTGGATGGGCCCGACCCGGAAGCTCTTCTCGAACCTGAGGTCGAACTCGTAGAC
>JBBRRY010000061.1:0-7951 GCA_038245905.1 Thermoanaerobaculia bacterium | reverse complement strand
TTTCAACCACAGCATTCACGTGAAGCGCGGCGTCGCCTGCCAGACCTGCCACGGAGAGGTCCAGTCGATGGGGCGCGTGACGCAGGTGGCCCCGCTCACGATGGGCTGGTGCCTCGAGTGCCACCGGCGGAGCTGGCCGAAGGCCCAGGAGCTACAGCGCGTAGCCGCGCTGAACACCCCGCAGGAGGAGGCCGCCTTCCCACCGGGCCAGGCGCCCATGACGCGGGCCAACCGACTGACGGACTGCGATGTCTGCCACCACTGAGGATTACATGTCGAAGACTCCCGACTCCCCCACGCGCCGCGGGTTTCTGACGCTCTTCGGCATCGGAGGCGCGGCCTCTCTCGCCGCCTGCAAGCGAGACCCCGTGCGCTACGCGCTACCCTATCTCGTGCCGCCCGAGGAGATCACTCCGGGCGTGCCCGTGAAATACGCGAGCACCTGCACGGCGTGCCCGGCGGCCTGCGGTCTCCTCGTGACCGTCCTCGACGGCCGTCCCGTGAAGCTCGAGGGGCTGCCTTCCCACCCGCTCTCGCACGGCGGGCTCTGCGCCATCGGGCAGGCCGACATCCGCGCCCTCTACGACTCCGGACGCCTGCAGGCGCCAACGCTCGGCGGCCGGAAGGTTTCGTGGGCCGTCCTCGACGAAGAGGTGACGGCGCGGCTCGCGGAGATCCGGGCGTCGAAGAAAGCTCTCTATGTCCTGGCTCCGACGCTGACGAGCCCGACGATGCGGGAGGCTGTCGTCCGCTTCCTCGAGCCGTACGGCGGGACGCTCGTCGAGCACGACGCCGGCACACACCGCTCCTCGGCGGCGCTGGAGGCCGCGGAGCTCCTCACGGGCCGCGCTCTCCTTCCGGCCCTCGACATCGGGAAGGCCGACCTCCTCCTCTGTCTCGCCGCCGACCCCATCGGGACGGGCCCCGAGCCCGTCTTCTCGATGCGCGCTCTCGCCGACCGGCGTCGCGCGGCCGCCGCGCGGCCGTTCCGGCACGTACAGGTCGAGGGCTCCGTCTCCTTGACCGGCGCGAACGCCGACGAGCGCTGGCCCCTGTCCGCGGCCGAGCGCCGGGGGCTCGCCCTGTGGCTTCTCTCGCGGGTCGCGACGGCGGCCGGCGCGGCGCCGGGCGCGGCGGCCGTGAGCGAGGCCCTCACGACCTCTGGCGCGGCCCGGACGCCGGAGGCGCAGTCGCGCTCCGAGGCACTACTCGTCGAGCTCCTCGCCGCGCGGGGCCGGAGCCTCGTCGTGAGCGGCGCGAACGACCTCGTCGAGCAGGTCGCCGTCGCTCTCCTCAACCGCTTCCTCGGCAATGAAGGGACGACGCTCGATCCGGCTCACCCCTCGCTCGTCCGCCGCGGTCTCGACCGCAACCTCGTCGACTTCCTTGCGGCGCTCTCGGCGGGCACCGTCGGCGGCGTCGTCATCCTCGACCTCGACCCCGTCGACCAGCTCCCGGGCGGAGACCGGATCGCCGACGCCCTGCGAAAGCTCCCGCTCTCGATCGCGATCACCGATCGTCCGACGGCGACGGCCGCCGCGTGCCGAGTCGTCGCGGCCGCACATCACGGCCTCGAGCGGTGGGGCGATTCCGCGCCGCGCGAAGGCATCGTCACACTCGCGCAACCCACGATCCGCCCTCTCTTCGAGACCCGCCATCCGGGCGAGAACTTCCTTCACTGGAGCGGTGCAACCGTGACCGAGTTCCGCGCGCACCTCATGGGCGCGTGGCAGAAACGGACGAAGCTCGACCTCGCGTTCGCCTCGTTCTGGGACGGAGCCGTCTCTAACGCGACGGCGCCGGAGCTCGCGGCGGCGCTCGCGCCCTCGCCGCACCGGGCCGGGGAGAGCCTCGAGGCCGCCGTGCGGGTCGTTCGGTCGGCCGCACCCGCCGCGCCGGCCACACCCGCCGACGGAATCGAGGTCGACCTGATCGAGGAGGTCGCTCTCGGGGACGGACGGAGGGCGCACATCCCGTGGCTGCGCGAGCTGCCCGATCCGCTGACGCGCACCTCGTGGACTCCGTGCGTGCGGGTCGCACCCGAACGCGCACGGGCGCTCGGCGCCGCCGACGGCGACATCCTCAGGGTGGACGTCGCGGGACGCGCCATCGAGCTGCCGGTCCGGATCATGCCCGGCCAGCACCCGCGCGTCCTCGGCCTGCCGGTCGGCTATGGACGGCACGACGGCGACGCGGACGAGGCTTCGCACAACGCGTACCGGCTGGCGCGGTTCGAGGGCAAAGGGCTCCTGACAGGTGGGCTCTTTGCACACGCCGTGAAGACGGGCGCGGCGATGAGTCTCCCGCTCATGCAGGTGGAGTCGACGACGCACGGCCGCGCCATCGTCCACCAGGTCGCCAGGCCCGACGCCGCGATCGAGGGCGTCGAGCACCGGAAGGCCGAGAGCCTCTGGCCCGAGCTTCTGCAAAGCTCTCCGAAGTGGGAGATGGTCATCGACCTCGACGCCTGTACTGGCTGCAGTGCGTGTGTCGTGGCTTGTCAGTCCGAGAACAACCTCCCGGTCGTCGGCGCCGACGAGATGCGGCGGAACCGCGACATGTACTGGCTCAGGATCGACCGCTACTTCACGGGGGATGCGGAGAACCCCGACGTCCTATTCGAGCCCATGCTCTGCCAGCAGTGCGAGAACGCGCCCTGCGAGACGGTCTGCCCCGTGGCCGCCACCGTGCACAGCGAGGACGGCCTCAACATGCAGGTTTACAACCGCTGCGTCGGCACCCGCTACTGCGAGAACAACTGTCCCTACAAGGTCCGGCGCTTCAACTGGTTCAACCATCCCGTGAAGGCCCCTGTCGAGCGCCTCGTTCTGAACCCGAACGTCGTCTACCGCTCGCGCGGGGTCATGGAGAAGTGCACGTTCTGCGTCCAGAGGATCCAGGCCGCGCGCATCGCGATGCGCAAGGCAGGCCATGAGGACTGGCGGGGAGGAGATGTCCAGACCGCGTGTCAGCAGACGTGCCCCGCGCGCGCGATCTCGTTCGGCGACGCGACCGATCCGCACGGCGAGATCGCACATCTCAAGGAGAACCCGCGTGCCTTCCAGGTCCTGGCGGAGCTGGGCGTCAAGCCGGCTGTCACGTACCTCGCGCGCGTCAGGAGCCGCCCTCACGCGCGGGACGGGGGGGGCTCGTGAGCGCCGTCGCGGCCCCTGACGTCGAGACGCTCGTCCTCGGCGAGCCGGGCTACGGCACGATGACATCGGAGATTGCCGCGCCGATGGAGACCCGGCCGGGCGCCGGCTGGCTCGCGATCTTCCTCGTCTCACTCGCCGCGCTGCTCCTCGGCGTCGCGCTCATCACGTACACGATCGCGACCGGCATCGGCGTCTGGGGCCTCAACCGCACCATCGGGTGGGGCTACGACATCACGAACTTCGTCTTCTGGGTCGGCATCGGGCACGCGGGCACGCTCATCTCGGCGATCCTTCTCCTCTTCCGGCAGCGCTGGCGCACCTCCATCGCCCGCGCCGCCGAGGGGATGACGATCTTCGCCGTCGTGTGCGCCGCGCTGTTTCCGCTGATTCACATGGGCCGCCCCTGGCTCGCGTTCTGGGTCTTCCCGTACCCGAACACGCGCGGCCCGATCTCGGTCAACTTCCGCTCGCCACTTCTCTGGGACGTCTTCGCGGTCGCGACTTACTTCACGGTCTCCCTGATCTTCTGGTACGTCGGGATGATCCCCGACTTCGGGACGATGCGCGACCGGTCGAAGGGGCTGAAGCAGCGCGTCTACGGGTTCCTCTCGCTCGGCTGGGACGGCGGCGCGCGGACCTGGCAGCGGTACGAGAAGGCGTGCCTCCTCCTCGCGGGCCTTGCGACGCCGCTCGTCGTCTCGGTCCACACGATCGTCTCCTTCGACTTCGCCACGAGCATCATTCCCGGCTGGCACACGACGATATTCCCGCCGTACTTCGTCGCCGGGGCCGTCTTCTCGGGCTTCGCGATGGTCATCACGCTCCTGCTGATCACGCGCTTCGCCCTCCACCTCGAGCGGTACATCACGGCCGTCCATCTGGAGAAGATGGCGAAGGTCCTCCTGACGACCGGGATGATCGTCGGCTTCGCGTACTCGACCGAGCTTTTCATCGCCTGGTACAGCGACAACCCCTTCGAGCGCTTCACGTTCCTGAACCGCGCCTTCGGGCCCTACGCCTGGGCCTACTGGGTGATGGTGTTCTGCAACGTCGTCACGCCGCAGATCTTCTGGTCGAAGAGGGCGCGGCGCTCGGTCCCGATCCTTTTCGCGGCGGCGATTCTCGTAAACGTCGGCATGTGGTTCGAACGCTTCAACATCATCGTGATCTCGCTCCACCGCGACTATCTTCCGTCGTCCTGGAGCCACTACACGCCGACCCTCGTCGAGGTCGGAATCCTCGTCGGAAGCTTCGGCCTCTTCTTCACCTGCTTCCTGCTGTTCGTCCGGCTCGCGCCCGTCATCGCGTTCCACGAGGTGAAACACACTGTCGCCGAGCAGATGGAGGCCGCTCATGCCGCCCGTTGACAGCTTCCTCGCCCCCTCCGGGAGCCCGAGGCGTCGGATCCACACGCTCGCGTTCGAGAACCCTGGCGCCACCCTCGAGGCCGTCCATCGCCTCCGCGCGGAGGGATTCGAGGTCCACGACGTCTTTTCGCCATTCCCACTCCACGGAATGGACGAGGCTCTCGGCCTCGCCGGGACGCGCCTGGGCTTCGCGACGCTCGTCGGCGGGCTGTTCGGCGCCGCGATCGCCTTTGGCTTCCAGGTGTGGACGCACGCGATCGACTGGCCGCTCATCATCGGCGGCAAGTCGCCCCTCGCGCTGCCCGCGCAGGTGCCGGTGAGCTTCGAGCTCACGATTCTGTGCGCCGCGTTCGCGACCGTCGGCGGTCTCTTCGTGAGGCGGCGCCTCTTCCCGCGGCTGACGGGAGAGCGGCCCTTGGCACAGCCAGACCCCCGCGTGACGGACGATCGCTTCGTCGTCCTCGTCGTGGAGCGAAACGCTTCATTCTCGCCAGCGCGCTTTCGCGAGCTCGGCCGTGCCCTCGGATCGGTCGAGATCGTGGAAGGCTGGAGGACGCTGTGAGAGGCCGCTCCGGGCTCGGCATCGCAGCGGCCGCTCTGGCGGTCCTCACGGGCTGCTCGGCCGAAGGAGATCGTCGCGGATTTTCCGTTCTGCCGGGCATGGTCGACTCGGGGGTCGTCCACGCGTACGACAAGAGCGAGGTCACGAAGAACGGGGAGTCCCTCATGCTCCCGCCCGAGGGATCGGTTCCGGCGGGATTCACGCCGTTCCTTTACGGCCCCGGCCCTGTCGAGGCCGCGCGTGCGGGCCGTGAGCTGAAGAACCCCTTCGAAGTGACGCCGGCGAATCTCGCGCGAGGCCGCCAGGTCTTCGAGACGCTCTGCTTCGTCTGCCATGGATCGAAAGGAGACGGGGACGGCCCGATCATCGGCCGCTTCCCGAACCCGCCGAGCCTGATGGCTGCCCACGCGAAGGGCCTCGCGGACGGGCAGATCTTCCACGTGATCACGCGGGGCCAGGGGATCATGCCGTCGTACGCCGTCCAGGCCCTCGCGAACGACCGCTGGCACGTCATCCTCTATCTCCGGCAGATGCAGGGGGCGCTTCCGCCCTCGGTCGCGGCCGAGCCGGCCTCGCCGTTGGCCGCGGGTTCGGAGGCGCGCCCGTGAAAAGACTCGCCCGTCCGCTCGTTCTCGTCTTCCTCGTCTGCCTCGCGCTTTTCGCGGTGGGCACAGTGACCGATTCCGCGCGGGCGTGGGGGGGCCTTCTCACGGCGTCGCTCTTCGGCATCACGCTGGCGCTCGGGGGCTCCGTCTTCATAGCGATCAACGGTGTTTCGGGGGCACGCTGGTGGGAGCCGGTCAAGCCGTCTGCGTCGGCGGTCAGCGCGCTCCTTCCCATTCCGGCTGCAACGCTCGTCGCGACGCTCCTCCTGGGACTCGGGGCGCTCTATCCGTGGGTCCATTCGGCGCACGAGGATCCGGTGATCGCCGCGAAGGCCGCCTGGCTCAATCCTCCGCTCTTTTTGGCCCGCGCTCTCATCGTTCTTCTCCTCTGGCTCGGGCTAGGCTCCGTGCTCCGCAGCAGGCTCGCCGGGGCGAGCGACCCGGCCTCGAGCGGCCGGTTCACCCGTATCTCCGCGGTCTTCCTCGTCCTCCTCGGCCCCACGCTCTCGGTCGCCTTCTGGGACTGGGCGATGTCCCTCGAACCCAAGTGGTTCAGCACCATGTTCGCGGTCTACTGGTTCTCGGGGATCTACCTCGGGGGCATCGCTGCGGTCGCCCTGCTCGCACTCCGGCGCGAAAGGCACGGGGAGCGCCCCGTCCGACTCACCGACGCGGTACGTCACGATCTCGGGAAGCTCCTCTTCGCATTTTCGCTGTTCTGGGGGTACATCTGGTTCAGCCAGTACCTGCTGATCTGGTACAGCAACCTCCCGGAGGAGACGCCGCACTTCGCCCTAAGGCTCTCGGGAGGCTGGTCCACGTTGTTCTGGCTGAACCCGATTCTCAACTTCGCGGTACCGTTCGTGGTTCTGATGTCCGAGCGGGCGAAGAAGAGTCGTGCCGTGCTCGCCCAGGTGTCGATCGTCGTCCTCCTCGGACGGTGGATCGACGCCTATCTGCAGGTCGGACCCGCCGTCGGTCCGCTGCCCGGCTTCCCGATTTACGCCGTGGCGACCTCAGTCGCTCTCCTCCTCGCGATGGGGCTGAAGATCGGCTCTCCCGGCCGCGAAGTACGGCCGGCTCCCGTGGCACCGCCCTTGCGGAGGACGACCTCCTAAGAAGGAGGTTCTCGTGGCCAAGGTGAGGAAGCCCACGTCGCGACCACGCTTGGTTTTCACGATCGGTCACTCCACCCGGACCCGCAAGGACTTTCTGGAGATGCTTCGGGCTCACCGTGTCCGGGAGCTGGTCGACGTGAGAACGATTCCCCGTTCCCGGCACAACCCTCAGTTCAACAGCGGCGAGCTGGCGCGCGCGCTTCGACGGGCGGGCATTCGCTACGAGCACATGGCCGACCTCGGCGGCCTGCGTCGAGCCCGGCCGGATTCCGTCAACATGGCCTGGCGCAACGCCAGCTTCCGCGGCTTCGCCGACTACATGCAGACGCCCGAGTTCCGAAGCGCGATCGACAGACTCGCGCGCCTCGCGCGGCAAAGGAGGGTTGCGGTGATGTGCGCGGAGGCCGTTCCGTGGCGCTGCCACCGCTCGCTGATCGGCGACGCCCTCCTGGTCCGACATTTCGCCGTGGAGGACATTGAAAGCGTGACGCGGACACGTCCTCACCGCCAGACCCCGTGGGCGCGAGTCAGGGGCCTTCGAGTCGATTACCCGGCGCCGCCTGACCCCCCGATGCCGGGCGAGGGCGCTATCGGGTAAGCGATTCGTAGTGTCGTGCTGTCTTCCCGGCAGACGAGCCTCCCCATCTCCCGCCGAACGCTCAATAACCGCTGAACTCCTCCAGGCGAATATCGTCGTCATTCACTCCCGTCTTATTGAGCAATTCGTGAAGGCCTCCCACCATGGCCGGCGGCCCGGCGATGTAGTAGATGGGAGATGTCGCGTCTCGCAAATGCCGGTCCAGCATTCCCTTGTCGACCAAGCCCGTCTCTCCCTTCCAGGACAGCTGAGACCCGGCCATGTCCGTCATCGTCGCGACAAGCGTGTAGGCCGGATTCTCTCGCTGAAGATCCTGAAGCTCCCGGAGGAACGGCGCATCCTCCGGCCGCCGATTTGAGAAGAAGAGGACGATGCGGTGAGGCAGCTTCTCCCTTGCCGCTCTGACCAGAATGCTCCGAAACGGGGTGATGCCGATCCCACCGGCCAGGAGAACTGCTGCTCGCTTCCCGTCGTTGTGCAGCGTGAGGTTGCCAAAGGGCCCCTCGATCTTCACCGCCGTCCCGATCGGCATCGCGCCGAGGACCC
>JBBRRY010000060.1:0-8962 GCA_038245905.1 Thermoanaerobaculia bacterium | reverse complement strand
TCATTCGTGCGTACTCGGGAGGGACAGCGCAATGGGGGTCACGCTCCATCAGCTCCTCAAGACGCTCGTCGAGCGCGGAGGATCGGACCTTCACATCACGACGAACTCGCCGCCCATGATCCGGGTGGACGGTGATCTCATTCCGCTGGATTACCCGCCTCTTTCGGTTCCCGAGACGAAGCAGCTCGCCTACTCGATCCTGACCGACGTCCAGAAGCACCGCTTCGAAGAACAGCTCGAGCTCGACTTGTCTTTCGGCGTGAAGGGGCTCGCGCGTTTCCGCGGCAACTGCTTCCTGCAGCGCGGCGCCGTGTCGGCTGTCTTCCGGCAGATCCCGTACGAAATTCTCGGCTTCCGCGAGCTGGGCGTTCCGAATGTCGTCGAGGGACTGTGCACCAAGCCGCGGGGCCTCGTCCTCGTCACCGGGCCGACAGGCTCGGGAAAATCGACGACGCTCGCGACGATGCTCGACAAGATCAATCGCGAGCAGCCGAAGCACATCGTGACGATCGAGGACCCGATCGAGTTTCTTCACACGCACAAACGCTGCATCGTGAACCAGCGCGAGCTGCACGCCGATACGCATTCGTTCCCGAACGCCCTGAAGGCCGTCCTCCGCGAGGACCCCGATGTCGTCCTCGTGGGCGAGATGCGCGACCTCGAGACCATGGAATGCGCGCTGCGCATCGCGGAAACGGGCCACTTGACGCTCGCGACGCTCCACACGAACAGCGCCGTACAGACGATGAACCGGATCATCGACGCATTCCCGGCGAACCAGCAGCCTCAGGTGCGCGCCCAGCTGTCGTTCGTTCTGGAGGGAATCCTCTGTCAGAGCCTCCTTCCCCGCGCCACGGGGAAAGGCCGCTGCATGGCGATGGAGATCCTCGTGCCGACACCCGCGATCCGCAATCTCATTCGCGAGGACAAGCTCCACCAGATCTACTCCATGATGCAGACCGGGCAGAACAAGTACGGCATGCAGACCTTCAATCAATCGCTCGCGACGCTCGTGCATCGCCGCGTCATCTCGCAGGAGCTCGCCATGTCGACCTCCTCGCTTCCGGACGAGCTCGCCGAAATGATCGCGCGCGGAGTGGGCGTCGTCACGACGCAGGCGGCGGGCGGCAACGTCGTCCTGGGCGCCCCTCCGAACGTGGCGCGGCGCGGGTAAGCTGGGAGCAGCGGAGGACGCATGGCGCAGTTCGTCTGGAAAGGCCGCACGCGGCAGGGGGGCACGACCGGCGGCGTCCTCGTCGCCGACTCGAAGGACCTCGCGATCGCCGACCTCCGTCGCCGGCAGATCGACGTCACGACCGTCAAGGAAAAGGGCAAAGAGCTTGCCGTTCCGAAGATCGGCGGGGGCAAGGTCAACGCGCGGCGTCTCGCGATCTTCACGCGCCAGTTCTCGGTCATGATCGACGCGGGCCTTCCGCTCGTGCAGTGCCTCGAGATCCTCGGCGGCCAGCAGGACAGCCGCCTCTTCCAGAAGATCATCCTGGCCGTGCGCCAGGACGTCGAGGCCGGTTCGTCGCTCTCCGAGGCGATGCGCAAGCACCCGAAGGCGTTCGACGACCTCTTCGTGAACATGGTCGCCGCCGGCGAGGCCGGCGGTATTCTCGACACGATCCTGAGGCGCCTCTCGACCTACATCGAGAAGGCCGTCAAGCTGGCCGGTCAGGTCAAGACGGCGCTCATCTACCCGGTTGCGGTTCTGTCGGTGGCCGGCATCGTCGTCTTCATCATCCTGTGGAAGGTCATTCCGACCTTTTCATCTCTGTTCGCGGCCCTCGGCGCTGAACTGCCCCTCCCGACGCGCCTCGTCATCAAAGCCTCGAACTTCGTGGCGAGCTACATCATCTTCATCGTCGCAGGGTTCTTCGCGACCGGATATTTCCTGAAGCGCTACTACGCGACGTATCGGGGCCGGCGGGTGATCGACGGCCTCGTCCTCAAGACGCCGATCCTCGGCGAAATCATGAAGAAGATCGCCGTAGCCCGTTTCTGCCGCACGCTCGCGACGCTCACCGCCTCGGGCGTGCCGATCCTCGACGGCCTGGAAATCACCGCCAAAACCGCGGGAAACGCGATCGTCGAGGACGCGATCATGGGTGTCCGAAAGTCCGTCGAGGCCGGCCGCACCATCGCCGAGCCTCTCGGCGAGACGAAGGTCTTCCCGCCAATGGTCGTGCAGATGATCGGCGTCGGCGAGCAGACGGGCGCCCTCGACGCGATGCTGAACAAGATCGCCGAGTTTTACGAGGAAGAGGTCGACAACGCGGTCACCGGACTCATGAAGCTCATGGAGCCCGTCATGATCGCGATCCTCGGTACGGTCATCGGGACGATCGTCATCGCGATGTACATGCCGATGTTCGACCTGATCAACAAGATCAACTAGTAGACTCATCCGCGTGAGTTCCGGGCGGATGCGGGCCTTCGAGCCGCTGCACTCGATGCTGCGGGCGTTCGTCGTGCTGCGCGTCGTCATCGTTTCGACGCTCCTGCTTTCGGCGTTCCTCATCCAGATCACGTTCTCGGCCGCGCTGCCGCTCAACTCGATCTACTATCTCGCGGCCTTCGCCTACTCGATCTCCATCGTCGCGATCCTGTCGCTCGACCGGATTTCGGCGGAGACCAACGCGGGCGTCCAGCTTCTCGGCGACCTCGTCGTCATCACGGGCCTCGTGTACGTCTCGGGCGGGCCCGACTCGAGCTTCACCTTCCTCTACCTTTCGACGGTCTCGGCGGGCTCCATCCTGCTCGGCCGGCGGGGCGGGCTGGCGACGGCCGGCCTCGCAGCCGTCTTCTACGCCGTCCTCGTCGACCTCATGTTTTTCGACGTCGTGAAGCCGGTCGAGACGGGCGAGCGCACACGGCAGCTCTGGAATCTGCCGACCCTCGTCGGAAACGTTGGGCTCAACGTCGCGGCCTTCGTCGCGACCGCGCTCCTCGTCGCGGTCGCGTCCGAGAAGCTGCGCGAGGCGCGGGCCGACGTGGAGCGGCGGAAGGCCGAGATCGCGCGCCTCCAGTCGCTGCACGGCTCGGTCCTGACGTCGATGTCCTCGGGCGTCCTCACGACGGACCTCGACGGCCGGGTCACGTATGCGAACCGCGCGGCGCAGGAACTGCTCGGAGCGCCGTCTCTCGATCTCGTGGGCCGGCCGCTCCTCAGCCTCGGGCTCCTCGGGGAAGCCGACTGGAAGAGGATCGCGGCGTCGGGCTCGGAGATTCTCCGGTTCGAGAACGCCCGGCCCTCGGGCGCGACTGAGGAGTACTTCGGGCTCTCGGCCACGGCGCTCCGGGACGGGTCGGGTTACACGATCGGACGGATCCTCATCTTTCAGAATCTCACCGAGCTCAAACGTCTCGAGGGGGAGGTCCGCCTGAAGGACAAGCTCGCCGCCGTCGGCGAGCTTGCGGCCGGAATCGCGCACGAAATTCGAAATCCGCTCGCATCGATCTCCGGTTCGGTCCAGGTCCTCAAGAATTCCTCTTCGCCCGGGTCGCCCGAGCAGCGGTTGATGGAGATCGTCGTCGCCGAATCACACCGCCTCTCCTCGATCCTGGAGGATTTTCTCCGGTACGTGCGCCCGAAGGAGCGCGCCGTCGAGCCGGTCGACGGCCCCGCCGCCCTCGACGACGTCCTGACGCTGCTCGCGCACGGAGACGAGGTCTCGTCGCGCCACAGCCTCGTGAAGAATTTCGATCCGCCTTCGGTCGTCGTCCAGGCGGACCCGGGCCAGCTCCGGCAGATCTTCTGGAACGTCTCGCGCAACGCCCTGGCCGCGATGCCCGGGGGCGGCACGCTCACCGTCTCGGCGCGCCTTCAGGGCGCCTCCTGGAGCGTCTCGTTCGCCGACGAAGGGCACGGGATGACGGCCAGCGAGCGAGACCGCCTCTTCACGCCATTCGCGCACAGCTTTCCGGGTGGCACCGGCCTCGGCCTCGCGATCGTCTACCGGATCGTCGAGGAGCACGGCGGCACGATCCGCGTCGACACCTCGCCGGGGCACGGCACGACCGTGTCGATTTCGCTTCCCCTAGCCGGTCCGGCTTCGGACCCCGCCGATCTCGCACCCGGGCTCAGCACGACGGAGGTTTCATGACCGCCGAACAAGGCCCCCACCTTCTCGTCATCGACGACGAGGCCGGCATCCGCGAGATGCTGACGATCCTCTTCCAGAAGGAAGGCTACCGGGTGACGTCTGCGCGCGGCTGCATCGAAGGCCTCGCGGCCGTCGAAGCAACGTCGCCCGACCTCGTGATGACCGACCTGAAGATGCCGGACGGAACGGGCCTGGACGTCCTCGCCCGGGTGCGCGAGTCGAACCGCGACACGCCCGTCATCATGATCACGGCGTATTCCTCCACGAAAACGGCCGTGGAGGCCCTCAAGGCGGGCGCCTACGACTACATCGCCAAGCCGTTCGACGTCGAGGAGCTCAAGCACGTCGTCGCGCGCGCCCTCGAGAAGAAGCGGCTCGTCGAAGAAAACGTCGCGCTCAAAGAGCGTGCCGAGGGCCGCTCGGCCGCCGGCGTCGTAGGCATCTCGCGGAAGATGCGTGCGCTTTTCGACCTCATCTCGCGCATCGGCAAGACCACCTCGACGGTCCTCATCAACGGCGAGTCGGGCACCGGGAAAGAGCTCATCGCCCGGGCGATCCACCAGGCCTCGGCCCGAGCCGCCCGGCCCTTCATCTCGATCAACTGCGGCGCCATGCCCGAGAACCTCCTCGAGTCGGAGCTGTTCGGGCACGAGCGCGGCGCCTTCACGGGCGCCGTCCGGGAGAAGAAAGGGCTCTTCCAGGAGGCGGAAGGGGGCACGCTCTTCCTCGACGAGATTGGCGAGACGTCGGTCACGATGCAAGTGAAGCTCCTCCGCGCGCTGCAGGAACGCGTCGTGCGCCGCGTCGGCGGCAACACCGAGGAACCGGTCGACGTCCGGATCATCTGCGCCACGAACAAGGACCTGCAGAAGAAGATCGCCGACGGGACCTTCCGCGAGGATCTCTACTACCGCATCAACGTCATTCCCGTCGCGCTTCCGCCGCTGCGCGAGCGCCGCGACGACATTCCGCACCTCGTGCGGCATTTCCTGAAGAAAGTCTCCCTGGAACAGGGCATCGACGAGAAGCGGATCACGACGGAGGCGCTCCGGCTCCTGGAGGCATATGCGTGGCCCGGAAACGTGCGCGAGCTCGAGAATCTCATCGAGCGCACGGTCGCCCTCGAGCCATCGGACGTCATCACGACGGCGGCCCTGCCGGACGTGTTCCTGCATCCGGCGGGCCTGCCGCCCGCGTCCTCCCTCGAAGGCTTCGACCTCCCCGCCGACGGCCTCGACCTCGAGGCCTACCTCGAATGGCTGGGCAAGCGCCTCATGCAGCAGGCGCTCGAGAGGACCGGCGGTGTGCAGATCCGCGCGGCCGAGCTGCTCCGCATGTCCGAGCGTTCGTTCCGCTATTACGCGAAGAAGTACGGCATCCGCCGGGACGGCGAGGAGACGACGGAGGAGCGCGCCCAGCCTCCGTCCTCGGTGGAGGAATCGTGATCGATCGGTGCACCGCGGGCTCCCTCGGGCTCATCGCGCTCGTTTCCGCGGCCGCCTGCTCGAAGCCGGCGTTGTCCCCGGGCGCCGCGCCGGCCTCGGCGGCGACCTCCGGGCCCGCCGCGACGGCTCTCGGCGCGGGGCCCCGCGTCGTCCTTCCCTCCGGTAGGGTGATCGTCGTGGAGATCGCCGTCACGAACCAGGAGAAGGCGCAGGGACTCATGTTCCGCGAGTCGATGCCGAAGGACGCGGGAATGGTGTTTCCCTTCGACGGGCTCGAGGTTCGCCCCTTCTGGATGAAAAACTGCCACTTCCCGCTCGACCTCGTCTATGCGACGAGGGACGGCACGATCGTCGACGTCCTGAAGAACGTGCCGCCCTGCGCCCCCGATCCCGCGCCGTGCAACAACGTCACGCCCAAGGCGGTGTCCGACACCGTCCTCGAGGTCAACGGCGGCGTCGCGGACGCAAATGGCGCGGTCCCCGGAGCGAAGCTCAAATGGCTGGAAATCCCGGGGCGCTGAGCCGGCGTCTTACGAAACTTGAATCGTTATCAAGTTCGTATTACACTTGCGTCATGGCGCGCACGGTCGTCTCCACGAAGTTCCAGGTCGTGATTCCGAAGGACGTCCGCGAGCAGACCGGCCTCCGTAAAGGACAAGCCTTCCAGGTCATCAGCAAGGGCGGAGTGATCTCGCTTGTCCCAGACCGTCCGCTCTCGGACCTGAGGGGCTTTGCCCGAAGCGCGCGCTCGACCAGCTTCCGGGAGAAGCGGGACCGGCTCTGAAGCCGTGAGGCTGATCGATTCGTCGGGTTGGCTCGAAGTATTTCGCGGTGGTCCCCATGCCGATCGCGTGGCCCGGCTCCTCGCGGATCCCGAGGAGATCCTGACGCCGACGATCGCCCTCTACGAGGTCTATAAGGTGCTGAAGCGCGACGCGTCCGAGGAGAATGCGCTTCAGGCGGTCGCCCAGATGCTCCGGACGAATGTCGTGCCGCTCGGCGAGACGCTCGCCCTGGAGGCGGCCGACACGAGCCTCGAATGCTCGCTCGCGATGGCGGATGCGATCGTCTACGCAACGGCACGGTCGCACGGCGCCGAGCTCGTCACGACCGACGTAGACCTCGAGGGACTTCCCGGCGTCGTCTTTCTTTCGAAAAAGAAGAACCGATCCTGGCGAGCCTGGACACCGTAGTGGCGCCGCCGGCACGGTAAGATCTCGCGAAAAGAGGATCCATGAACTACTTTGGCGCCGTCCTAGTCGCTTCGGGGGTCGGTTTCTTCGCGCTCCCTCTTTCCGCCGCTACGTGCGGCAGCGGCGTCACGACGGCCACGACTTCCGCAACACATCACACCGTGAGCCACTCCTCTCCCGTAAGTCTCTCGACGAACGCGTTCACGACGCGGATCACAGGAAGGCTGTCGAGCGGTCCCGACGTCTTCGACGTGACCGTGAATACGCTCGGCGCGCCGCCGGACGATCCCGCGGTTCAGTCCGCCATGGACCAGGCGAAGCAGGCAATCAACGCTGCGGCGGGCCATACGGTCGCGATCACGGGCCCGACTCTCCTCTCGTCGGCCAGCCAAAGCACCTCGACGACACTCACGAACGTCACCGGACGAACGAGTTCCGTCAATTCGTTCCTGACGGTCGGGCCGGCGGAACTGTGTGTCGGCGAGATCGGGGAGGTCCCTATCCCGCCGACGGCACCGATCCTCGCGCCATGCAGCCCGACCGCCAGCCAGTGCTCGCTGACGGGCGGCGCACGGAACGTCAACACGAACACGCACACCCTGATCGACGTCTACACGACCCTCAACATGACCGGCATTCTCACGACCTCGCGGTACGAGCTCGTCGGCCAGGGCTCGCCACCGTCTCCTGCCGTCGTCGTCCCGATCGTCCTCTCCTCCGCCGGCCTCAATGGCGCCTTCTTCACCTCCGAGCTCGCGCTTTCGAATCGCGGCACGGCGAACGCGTCGATCACGTATGCGTACACGGCCGCGTTCGGCGGCTCGAGCGGGACGGCCTCCGACACGCTGGCGGCTGGCAGGCAGAAGATCGTCCCGGATGTCATCACGTATCTGCGTGACCTCGGCATCCCGGCCGGCGATTTCGGAAATCGCGGCGGAACCCTGCGCATCACGTTTTCGGGGCTGTCGTCCTCCGACGCCGGTGCCGCGACGGTTCGTACGACAACTGCCGTGGCGGAAGGGCGGGCCGGTCTCGCGTACCCGGGCCTCGCCGCTTCGAGACTCCTCTCCGCTCCCGTCACCCTCTGCGGTCTCCGCCAGAACGCTACCGATCGATCCAACGTCGCCGTGATCAACGCGGGGGGCCCTACGGAAGGCGAAATCATGCTGCGCCTGACTGTCGTGTCGGGCGACCCGGCAAACCCCCAGGCGTTGGCGCTCCCCGATGTCCCGCTGTCGCCCGGCGGTTTCAGCCAGATCTCGGGCATCCTTAGCTCGAACGGGCTCGCTCTCGCGAACGGCTACGTAAGGATCGAACGCATTTCGGGATCAGCGCCTTTCTTCGCCTACGCCGTCATCAACGATCAGGCCAACTCCGACGGCTCGTTCGTCGAGCCTGTCCCCGCGAACGCGCCTTTACCCATTGCCGGAATGACGCTGCCCGTCATCGTCGAGACGAGCACCTTCTCCAGCGAGGCCGTGTTGACAAATTTCTCGGCCAGCCCCCGCACACTAAACTTCACGTATGTTTCTTCGGCCCTGCCCGGAGGTTCGGCCTCTTTCACGCTCGCGCTGCTGCCGAAAGAGCAGCAGATCCTCCCGTTCTTCGTCCAGCTTCTCCGCGACCGACGTGTGATTCCCGGCTCACCAGGAGCCACGTTTGCCGGCGCGCTCTTCATCACGGACGCGACCGGCGATCTGAGAGGCGTTTCGATCGGGGCGAGGACGTCCTCGGCGGGAGGCGGCGGGCGCTACGGGCTCTTCTACTCAGCCGTCCCGAGCGGCTCTGAGGCGACGACTTCCGCCTGGCTCTACGGCCTCCAGCAGAACTCCGAGAACCGCACAAACCTCGCCCTCGTGAACGTCGGCTCGACGGACTCGTCCGCGGACGTCTTCCACATCGACCTCTATGACGGAGCAACCGGCCTCAGCGCGGGCTCGACCGACGTCATGGTCCCGGCCAGGGGATTCGCCCAGGTCAATACGATTCTGGCCGTCTACGCTCCCGGCGTCGCGAACGGCTATGCGCACATCACGCGCACGTCCGGGAGCAACCCGTTCGTCGCCTACGCAGTCGTCAACGACGGCGCACAGCCCGGACAGCGCAGTGGCGACGGCGCGTTCGTCTCGGCAAGCGTCCCTTCACCCTGAGTCTGCCTAGCTCCCCGGCACGAAGCGGAAGAGTCCGCGCCCGATCGTCGCGAGGTAGAGGCCCG
>JBBRRY010000059.1:0-9235 GCA_038245905.1 Thermoanaerobaculia bacterium | reverse complement strand
CTCTGGAGGCGGATGCGCGACCTGGGCATCGCGTGAGCTCGCGCCGCGACTTCCTCGGACGGCTCTGGACGTGGACGGGGGGCGCGCTCGCCGCGGCCTCGGGTCTCGTGCTCTTTCGCGCCCTGAAGTCGGCGGCACCTCCCGTCCGCGAGGTCGTCCTGGACGCCGCCACGATCGCGCGCGCCGTCGCCTCCGGCGGGGCGACGGTCGGCGATCTCTTCGTCACGGGCTCCGCGGACGCGCCGGTCGCACTCTCCCTTTCGTGCACGCACCTCGGCTGCCGCGTCGCCTCGGCGCCCGGCGGGTTCGCGTGCCCCTGCCACGGCAGCCGTTTCGACGCCTCGGGCGCCTCGGCCGGCGGACCCGCGCGATCGGCTCTGCGAAGAGTGCCGCTCGCGAGGCGCGGGGACTCGTGGATCGGCCGGGTCTGACGGACGCGCCCGCGGGACGCGCCGGCGCTCCCTCGGGTGGATTCGGGCGCCTGTCGTTCGGGTTCCTCGCCGTGAGCGTCGTCTCCGGCGTCGCGCTCGTTCCCTTCTACACGCCCGCCTCTGCGTGGGACAGCCTCGAGCGGATCGAGGGCGGCCTCGCATGGGGCTTTTTCCTGCGCGCGCTCCACGCATACTCGAGCTTCGCCGTTCTCGTCACCGCCGCGATCCACATCGTCCAGGTCCTCGCGGCGAAGACGGAGCGGCAGCTCCCGGCCGGCGTCTGGTGGCGATCGGTCGCCCTTCTGCCCGTTACGGTCGCCGCTCTCCTCGGCGGGTTCGTTCTCAGGGGAGACGCGGAAGCGATCGCCGCCCTCGCGATCTGGCAGCGGATCCTCGAGTCGCTCCCGCTCGTGGGCGTGGAAGCGGCGCGCCTGTTCCTCGGCTCGGCGCCCGGGGATCTGGGCGCCGCCGCGCTGCACCACGCGGGAACGTTCACGCTCATCCTCTGGCTCCTCACGGCCGAGCACGCGGGCCGCGTCTACCCGGACGTGCGCGAGACGGTCCTCGCGGGCCTCGTCTCCGCCGCGCTTGCAGGAACGATTCCACTGCCGCTCGGGGCGCCACCGTCCGCTTCGCCCGCGCACCTCCTCGGTCCGTGGTCCCTCCTCGGGCTCCAGGGTGCGCTCGCTGTTGTTCCTCCCTGGGTCGGCTGGGTCGCCCCGCTCGAGCTCGTCGTCCTCCTCGGTCTCGTCCGCCACGGGAAAGGCCGCGGGCGGAAGGTTCTCGTTGCTCTGATCGCACTCTGGGCCGCGGGATACGCGTTCTTCACAGTCCGGGCCTTGCTCGTGGCACGGTGAGGCCGAGCTGATGTTTCGGACGTTCGCCTTCGTCGCGGCCCTCTGCGCCGCCCTTCTCGGTCTCCTGACGGCCGCGGGCCGCGAGGCCCGGCGGGAGGCGTCCGTCGGGCGGGGGCCCGACCGCGCGGGCGGCCGCGTCGAGCGATGCGTCTCATGCCATGCGAAGGAGTCCGAGGACCCGGGCGGCGCCCACGCGCGCCTCGCACTCGGCTGCGCGTCGTGCCATCTCGGGAACCCGCTCGCGTTCGGCAAGGAGCGCGCGCACGAAGGCCTCGAGAGAGAGCCGGGCGCCCTCTCCACGGTCGCCCTCACGTGCGGGCGCGCCGACTGCCACGCGCGCGAGGCCTCGCGCGTGGCCACGTCGCCCATGCTGCGCAACGCAGGGATGGTCGCGGTGGACCGCTTCGCGTTCGGGGAGATTCCGTCGCCGGACGGGCGCGAGACGATTGCCGACGTCCTCGCCGCCGCGCACCCGACGCCGGCTCAGGACCACCTCCGGAAGCTCTGTGCGGGCTGCCACCTCGGGACGCGGCGCGCGAATCGCGACGACCAGATTGGCGGGAACGGATCCGGTTGCGCGGCCTGCCACGTGGCGCGGAATCTCGACGAGAAGCCGCGCCGCCACCCGGCCGTCGACTCGAAGGTGACGGACGACCGCTGCTTCGGCTGTCACAGCGGGAGCGGCAGGATCGCGCTGAGCTATAGAGGACTCGTCGAGGTGGAAAAGGGAGAGCCCTTCGCCCATGCCGCGCCCGACGTCCACCAGGCTGCGGGCATGGCGTGCGTCGACTGCCACCTCCACACAGACCTCATGGGCGACGGAACGGCGCGGACCCACAAGGAAGATCAGGTCGAGATCACGTGCGAGGCCTGCCACGGGCCAGTGCGGGAGGGGGGAGAGAAGAGGTGGGAAGAGGTTTCGGACGAGATCAGTAAGGAGATTCTGGCTAGAGAGAAGAGGAGAGAAGAGGAAGATTTGCTTAGAAAGGGTAAGAGGGGAGGCGGCCCGCCCGCCGCGCCCGATGCTGCGACGCGCCTCGGGACACGAGGCACTCCCCTCATTAACCTTCTAAGAAAATCTTCTTCTTCTTCTTCTTCTTCTTCTCCTCCTTCCTGGCTCCTCGTCCGGAAGCTCGACGGCGTCGAGTTGCCCGTCAAGCAGACGCCCCACGACCGGAACCACACGCTCCGGGGCCACGAGCGCCTCACGTGCAGCGCGTGTCACGCGGCATGGGTGCCGACGTGCGATTCCTGCCACACGTCCTTCGACGCGTCGAGCAGCCAGTGGGACTACGCCTCCGGTCGCGAGACCGCCGGCGCATGGGTCGAGAAGCCGGAGGTTTTCTCATGGGCGCCGCCGCTTCTCGGCGTGCGCGCAGACGGACGGATCGTTCCCGCTGCGCCCGGCATGATCTTCGACGTCGACGCGACAGCGGCGGGGGGAGGAAGGATCTCGCGCAGGCTCCTGACGCCGACCGAGCCTCACACGACCGGCCGAAGAGCCCGAACGTGCGAGAGCTGCCACCGCGCGCCGCCGGGGCCCGAGTTCGAGGCGGGGACGCGGACGGGATTCCGGGGATTGAACGCGGCGGAGAGGCGGCGGGTCGCCGCCGCGTGGATCGACCGGGTGACGCCATGAACGGAACGTCACGATCCCGTCGGGTACGATCGCGCCCGTGACGAGATCCGACTCCCCGGCTCCGATTCCGAACTGGTCGAATCTCGAGGCGGTGTTCGAGTCGCTCGGCCGAATTCTCATCACGCTCGACGAGCAGTTCGTGATCATCCGCGCGAGCCGGACGCTCGACTCTCTCGCCGGCGAGGGGGCCGCGGCCCGCGTGATCGGCCAGCCGATCGAGACGCTCATCGGCGCGCGGCTCTTCGGGCCAGGGGACACGCTGCGCGAATCCCTCCGTCAGGGAAGGCGGGAGGAGGGGCGCCGGGGCGTCCTCAAGTGTGGCGCGGACGCAGCCCGGCTCGTCTCCGTGACGACGGCGCCGGTGACGGAGAGCGGCATGAGCGCGTGCGATCCGCGCGCGCGCTACGTCGTCGTCCTTCGCCCGGCCGAGGACGACGACGCAATGCTGCAGAGCGTGATCGCGACGCACGGCCTCGTGGCCCGCTCGCCGCAGATGATGCAGATCGTCCATCTCGTCGAATCGCTCGAGCGCAGCGACGCGACGGTCCTCATCACGGGCGAGAGCGGGACCGGCAAGGAAGTCATCGCGCGGGCGCTTCATGCGCATTCCCCACATGCGGCGGGAGCGTTCGTGCCGGTGAACTGCGCCGCGCTGCCCGGCGAGCTTCTCGAAAGCGAGCTGTTCGGGCACGTGCGGGGCGCCTTCACGGGCGCCGTGAAGGACCGCATCGGGCGGCTCGAGCTGGCACACGGCGGGACCCTCTTTCTCGACGAAGCCGCGGACATCCCGCTCGGGGTCCAGGTGAAGCTTCTGCGTGTCCTGCAGGACCGGGTGTTCGAGCGGGTCGGCGAGAGCAACCCCCGCCGTCTTGGCGCCCGCATCATCGCGGCGACGAACGCCAACCTCCACGACGCAATCCTCGAAGGGCGCCTCCGCGAGGACTTCTACTATCGCCTTCGCGTCGTCCCGATCCACATCCCGCCGCTCCGGGAGCGGGTGACGGACATCGAGCTCATCGCGCAGCATCTGCTCGCCCGCATCGGAGGCCGGGAGGGGCGCTCGCTCCGGCTCTCGGCGGACACGCTCGCCTTCCTGCAGAGCTTCCCGTGGCCGGGCAACGTCCGCGAGCTCGAGAACGCACTCGAATACGCCGTGGCGCTCTGCCGCGGCCAGACGATCCATCTGGGAGACCTCCCGCCGGAGATCCAGTCGGATGGGCTGCCGGTGGCACAGCCGATCGCAGCTCCGGGAACGGCGGGCCCGCTTCTGCCCGCAGGCGGGGAGGTCCAGCGGATCCGGGCGGCACTCGAGCGGAACATGTGGAATCGCTCGAAGACCGCCCTGGAGCTCGGGATGAGCCGCAGCACTCTCTGGCACAAGATGCGGGAGCTGCGGATCGGGCCCGCCGCCGGCTGACCGGAGCGCTACCGGGCGCCGTGCTCGTGGACGACGCGGCCGTTCGGAACGGACCCGAAGTGGCGGGAAACGGGGCTGTCAAGGCCGAGGTCCCGGGTCGCGGGGAAGCAGAGCTTCATGGGGAACCTTCCTTCTGGCGGCTTCAGCAGCCGCCCTGGATTTTCTTTTCCTTGATCGGCTGCTTCTGGCCCGCCTTCTTCGCCTGCTCGGCGAGACGGGCGATCTCGGCCCGCGCGTCGTCCCGGAACCGGGCCACGTCGGCGTCCCAGCGGCCCCCGGCGAACGCAAATGGCGCGGGGGTCAGGATCGTCTTCTCGAACTTCGGGAAGCCGCCCTCGAGGACGGCGACGTTCTCGTAACCCAGCTCCCGGATCAGGAGGCCCGCGATCCGGGCCTGCTCCTCGGTCTCGCCGACGACGACCTTGCGGACGTGGCGCGGGGAGAGTGTCGCGCTCCACTCCTTGCCGAAGAGATCGCGCGTCGCGACGTTGACCGAGCCCGGCAGCGAGCGGGCCGCCCAGGCCTTCGGGCTCCTCACGTCCACGATCCTCACGTTCGGCTCGTGGTCGACGATCCGGAAGGCGAGCTCGTCGGCGGTCATCACGGGGACCGCGTGCGCCACGGCGTACGAGGGGCTCGAGACGCGGGAGAGGATCCGGCCCTTGTAGTCCGGCAGGACGAGGAGGACGACGCCGAGAACGAGAAGGGCGGCGCCCGCGAGGACATGGGGGCGCCGCGCAAAGCTCAGGGACGGCGCGGACGCCGGGGCGACGCGCCGCTCGATCCAGGTCGTCGCGGCGAAGGCCGCGACGGCGGCGGCGATGAGGAGGAAGGCGAACACCCCCTGGGAGATGCCGAGCGACGTGAACACCTTGACGGGCCCGAGCGCGCTCGAGTCGTTGAACGTCTGAACGAGCGGGTACGCCTCGGCGAATCCGAAGATGCCGAGGAGGCCTCCTCCGACGAAGAACATCGCGTCCACCTTTCCGATCGCCGCGGCGCAGACGCTCGTTCCGGGGCAATATCCACCGATCACGAACCCGACTCCCATGATGATCCCGCCGACGACCGCGGGCCAGAGCCAGGTCGGGTTCACGAAGATCGCGTCAACGTCGAGAAGTCCGGCGGATCCGAGCAGCAGGACGCCGATCATCGCGGTCACGGCGGCCGTGAAGAAGACCCGCAGAACCGTGAAGTCGTACCCGTAGAAGACGCCGACGAGGCGCCGAGAGGACGAGAATCCCGCCTGCTCGAGGACGAAGCCGAAGCCGAGTCCGAGGACGAGCGCGACGACGAGGTTCAGCTGGTCGGAGATGAGGTCCGGCACGAAGGGTCCCATGGGTCACCTCTCCACGTTCCCGCCGAGCCAGAGCCCGCGGGCGAACCAGGCCACTGCGTATCCCGTTCCGAAGATCGCGAGCATCGTGACGAAGCCGGCCGTCGAGAGGACGGCCATGCCGCTGAGGGCCGCGCCGCTCGTGCAGCCGCGCGCGAGCTGGGCGCCGACGCCGAACAGGGCGCCGCCCGCCAGGGCGAACAGCCAGCGCAGCCGCGACGCGACGCGGGGCCCGGCCTCCGTCACGACCTTCAACCGGTCCGAGACGAGGCCGGACACGAACGCCCCGATGAGGACGCCCGCGACCTCGAAGGCGAGCCACGACTTGAGCGGGCTGTCCTTCCCGGGCCCGACGTAGTGCGCGTAGAAGGGGGAGCTCTCCGCGTGTGCGGGCGCGACGTCCGCGACGGCCGTCACGACGAGGCTCTTGAGGGCGCCGCTCGCTCCGAGGCCGCGGCCCGTCACGAAGATGGTCGCGAGAAGGACCATCCCGAGAAAGAAGCCGGCGAGATACGGGTTCATCGTGTCGCGTTTCATCATGTGATCCTCGCTTCGGCGGGTGCTTGTGTCTCGAGCTCTTCGTAGCCGGTGATCATCGCTTTGAGGTTCGACGTGACCGTACGGCCGGTCGTCATGAGATAGAGGTGCGCAACGAGAAACGTCACGAGCAGGAACGCTCCGGCCGTGTGGACGAGCGCGATCGGACCGAGGGCGTGGACGTTCAGGCCGAACACGGCGTGGCGCTGCGGGTACCGGTAGAACATGTAGAGAAGGCCCGACACGGCGACGACGGGAATCACGAGCAGCTTCAGTCCCGCGTAGACGAGCTTCTGGAGCGGGTTCAGCTTGGAGAGGACGGTCTTCCGCGTCGGGTGCGGCGCGTTCCGGAAGATCCCGAGCACGTAGTAGTCGGCCTGGGCACGCAGGTTCGTCCAGGTCGGGACGTACTGCCGCCACGCGCCGGTCGTGAAGTGCCAGAAGATCGCGAAGACGATCAGCACGAGGAAGGCGATCGCGGCGACGCTGTGCAGCCGGACCGCCTGCCCGAACCCGAAGAAGCGGAGCGGGCCGTGGATCTCGAAGCCCGTGACGGCGAGGAACAGGATCAGGGCCGCCTGCGCCCAGTGCCAGAACCTCTCGAACGCCCGGTAGACGTACTCGCGATTCATCATCGCGTTCCTCCCTTCCCGCCGCGGCCGACGAGAACCCGCGCGCCGCCGTGGATCGTCACGCCCAGGAGCGTCAGGCCCACGAGGGCCGTGCCGAGGCGGTCCACCCAGGGCGAACGGTCGCGCCCGGGCATGTAAAACCCGCTCAGGCCCGCGAGGCGGCCGTTCTGCCGCGTGTGACATTCGTTGCAGCGCACGGCCTTGTCCCGGGTCGAGACCATGTGGTTGATCGGCCAGGTCATCTCCGTCTTCACGAAGCCGTATGCCCCGCTGTACGGAAGCCCGACCTCCTTCATCCCCGCCGCCGCGGCCTTGTTCCAGTCGAACTCGCCCCAGAACCCGCCATCGCCGGGGTGCGACGAGAAGAGCTTGGGCTCGATCAGATAGTGGTTCTTCGCGTCGTAGATCTGGCGGGCGCGGTGCACCTTGACCGGGATGATCTTCGCGTCGGGGTCGTCGTAGCTCCCGTAGAGCGTGTTGATCTTGAGGGTCCCGTCCGGATCGACCGGGTCGCCGAGCAGGTAGTGGGAGGCCGTTCCGTTGAACCAGACGTACTCGGGCTGCAGGTTCTTGCCCCAGACGAAGGAGCCCTTGATCGACATGTAGACGTCGGTCCCGTTCGCGTCCTTCTCCTCGAAGGGCTTGCCGTCCTTCAGCCTGCCGGCCGTGGACCAGTCCCACGCGAGCTTCGTCGGGTTGACCTTCGCGTAGACGGGAATGTGACACGTCTGGCAGGCCACCTTGAGCGTGTGCTGGTTCAGAACGTCGTCGGCGTGCGGGAGCGCGGTGTGGCAGGTCTCGCACTCGACGCGGTCCCGGTTCATCGACGACACCGACCAGGCCTTCCCGAGCATCTGGTGCTTGTTCGCCGTATGGCAGGCGACGCACGGCATGTCGGGTCCGTCGGACGCCATGTGGACGTCGACGTCCCGCGAGGGGTCGAACATTGATTTCTCGAGGTCGCCGTGCTTGACGTTGTTCCCGCCGCCGCCGAAGAAGTGGCACGTTCCGCAGTTCGTCCGCTGCGGCCTGCCCACGTGCTGCGCGACGTCGTTCAAGTTGACCGACGGGTCCGGCATGCCGGCGGCGCCGGACGCCTTGACGTACGTCGAGGTCGCGTCGTGGCACGCGAGGCAGTCGACGTTCAGCGGGTTCTTGAAGTCGAAGGAGGCGTCGCCCCACCCGTACCCGATGTGGCACTTGTCGCAGCTCGGCTCGCTCCCCGCGATCCCGATGCAGAAATTGTTGAGGACGTTCTTCTTTCCGACCGGCCGGATTCCCTTTCCTGCGACATATTCCGTGCTCTCCCAGTTCCAGTGGGACGAGTGCATCACCTCGGCCGCGCGGCCGTTGTGACAGGAGATGCACGCGGCCGTGACGTCCTGCGGCCTTCTGAACGGGGCCTTGAGCTGCGCGAAGAGGGAGTGGTCGATGGAGGGCTTGCCCGGCTTCGCCGCCGCCTTCAGCGCCTCGAGCGGCGTCGGCTCGGAGCTCTTCCGCCGAAGAGCCGTCAAGGTGAGGCCCGCGATCGTGAGGAGCGCGAGCAGCGCAAGGAGGATTCGTCTCATGCCTCCCCCTAACTCAAGAACGAAGCCAGCCCCCGGATCCGGAAAACCCTTGAAAACTCGCGATTTTCGGGACCGGACCCCCGATGGCGTCGCGACACGGTGTTCAAACATCCCGTTCGATCGGACGGGTCGGCGGGCCCGGACCGACCAAGGGTGGTCCCCCTCGAACCGTCAAATTCGCGACAAGGTGTTTCAAAGGGCGGGTAGCGGCACGAAACGTCACGTCGCAGCCTGAAACACCGCGTCGCGCCAAACCGCGTTTCTCTTGGCTTTCCAGAGATCTCCCTCTGGCCCGCTTCTTGTACTGCAGTTCACAAACGAGCACTCGCTCGTCTGGAGAACACGATGGCCCAGAGCCGGCGCGAGTTCATCAAAATCGGGGGCGCGGGCGTCGCGGTTGCCGCCGCCGGCACCGGCCTCGCCTCGCAGTGGTGGGGCCTCGACCCCGACGTCGTCCACGACCCCGGCACGGACGGGGACAAGGTCGTCCCGACGTTCTGCGAGCTGTGTTTCTGGAAGTGCGGGGTCCTCGCGCACGTCAAGAACGGCCGCGTCACGAAGATCCAGGGGAATCCCGAGCATCCGCTCTCTCGCGGCCACCTCTGTCCGCGGGGAACGGGCGGAACGGGCCTTCTCTACGATCCGGACCGGATCAAGAAGCCGCTCCTCCGGCGCCAGGGAAAGCGCGGCGATCAGACGTTCGAGGAAGTCTCGTGGGAGACGGCCCTCGACTTCACGGCCGAAAAGCTTCTGAGAATCCAGAAGGAGGCCGGTGCCGACAAGGTTGCCCTCTTCTCGCACGGCTTCGGCGGCTCGTT
>JBBRRY010000058.1:0-9353 GCA_038245905.1 Thermoanaerobaculia bacterium | reverse complement strand
CTAACTAGTATTCGGCGGCAGGTGTGGATTCATAGAACTAGAAACATTAGCCGGGTTTGAGCGGAGAAATTTCTGCAGGTAGAAGGGATCTGGTTTCAAGAGCTATAGAGGTTCCTGAGGTGGCCGAGGCCGTTCCTAAGGGCTGCAACGACGGCCGTGGGGCCGGCGTCTCCGCGACAACCCGACTTTTCAATCCCAGCTTCACGGCTCGATTGTATCGAAGGCGCCATTTCCCTCGCTTTGGATTCCAGCGACCACCGGCGCCAAGGATTTCGGTTCGCAGTTTTGTCTCCCACGCTTCTACCGAGACGAAAACCATGCGGAACGGTTCGGGGTTCCATGGCGCCTCAGAGACGATGATTTCGACCGTCTTGAACCGGCGCTTCGTGCCCTCGTCATAGCGATACCGGACGCAGACGAGCCGATCGCCATAGTCCGCGGCAAGGCGTCTGGTTCCCATTCCCCCGGGTCGGATCTTTGATCGCACCCTCCCGTGAACGTCCGGCGCGCGGAGACCTGTGGGACCGCCCTTACGACTCACCATGTGCTCGTGCCGTCGCGGTTCTTACATCGCGTCCAGCGGGCTCTTGACGCCGAGGCCGCCGCGGTTGAGGACGTGTGTGTAGATCATGGTGGTGGCGACGTCGCGGTGGCCGAGGAGCTCCTGGATGGTGCGGATGTCGGACCCGCTTTCGAGGAGGTGCGTGGCGAAGGAGTGCCTCAGCGTGTGGCAGGTAGCGTGCTTTCCGATGCCGGACTCGCGCACGGCGTGCTGGACGGCGCGCTGGATGAGGGTCTCGCCGAGATGGTGGCGGCGCTGCTCGGTGGCGGCCGCGCGCGGGCCTGAGGGGGAGATCGGGAATGGTTCGGCGCGGGGATCGACGCTGCGCTCGCGGGCGGGGAAGATCCATTGCCAGCCCCACCATTTCGCCGCCGCAGGATATTTCCGGGCGAGGGCGTCGGGCAGATAGACGGCGCCGAAGCCCTCCCGGAGGTCCGCCTCGTGGAGCGCCCGGACTGCGGCGAGGTGGCGCTGGAGCGGCTGACGAACGGCAACGGGGAGCATCGTGAGGCGGTCTTTCATGCCCTTGCCGTCGCGAATGAGTATCTGGTTGCGGGCGAAGTCGATGTCCTTCACCCGGAGGCGCAGGCACTCCAGGAGGCGCATGCCGGTGCCGTAGAGAAGCGTGGCGACGAGGCGCGGGCTGCCGTCGAGCCGCACGAGGACCGCCTTCACCTCGTCGCGCGTGAGGACAACGGGCAGGCGCTCGGGGCGTTTGGCGCGCACGACGTCGCCGAGCGAGTCGACGGGCCTTCCGAGAACCTCGCGGTAGAGGAACAGGAGGGCGCTCAGGGCCTGGGTCTGGGTGGAAGCGGCGACGCGCCCGCGAGTGGCGAGGTCCGAAATGAATGCATTGATCTCGGCCTCGCCCATCTCGTCGGGATGCCGCTTGCCGTGGAAGACGATGAATCGCCGGACCCAGCCGGCGTAGGCGTCCTCGGTGCGGATGCTGTAGTGGCGCGTGCGGATGGCGGCCCGCACGCGATCGAGAAGCCTTTGGGGCGGCACTGGATCTCCCTGGCAGGAAGGTAGTCCCGCGGAAAGCGCAAGTCAAGCGTAAGTGACGAGCAGGAATGAGCCGCCGTTCATTTTTCCGATGACGCGTCGCGGAAGGCGTGCTAGTTTTCAAAGTTGCCATGAATCACATCGTCTGTTTCGCCTACGTTCCCGACACCGAAACGAAAATCAAGGTCGCTGCCGACGGCGTCTCGATCGACGAGGCCGACGTCAAGTGGATCGTGTCGCCCTACGACGAGTACGCGCTCGAGGAAGCGCTCCGGACGAAGGAAGCGAAGGGCGGCACGGTCACGGCGATCACGTTCGGACCCGCGCGCGCCGACACGGGCCTGCGTGAGTGCCTTGCCCGCGGCGCCGACGAGGCGATCCGCGTCGCCTCCGACGGCCTCGGCCAGGTGGACTCGCTGGGCGTCGCGCGCCTCCTTGCCGGCGTCATCAAGACTCTGCCGCACGACGTCGTGTGGATGGGGAACAAGGGAGTCGGCACGGACGTGCAGGTGCTCGTGCCGATGCTGGCCGAGCTCCTCGACCTGCCGCACGTGAACCTCGTGACGAAGCTCGAATGGAAAGAGGGCTCGATCCTCGCGCATCGCGAGATCGAGGGCGCGGTCGAGATCGTCGAGATGTCGCTGCCCGGCGTCATTGGCGCCACCAAAGGGCTGAACGAGCCGCGCTACGCGTCGCTGAAGGGGATCATGGCGGCCAAGAAGAAGGCGATTGCCGTGAAGACGCCCGCCGACGCCGGCGTCGACCCAGCGGCGATCTCGGGGGCCGCCGCGCACGTGCAGTGGACGAAGCTCGAGCTGCCGCCCGCGCGGCAGGCCGTGAAGCTCATCCCGGCGGACGACCCGGCGAAGGCCGCGACGGAACTGCTCCGGCTGCTGCGGGATGAAGCGAAGGTTTTGTAGAAGAGAAAAGAAGAAGATTTTCTTAGAAGGTAAGAGGGGAAGATCGCATGTCGAACGTTCTGGTGTTCATCGAGCAGCGCGACGGCAAAATCAGAAAGTCGTCGCTGGAGGCCCTGACTCTCGGCTATTCACTTTCTAAGAAAACCAGCGGTTCTCTTGGCGCGGTCGTCGCCGGATCCGGCATCGGGTCCATGGCCGCCGAGCTCGCCGCGTACGGAGCATCCAAAGTCTTCGTCGCTGACAAGCCGGAGCTCGCGCTGTTTTCGTCCGAGGGCTACACGGCCGCTCTCGATGCCGCGGCCACCGCCTTCACGCCGTCCATCGTCCTCGCCTCGGCGACGGTGATGGGCCGCGACGTGGCGCCGCGGTTCGCGGCGCGCCGGGGCGTGTCGGTACTGTCGGACGTGATGTCGCTGGACGTGGCGAACGGCCGCATCTCGGGCGAGCGCCCGGTGTACTCGGGCAAGGCGCGGGTCCTGGTCACCGCCGCGCCGTCCGCCGCGATTCAGGTCGCGACGCCGCGCCCGAACGTGTTTCCGGCCTCGAAGGCCGAGGCTCCCGGCGCGGGCGAGGTCGTGAACCTCGACCTCGGGGCGCTGAAGATTCGCGCCAAAGTCGTGAAGGTCGAGGCGGCCGAGGCCGGCGAGATCGACGTGGCCGAGGCCGACAAGATCGTGACCGGCGGGCGCGGCATCAAGGG
Organism: Thermoanaerobaculia bacterium; assembly: GCA_038245905.1. Classification (GTDB taxonomy): domain Bacteria; phylum Acidobacteriota; class Thermoanaerobaculia; order UBA5066; family UBA5066; genus Fen-183. The sequence continues at coordinate 6,166 of JBBRRY010000058.1, read as the reverse complement.
GCCCGAGAGCTGGCCCGTGCTGCGCGCGCTGTGCACCGAGCTGGGCGCGGCGCTGGGCGCGTCGCGCGCTGCGGTGGACGCGGGCTGGATCGGCCACGAGCATCAGGTGGGGCAGACGGGCAAGGTCGTGTCGCCGTCCCTCTACATCGCGTGCGGGGTGTCCGGCGCCATCCAGCATCTCGCTGGGATGGGCTCGTCGAAGGTCATCGTCGCGATCAACAAGGACCCGGAGGCGCCGATCTTCAAGGTCGCGACCTACGGCGTCGTGGGCGACCTCTTCCAGATCGTCCCTGCGATGACGGAAGCCGCGAAGAAGATGAAGGCCTGACCGGAAAATCTCCCGGCCGCTACTGCACGGTCGCTGTGAACTCCGTGTACTGAGGGCCGCAGCCGTTCGTGTAGAACACGCGAACGACGTCGACGAAGGTGCCGAAGCTGTCACCGAAGTCGCCCGGCAGGTACGCGAACACGCCCGGCGTGTCCGTCGTCGTGAAATGGCTCCCGCTCTTGTTCTGGACGACGACGAAGCGGAGGAGCGTGGGATCCGCGACGCCCGTCACGGTGATGAAGACATATCCCGAGCCCGCGGGCACGGAAACCGTGCTCGGCGTGAGGATCGGTTTGTACGGCTGCGAGTCCACTGGGACCGTGAGCGTCGCCGTGGCGGCCGCCGGCCCGGGAAGAAGCGGGAAGGCGGTCAGAGTGAACGTCGTGGGGCCGGCGATGGTCGTGCCGGCCGAGCCGTTCGGCGCGAGGCCGAAGGGCGCGTTGACGGGGTCGATCGTGACCTGCCGCGTGTTCTCGGTCTGCCACTGAAGGACGATATTCGTCGACGAGCCGCAGCCGCGCGCCGGGTCCGCCGTGAAGAAAATGACCGCCGGGTCGCCCGGCACGATGACCGTGGCCGTGAACGTGGCCGTCGCGGGCCCGCAGGCGCCGCCGGGAACCGTGAGGCGCACGACGTCGGTGCCGGTCGTCGACCCGGCCGTATAGGTGAACTGGTTGCCGTTCACGGTGAACGTCGAGCCCGTGGACCCGTGCGCGTCGAACGTGATCGTGACGAGCGTGCCGGTGTAGGCAGCCGGGATCGAGCCTGTCATGGCCTGCCCCGTCGCGACGGTCGCCGTGGCGGGCGTCGGCGTGGGCGGGTTCGTGGGCGGCTGGAGCGTGATCTTCCGCGTGGACGTGGACGTGGCGCCGGAAACCGCGACCGCCGTGAGCGTGATGTCGCCCGTGGACACGACGGTCAGCATCGCCGTGCCGGAAGTCCCGAGGTCGCCCGCGGCGCCCGTGATGTTGATGTGATCGGCACCCGTCGTGGACCACGTCGCCGTGACGGTCAGCGGCGGGCAGCCCGACGAGGGAGAGATCGTGAAGTTCGTGATGACGGGCGCCGTCGAGAAGGCGCCGCGGGACACGGACAGCGACAGGTTGCTGCCGTCGCTCGTCAGGTTGTCGTTCTTGATGGCGTAGGGGAGGCCCGCGCCGGTGAGCATGCGAAAGCGCAGCGAGAGCTTCGCCTTCTCGGCCGTGGCGGGCAGGAGCACCGCGAGCGACTGCTGGCCGACGGAGCCCGGGATCGTGAAGATCTGGCCGACGCCGGACGGCGCGCCGGCGTCGAAGGCCGCGATCTCGACGGTACAGCCTTGCGTGGAGAGCGGGCTGCAGAGGACGCCGACGTTCGTGCGTGCCCGCCCCGCGGCGGTGGACGAGGACGCGTCGGCGCCGCCGCCCCAGGACTCGTCGCCGGCGGCGAGAAAATCGGAGACGGGGAAAGCGGTCGACACGGTGCCGTAGCGGCCGGCGACGGTGTCGTTGTAGGTCTCGGACCAGGCGTTGGCGGAAGAGTCGCTGCGCACGTGGTACAGGAACGCGCCCTTGCCGTCGACGGCCGCGGGCGCCGCCACGACGGCGACGCCGCGAGCCGGCACCGCGAAGGGGACGCTTGCCAGCGTGGCGCCGCCGAGAAGGAAATCGACGGAGCCGGAGGCCGCGCCGACGCTCGAAATGTAGATGTTCGTGTCGAACCGCGCGTTCGTGCCGATGCCCTTCGCGGCGGGTCCGCCCCACAGGTCCGTGCCGGCAGGAGCAGCGGCCTGGAGCGCGCTTGCGGCGAACAGCGCGAATACGATCGAGGCGGTCCCGAGGGACCTTCGGAGGTGCGTCATCGACGGGGTTCCCACGGCTTATCTTACAACATGCTGCGATATCCTACGCTGTGATGACAGTCACGCCTGCTCAAGCTAGCTACTTCGGCTTCCCGGGAACCCTGCTTTTCGCGCTCGTCCTGCTCTCGGCCCTTGCCCTCTTCGCGTACACCGCCTCGCGCAGGATCCAGCTTCTCCTGCTCGGCGCGGGCGAAAGGGAGAACCGGCTCGACCGGCCGCTCGCGCGCCTCTGGCACATGATCGAGTACGGCTTCCTGCAGCGGAAGATGTTCCGCGACGCATACGCGGGCCTCTACCACGCCCTGATCTTCGGCGGCTTCCTGGTCCTCACGCTACGTACATCGGTGCTCGTGTTCGAGGGTCTCTTCCCCGGGTCCGGCGTGCCGTTCCTCTCCGCGGGCTTCTGGGAGGGCTACCTCCTCGTCAAGGACATCGTCCTCGTGACTACGTTCGCCGGCGTCGTCCTCGCCCTCCTTCGCCGCCACGTCGCGCGAAAGGAGCGCCTCGACCCGAGCTTCGACGCGGACCTCATCCTCCTGCTCATCGGCTTCCTCATGGTGTCGGACTTCGCGGCGGGGGCTGCGAAAATGGCTCTGGAGGCGCACCTGGCGGGCGGCACCGTCCTCTCTCGAACCGCGATCTGGGAGCCCCTGACATATTCCCTTTCCAAGCAAATAGTTTCTCTTTCCCCCTCCTCACTCCAAGCCATTTATTTCGGCGCGTGGTGGGGGCATCTCGTCGCGATCCTCGTCTTCGCGAACTACCTGCCGTTCGCGAAGCACTTCCACGTGATCACGGCGCTCCCGAACCTATTCTTCGCGAAGCTCGACTCGCCGGGCAAGATGGTTACGTTCGACATCGAGAAAGCCGCCGAAGCGGAACGATTCGGCGTGTCGAAGGTCGAGGACTTCACCTGGAAACAGAAGCTGGACATGTTCACGTGCACCGAGTGCGGACGCTGCCGCGAGGTGTGTCCGACGCACCTCACCGGAAAACCGCTCTCGCCCAAGGGCTTCATGGTGGACCTCCGGAACGCGCTGTACGCGGATGCGGAGGCGCTCCAGGATGTGGACGCGGGCCGCGGCGACGGCTCGGCCGAAAAGCATCTGGCGGCGCGCACGCCGCTCATCGGCGGCTGGATCGACGAAGAGACGATCTGGGCTTGCACCACATGTCGCTACTGCGAGCACGCGTGCCCCGTCGGCATCACGTACGTCGACAAGATCACCGACCTGCGCCGGCATCTCGTCCTCGAGAAGAGTGAGTTCCCCAAGGAAGCGCAGACCGCGTTCAACGGCATGGAGCGCCAGGGCAACCCGTGGAACCTCGCCGCCTCGGAGCGCGACGCGTGGACGAAGGACCTGCCGTTCCCCGTCCTGACGATGGCCGAGGCGGCGCTGCACGGCGGCGTCGAGGTGCTCTTCTGGGTAGGCTGCGCGGGCTCGTACGAGGAGCGCGGCAAGCGCGTGTCGCGCTCGCTCGCGAAGCTGCTGCACGAAGCCGGCGTCACGTACGCGATCCTCGGCAAGGAGGAGACGTGCACGGGCGACGCGGCGCGCCGCCTCGGCAACGAGTACCTCTTCCAGACGCTCGCGCAGCAGAATATCGAGACGATGAAGGGCTACGGCGTGACGAAGATCGTCACGAACTGCCCGCACTGCTTCAACACGCTCAGGAACGAGTATCCCGATCTCGGCGGCACGTACGAGGTCCTGCACGGGACCGAGCTCGTGGCCCGTCTCGTGGCCGAGGGGAGGATCAAGCTCGTCCACGGCAAGCCGATGTCGCTCTCGTTCCACGATCCCTGCTATCTCGGGCGCCACAACGGCGTCTACGACGCGCCGCGCGAGCTTCTGAACGCGATCCCCGGGATCGCGATCAAGGAATTGCCGCGCAGCCGCGAGAACGGCATGTGCTGCGGCGCGGGAGGCGGGCGGATGTGGCTGGACGAGACGATCGGCACTCGTGTGAACCAGGCCCGGTTCGCCGAAATAGAGGCGAACGGAACGGACGCGGTGGGCGTTTCGTGCCCCTTCTGCATGGTGATGCTCGGCAACGCGAAGACCGAGCTCGCCGGGAAAACCGAGGCGTTCGACGTGCTCGAGCTGGCCGCTCAGGCGCTGCCCGTTCACCCCGGCTGAGCCGGAATTCGCGCGAGGGGTGTAATCTTTCGCCATATGGCGGACGAGCCGAAAGCCCCTGAGGGCGGGTTGACGCCGGCCGGCGGCGTGCGCCCAACGGGGCGCATCGTCGGGCCGGTGGCGCCGCCCGTCTATACCGCGGGGGCCAAACAGGCCTCGGCCCGGATCGTCGCGGAGACGGCCGAGCCCCTCGTGACCGAGGGCATGAAGGCCCGCCAGCGCAACATCGAGAAGAAGCGCCGGGTCGTCGCGACGCTCCGGGCCGTCGAGGAGGAAGAGGCCGCCGAGCGCTGGGGGCGTGGCCGCGCGTGGATCTTCCGGTTCGTGGGCATCCTCGTCGCGCTCGGCGTTTACGCGAAGATGCAGGCGTCGTACGGCGACAAGTGGCCGCTCCTCGCGGTCTGGATCTTTCTCGGGGTCCTCCTGGGCGTGGCCGTGTCGTGGATGCTCTGGTACCTCGACTACAGCGGCTAGTCGTCGTCGAAAACGCCTTTCGGCCTCGACGGGTCCTTCTGCGCCTTGAGGAGCGCCTCCTTGAACGTCTTGTCGAGGATCTCGCTTTTGTGCTTCTCGCGCTCGACGGTCGCGGCGAATAAGTCCTCGGCGCGCTCCTTCCGGCGCGAATTCTCACGAGCTGCCTCTTCGAACGAGCCGAGCTTCGCCTTCGAGACCGCGGATTCATGCGAGAGCACGGCGCCGGTCGCTGGGTCCACTTTCAGCGTGGACCCACAGTCGGGGCAGTGAACGAGGAGATGGTCACCCATGGCGAGCCGAATTATCCTCCTGTCGTGAAATCCCCGGAGGGCGAAGACTGGAAGAAGCGGCTGAAGGCGCTGGGCATCGTCCGGAAGAGGAAGACAAAGAATGAGAAAGAGAAAGATCTTAGAAAGGTGAAGAGGGGAGCGCTCGGCGAGGGCATCGCCTGCTCACTCCTCGAAGAAAATCTTCTCCGAATTCTTCATAGAAACGTCAGATACCCCGACGGGGAAATCGACATCATCGCTCTCGAGGGCCCTGTCGTCGTGTTCGTCGAGGTGAAGTGGCGGCGGAACGACGAGCGAGGGTCCGCCGCCGAAGCCGTCACGCCCCGGAAGAGAGCGCGCGTGATCCGTGCCGCGCGCCGCTGGCTGGCGGAGAATCCCGGGCGGTCCGCCGCGGTCCGGTTCGACGTCGTGGCCATCCGCGACGAGCCTCGGGAGGTCCTGTGGATCCGCGACGCCTTCGACGCGGGGCGGTAGACTTGGGTCACATACCCGAGGATCTCGAGGGGGCCCCGGTGACGCCTGCGGTGGGCGGCACGCTCGAAGGCCGGGTCTCGGCGCTTCAGCCCTTTCGGCCGGCCTTGGTCTTCGGCGCGGGCTTCGCCTCTTCTTCCTTCTGGTCGCCGATGACGGTCTTCACCGGACAGAACGAAAACGCGGGGCACTTCTTGCAGCCGACAGCGAGGGCGATGGGGCAGAGAGTCATGACGGAACTCCTCGGGCGTGGGTACGCACCCGAGGGCAGCCTACACCCTGTTTCGGGGCCGCAACCGGCGAAAAGAACGTGGCCCGGCGGATGCCGGGCCACGGTTTTCGACATTGGAGCGGGACACGAGGGTCGAACTCGCGACATCTACCTTGGCAAGGTAGCGCTCTACCACTGAGCTAGTCCCGCTCAGGAGCAGGAGAATATAAGGGACGCACCGTGACCCGTCAAGCAGCGGCCCGGACGTTGTGTCGTAGCTCCATGAAAGTGTCACCTCGATAACTCGATAGAAGTGTCACCTCTGAAGAGGGGGGCACGGATGGAGGAGATCGTGGGGCTGAGCACGAAGGAGAGGGCGCGGCTGGTGGAGCTCGAGCAGGTGAAGGCGGG
>JBBRRY010000057.1:0-10205 GCA_038245905.1 Thermoanaerobaculia bacterium | reverse complement strand
TCGAGCGCGAAGGAGAGCGTCTTCATTCCCGAGAGAAGCTCGCGCCCCACGACCGGGTGCTTTCGAACTTCGGCCATCTCTTCCGGAGTGAGACGGGAGGGTTTGAGGAGCACGGCGTCGCGGATCGCGATCTTGCCGATGTCGTGGAAGAGGCCGCCGCGCTTCACGGCCTCGAGCTCGAAGCCCGCGAGCCCGATCTTGGCGCCGAGGCGCCCGGCGTACACCGAAACGCGCTCGCTGTGCTGGGCCGTATAGGGATCGCGGGCGTCGATCGCGTGCGCGAGCGCGACGATGACGTGCTCGGCGTGCTCGAGCGCGTCGGTGAAGCGTTTCAACTGGACGAGGGAGCGGATGCGCGCGAGAAGTTCTTTGGAAGCGAACGGTTTCGCCACGAAGTCCGTGACCCCTCCGGCCATGGCCCTGAGCCTTTCCTCGTCCGTGGCGCCGCCGGTGATCATGATGACGGGAAGAAGGCGGGTGACCGTGTGGGCGCGGAGCTCGGCGAGCACGTCCTGCCCGCTCTTTCCGGGAAGGTGCAGGTCGAGAAGGAGGACGTCCGGCCTGAAGGTCTTCATCTGCTGCAGGGCCTCTTCCGCCGAGACGGCCGTCCTCGTCTCGTAGCCCCGCGGCTTGAGAAGGCCGACGAGCAGCCCGCGCACCTGACTGTCGTCGTCGACGATCAGGATGGACCCCGGAGACTCCTCCAGGATGCCGATCGGGAATATGCCGCTCATGCTTCGAGAATGGTTCTCCCGACGATATGGCGGTGTCAAGCGGATGATGGCGCCGTGGAGAGCCGGGATCACAGGGCGGGCGCCGCGCGGATCATCGAAAAAGCGGCGGGCGGCGAGCAGGCGGCCCGGTTCGAGGACTGGATGCGCGTTGCGCTCTACGACCCGGAGCTCGGGTACTACGCGCGGAACGTCCGGAGCGTGGGATCGCGCGGTGACTTCTCGACCGCCGCGACGCTGCATCCGGTTCTCGGCGAAGCGGTCGCGGCCTGGGCCTCGGCGCGCCGCAAGGAGCTGTTCGGCGGCGGCGTCGTGCCGTGGAATCTGATCGAGGCCGGACCGGGCACGGGCGAGCTCGCGCAGACGGTCCTTCGCGCGCTGCCGCTTCTCGCGGGGCGGACCGTCACCCTGCACCTCGTCGAGACCTCGCCCGTTCTTCGCGAGAAGCAGCGCGAGCGGCTCGGACACCGCGCGATCTGGCATGGCTCGATAGCGGAGGCATTGAGTGCGTGCGGCGGGCAAGCGGTCGTATACGCCTCGGAGTTTCTCGACGCATTCCCCGTGCAAGTCCTAAAGCGTTCGGGCGACGGGTGGGAGGCTCTTTCGATTTCTTTGAAAGGGGATGAGTGGCGGGAGGAGTGGCGGAGCGCGTCGAGTGATGCGCTCGGACCCGTCGGCGCGTTCAGCGCGCTTTCGCGTCCGTGGCCCGAAGGCCAGCGGGTGGAAATCGCTCCGGCCGTCCGCTCTTTCTTCCTTTCAAAGAAATCTTCTCTTCTCCTCGCTTCCCTTCTTCTCCTCGACTACGGAGACACGATCGACCGCCTCTACGACCGCCGCCCGAACGGAACGGTGCGTGGGTACGCGCACCACGTGCGGCTCGAAGGGGCGGACCTCTACCGCTGGGGCGGGAAGGCCGACGTCACCGCGGACGTGAATTTCACGGACGTGGCGGCGTGGGCGGGGGAGGCGGGATTCCAGCTCTCGCCGCTCGAGACGCAGGCCGCGTTCCTTGCGCGCCACGTGCGCGGCCTCGCGGCTCGCGCCGCACGGGAGCCGGCTCTCGCGTTCCTACTCGACCCGCGCGGCGCGGGCGTTGGGTTCAAGGCGCTGGAGATCCGGAAGACCGACCGGTAGCGCTGGTAAGCTTTAGCGGGAGAGTGATCCATGAAGCGATTCGCCCGCCTCGCCTTCGTCTCCTTGTCTCTCGCGGTATCGCTTCCGTGCCTTGCACAGTGGTCGTACCCGCCGTCGAAGACCGTCGACGCCAAAGACACGTACTTCGGAAAGACCTACAAGGATCCGTACCGCTGGCTGGAGGACCTCAAGGACAAGGACGTCGAGGCCTGGTTCAAGGCGCAGGCGGATTTGACGGACGGCCTCCTCGCGAAGATCCCGGCTGCCGAAGCCCTTGCCAAAGAGTGGATGGAGCTCGACAAGCTGAAACCCGCCAAGTACACGACCATTTCCTACGAGAACGGACGGGTGTTCTACAAGAAGACGCTCGGAGGCGAGAACGTCGGCAAGCTCTACTTCCGCCAGGGGTGGACCGGGGCGGAGAAGCTGCTCTTCGACCCGGCGACCTACAAGCCGGGCGAGACGACGACGATCGAGAGCGCGCTGCCTTCTTTCGACGGACGTTACGTCGCCCTGGGCTTTTCGGCGAAAGGAGCCGAGTACTCCGAGATCCGGATCCTGGACGTCGACCGGGGAACGCTCCTCCCCGAGAGCGTCTACCCGTCCTACGGCCCGTACGGCTGGTCGCTGGACAGCAAACACCTCTTCTACGACGCCGGGAAGGTCACGGACATCAAGAGCCTCGAGATCGAGCTGAACCGGAAGACCAAGCTGCACACCGTCGGGACGAGCTTCGACGCGGACGTCGACTTCTTCAGCAACGAGCGCAACCCCGACCTCGGGATCACGCCCAAAGAGTTCCCCTCGGCCTCCATCGACGAGAAGTACCCCGACGTGATTCTCGGGCAGGCCGGGACAGTGCAGAACGAGATGCGGATCTTTTACGCCCCGGCCTCGGAGCTGAAGTCCTCGAAGATCAGTTGGAAGGTCCTGTGCAAGCCTTCTGACAACCTCGTCCGCGGTCTGGAGTTCCACAAGAAACACGTTTACGCGGTTACGCATACGAACGCGCCCCGCTACAGGGTCGTCCGAACGAGCGTGACGAATCCTGACTGGGCCCACGCGGAAACGGTGATCCCGGAGTCGAAGGACTCGATCCAGTACATGGTCCAGAGCAAGGACTTCCTCTTCCTCGTCTACTCGGACGGGATTCGCGGCCGTCTCGTCAAGTACGACTTCGTGACGGGGAAGGCGGACGACGTCAAGCTTCCCGCCTCCGGCACGGTGGACATCACCTGCCCGGGCTGGCGCACCAATCGTTGCATCGTGTTCGCCACGACCTGGACCAGCCCGACGACGCTCTACGATTTCGACGGAGCCAAAGGCACGTTCGCGAAGAGCATCTTCAACACGGACGTTTCGTACCCCGGCTTCGAGAACCTCGTCGCGGAAGAGGTGGAGGTGCCGGGACACGACGGCACGCTGATCCCCCTTTCCATCATCCACAGGAAGGGTATCCCCCTCGACGGCACGAGCAGCTGCATCCTGGAGGGTTATGGCGCGTACGGGATCAGCTATACCCCGGGCTTCGACGTGAGGCACTCCATTGCCTTGAAGGGAGTCGTGCTGGCCTACGCGCATCCACGGGGCGGGAGCGAAAAGGGCGAGGCCTGGTACAAGGCCGGGTACAAGACGACCAAGCCGAACACCTGGAAGGACTTCATCTCGTGTGCGGAATACCTCGTGAAAAAGGGCTACACGAGCCCCGCGCGTCTCGCGGGTACCGGCACGAGTGCCGGCGGAATCCTGATCAGCCGGGCCGTCACCGCGCGCCCGGACCTCTTTGGCGCCGCAATATGCAACGTCGGGTGTGCCAACGCCATGCGCATGGAATTCTCCCCGAACGGTCCCGTGAACACCCCCGAGTTCGGCACCGTGAAGGATCCCGTCGAGTGCGAGGCCCTGTACGAGATGGACGGGGTCCAGCACGTCCAGCCGGGCGTGAAGTACCCCGCCGTTCTCTGCGTGGCCGGCTGGAACGATCCGCGGGTGGTCCCGTGGCAGCCCGGGAAGCTCGCGGCCGCCCTGCAGAACGCGAGCGTTTCGGGCAAGCCCGTGCTCTTGAAGGTCAACTACGACAACGGGCACTTCACGGAAGAGAAGATCGTCACTTTCAGGAATTTCGCCGGCCAGTTCGCGTTCGCGCTCTGGCAAACCGGGCACAAGGACTTCCAGCCGGCGAAGTAGAGAACTCGAGGTCCCCGAGGCGGGTTTAAGGAGCTGGAGATCCGCGCAGGATGTGCCTGAATGCCCGCGCATTCTCCCGTGTATTCACCTTCAAGGAAATCTTCTATTCTCTTTGCATGAGAAACAAACTCGTTCTCGCCGCTGCGGTCGCCGTCTGCGTGTCCCTTCCCACCTCCGCCCAGCAGGACTTCTCGAAGGTCGAGATCAAGACCGAGAAGCTGGCGGACGGCCTCTACATGCTGACGGGCGCGGGGGGAAACCTTGGGCTCTCCGTCGGAACGGAAGGCGCGTTCCTGATCGACAGTCAGTACGCTCCCCTCACGGACCGAATCAAGGCGGCAATCGCCGCGGTCAGCGCGCAGCCGGTCCGGTTCGTCCTGAACACGCACTGGCACGGAGATCACGTCGGCGGGAACGAGAACCTCGGAAAGACCGGTGCGGTCATCGTGGCGCACGAAAACGTGAGGAAGCGCATGTCGACGGAGCAGTTCAACAAGGTCTTCAACTCGAAGACGTCGCCCTCGCCCGCGATCGCGCTCCCGCTCGTCACGTTCGTGGATTCACTCTCGTTCCACGTGAACGGCGACGACGTGGACGCCTTCCACGTTCCTCCGGCGCACACGGACGGCGACGCGATCGTCCAGTTCCACAAGGCGAACGTCCTACACATGGGGGACACGTTCTTCAACGGCATGTATCCGTTCGTCGACCTCTCGTCCGGCGGCTCGATCGCGGGGATGATCGCGGCCTGCGACCGCGGCCTCTCCATGGGGGACGCGTCCACGAAGATCATCCCGGGCCACGGGCCCCTCGGGAACAAGGCCGACCTGAAGGCGTTCCGCGACATGCTCGCCGCGTCGCGCGACGCCGTCGCGACGCTCGTCAAGGCCGGCAAGACGCTCGACGAGGTCAAGGCGGCGAAGCCCACGGCGGCCCTCGACGAGAAATGGGGCAAGGGCTTTATGAAGCCGGACGCCTGGGTGTCGATCGTCTACGCGGACCTGTCCGGGAACAAGTGACCGGCTTTTAGCTGCTCTTCCTCAGCAGCAGGAGCCCCATCGCGGCGAGAGCGACGCCGAACAGCGCCATGAGGCCCGGCGCCAGCGTGGGCACGGAGACAGCCCCGCCCGCCGGAGGAGCGGTGGGCGTCGGCGTCACTCCGATCGTTGGGGTCGTCGTCGGAGTCACGGTCGGGGTGGGAGTCGGGAGGGCGGAGCAGGCACCCGGCTGTGCAGCGGAGAATTCGGATGTATTACCGCTCGGGCCCGTCGAGGTCGAAGTAATGATGGGCTGACCCGGCGGAACGGCGAATGGAAGGGGGCCGAAGCTTGCGTTGCCGGCGCCATCCGTCGTCACGTTGGTGAAGCCAAGAAACGTCTGTCCTTCCCCAAAACCCGTTGCGTCGCAGACGGCGTTGGAAAAAAACTCGACACGAAACGTGCTGCTGGCCGTGCCGTTAAAAGTGCCGGAAATGTTCACGGTTCCGGCCACGATCGGCGCCGCGGTGAGAGTGGGATAGTTCTGGCTGCCGCCGGGAGTATTCGGCGTGACCCCGTCGAGGAAATTGGTTCCGAGGTCGATGCCGATTCCTCCGTTGGAATGGATCGAGTTTCCCAGCAATGAATTGTTGACGCCGAGGGCCGTCCCGATACCGACGCCTCCTACGGTGAAGGCGATGATGTTCGGTGCCCCCGCGACGGAGCCGCCGATGGACGAGCCGGGCGAATTCGACAGGAGCACGCCGATGCCCGAGTTTCCAAGGTTGATCGTCCCCGTGATGTCGGTGCCGATGTAGTTCCCCTGCACCTGATTGCTTCCACCGACGTTGCCGATCACCGTCGAGATGTCGATGCCGCCGCTCACGTTTCCAGAGATGATGTTGCGCGCGGCGACCGTCGTGCCCCCGACGAGCGTGTTGCTCGTGTTGACCAGGTTGACGCCGTTGCGCGGGTTGCCGGGGACGAACGCGATGTCGCTGACGAGCGTGGCGGTGCCCGTGATGTTCGTGCCCACGAGGTTGCCCTGAACGAAGTGGCCTGTTCCCCCGAAGATCGAGACGTTGTTGTATCCGTTTCCGGAGACGAGGTTGCCCGCCCCCGCGGCCGTCCCTCCGACGGTGGTCACCAGAGTGCCGGGGTTCGCGTTGATACCGGGCCCGCCGTTTCCGATGGCCACGAGCCCTGTCACGTCCGTCCCGATCAGATTCCCCTGAATCGTCACACCCACGTCCACGGCGGTGAAGATCCCCGGTCCGAGTGAGGAGCGTCCGTTTCCGGAGATCAGGTTGCGTGCCGCAGGCGTCGTTCCGCCGATCACGACGTTGCCCGTTCCGAATGCCTGAATACCGAGCGCGAGATTCCCGGCGAGGGCAGTACCCGCGACGTCGGTTCCGACGTAGTTCCCTTCCAGGAAGACCGTGCCAGCCGAGCCGGGCCTAACGTCGATGCCGATGTTGAAGTTGTTGACGACGAGACCGCGTACGGTGACTCCGGGCGCGCGAATGATCACGCCGTTGAGCGATCCCGCGGGAGAAGCCCGGAGCTGGATTTTCAGTGCGCCGTTCAGTCCCAGGCGGGAGGCGACCGTGTTGGTGTTGGCGACGGCGCCGGTCTGCGTATACCCGTCGATCGTAATGGCAGTCGTGATGTTCGGAAGCGTGAACGCCGGGATGATCGTGCAGACCCCCGTCCCGACGACGCAGCCGGGATCGGTGGCGGCCGGGATCGCGAAGGCGATCGTGTCGAGGCCCGCCGTGCCCGCCGCGCACTCACCGGCCATGGCGCCCGATATCGTGTCCGTATTCGCGGCGATGATTGCTTCCCGAAGCGTGCACGCGCCGTCGTTGGCGGTGGTGTCGGCGGTGCTCGTCACCGTGATCGTGGCGGCACGGGCCGGCGCCGCTGCGAGCAGCAGCGCGGCAAAGGCCGCTGAGCAAGCCACAGCAGGCCTTGGCCCGCGGAGTACCTTCACTTCGACGGCATTTCCAGGACCTTGCATATGTACTCCCTTTGCCATCTGCCGCGTGGTTGCAGATTCTGAAACTGGAATCTATCACCTTCGTCGAGGAGGCGTCTCAGTCTCGACAGCCTCAGCGCGCCTCGCTCCGCCGCGGAGAACGGGAGGAGACGCTTCAAGCTTTGCTCTAGGTGCCGCTCGCAGAAGCCGTGGCGGGGAGCGGGCCTACGGAGGCCGCCCTCTGCGTCTCACCCGGCGGAAGCTCGGGGACCGGTCCCCCGATCGGCGCCGGCTTGACGAGATAGGTCCACGCGTTCGCGACCTCGGCCTTCGCCCAGCGCACGAGGCCGTGCCCGAGCATGATCCAGCTGGCGCCACGGACCGAGAATCCAACGAGACCGGGGCGCCTCCCCGCGTTGTGGTTCCCGTAGATCCCGAGCGCCTTCTTCCTCTTCGCGATCGAGACGAGGCGCCGGTTGTAGAAGCGCATCGGGTAGAACGCGATCTCGGAGCCATCCTGGTAATACGGCGGGAGGCCGAGCCGTTCGGACGACCAGCGATACACGGGGATGACGGCCGCGAGGTAATAGAGCGCCGTGTCCATGAGGAAGACGGTCGTCATGGTGTCGTAGTCGCCCATGACGTAGTACTTGTCGCGGAAAATCGCCTCGTAAAAATACGTGAAGAACCGCGTGTACCGCTTGTTGTGAAGCTCGTACTCCTCCGCCATCTCGGTCGCGGGAGCGCCTCTCAGCGCCTGCTCGATGAGCCGGATGCGCGAATAGACCGAGAAGGACATCTGGTCGAGGCCCGGTGAGTAGAAGGGGTCGAGGAAGCCGCCGGCGTCGCCGACGCACGTCCAGCCGGGACCGATGAAGGAATCGACGTAGTAGGGAAGGTGGCCGTAGATACGGCAGTCGTCGTCGATCGCCTCGGCGTGCGTGAGGAGCTCTTTCGTGAGCGGGTTCGCGTCGAGAAAGCGCGTGAGCTTCTCGAGCGGTGTCGCGCCCGCCGGCTGAACGAGGCGCGTGTCCCAGACGAGCCCGACGCTCGTCTCCCCGCCCTGGAGCGGGATGAACCAGATCCAGTAGCCCCAGCCCGTGAAGTGATTCGTGGCGAGCCTGCGCGGGGCGATGACGGCCCGGTGGAACGGATCGGCCGAGTCCGTGCCGACGACCTCGGGGCCGTCCATGTCCTTGACGCCGCGATACCGGACCCAGATCGCGGAGATTGGATGCGACTGGATCGGCGTCACGCCGCCGCGCTTTCGCGCGAGCATCGCCTGCCGGCCGGTCGCGTCGACGACCCACTTGCAGGCCACCGACGCACGCGTCCCGTCGGACTTCTCGACCGTGAGGGTATTGCCCGCCTCGCCGTTCAGCGTGACGTCGACGACCTTCGCAGGCCGCCAGACTTCGGCGCCCTCGTTCTTCGCGAGTGAGAGCACGTACTCGTCGAGCTTCGAGCGGTCGATCTGGAAGGACGGCGTTCTCGCGAGCTGGGTCGGTCCCGTCTCGGACGCTTCCCTGAGGCACGTGACCCTCTCGTTGTTGAACCAGTAGCGGAAGGCCTGCTTCGGGAGCTGCTCGCGCGAGAGGTGGTCGTGGATCTTCAGCTCCCGCGTCAGGAAGTACGACGAGATCTCGACGGTCGACTCTCCGACCTTCCAGTCGAAGGCCGCGGCCTTCTCGACGACGAGGATTTTCAGCTCCGGCATGCGACGGTGGAGGAGGACCGCCGTCGACGCGCCTGCGATCGCGCCTCCGACGATGACGACGTCGTAGGAAGGGTCCGTGGAGGGAAGGGATTCGTTCACGCGCGGATTATAGGGAGCCTTTGGATTCGTCGACGATCAACGTCCGGTCGATCGAGGTGACGGGCCCCAGGTCCTGCACGAAGCCCGAGGGCCAGCGGACGACGAGCTTCTCGATTCGCGTGGCCGCGCCGAGCCCAAGATGGACGATGGGGCTGCCGGTCGCGAGATACCCGCTCGCATAGCCGCTCTCCCGGACGAGCACGCG
The DNA here is from genome assembly GCA_038245905.1 of Thermoanaerobaculia bacterium. Lineage (GTDB taxonomy): Bacteria > Acidobacteriota > Thermoanaerobaculia > UBA5066 > UBA5066 > Fen-183. The sequence goes on along the minus strand of JBBRRY010000057.1, from coordinate 1,177 downwards.
ACCGCCGGGTAGCGTCGCCGTGACGCGCGCGCCGAGGCCGGCCGCATTGTCCTTTCCCGGTGTTCCCTTCAGCCGGAGCCTGAGGAAGTGCTCGGCGTCCGGACTCTTCCGGCTGCCGAGGAAGAGGGCCTCCGGACCCTGAACGGAGCGCACGTAGAGGTCGAGCGCGCCATCGCCGTTCGCGTCGAAGGCCACGACGGCGCGGCCGTTCGTCTGGAGGTCGAGGCCGTCGAGAAACGCTCGCTCCTCGAAGAGCGGACGGCTTCCCGGGCCGCGATTCCGAAAGTACGCGTCGCGCTCGATTCCTTGAACGCCCGCGCCCTTCCGGTCGAACGTCTTCTTCATCTCGATGTAGTCGTCCCAATACGCGAGCGTCTCCCACCAGAATTCCAGCTCGCGGTCGTGCGTGCGGCCGTCGTCCCACATCCCGTTTGTCGCGTAGAGATCGAGGCTGCCGTCGTTGTCGAGATCCGCGGCGGCGACGCTCCAGTTCCAGCCCGCACGCCCGGCCCCCGAGCGCGCCGTCGCGTCGTCGAACGTGCCCTTGGCCGTCTGAAGTAACAGGGAGTTGCCGCGGCACATCTTCTCCATCCACGAAATCGCGATGGGCCGGAAGATCCGGCCGGGGAGAGGCACGGGGAGCCCGGGGTATTCGTGAAGGAATCCCCACTGCGTGTACGTGCCTGTCGTGTAGAGGTCGATTCGCCCGTCGCCGTCGAAGTCGCCCCACGCGCCCGACATCCCGTAGCCGCGGTCCTCGACTCCGAGCTTCCCCGTCACGTCTTCGAAACGCTTTCCGTCGACGTTGCGGTAGAGGTTTTTCAGGCCGAAGTCGTTCGTGACGACGAGGTCCGGCCGGCCGTCGCCGTCGAAGTCCGCGAAGAGGCACGAGAGAGACCAGCGGGTGGGTTTCTCGACGCCCCATTCTGCAGAAACGTCGCGAAAATAGCCCTTGCCGTCGCCGAGGAACAGGTAGTTGCGTCGCCCGTCGTTCGCGTCGAACGGCGGATCCGGCATCTGGTTGTAGTAGTCCCCAGTTCCGCACACGAAGAGGTCGAGGTTACCGTCGCCGTTCACGTCGGCGAACGCGAGGGAACGCGTCGGCCCCGCCGTGACGACGCCGGAGGATGCCGTGATCTCCTCGAACGTGCCGTCGCCGCGGTTTCGGAAGAGCCGC
>JBBRRY010000056.1:0-10216 GCA_038245905.1 Thermoanaerobaculia bacterium | reverse complement strand
GCCGCGGGTACGTGTCGGACCGCAGGAAGACCCAGTCGGGCCAGCGGGGAACGAGGAGAATTCCGAGGGCGAGCGCGAAGACCGCGGCCGTCGCGCCCGCGCCGGGCCGGCCGCGCGCAACCGCGAGCGCGAGGAGCCCCGTGATGAGGCTCCCGAGGGCGCCGAGGCGGAGCGTCGCCTGCGATCCGAGAAGGGTGACGAGAACGAAACCCGTCGCGAGACTCCCGAGAAGCGTACCGGCAGTGTTGACGAGCCCGGCCCGTCCGACGGACGCCCCGAGGCCTCCCGGGCGCGCGGCGACGAACGCGAGAAGAAGCGGCATCCCGGCGCCCGCGACCGCCGCGAAAGGCAGGATCAGCGCGGCCGCGAGACCCGCCTTGAGGGCGAGGGAGGGACCGAACCCGAGGCCCGGCACCTGACGCGCGAAGGCGAGGGCCCGCGAGACGAGAGGCACCGCGGCCATCGCGAGTCCGAGGAGCGCGGCCGCGAAGAGCTGCACGCGCCCGAAGGCCGCGAGACCGACCGGCCCGCGGGCGGCCCGCGCCGACGCCGCGAACCCGCCGATCCCGAGCCCGAGGAGGCACAGGACGAGGACGAGCGTGAACGAGTACGACGAGACGCCGAACGCGAGAGACAGCAGTCGCGTGAAGACGACCTCGTCGAGCATGAAGACCGCGCCGGACGCAAAGAGGCCCGTGAAGAGCGCGGCGCGCGCGCGCGGCGGCAGCGGAGCGGCCGCCGGCGGCGTGGGCTGCCGCGCCTCCAGCCGGAATGCGGGCCCGCGCGACGCGAAGAGGGCTGCCGCCGCGACGACGAGATCGGCCGCCGCCGCGGCCCGCATCGTCGCGGCGAGACCCAGATGCTCGACGAGGAAGAAACCCGTCGCCGCGGCCCCGAGGACGGCTCCCGCGAGATTGACCGCGTAGAGCAGCGAGACGACGCGCGGGGCCCGCGCGCTCTCGCCCGCGAGAGCCCTCGCGAGAGCCGGCAGCGTCCCACCCATCAGGAACGCGGGCGGAAACAGGACGGCCGCCGCGAGGAGGGCCTTCGCCGCCGAAGCGGCCGCGGGACCGCCGCCGAACGCGGATGCGAGCGCGGGGAACGCGCGCGCGACGGCGGCGAGAAGCGGGCCCGTCGCGAGAGCGAAGACGCCGATCCCGGCCTCGAGGCCCGCATACAGGAGGAGCGGCCTCGCCATGCGGTCCGCGCGCGCGCCGAACGCGCGACTTCCGAGTCCGAGTCCGCTCATGAACACTGCGAGGACGAGGCCCACGGCCTCGGCGTTCGCGCCGAAGAGGAGCGCGAGGTGGCGCGACCAGAGGACCTCGTACACGAGGCCGGCCGCTCCGGATACGAAAAAGCACGCGGCGAGGAGCGCGGTCATAGAATACGATTCAAAGGAGATCGATTATGAAGGTACGACTCGCCCTCGCGGCCTCGCTGCTCGTCTTTGCGGGCGCCGCCGGCGCGGCGCTCAACGCCTATCGGACCGCCGTCACGCTGCCCGAGAGCGTCAAGCTCGGCGACGGGTCCGTGCTCATCGCCGGCCTCTACGACGTCGAGATCCACTACAAGGGCTTCGGCGGCGCAGCCGAAATGTGGTTCTTGCAGGAAGGCCAGCTCAAGGGCAAGACCGGCGCCGAGGCCCGCGGCTTTCCGTCCAAGGATCCCGCGGCCGTGAACGGCGAATCGGAGACCGTCAAGCTCAAGCCGGGCAACGACAAGACCGTCAAGCTCCAGCCCGCGGACGACAAGGGCGTGAAGCTCGCGCCCGCCGGCGACCACTGGCCCAAGCTCCTCCCGGCGGGAGGCCCGCAGGGATTCTCGTGGAGCCTCTACGGCTTCAACCCGGGAATCACCGGCAAGGCCGCACCGGCCGGGCACGAGCTCAAGATTTCCGTCGACTCCCGGAACAGCGCGGCAGGATTCAGCGCCATCCTGCCGTTCATCGAAAAGGGGCGGAAGTAGCCGCTACTCCTGCTTCGCGTAGCCGGCGGGCACCTCGAACATCGAGGCTGGAAGAGACTTCTTCTCGGCCTTCGTGAGCTCCATCGTGGTCAGAGGCTCGGTGTTGCCCTTTTCGCGCGTGACCATCTTCACGAAAAAGCCCTCGGCCCGGGCGTCCTTGAGGGCCTTCATCAAGGAGCCCTCGTCCTGGGCTCCGCGGCGCATGAGGCCCTTCATCGACTCGTAGCTCAGTCCGAGGAGATCCGTCGTCGTCCATGCCTCCATCTCCGACGTGTCGCCCGGGCGCGAGAGCAGGACGTGCTTCGTGGAGTAGCCGAGCACCTTTTCGGAGCCGAGCACCTTGATCGAATACGCATCTTTGTCCTTCGCACCCGTCATCTTCGCGGCCTGCTCCCGCGCCTTTTTCGTGTCCACTTCGCTGTATGTCCTCGCCTTGTCGTTGATGATGTACATGACATCCGGCGCCGAGAACTTCATCAGGGTCGTCATGTGCATCGGCATGCGCGCCGACTCCAGGTCCATCTCCGTGCGCGAGCCCACTTTCGACACGAACACCTTGCCCGTGCCCGTCATGCCTTCCTGGCCCGTGATCTTCATGTCGATCTGGCCCTCGAACTGCGAGAAAGCCGGGGCCGCCGCCAGAGCGGCAGCCACGAACATGCTTTTAACGACTCCCTTCATGAATGCTCCTTTGTTTCCTGAACAGCGTGCGTGAACAACCGTTGATTCTAGCCCAGCCCGCGCGCACGGCGGACTCCGATATCCTTACCTCCCTATGGACACGATCGTCGTCACCGGAGGAGCCGGCTTCATCGGCTCCAACTTCGTCCGGCTGGCTCTCGTCGACACGCCCGACCGCGTCGTCGTCGTCGACAAGCTCACCTACTCGGGGCATCGCGCGAGCCTCCTGGACGTGGAGAAGGACCCGCGCTTCACGTTCGTGGAAGCGGACATCGCCGACAAGGACGCCATGCGCGCCGTCCTGGCGACCTTCCGGCCGCGCGCGATCCTGAACTTCGCGGCCGAGACGCACGTGGACCGTTCCATCGACGGCCCCGGCGCGTTCGTCCGCACGAACATCAACGGAACGTACGAGCTGCTCGAAGCGTCGCGCGCCCACCTCGCCACGCTCTCCGCCGGCGAGGCGGACCACTTCCGCTTTCTCCACGTCTCCACCGACGAGGTGTACGGCACGCTCGGGGAGTCCGGGCTCTTCTCCGAGGAGACGCCCTACGCGCCGAACTCTCCTTACGCCGCGTCGAAGGCCGCCGCCGACCACCTCGTGCGCGCCTGGCACGAGACGTTCCGCGTGCCCACGCTCCTGACGAACTGCTCGAACAACTACGGGCCGTTCCAGTTCCCCGAGAAGCTCATTCCGCTCATGATCCTGACCGCGCTCGAGGGAAAGCCGCTTCCCATCTACGGCGACGGCGGCAACGTGCGCGACTGGCTCCACGTCGACGACCACTGCCGCGGCATCCTGCTGGTGCTCCAGAAAGGCGCGCCCGGCGGCAAATACAACATCGGCGGGGGCAGCGAGCGCACGAACCTCCAGATCGTGGACGCCATTTGCGCGGCGCTCGAACAAGAGAGACCGGCAAAGGAGAATTCGAAGATTAGGATTTCTGCGAATGGGAAGAAGGAATACACGCAGCTCAAGACTTTCGTGAAGGACCGGCCCGGGCACGACCGCCGCTATGCGATCGACGCCGGCAAGATCCGCCGCGAGCTGGGCTGGAGCCCCTCTTACTCATTCGAAGAAGGTCTTCTTCGGACGGTGCGTTGGTACCTGGCGAACCCGGACTGGTGCGCCACGGTCCAGGCCGGCACGGACGCGCTGGCGCGGATCGGCCTTTCGTCGTCCGCGAAGGTCTCCGCGTGAAGGGGATCATCCTAGCCGGGGGCTCGGGCTCGCGCCTCTACCCCGTGACGCTCGCCGTCTCGAAGCAGCTCTGTCCCGTCTACGACAAGCCCATGGTCTATTACCCGCTGTCGACGCTGATGCTGGCGGGCCTCCGCGACATCCTCATCATCACGACACCCGAAGACGAGGCGGGCTTCCGGCGCCTCCTCGGCGACGGCTCGCAGTTCGGCGTCCGGATTTCCTACGCGGCGCAGCCGCGGCCCGAGGGCCTCGCGCAGGCCTTCGTCATCGGGCGCTCGTTCGTGGGCGAGGACTCCGTCGCGCTGGCTCTCGGCGACAACCTCTTCTATGGCCACGGCCTTCCCGAGATGCTCCAGCGCGCGGCCGCGCGGGCCGCCGGAGCCACGGTGTTCGCCTACCGCGTGCTCGACCCGGAGCGCTACGGCGTCGTGGAGTTCGATGCGACCGGGCGGGCGATCGGCCTCGAAGAGAAGCCGAAGGAGCCGCGCTCGAACTACGCGGTCACGGGCCTCTATTTCTACGACAACCGGGTGCTCGACGTCGCGGCCGGCCTCGCGCCCTCGCCGCGCGGCGAGTTCGAGATCACCGACGTCAACCGCGCCTACCTCGAGACGGGAGACTTGCACGTCGAGATCCTCGGCCGCGGCATGGCGTGGCTCGACACGGGGACGCACGAGGCGCTCCTCCAGGCTTCGAACTTCATCCAGGCCATCGAGGCGCGCCAGGGCCTGAAGATCGCCTGCCCCGAGGAAATCGCGCACAACGCGGGCTGGATCTCCACGGCCGACGTCATGAATCTCGCGAAGAAGATGAAGAGTGAATACGGGCGCTATCTCCTCCGAATGCTGGAGGACGGGGGCGCCTGAGGCGCAACCCTGCCTGTCCGATTTCGTACTTCCGGTCACAGGAGCGCACATGACGACGAGACGCAGGTTCGTGAGAGATGCGGGCGTGGTTGCCGCGGCCGCCGCTGCCGCCGCCGCCTTCGGGACGAAGGCGCTGTCCGCGGGGGCGAACCCCCGGAAGACCCTTCTCATCCTCGGCGGCACCCGATTCCTGGGGCCCGAGATCGTCGACGCCGCGAAAGCCAGCGGCTGGACGATCACGCTTTTCAACCGCGGCAAGACGAACCCGGGGCTGTTTCCGGATCTCGAGAAGCTGCAGGGAGACCGCAACAACGACCTCAAGTCCCTTGTGGGGCGTTCCTTCGACGCCGTCATCGACACGTCCGGCTACTTCCCCCGGCAGGTGAAGGACTCGGCCGCGCTCCTCGGGAAGACGGCGAAGCAGTACGTCTTCGTGTCGTCCATCTCCGTCTATGCGGACCTCGGGAAGCCGGGCGTCGACGAAACGGCGCCGGTCGCCGTCCTCACGGACCCCACCGTCGAGACGATCGCCGAGGGCACGTATGGCGGTCTCAAGGCGCTGTGCGAGGCGGCCGCCGAAACCGCCATGCCGGGGCGGGTCACGAACGTGCGTCCCGGCCTCATCGTCGGGCCGAACGACGGGACCGATCGGTTCACCTACTGGCCCGTCCGGGTGTCGAAGGGCGGAGAGGTCCTCGCGCCCAACCGGCCCGAGGATCCCGTCGAGTTCATCGACGTGCGCGACCTTGCGTCCTGGATCGTCCGGACGATCGACACGAAGAACTTCGGAGTCTTCAACGCCACCTCAGCGCCGATCAAGGTGGGCGACATGCTCGAAGCCTGCAAGGCGGCGAGCGGCAGCGACACGCGCTTCACATGGGTCGACGCGGCGTTCCTGAAGGCCCAGAAGGTCGAGGAGTGGAGCGACCTCCCCGTGTGGACTTCGCCCGCCGGCTCCGACGCGGGCGGCGGCCTCGTCAAGAACACGCGCGCTGTCGCGAAGGGCCTCACGTTCCGGCCCATCAAGACCACTGCGAAGGACACCCTCGACTGGTGGAAGAAGCAGCCGAAGGAACGTACGGCCAAGCTGAAGAGCGGCCTCAGCGAAGAACGCGAAGCTGCCGTCCTCGCGGCCTGGCACGAGGCGAAGAAAGCTCCGAAGGCCGGCTGACGGCGTGCAGGCCCGAAACGCCCTTTCCCGCCTCGTACGGTTCGAGCCGGGCGAGGGCGCCGGCCTCACGTGGTCCGCGCTCTCGTTCTTTTTCATCCTCGGCGGCTACTACATCATCCGGCCCCTCCGCGACGAGATGGGCGCCTCGTCTGGAGGCGGCTTCGCTCTGAACTGGCTTTTCTTCGGGACGCTGGCCGGCACGCTCGTCGTCGTTCCTCTCTTCGGAACCCTCGTCGCGCGCACCCCGCGGCGGGTCTTCGTGCCGGCCGTGCTGCATGCCTTCGCCGGGAGCTTCGTCGTGTTCTTCGGCCTCCTGACCTTCCTCCACGGCGCACAGCGGCTCAACGCCGGTCGGTTCTTCTTCGTCTACGCGAGCGTCTTCAATCTCCTCGTCGTGTCGGTCTTCTGGGGATTTCTCGCCGACCTCTTCCGTTCCGAGCAGGCCAAGCGGCTCTTCGGATTCATCGGGCTCGGCGGCACAGTGGGCGGCATCGCGGGCGGACTGGTCACGGTCGCGCTCGCGCGCCGCATCGGCCCCGTGCCGCTCCTTCTCGTCGCGTCGGCCCTCTTCGAGGCCGGCGTCCTTTGTCTTCACCGGCTCGCCCGTGTCTATCGTGTCGACGCCGGCGCCGCCGAGCGCGCGTCCCTCGCGGGCGATGGCGCGCCGCCCGGCACGGGAGCGTTCTCGGGAATCACGCTCTTCGCGAAGTCGCGCTACCTCCTCGGCATCGCGGCGTTTCTCCTGCTTTTCACCGTCGGCTCGACGTTCCTCTATCTCGCGCAGGCGCGTATCGTGCGGGCGTCCTTCGCGGACGCGGGCGCGCGAACGGCGTTCTTCGCGAAAGCGGATCTTCTCGTGAACATCCTCACGGCGCTCACTCAGCTCTTCCTCACGGGGCGCATCCTGCCGGCGGTTGGCCTCGGCCCGACGCTCGCCCTCCTGCCCGCGGTGACGGCCGCCGGCTTTTTCGCGCTCGCGGCGTCCGCGACGGCCCAAACGCTCTTCGCCGTTCAGGTGATCCGGCGGGCCGCGGAATTCGCGCTCGTGAAGCCCGCGCGCGAAGCCCTCTTCACCGTCGTGCCGCGCGAGGAGAAATACACGGCGAAGAGCTTCATCGACACCTTCGTGTATCGGAGCGGCGACGCCCTCGGCGCGCTCGCGGACGGCCTCGTGGCCTTCCTCGGGCTCTCGCCACTCGGCTTCGCATCGGTCTTCCTGCCCGTGGCCGGCGTCTGGATCGCGAACGCGCTCGCGCTCGGGCGCCGGCAGCAAGCTCTCGCCCACGCCACGCAAACGCAGACAAAGCGCATGATGGAAAACGACACGGAACCCTAACTTGACCTGAGCGCCACGGGGCCGGACGGGCGCGGTCCCGGGAGCGTCAGGACGGCGGCGCCCCCGGCTCCGTCTCGACGACGCCCTCCTCCCGCAAGTAAGCGGATAGGACATAGTCGGTCCCGCGCAAGTGGTCTCGGAGCGTGCGCCGGAGGCGGTCGGCGAGATCCAGCGTGATGTCGAGCGTGCCGGCCGCGTTCTGCTTCAGGAGCCGGTGCATTTCTTCGAGGAGCCTTGCGTGCTCCTTCGCGTGCTCCTGGTAGGCCGGGTACTGGTGGAGCTGCATGACGAGCTCTTCGGCGAGGAAGTGCATCCCGGAGAGGTCGGCCATCTGCTCGAGAATGCGTCCGGCCTCGGGGCGCGCGTTCGCGCTTGCGGCCTTCTCGAAGGCGTCCACGAGATCGATCTGGAGCTGATGCTCCCGGTCGATCTCCGGAAGACCGACGATTTCCCCTCTGCCGGCCGCCTTCTCCACTGGTCACCTCCTCGCGCCGGACCGATGATAAGACTTCGCGCGGCCGCTCCCATTTTCGCCACCGCCTGATTCAGGTGGCTCATGGCGTGCGCCGCGCCCGCTCCCGATCGTATAGGGGGAGGCTCCGATGCGAGTCCACGAAATCATGACCCGGCGGGTCCAGACGGTCGCTCACACCGAGAACGCGGAGGCCGCGTGGAACCTGATGCGTTGGAAGCGCATCCACCACCTCGTCGTCACCGGGGAGGGCGGAGAAGTCGTGGGTGTCGTCTCCGCGCGGGACCTCGGCGGAAGGGATCGCGACGAGATCCGCCGCATGCGTCCCATCGGCGCCATGATGACCGCATACGCGGTGAAGGCGACGCCGGACATGCCGGTGCGTCAGGCCGCGAACGTCATGCGCGGCTGGAACATCGGCTGCCTGCCCGTGATCGAGCCGGACGGCACGCTCGCCGGCATCGTCACGGTGTCGGATCTCCTTCGTCTCCTCGCCGAGCAGGTTTCCGCTCCGGCGCGGGCGAAGCAAGCCAAGCAGAGCAAGAAGCCCAAGCAGAGCAAGAAGGTCGTGAAGATCGGGAGAGCTGCGAAGGCCAAAGCGGCGAGGAAGTCGCGCCCCACCCGGGCGTGACGTTCGCGAACAGAGCGGACGGGAGGGCCACGTGATGCCCGGGACCGTTTTTTTGGGGACGGACTTCTCCCCTGCTTCCGAGAACGCGTTCCTCCTCGCGCTCGACGAGGCCCGGCTGCGCTCCAGCGTGCTCGTCGTCGCGCACGTGATCCCGACTCCGGTCCTCCTCGACTGTGCGATCTCGGAGGTGGCTCCGCTCCGCGCGATCTGCTTGAGGAAGCTCGAGTCGCTGCGCCGCCGCGCCGAGGCTGCCCGCGTCCAGGCGCGGATCGAGCTCCTCGACGGAACGCCGTATGTCGTGCTTGTCGAGGCGGCGGCGCGCGCGTTGGCGGAGCTCGTCGTTCTCGGCACGCGCAGCCGCGCGGGCGTCACGAGGCTCATGTTCGGCAGCGTGGCTCTGCGCGTCGTCTGCGATGCAGCCTGCCCCGTCGTCGTCGTCCGGGCCGCTGCTGTCAACGCACATTAGAAATGTCCCCTGAAATAGCTCGATAGAAATGTCACCCGTAGTCGCCGCCGCGTTTCTCTTTTTGGTTCTTTTTCTCTTTGTGGACGGCGGTGGAGATGTGGAAAACGATGGACATTCTCAGCGAAGGGCGGCCCGCTGCAGGCGCTGGCGAGCCGCCTTGGCGCTAGCGGCCGTCAAGAACCCCTTCCAAGGGTGGTCGTCAGGAGGCACCCACGCAGGACGGGACGCTGCGACCGAAGACGGCTTGATCAGGGGCGCCGGGCGATGGGGCCGCTGTGGAATCTCGTGGAATTCGAGAGTCCTTCCATGGTGAAGCAGCACTCGAGATCCATCCAGTCCCCGGCGCACCACGATTCTCTGGCGGCGAAGCGGCATCCGGGCCCTGGGCCCTGTGATCTGAAAAAAGCGGCTGTCCCAGACGATCGTCCAGTCGTTCTGCACGGTGCGCTCATCTTCGAAGACGAAAACATCCTCGAGCCTCAGGCCTCTGGGAACGGGCCGGTGATAGTCGACTCGACTCGCCGCGCTGTGCGCGAATTTCTCATTGATCGTCTCGAGAAATCCGTTTCTCAAGAACGCATTGGCCCCGGGGAGGCCTTTGATACCCCGTAGCCGCATCTCCTTGACGAGACGGTCCTGCAACACGCCGTGCCGCCTCTCGATCCTGCCCTTGGCCTGAGGGCTGGCGGCCGCAATGATCTGAATCGAGAGCTTGTGACAGGCCTTGCCGAAGGCCGAAAGCGCAGGCTGGCCGGCCAACTGCTCGTCCTTCGTCGGCTCGCGATCAACCACGTAGAGATTCTTGTGGTCGGTGTAAAGCGCCTTCGGGATGCCATAGAGCTCGATCCACCGCCACAGCACCCTCATGCTCCTTCCGTCGTCTCCTGCTCGAAGAACTCGCCCCCCATCTTCGCCGTGGCGTCGTCGACAAGATCGATCAGGCACGGCTTGTCGCCCGTTTCGAGCCAGTCGTGGAAGCTGCCGTCCATCTGCACGAGCTCGCCGAAATGCTCCTTCGGCGCCCTCCACTTTCGATGCGGCCCACGTTTCCTTTTCTTCTTCCACAGCCCCTCGACGATCAGCCACCGCCGCAGCGTCTCGTGAGAAACCCTCAACCCAACCTCGAGGAGCTTCTCGGCCGCCAGTGTCGGCCCAAACCCGAAAACCGCGTCCGGCACAGCTCGAGGCTCTTCTGCTTGCTCTCGGCATCCAGCGTCCGATTCGACGGCCGCCCTCGTGACCGATGCACCAGGCCCCGGGCTCCCTCGGCGCGGTACCTCTTCCAGATCCTCTTGCCCTGCCGCTCGCTCATCGAAAGCCGCTCGGCTGCAGCTACCACCGTCTGCCGCCCCGCCTTCACCTGCTCGAGCTCCACCAGCCGCGCCCTCTCCTTCGTGCTCAGCCCCACGATCTCCTCCATC
>JBBRRY010000055.1:0-10567 GCA_038245905.1 Thermoanaerobaculia bacterium | reverse complement strand
TCGATGAGGGGGTAGTCGACCGCCTGCATCTCCCAGGTGACGATCCCTTCCTTGACGTAGATGTTCCAGGAGCACCCGCCGGTGCAGTTCACGCCGTGCGTCGAGCGGACGACCTTGTCGTGCTGCCAGCGGTTCCGGTAGAACTCTTCCCACGAGCGCGTCTTCGGGCTGACGAGGTCCTTGATCCACTTCACGTCGCGTGTCTCCCCGGCGTTTCGCCGTTTTGCTTCTTCACGAGAGGCCGCCGAACGCCCCTCAGCCTCCGTCCCCAGGCGGCGTTGAGGGTGATCAGGACCCCGACCGCCCCGAGGGAGCCCATGAGGAAGACGCTCAGCGGGTTTTCCCGCGCCGGCTCGCCGCCGCGGTTCGCCTGATAGAGGAACGCGCGCAGGGCGAAGACCTCGGCGGGATCGAGGGGGCGCTCGGCAAAAAGCTTGTTCATGAGCGGGAAAGGAGGGTTCGCGAGGGCGGTGTCGAGCCCTTCGTCGCCCAGCCGCGCGAAGACGTTCGTCAGGTCCTTCGCCAGGGTCCCGCCCGGTACGGCGCTTTTCACGCCGCGGACGGTGTGACACGAGAGGCACGGTGCGGCGCCGGCCTTGAGCGGCTGGAGCCCGAGGAAGAGGTCGCGGCCGCGCGCGATGTCGCGGTCGGTCGCGACAGTCGCCGGCGTGAATTTTCCCGCGAGGTTGCACGGCGCGGATGAGCAGCGTGCGATGAGCTCGACGAGCGACTTCACGTCCTTCGCCGAAAGGCCGAGGTCCGGCATCCTCACGCCCTTGAAGTCCGCGAGCAGGTTTCTTGCGTCCGGATCGGTGTCGAGCATCGTGCTCGGCGCCACGACGAAGGCCTCCAGCCATGCGTGGCTGCGGCGCTTGTCCGCGTCCTTCAGGTCCGGGCCGACGCGGACCCCCTTGCCGATGGTGTGGCAGGAGCCGCACTTGCGCGAGAAGAGGTCCTCGGCCGGGCTCTGGACCGCGGCGGCGGCCGCGGGCGCCACGCCGGCCGTGGCTGGCGGCGCGGATGCCGCGGAAGCGGGCGGCGAGCCGGGAGCCTGTGCGAGCGCTCCGGCGGCGATCGCCACGAGGAGGACGGGGGAAGACCTGAGAGCACGGGAGGAAATTCGCATAGGCGTTCGCCCGAACAAGAGCAAGCAACATTCCATGCGGGAAGCGTGCTCCGAAGTGCTGTCCGGAGAGGCTTTACGCCCGAGAGCCCCCGCGAATCGCGGGCGATGGACTCTCAGTTCTGAGAGGAACGGGGGCGGGAGCCTCTCAGTGTTGAGAGCGATCGGCTGCGGGAGGCTGGCCCGGGCCGCGCGCGCCTCGCGCGAGCTCCTGCCCCTTCATTCCGAAGCGTTCGAGCCTTCGGTAGAGAGTGGCCCCCGAGATGCCGAGCTCTTCCGCGGCCTTCTCGCGGTTCCCGCCGCTCAGCCGAAGGACGTGGGTGATGTAGCCCCGCTCGAACCGGTCGATGGCGTCGAGAAGCGTGAGACGCGGCCCCACCGCGTTTCGGACCTCGAGCGGGAGCTGGTCCACGTCGATCCTCCCCTCGTCGGCGAGGATGAGCGCGCGCTCGAGAACGTTCGCGAGCTCACGCACGTTGCCGCGCCACGGATCCGCGCAGAGGGCGCGCATCGCCTCCGCCGTCACGACGGGTGCGGGGAGGCCGCTCCGCCGGGCGTGACGGCGCAGGAGCTGGTGAACGAGGGCGGGGATGTCCTCGGGCCGCTCGCGCAACGGCGGCACGTGGACCCTCAGGACGTTGAGGCGGTAGAAGAGGTCCTCGCGGAAGCGTCCGTCCGCGACCATCGCATCGAGTGAGCGGTGCGTTGCCGCGAGGAGGCGCGCCTCGAACGGGACGGTCCGGTCGCTCCCGAGCGGCTGCACCTCGCGAGCCTCGAGCGCGCGGAGCAGTTTGGCCTGGACCGTGACGGGCAGCTCGGCGATCTCGTCGAGGAAGACCGTGCCGGCGCCGGCCGAACGGAGGATCCCCTCCCGGCGGCGGTCGGCACCCGTGAAGGCGCCGCGCTCGTGGCCGAAGAGCTCGCTCTCGACCATGTTCTCGGGAATCGCGGCGAGGTTCACGGCGAGAAACGGCGCACCGCTCGCGGGGCCGAGGGAGTGGATGGCCCGTGCGACGAGCTCCTTGCCGGTGCCGGTCTCACCCGTGATGAGCACCGTCGAGCGAGAGGCCGCGGCGCGCTTGACCCAGGACAGGACCTCCTGCATGGCGGCCGACGAGGCCACGATCTCCGTCTCCGGATCGTGCTCCTGCAGGATCCGGCGGAGCCGGGCGTTTTCGCGCACGAGTTCGCGGTGCTCGAGAAGGCTGGCGATCTTCCTTACGACCTCCTCGAGAATCAGCGGCTTCAGGAGGTAGTCGTGCGCGCCGATGCGGAGCGCCTCCACAGCCGATTCGACGGAGGCGTAGGCCGTCATGAAGAGAAGACCCATCTCCTCGTCCAGCTCGCGGGCCCGGCGGACGACCGCGAGGCCGTCGATTCCGGGGAGGCGCAGATCCGTCAGGAGAAGTGAATAGGAGCCGCTCGCGAGCCGGTTCAGCGCCTCCTCGCCCGTGCCGGCCGCGTCCACGACGTAGCCCTGGCGCGTCAAGTACGTGGCGAGCGCATCGCGCTGGGCGCGTTCGTCCTCGACCACGAGGAGCCGTGCCCCGCTCAATGGACCCCGACGGGTGCGTTCGCGAGCGCGCTCTCGGGGACGCGGGCCGGGTCGATGGCCACGGCTGCCGAGGGCAGCGTGACGACGGCCGTGGTCCCGTGGCCGGGGACGCTGTGCAGCTCGATACCGCCCCCGACCTCGAGAAGGATGTCGCGCGAGATGCTGAGGCCGAGACCGGTCCCCTTGCCCGGCGCCTTCGTCGTGTAGAGGGGCTCGAGGCAGCGCGCCAGAACCTGCCGCTCCATCCCGTGCCCGGAGTCGTGGACCCGCAACGCCACCGAGCGTCCCGCGGCCTGCACTTCGATCCGGAGGGTGCCACCCTCAGGCATCGCGTCGAGCGCGTTGATCAGGAGATTGAGGACGACCTGCATGAGGTGGTCCTCCACGATCGAGACAGGCGGCGCCTCCGGATCGAAGACCGTCGAGGCCTCGACTCTCCCCATCCTCGGGTCGTGCCGGATGAGGCGAAGAGCATCCTCCGCGACCGACTGGACGGAGACGAGGCTCGCCTCGTCCCTTCGGCGCCTGGCGAAGTCGACCAGCTCGCGCAGGATCCGCCTCAGGCGCGCGGCCTCCTGCCTCACCGTCTGCATGACGCCGGCCGTTTCGCCGGGGAGGAGGCTCTCGTCGACGAGCTGGAGTTGCATCTCGATGGAGGCGAGGGGGTTCCCCATGTCGTGCGCGATTCCGGCGGCGAGGAGCCCGAAGGCGGCCATCTTTTCCTGGTGGATGAGGCGGGCCTGGAGCTTTTTCTGCTCGGTGACGATTCTCTCGACGAGGAGAACGTAACGCCGGCCATCCGGCAGCTCGAGCGGGTGGCTCTCTACCGAAAGCATCTCGCCGGTGCGTGGGTCGGTGAGCGAACGCGCCTCGGGAGACGAGATCCCGTGCGCGAAGCTGTGAGCGGCCGGACACTCCCCGCACATCTGCGTGCACGCCGCGATTGCGTCGGAGCAGCGGTGGCCTTCGAGATCACGGCCGTGGACGCGCTCGGCGGCCCGATTGGCCTGGACGATGCGGAAATCACAGTCGAGGACGACGAGCGCTGCCGGGGTGTTGTCGACGACGAGCTGCAAGAGGGCACGAGCCTCGTGCGCGGCTCGGTCGCTCCTGGCTGCGAGCGACCGCAGCTCTTCTTTGTGTCGGCGCTGCTGACGCCAGGCGATCGCTCCGACGAGGAGTCCCGTCAGGAGGCTCGTCGAAACGCCCCGGGCGTAGTGGAAGCGGTCTCGGGCGGCGTCGGAGAGCCTGATCGACTGCTCGACTCCAGCCCAGAGAAGAAAGAGGATGAAAACTGCGGCTCCCGCGAGTCCTGCGAGCGCGAGAATGTCGGGCGCCGAGGGGGCAGCCTCGGGCGAAGCCCGGACCGGCTCGTGAGCCCGTGCGACGGGCGAAGGGACCGGACCGGCAGCGGTACTCACGTCCAACTGGTCTCCGCCAAAAAATAAGGCTTCGCTGGCGAAAACCGCATGATCGGCATCATATAGACGCGCGGCCTTGAGCGATTCGGCCCCTTCGCGGAGCGTCCTTTTGTTTTGACCGCGCGGGAGAGGCGGTCGAGATCGAATACGTGCAGGCGTGGTCTCCGTCCGGAATGAAAGTCTCACGGCGCAGCCGTTCGCCCAGCAGACCCTCGATCAGCCTCTTCTCGAACCGGCACGGCAGCTCGGAGATCGCGACGAGATCCAGGACGGGGCAGTGGCAGAGCCGCAGCCGGGACGCGGCAGCGCCGGCGACGACCTCGGCGACGAAACCTTCCTCGGAGAGGATCTCGGCGATTGCCTCGTGTCGCCTGCGGCCACGCAGGCCGGCAAGGCGGGGCGCCACCTCCCGGCGCCAGCGCGCGAGCCGAAGGTCGAAGAACGTCTCGAGGAGGTCCCGGTGGCCCTGTTCGAGCAGGAATTCGGCGAGCTCTCGCAGCAGCGCTCCCTCGCGGCGCGGAAAGAGAGCTTCCCCGGCGGCCGTCAGCCGGTACAGGACGTGGGGCCGTCCGGGTCCGGAACGGCGGACGCCCGATCGTTCGACGAGCCCCATCGCGGCGAGCGACTTCAGGTGGGTGCGGAGAGTCTCGCGGTTCAGCTCGAATCCGGCCTCGAGCTGGGTGAGGGTGCACTCGCCGAAACGCTTGATCAGATCGAGGAGACTTCTCTGGCTCTCGCCGATCCCCGGTCCGAAGAACGACGACGTGGTTTGCATCGACACCTCCACATCTCTCATCCGACTTCCGCGCCCGAGGCGATGTCGTCGGCACGGGACGAGTCCGGGGGCCGCACCGCCATGCGAGGGTGGAGCAAGCTCAACAGGCGCGGACCGATCCAGCTCGCCCACCACACGAGGCCGGCGACCTCGAGTAGCCCCGAGGCGCCGGCCAACGGGAAGGCGGCGGGGGTCAGGTCGGTCAGGATCTGCTGCGTCACGCGCAGGGTGCAGCCGAGGTTCAGCAGGACGAACGGCGCGAGCGGCACCGCCGCAAGGGCCGCCGGGCTCCCCACCGGCCTTGGCGCGACCCGCGAGGCGACGCCGACGATCATCAGGCTGATGAAGCCGACCGTGATCGCGTGCCGGGTGGCGCCATGCCAGGCATGCGAGAACGGCAGACCGAGCAGGTGCGACCAGAGCGGCCCGGCCACCAGCATCGCGAGCGACACGCCGAGCCACACGTGCGCCGCGCGCACGAAGGCGAGCGGCGAGAGGCGTGGCAGAGCGAAGCGGGGCCGCGCGAAGACCCGCAAGCTGGCGGCGGCGAGGACGGCGCAGACGGCGAATCCGGCCCATGCCGCCCAGACGACGGCGAACAAGGCCGGCCGCCGGGAGGTCATCGCCACGGGGAACAGCGCCGACTCGGCGAGGATCGTGGCCTGCAGCGGCCAGAAGAGGCGGAAGGTGCGGCGCTCGTCGGCGACCGGCGTGCCGAAGAGCCCGGGCAGCACGCGCAGAGAGACGCCGAGGATCATCGACAGCGCCAGGCCATGGATCTGCAGGTCGCGCAGAGGCAGCTGCCAGATCGCGATCTCGGCCAGGAGCGACGCGCGGTCGGGCGCGCCGATCATGAGGACGAGATGGCGCAGGTCGAAGACGGTGGAGACGAGGAACCAGGCCAGCCCTGCCCCGATGTAGAGATCCGCGACGCGCCCCCGCGCCCCCTTTCGGCGCGCCGTAGCCGCCAGCAGCGCGACGAAGGTCGCGACGACGGCCAGCTGCAGCACCCCCGCCGCGATTGCGAGGTCGCCGAAGAGGCCGGCGTGGCGCGCCTCGCCGATCGTCCTCACGACGACCGCGAGGGTCATCAGCGGCAGTAGAGCGCGGGCGAGGCGCGGCGCGGCCAGGCGGACCCCCCAGAAAGCGGGGAACATCTGGAGTGAGAACCCCATGATGAAGAGCCCCATCCAGCCATAGATCTGCGCCTGACCGTGGGCGTTGATCTCGAAGATCGACGGCGCCGAGAAGTTGCGAGCACGGGCGATGTTGAGGAGGAGCCAGGCGCCCCAGCCCGCTCCGGCGGTCAGCGTGATGCAGAGGCCGGTGAGGAAGAAGCGCGGGTAGATCGGCCCCTCGGCCACGGGTGCGGCCGACGAGATCGGCGAAGAGATAGTTTCCACTGTTATCATGATGTTATGAGTGGCAATCAGAGGAGTCAAACGCCGGGAGCGAAAGAGCCGCGAAAGGAACCGGACATGAAACCCAGGGTCGAATATGGCAACGTAACGCCCGAAGGCCTCGCGGCCATGCTCGGGCTCGAGAAATACGTTCGCGCCTCGGGGCTCGAGCACGAGCTGCTCGAGCTCGTGAAGGTCCGTGCGAGCCAGATCAACGGGTGCGCCTATTGCCTCGACATGCATACGAAGGACGCGCGGGCCGCGGGAGAGACGGAGCAGCGCCTCTATGCCGTCGCGGCCTGGCAGGAGACGCCGTTTTTCAGCGAACGCGAGAGGGCGGCGCTGGCGTGGACCGAGGCGGTGACCCGGGTCGGCGAGACCCACGTGTCCGACGAGCTGTACGACGAGGTCCGGCGGCACTTCGCCGAGAAAGAGCTCGTGGACCTCACCCTGGCGGTCGTCGTGATCAACGGCTGGAACCGTCTGGCGATCGCATTCCGGTCGTTGCCCGGCAGCTATCGGCCGGACCTCGCCCGGTAAGAACGCCGCAGAAGGCCGGTGGGGTAGTCTCGCCGACGGAGGTCTCGATGAACCTGACATCCGCGTCCACGGTCGGCTCGATCGCCGCCGAGCACCCCGCCACCATCCGCGTCTTCCAGGCCCACGGCGTCGATTTCTGCTGCGGAGGCGACAAGACGCTTTCCGAGGTCTCGACGGCGCATGGGCTCGGCCTCGAAGGTTTCCTTGCGGAGCTGTCGGAAGCGGCCGCGGCTCCGAGGTCACCCGAGCCGGTCGTGGCGAAGGCGGCTATCAGCGAGCTGATTTCCCACATCCTCACCCGGTACCACAGCTCGCTCTGGCGGGAGCTGCCTCGTCTCGGCGGCATGGCCGACCAGGTCCTCGCCGCGCATGGCGAGCGACACCCCGAGTCGGTCCCCGAGATGCACCGGTTGTTCGGCGCTCTGCGCGCTGACCTCGAGCCGCACCTGACCGAGGAGGAGGACGTGGTCTTCCCCGCGCTCGTTGCGCTCGAGATGCGGCAGGCGTCCGGACGGTCGGCCGGCCGGACGGCGCCCCCGGCGTCGGTCGAGGCTGGCATTGCCCTTCTCTCGCGGCAGCACGAGAAGGTGGGGGACCTCCTTCGCGAGCTGCGGCGCGTGACCGCGGGATACACGGCTCCGCAGGACGCCTGCAACACCTTCCGAGGGCTGATGCACGGGCTCGCCGAGCTGGAACGCGACGTGCACGAGCACGTCCACCTCGAGAACAACGTCCTTTTCCCGACCCTGGCGAAGCTCCGCACCCCCGCGTCTCTTCCGGCAATCTGAAGTTACGAGGAGAAGGCGGCCCTCCGGGCGGCCGCGCTGGCTATGTTCGATTGGCTCGGGCTCGAAACACGCATTCGGTATGACGGCCGTCATGTCGGCCGGGCGACGCCGCGGGAATCATGGCGAGACACAGGAGGACGCGATGGCCGGGACATCGACATCGACATCGACAGCCGCAATCTGCGACTTTGCAGGACTGGCCCCGCTCGACCGCGGCCGTTCCCTGCTGGAGCGCTTCGACACTCTCGTTCCCGGTGAGACGCTCGTATTGAAGGCAGAGCGGCCGGCCCACGACCTCCTCGAGACCCTGCAGCGCGAGCGCAAGGGCCAGTTCGAATGGACGCCGGGAGGCGGCGCTGCCGGACCGGACGGGATCGAGGTCATGCGGCGCGACGCCGCCCGGGGCTCGGGGCGCGGCGTTCTCGAGGCGCTCGCCTGGGATCACGACCGGCTGGATGCTCTCGAAGGGGCCGCCTTCGCCGGTCTCGAGGCGGGCGACGTCGCGGACGCCCGCGCGACCTTCGCCGCCTTCGCGCGTGGGCTCGAGCGGCACATTCGCTTCGAGGAGGAGATCCTCTTCCCGGCCCTCGAGGCGCGTGCCGGATTCGGCCCGACGGCGGGCCCCACGGCCGTCATGCGGGCCGAGCACGTCGAGATCCGTTCCTGCCTCGCGGAAATTGCGACCGCTCTCGACGGGGGCGGTGCCGGTGCGTCGGAGATTCGCGCGCGGCTCGCATCCATCCTCGGCGGTCACAACCTCAAGGAAGAGCAGATTCTCTACCCCCTCGCGGACCGCGTGCTCGGCAGGGCCGAAGCCGATGCGCTCGTCGGATTGATCCAGCGGCTGGCCTGACGCCAGCTTCACATGAGCGGTTCCGCGATCCGATCCCGGGCGACCCGGACCGGCGGCTGGTCCGGACTTCTCTCCCGCATCGCCGCCGGTCTGCTCGTGTACCTCATCGTGAGCGGCCTGCCGCTCCGGCTGATCGGGTTCTCGCCGGTCCTCGAGTGGACCGTCCTCCTGCACACGCTGGCGGGCTTCCTGTCGCTCGTCCCGGTCGGGCTCTATCTCTGGCGGCATTTCGAGGAATACCGCGCCGACGCGCTGACGCCCTCGAAGGTCCTCGGCTATTGCGGGCTCGGCGCGATCGTGCTCGCGGAGGGAACCGGGCTCTGGGTGACGTATCTCGGCTTCTTCTCGGACCGGGTGCCGCCCTTCGCACGGACGCTCCACCTCGTTCCATCGGTGGCTCTCGCGGTCCTCCTCTTTGCGCATCTCTGGCCGCTTCGAAAGCGGAGCGCGGCCGAGGGGACGGCGCGCGAGGCCTTCTCGGCTGCGCGCCGCGGGTACGTCGCGGCGCTCCTCGGGGCGCCGGCCGTCGCGCTCCTCCTCGCCTTCCCCGCGAGCCTCCTCTACGACGGTCCGAAGACGGTGGGGCGCTTCCCGAAGGACTACCGGATGCCTTACGGGCAGGACCGCCCGTTCGCCCCGAGCCTCGCACGCACCGAGTCGAACGGGCCGCTCGCCCCCGAAGCTCTCGCGGGCTCGGCGTCCTGCGGTGAGGCGGGCTGTCACCCGGCGATCTATGCCGAGTGGTCGGTCTCGGCGCACCGCTGGGCGGCGCTGGACCCGGCCTTTCAGAGGGTCCAGGAGGAGATGGGCAGGCAGAACGGCCCCGAGTCCACCCGTTACTGCGGTGGATGCCACGACCCGATCTCGCTCTTCTCGGGCGCGAAGGTCGTCTTCAAGGAGAATCTGACGGAGGACCTCGGATTCCAGGAGGGGGTCTCCTGTCTCTCCTGTCACGCCGTCACGAAGACCGACGTGCAGGGCAACGCGAACTTCGTCGTGAAGCCGCCGAAGCGATATCTGTTCGAGACCTCGAAGAGCCGGGCCTTGAAGCTCGCGTCGTACTTTCTGATCCGGAGCTACCCGGTCCACCACGTGGACTCCCTCTCGAAGCGCATGTACAAGACCCCGGAGTACTGCGCCGCCTGCCACAAGCAGTTCGTCGACAAGGACGTCAACAACTTCGGCTGGGTCCAGCTCCAGAACCAGTACGACAACTGGCGCAAGAGCAAGTGGAACCACCCGAAGGACGCGAGAAAGACGGTCGAGTGCCGCGAGTGCCACATGCCGCTCCTCGACGGCCCGGAGCCGGCCTCCGGCGACACGGCCGACTACAACCGGACGGCCACGGACGGCAAGCACCGCAGCCACCGCTTCCTCGGCGCGAACCAGTACATGCCGACGCTCCTGAAGCTCGAGGGCGGCGAGCAGCAGGTCGATCTCGTGAAGAAGTGGCTCAAGGGAGAGGTCGAGATCCCGGAGATCGCCGGCAAGTGGGCCGCAGGCGCCGCCGTGCAGATCGACCTCGACGCCCCGGCGAAGGCCCGCCGCGGCGAGCCCCTGAAGCTGCGCGTCGTGATCACGTCGAACAAAGTGGGGCACGACTATCCGACCGGACCGCTGGACCTGATCCAGTCGTGGGTCGAGATCGAAGTGAAGGACGAGGCCGGCGGCGTCGTCTTCTCGTCGGGAAAGCCCGACGAGAAGAAGATGATCCCGCCTGGGACTTTCCTCTTCAAGGCCGAACCCGTGGACCGGTTCGGGAACCTGATCGACCGGCACAATCTCTGGGAGATGGTCGGCGTCCGGTACCGACGGAGCCTCTTCCCGGGTTACTCCGACGCGGCCGAGTACTCATTCGGCTGCCCCGGCGCGGCGGGAAGCCCCCGGCCCGTGCGGGACGTGACCGTGCCGGCGCCGCCGCGCGGAAAGCTCGACGTCCTCGCGACGCTCCACTACCGCAAGCTGGACCAGTACCTCGTCGATTTCCTCTTCCCGGGCAAAGGCCTTTCGGCACCCATCACGGACCTCGCCCAGGCCCGGGCGACGGTCGAGATCGTCGACTGACGTGGCGCCCCGACCCGCCCTGAAACGCTGGACCCACCGGCGCGTCCT
>JBBRRY010000054.1:0-13502 GCA_038245905.1 Thermoanaerobaculia bacterium | reverse complement strand
TCATGCACCAGGCCGACACGACGCGGCCCACACGAGTGCGAATGGAAGCACGGCGACCAACTCGAGCCCGGGAATTTCCACCGAAGATCTCAGCCCTCTCTTGACTACGACCGGCCTTCTCATGGAAGTCCGCTGCAACGCGGGGTTAGCGGGCGACCTCAGACGTGGCATGGCTGAACGCCTGGCGCTCGAACCGGTTGTGCCAGTACGGATGACGGCCCTTGAGGAGCTGCGCCGCGCTTGAAGCGAGGTAGAGCGGGAAGAAGAAAAACCCCCACCTCTCGTACTGGCGCACGTGAATGTGTTCGTGCGCCCGTTCCTGCGCGAGCACCGAATGGCTCAGGCCGAGGACGACGTGGCCGAAGGTAATAGCCAGGAACTGAATAGACCGCGGCGCACGACGGGCGAACGTAGCCAGATGACCTCCGGCCACCTCGATTACGCCCTCACGAACTCGGGCCGTGGCGCCCAACAGGCAGGAGATAGCCGCGATGACGAGCCCGACTAAGGTGGCCGGTGCCGCCCAGATGTAGCGGAGGAAACGAAGAGAGGCAGGCGTGACCATTGAGCCCGCTAACTAGTATTAGACGTCATCGAATGTTTCTATCTGCAGAAGCAAATGAGCCGAAGTTTCTGCAGGTAGAAAGCTCGAGGTTTCTACAGATAGAAACATTCTTTCTCATCTCGCCTTCGCCGCCGGAGGCGGCACGGCGGGCTTCGGCGGCGGGGGCGGCGGCATGCGGTTGATCGCGAGACCGCGCTCCTTGAGCGCCGGAAGCAGCGGGATGCCCGAGGGCTCGAACTGTCCCGCTTTCTTCATCGGGCTCTCGCCCTCGTAGGGCCGGTAACCGTAACCCGGGCCCGAGGCGTCCGTGTCGGAGGGCTTCTCGGTGAGCTCGGGGATGCCGAGGATCGCGCTCTTCCGGTCGAAGAACGCCATCTCGTAGTCCTTCGTCATCCAGATCGCGTCCTTCGGGCACGCATCGACGCAGTAACCGCACATCACGCAGCGGAGCAGGTCGATCTCGAAGACGGTCGGATATTTCTCGTAGGCGAGGACGGGGTGCTCCCCCGCCAGAATCTTGATGCAGTCGGCCGGGCAGTTGGTCTCGCACATGTAGCACGCGACGCACCTGAGCGAGCCGTCTTCGCGGGTCTTGAGGATGTGGCGCCCCCGGTATCGTTCCGAGTACTTCCGGCGCATCTCGGGAAACTGAATGGTCGGAAGGCCCTTCATGTTCAGGAGGTTCTTCACGAGATGGCCGAACGTCCGCGCCAGGCCCTTGAAGATCTCGGGAAAGTACAGGCGCTCGAGAAGCGTGGGCTCGGGTCTCGTGAGCGTGACGACGCGTGCTGCCATTTTGTTCCTGCCTACCGGTCCAGCTCGCCGGCGATGATGTTCAAGAGGCCGAGCGTGGCGACGGCGTCGGAGACCATGCCGCCCTTGATGATGTTCTCGAACGCGGCGAAAAGCGGGAAGCACGGGGGCCGCACCTTGACGCGGTAGGGGAAGCCGCTGCCGTCCGACACGAGCGAGTAGCCGAGCTCGCCGTTCGCGCCTTCGGTGTACGAGTAGATCTCCCCGGCCGGCACCTTCACGCCTTCGAAGACCAGCTTGAAGTGGTAAATGAGCCCTTCCATCTCGTTGTAGACCATCTCCTTCGGGGGCAGGATGACGCGGTAGTCGTCGGAGTTGATCGGCCCCTTCGGGAACCGCGCGAGGATCTGCTCGATGATCCGGATCGACTGGCGGATCTCCTCGATGCGCACGATGTAGCGCGCGAAGTTGTCGCCCTCGGTCGCGATGGGGACGTCGAAGTCGACGTCGCCGTACATCTCGTAGGGCTGGTCCTTGCGGACGTCGTAGGGGACGCCGGAGGCGCGGAGGCACGGGCCGGTGAAGCCCCACGCGATCGCCTGCTCCTTCGTGACGACGCCGGTCCCGCGCAGGCGGTTCCAGGCGATCTTGTTCTTCGTGATGAGGCCGTCGATGTCGGCGACGCGGTCGCGGATCGTGGGAAGAAGCGAACGGGACCACTCCACGAAGTTGTCCGGGACGTCCTTCGCGAGGCCGCCGATGCGCGCGTACGAGGACGTGAGGCGCGCTCCGCAGCAGGCTTCGAGGAGGCCGTAGATCTCCTCGCGGGGCTGGAACGCGTACCAGAAATTCGTCAGCGCCCCGAGGTCGACGAGGTTCGCCCCGATGCAGACGAGGTGATCCATGATGCGGCTGAACTCGTTCAAGACGGTGCGCGCGGCCTTCGCGCGCGGCGGCACGTCGATGCCGAGCATCTTTTCGACGGCGAGGGCGTATCCGTTGCCGTTGATCATGGGCGAGCAGTAGTTCAGGCGGTCGGTGTAGGGGATGACCTGCACCCACGTGTGGCTTTCGGACATCTTCTCGAAGCAGCGATGGAGGTAGCCGCACTCGGACTCGGCCGCGACGATCTTCTCCCCGTCCATGCGCATCACGACGCGCAGCGTGCCGTGCGTCGTGGGGTGGGACGGGCCGAAGTTCAGCGTCATCGTCTCGAACATGTTCGCGGGGTCGTCCGTCTTCGCGGCGAGCTCGGTCTTGAGCAGGTCTTCCTCGGTGCACAGCCAGCGCTGGCCCTTGTCGTAGTCCTTGCGCAGCGCGTGACCGAAGAAGCCGTTGTGCGTGAGCAGCCGCTGAAGGTTCGGGTGGCCGTCGAAGCGGATCCCCATGAGGTCCCATGCCTCGCGCTCGAACCAGTTCGCCGCCGGCCAGACGCCGGTGAGCGACGGGACGGCCGGGTCCTTCGCGGGCAGGTTGACGCGAAGCCTCAGATGCTCGTTGCGCTTCGTCGAGTAAAGGATGTAGTTCGCCTGGAAGCGCCCGTTTTCCCCGGGAGCGGTGTTGCCCGGCAGCTTCGACCGGTCGACGGACGCGAGGTCGAGGAAGAGGTCGTACGCCGCGGCCGGATCGTCGCGCAGGAAAAGCGCCGCTTCTTTCAAAGTCGCGGCATCAGTGACGAGCGTCGCGATGTCGGCGCCCGGGCGCTCTTCGACGGTGACACGGCCCTTGAGCTTCTGCTCGAGCAGGGGCGCGAACGAGACGGAGGGACGGCTCAGCGTCGCGCTCATCGGTTCCCCTCTCCCGCCTGACCCCTTGCCTTCGCGCTGAGTTCGGACTCGGCGGTGTCGCCGATCTGCGGCAGCTCCTTCTTTCCCGCGGTATGCGCCATGACGCCGTCGGAGTAAGCGGGAATCGAGAGATCAGGGTCCGTGCCGACGCGGATCGGGACGAACGTCTTAGATGCGCGGTGGCGGGCCAGTTCGCCGGACTGGATCATCTTCTGGAGCTCCATGATTCCGTGGATGAGGTTCTCGGGCGTCGGCGGGCAGCCCGCTACGTAAACGTCGACGGGGACGATCTCGTCGATCCCCTGCACGACGTGGTACGCGCGGTAGAAGCCGCCCGTCGAGGCGCAAACACCCATCGAGATGACCCACTTCGGCTCGGACATCTGGTCGTAGACCTTCTTGAGAACCGGCGCGAGCTTGTCGACAACCGTGCCGGCGACGATCAGAAGGTCCGCCTGGCGGGGCGAGAACCGCACGACCTCGGCACCGAAACGTGCCAGGTCGTAGTGCGAGGAGACGACCGACATGAACTCGATCGCGCAGCAGGCCGTGCCGAAGGGCATCGGCCAGAGCGAATTCGACTGCGCCCACTGGACGGCGACGTCGAGCTTCGTGGTCAGGAAGTCTGCGCCCGACGTCGAGGGCATTCCGGGGCCGAGCGGAGGCTCGATTCTCCCGGGCATGGCGTTCCGGACGGGCAGAGAGGGAGGCGGAGTCTTCATCGGGCACCCCTGACGCTTGTGAAAAGCGTCACGAGCCGGGATTCTATGTCACGCGCGGCGGCTGCCCGTCGCTCACGCGGAGGCATTCGTCCGGCGCTGCGCCATATCCGCCTGGCCGAGGCGGTACTGCCGGAAGAGCTCGTAACCCGTGGTCGTCGCGGTCACCCAGAGCAATCCGGCCGCGAAGCCCGCGCCGACATCCGAGGCCCAGTGGACTCCGAGGTAGACACGGGAGATCCCGATGGCGAGCGCAAGCGTCGCGAGAGCGGCGAGGGCGGCGGATTTATTTTTCCAGTCCGGTATCGAGCGGGTCGCGAGGTAGGCGAGGGCGCCGAGGATGATCGTGCTGCTCATGGCGTGCCCGCTGGGAAACGAATAGCCCATCGCATCGAGAACGGCCGCCTTCAGGTCGGGTCGTGGCCTGACGTAGTGGTTCTTCAGGAGCTGATTGAGAAGAAAGCCGCCCGCGGACGTGATCGCGAGGTAGGCTGCCCGGCGAAACCGGCGGCGTGCGATCAGGACGGCGAGCACTGCTACGACGAGCGCCGTCATCCCGGCAACCCCACCCGCCGTCGTGATCGTCACGAAGAGCGCGCTCGTGAAGGGTGTCCTCCGGGATCCGAACCATTCGTAGACCGCCGCGTCGATTCGCTGGACGGCCGGGTCCTGCGCCTTGAGCGCGGCCGCGAGATCGATGAATGCATCGGCGGTCCACACGATGACGAGCATTCCGATCGCGAGAGCGATGGCGAGCGGGAGATACGAACGCCACGTCTCGAGCCGCCCGAAGAGCGGTCCGAGCCGAGAGCGGCCGCAGAGCCATCGGGCAAGGCGTCCGGCGACGGACCGGACGCGCCGGACGAGATGCGGGACGACCGTGAGCGCGACGCTCCAGAGGACGAGAAACACGGCAGCGAAGCACAAGAGCGCGATCACGTACCCGGAGAGTTCACGCTATTCGCACTTCGGCGTCAACGGCAGCGCGAGGGCGGTCTCCTTGTTGAAGCTGTAAGAACTCAGCGGAGTCTGGCCGCCCTCCACCGACACCCTGATTTCCCGAGGATTCAGGGTCACGGGCGGTTCGGGTTTGATCACCACCGGTGTATCGGGGCACACGATCGTGAAGGACGGATCGCCGGGATCCTGGAGGGAGAACTTCAGATGCAACGGTGCGTAGGCATCCCCCGAGTCCACAAACGAGCTTCCCTCGAGGCCGACGATGTCGATCGTCCGGATCGGTCCCATCGTGATCGAGCAGTCTCCGTAACACGCCGAGGCTTCGACCCTCAACAGCTCCGAACTCGACTTGTGAAGACTACCCACCGTCAGACTCTCGCCGATCGAGAACGTCGCGTTCACCTTCGATCCGTATCCGAATCGCGCCGGGCCGTTCGGCACCGGCGAGTCGCAGGTCACATTCCTCTCCAGGGAGTAGTCGAACGACCAGTTCCTCGCGAGGACGCCGACGCGGGCCTTCAGGAAGTCGCTCTTCGGTCCGGGAGCGGCACGATCGGCGAAGAAGACCTGAATGAGAACCGGGTTTTCGAACGGAAGGCAGGCCTGGTTCGCGTCCTTCGCGGGCGCCCTGTAGGTCACCGACGCGCCGCTCCCCTCGATCGAGCCGGCCAGCCCACCGCCCCGCAAGACGGTGTTGACGTACCAGTCGAAGTTGTAGCCCGAGAGCTCCTTGTTCCGGACGAGGACGTAGGGACTCGGGTCTCCGACCTTTACGTCGACGACCGAGACGCGAAGATCGAGGGTACCGCCCGACAGGACGACCCTCGTCGGCGGAACGATGTCGACCGCGTAAAGGGACGCCCAGGCCGTGCTCGCGTCCGCGGAGGCGCGACGCCCGCCGCGCACCGAAACCGCGGGCGACGCCGCCGGAATGGCGGCGCTGACCGTTCGGGCCGACGCGTCGACCGACGATCTCGTCACCGCGTACCACGAGCCGCCGCTCTGGAAAACCAGGTTCGGGCCGACCGGCGCGTTGGCGGAGAGGGTGGCTTTATCGTAACGGAGGACGACCCTCGCGGAGCGCGAGAACGCCGCGGCGCCCGGCGACAGCAGGTAGCCGGAGCCGTGCCCGTTCGGCGCCGTGTTCGGAGCCGCCACGAGACCGAACGCCACGGGCGCGGCAAGCGCGCCGGCTGGCACCTTCAACGTGAATCTCCCGTCCTCCGAGCGAATCGATCCTCCCAGCGGACCGATCGTGGCCGCGGACGGGATGTCCTCCGGCAGCGCCATGATCGGCGTGACGACCGGGTCTCCGGAGGCGTTATCGATCGAGGAATCGAACACGTCGACGCTTCCGGAGGTGACCCGCACGCGAAGCGTCGCGTCCTCCGGGATCGTCGTACCCGGGAAGAGGTCCTGGACGTTCGGCTGCGTCCAGCCGAAGGCTCCGAGAGAGCCCGCCGACGTCGCGACGGTGTCGCCGGACGTGCTCTGGAGTGTCAGGGCGTAGTCGGCGCCGTCCGCTCCCGCGGCAAAGCCCACGTTCGTCCGGAACGTCGCGTTCTGCCGGATGCCGGTGACCACCGCACCCGCGTCGGCCGACATCAAAAACGAGAGAAGCGGCGTGGGCTTCTGCTGGGCGCCGTACGTGCCCGGCTTGACGCCGAGCGGATCGACGTTGCTCGTGCGGCACAGGATCGCAACCGGCGCATCGGACGTGAAGCGCAACGCTCCGGCCGAGCCCACGGGAAGGCCGAGCAGCGCGTTCAGCACATCCACGACATCGCGGATCTGTCCCGCGGGAACGGTGAACGTCCGGGTCAAGGGAGACGGATTGCTGTTCTTTTTGTCGTGGAAAGCCACCGACACCGTCGCGTCGGACGTACCGAGGTTGTAGAAGCGGCCGTCCGTCCGGAAAAAGGTGCTGTTTAGTCCGTTCGCCCGGGCGACACCGTTGACGAGGACGTCCTGGGCGCCGGCGGGCAGGTCTTCGAACGCGAAGAGTGACGAATCACCCGTCACGTTGTCGACGACGACGGAGTAGCCGGCGGCGCGACCGCGGGTGACCTTCACCTCGGCGCGCGCGATCGACACCGCTCCCGCAAACCCGCCGACGCCGAACTGCTGGAAGCCGGGAGCGTCAAGCGAGAACTCCTGCGAACCGGCCTTGCTGCCGTCGGCGCCGTAAACCGTCACCGTCGCGGCACCTCCGCCGTCGTCCGGGAAGACGACGGCGACGTTCGTGCGATAGCCCGAACTTCCGTCGGCCGACTGGCTGATCCACAGGCTGTCGGCCGTGTCGCCGAGCGAGAGCAGCCGCTCGTCCGCGAAGACGGGAAGGGCGACGCCGTACGTGCCCGAGGATGCGGTGTTGTACGTCCGCGCCCGGATGAGAAGCGGCAGGTCGCTCGTGACCCGCGTCGCCCCGGCTCCCTGCGCCCCCCAGAGGGTGTCGAGGACGTTGCGATACACGACCGTTTCCGCCGGGTCCAGCATGACGAAGGCCGGGCTCGTCCCGTTCACCGGAATGAACGAGAGCAGCACCTGCGTCGGGACGCTCCCGGGGTTCGTCAGCGCGAGGTCCGACACGAACCGGGTGTTGTTCAGTCCGCCGGCGTTGACGGTGCCAGGGATCGTCCAGGTCGCGGCGAACCCGGGGGCCGCTAGCGTGAGGAGCGTCACGGCGGCGGCGAGCTTGATGCGGTTTCGCATGGGACCTCCCGAGGAGCCCGAGGCCTCCCCATTGGGGAATGCGAGAATCGGTCTCGGATCCCCTCATGGAAGAGCCCCCGCTCGCCGCCCCGGCCGGAGAGGTCACGAAGCTCCTCCGCGAGTGGGGCGCCGGAGACCGCGAGGCGCTCTCAAGGCTCCTTCCCCTCGTCTACGATGAATTGCGCCGTCGGGCCGGCGCCGTCCTTCGCTCCGAGCGAGGCGGCCACACGCTTCAGCCCACGGCCCTCGTCCACGAGGCCTATTTGAAACTCGTCGGGGGCGCATCCGTCGACTGGAAGGACCGCGCTCACTTTTTCGGCGTCGCCGCGCGGGCGATGCGCCAGGTCCTCGTCGACCACGCGCGCGCTCGCAACACCGGGAAGCGCGGCTCCGGGCAGATCCTCCTCGGCCTCGACAATGCCGCGGCCGCGGCCGCAGCGACGCCGCCGAAGAGCCTCGACCTCCTCGACCTCGATCGCGCGCTGTCGAAGCTCTCGGCCCTCGACGAGAGGCAGTGCCGGCTCGTGGAGCTGCGCCTGTTTGCCGGCCTCACGATCGAGGAGTCGGCCGAAGTCCTGCAGGTATCCCATGCGACCGTGAGCCGCGAATGGAGGCACGCCGAGGCCTGGCTGCAGCGGGAGATCGCAGGGACGCCGTGACGGACAGAAGGTTCCTCGAGGCGCGGGAGGTGTACTTCGGAGCGCTCGAGCGCTCCGAAGACGAGCGCGCGGCCTTCCTCGCGTCGGCCTGCGGCGACGACGAAGCCCTCCGGCGCGACGTCGAGTCGCTCCTCCGGGCCGCAGCGGCGCCCGGGCGTCTCGAGGCCGGAGTCCTCGCGGAAGTGGCGAGCCTCCAGGACGAACCCTTGGGCGCCGCGCGCCAGCCCAGGCCCGCCCGAATCGGCCCGTACGACATCCTCGGCGACCTCGGCCGCGGCGGAATGGGCTCCGTCTACCTCGGCGTCCACCGCGGCGAGGGCTTCGAGCGCCGCGCCGCGCTCAAGGTGATCCGGCTGGAGCTCGTTTCGGAGCTCCTGCTCGAACGCTTCCACACGGAGCGAAACATCCTCTCCACTCTCGAGCACCCGAACATCGCGCGCCTCTACGACGGGGGGACGACCGAGGACGGCCTTCCGTGGTTCGCGATGGAGGTCGTCGAGGGGGAGCACCTCCTCGAGTTCGCGGATCGCCGGAGCCTCCCGCGCGACGCGCGCATCCGGTTGTTCCTCGACATTGCCGCCGCCGTGCAGTTCGCCC
The DNA here is from genome assembly GCA_038245905.1 of Thermoanaerobaculia bacterium. Lineage (GTDB taxonomy): Bacteria > Acidobacteriota > Thermoanaerobaculia > UBA5066 > UBA5066 > Fen-183. The sequence goes on along the minus strand of JBBRRY010000054.1, from coordinate 4,750 downwards.
ACCAGAATCTCGTCGTTCACCGCGACCTGAAGCCCGGCAACATCCTCGTGACGAAGGACGGCGTGCCGAAGCTCCTCGACTTTGGGCTCGCGAAGCTGCTCGACGTCCCATCTGAAGAGCGCACGGCGACCGTGCACCGCCTCCTGACGCCCGAATACGCGAGTCCCGAGCAAGTCCGCGGCGAGAGGATCACGATCGCGAGCGACGTCTACTCCCTCGGAGTCGTCCTCTACCGGCTCCTGACGGGCGCCCTGCCATACCGGACGACGACAGGCTCCCCCGCCGAGATCGAACGGGCCGTCGTCGAGCAGGTACCGGCATCATCGGCGCCGCTTCTCGGCGCCGATCTCGACACGGTTCTCGGGAAGGCGCTGGCGAAGGAGCCCGAACGGCGCTACGCGACCGTCGAGCAGCTCGCCGATGATCTCCGCCGTTTCCTCGACGGGCGCCCCGTGCTCGCGCGGCCCGACACGTTTCGCTACCGCGCGGGGAAATTCCTGCGGCGCCACCGGTTCAGCGTCGCGGCGACGGGACTCGTTGTCCTCGTCGCGGTGGCGGGATTCGTCCAGATCGCGCGGGAAAGGGCCCGCGCGGAGAGGCGGTTCAACGACGTCCGGAAGCTCGCGAACACGTACCTCTTCGAGTTCCATGACGCGATCGCGGACCTCGCGGGCTCGACTCCGGCGCGACAGATCGTCGTCAAGCGCGCGCTGGAGTATCTCGAGAGCCTCGAGCGCGACGCGCACGGCGATGCTTCGATCCGGCGCGAGCTGGCCGCCGCCTACGAGAAAGTGGGAGACGTTCAGGGTGGCGGCAACTTCGGGAATCTCGGTGACACGGTCGGTGCGAAAGCCAGTTACCTGAAGGCGCTCGCGATTCGAGAGGACCTGGCGAAAGGTGTGCGCGCGGACCCGCGCGACCGCGCCGCCCTCGTGGACACGCGCATCCGGATGAGCAAGATTCTGGCCGACACGGGGGACACGAAAGCGGCCGAAGCGGCGGCGCGGGAGGCCGTCGCCGACGCCGTGCGCCTCGCCGATCAGGAGCCTCTCGCGCGGGCATACCACGCGGTCGCAGCGAGCCAATCGAACGCAGGCAATGCCGAAGGAGCGCTCGAGTCCTACCGCAAGGAATCCGCGATCTTCGAGAGGCTGGCCGCGGAGGATCCGGCGAACCCACGGGCGCGCCGCGGCCTCGCGCTGAGCCAAAAGTACATCGGCGGGCGGCTCGCGGCCCTCAAGAGGTATGACGAATCCATCCGGAGCTACCGGAAGGCTCTCGCGATCGAGGAAGCCACGATCGCCGCGGAGCATTCTAACGCGACGGCTCGTCGCGACCTCTCGTTCACGTTGAGTGATCTCGGGTACAACCTCCTCGAGATCGGTGACAAGCAGGCTGGCCTCGAGAGCTACCGCAGAGCCGCCGCCATCCGCGAGACACTCGCGTCTGCGGATCCGAAGGACGTCACGCTCCAGCGAGCCCTCTCGTCCATCCTCGTCAGGCTCGCCTATGCCGAAGTGAAGGCCGGCGACGCGGGGTGGCGCGCCCACGGGCCGCAGGCGATCGCGATCCTCGACCGTCTGCTCGCGAAAAGCCCGGGTTCCGTCGACGACCGGGTCCGGCGCGCGACCGCCCTCAAAGACACCGGCGACGTGAGAGGTCTCGCCGAGGCTCCACCGTGGACGGGTGCGACCGATTCCCCGCCGCCGCCCGACGTCTGCTCGTGGCACCGACGAAGCCTCGAAGCATTCCAGACGCTCGAGAAGGAAGGCGTCCTCAGCAAATCCCAGCAGTCGATCGCCGACTACGTGAAGGGCACGGTCGCCGCGTGTGACCGGCGGCCGGCGCAGGACCGGCGGTAAATAGAGCTGGAGGAGCTCAACCCTCTGCCGGAGGCACTGCGATGCGCGGGAGACGGATGCGAAACGTGGTCCCACGCCCCGGCTGGCTGTCGACCTGAATCGTGCCGCCGTGCAGCTCGACGAATGCCTTCGCGAGCGCGAGGCCGATCCCCATGCCGCGATAGGCGCGCGTAGACGACCCGTCGATCTGCCGGAAGCGCTCGAAGATGAGAGGAACATCCTTCGCGTCGATGCCGACGCCGTTGTCGGCGATCGAGAAAGAGACCCCCCGATCGTCGGCTTCCGCCTCCACGCGGATCTCGCCGCCTTTTGGCGTGAACTTCACCGCGTTGTGAACGAGGTTCCAGAGGACCTGCCGGATGCGAAGCGGATCGAGCCTCACGGGCGTCTTCGCGGCCGGAACCACGAGTGACATCCGGATTCCCTTGGCCTCGGCCATGACGGAGACCGGCTCGACGGAGTCCGTCACGAGCGGGCCGAGATCCACGACCTCGGGCTCGAGGCGCGTGCGCCCTTCCTCGAAACGGCCCAGGTCGAGAAGGTCGCCGATGAGAGCGAGGAGAAACTGCGTGGACCGGTTGATCTGGTCCACCGCGATCTTGACCGTCTCCTTGTCGGGCCGGTCCTCCGCGAGGACTTCGCTCCATCCGAGGATGGCCGTGAGCGGCGTGCGCAGCTCGTGGTTGATGTTCTGGAGAAAGTAGTCGCGGTTCCGCTGTGCGTCCCGCATCCTCTCGTAGCTGCGCTGCAGCTCCTCGTAGAGGCGTGCGTTCCGGAGCAGAAGGGCGGCCTCACCGGCGTATCCGTCGATCGCGGACTGATCCTCGGCGTCGAAGCCGCCTGGCTTGTCGGCCACCGCGAGGACTCCGAGGATCCCAACCTCCGCCTTGAGAGGCGCGAAGACGATGTTCTTCTCGATGCCAGGGGCGCCGACGAGGGCTTCAGCCTGACTCGGGTCCGGCGAAACGTCGTTTCGAAGGCACGTCTCCCCCGTCCGGTAACAGAAAACCGCAAGGCTTTGATCCTCCAGGCCGAGGCGGCGGCCGCGAAGTGAATCGTCGGACACGCCGAACCCGGGGGGCGTCAGAGCGAGAGAACGGGTCTCGGGATCCCAGAGGCAGATCCAGGCCTTCGTCGCGCCGACGAGAGCCGCGATCTGGCGCGTGAGCTGCGCGAATGTCTCCTCGGGGCGCGTCATGAGGGCGGCCGTCTCCGCGAGCCGGTGAACGCCCTCCATCGAGGCGATGCGCCACCGGACGCGCCGGTCGAGATTCGTCATGGCGCGATAGAGCCGGCCCACCTCGTCGAGACGATCCCCCTCGGGAAGGCGCGGCGTCGGCTGCCCGAACGCGAGGGAGTCGGCTACCCGCGCGACGCGGCGCAGGGGCCCCAGTGCCCGGTGCATCGCGACGACGACGGCGGCCGCGAAAATCCCGACGAGGGCGAGATAGAACAGTCGCAACTCGTCCCTCTTGCGCTTAGCCGCGGCAAAAATGGGATCGATCTGGCTGGCAACTTTTCTTTCGAGCGCGGCTCGCGGCGTGACCTTGATGTACGTCCAACGGAGATCCGGCACGCGGCGCACGACGAGAAGAAACGCCTGGCCCCCGATGTTCGCCTCGAGAACGCCGTCGTCCCGCTTCGCGATGATCGAGCCGATCTCCAGGACCTGTTCAGGCGTCATCCTCTTCGGGGGCGCCGCGACAACTGCCTTGCCGTCCGGCGTGAACACGAACTCGACGTCGTCCGGCAGTTTTGGATCCTCCGATCCCTGGAACAGCCGCGGAAAGACCCAGTCGGCAGCGACCTCGCCCAGAAGCCGCCCGTCCTTGCCCTTCACGAGGGCGACCGCGGAAACGATGCTGCCATTTCCGGAATAGGAGTCGTCATAGACGTCGGACCAGGCGACGGCCGGCGGGTTCGCCGCTCCGGCGCCGTCCACGAGCGGCCGCGCCGAGGCGCTCGGGAAACGGAAGGCCGGATCGATGATGGGCTTTCCGCCTGGACTCAGATCGAGGCCGGGAACCACCCTGAGGACGCCCGAGACCGTCCGGATCGAGAGTGCGGACAGGTCCACCGGACCGAGGCCGAGCACGACGAACGGCGCCTCGAGACGCCGTGTCGCGGCGAGATCGCGGCGTGCCTGGACCCCGAGGCCCGTCCGTCGGCTCACCATCGCGGCACTGACCCCATGTCCTGCCGTGCGGAGGAGCCCGCTCGCGTCGTCCACGAGCGGTTCGGCCGGCAAGCCCGGGTCCGGACCGTCCTCGAGCGCACCCTGCGCCTGGTCGGCCGCGCGGCGGACGATCGTGACGACGTCGCGCGAGGCGTCGGCGATCTGCCGAAGCCGGTCCGCCGCCTCTTCGGAGAGTGACTGTTCTTCGCGGAGGCGCGCTTCTGCGAGAAGCGTGGCGCGAATGCCCTGCTGCTGCTCGCGGCCGATACGGTCCGCGGCGAGCCAGTAAACGGTCGCAGGAACGAGCACAACCGGGACGACGTACCAGAGGAGCCGCGCCACGAGGGACCGGCGGGGGTTCCAAGCCCCGGCCTCCCGGAAGGGCTGCAGCCCTCCCCCGGAGCGGGTGAGGCCGGAGACTGCCGCGCTCGCGCCCGAGATATCCGGTTTCACCCGGAAAGGCCCGACTTCATCCGGAAAGATTAGCGCGGTTCGGGTTCACTCGTATCGGAGAGCCTCGATGGGGTCGAGCCGGCTGGCTTTCAGGGCCGGGTAGAAGCCGAACGCGATTCCGACGACGGCCGAGAACGCGAACGCGAGACCGATCGCGGTGGGCGAGAGGGCGACGGGCCAGCCCGCGACCTTCGCGACGAAGCGCTGGATCCCGATCCCCAGGGCGATCCCGACGGAACCGCCCGCGAGCGAGAGCGCG
>JBBRRY010000053.1:0-14843 GCA_038245905.1 Thermoanaerobaculia bacterium | reverse complement strand
GCGATCGCCTCGAGGACGCGCCGGCGCTCGGCGTCCGCGTTGTCGAGCGGCGGCGTGGGCACGACGCCCGCGTCGAGAGGAAGGGACGGCACGAGCTTGACCATCTCCGGCGCGTGGGCGTTCAGGAGCGAGTGCGCGCCCACGGACGTGGCGAGACGGGCGGCCATGAGGACGAGATTCGCCATCGGCCCGGACTCCGTGAGGTCGCGCTCGAAGCAGTCCACCTCGAGGAACGGCACGCCGCGCAGCTGGACGGTCTGCCGCACCTCGCGCATGAGGCGCGACTTGCCCATGCCGCTGCGACCGGTCACGAAGAGGCCGGCGTGCTTGTCGCCCTCGAGGCCCGCGTCGATCGCGCGGTGGACGTCCTCGATCTCCCGCCTGCGGCCGACGAACGCGCTCGAGAAGAGGTAGTTCTCTCTCGCGTCGCGCGTCTCGAGCTCGTAGGAGAGCCCGCCCGCGCGGTTGATCTCCTCGAGAAGATCTCCCGCGCTCGCCGGACGCCCGGCCGGATCCACGCTGCAGAGCCGCTCGACGATCTCCCTGAGCCACGCCGGGACGCGCGCGGTGTTGTCGCCCGAGAAACGCACGGGCTCGGTGAGCTTCCGCTTCAGGAGAACGCTCAGGCCCTGCGTCGCGCTGAACGGCGTCTCGCCGGTGAGCAGACGGTACGCCATGATGCCGAGGCTGTAGAGATCGGACCTGTGGTCGCCCTCCTTCGAGCTCGCGATCTCGGGAGAGAGGTAGTGGGGCGTTCCCATCACGAGCCCGCGGCCGCGGAGGCCGGCGAGCCCGAAGTCGAGAACCTTCACCTGCCGCTCTCTGCCGCGTGAGCTGACGACGATGTTGCCGGGCTTCAGGTCGAAGTGGACGACGCCGCGGCCGTGGAGATACGCGAGCGCGCGGATGACGGGCACGAGGAGGTCGAGCGTCTCCTCCCACGGCACGACCCTTCCGGCCGACGGGCCCCGCACCGCGGACTTGTCGAGCGGAGACAGCGGTGAGGGGGAGCCCGCGTCGGACGTCTCGGCCTCCGCGCGCGGCTCGGCGAGGAAGCGATCGAGCGCGACACCGGGCAGGAGCTCCATCGTGAAGAAGAACGCGTCCACGCCCGCTACCTGCTCGAAGTCGTAGACGCGCGCGACGTTCGGATGGCGGAGCGACGCCATCGTCTTGAACTCCGCGCGAAACAGCTCGACCGTGCTCCTTTGCGGATGGAGGAAGATCTTGAGCGCTGTCGGGCGCCCTGGGAACAGCTGGTCGTCGACGCGGTAGACGCCGCCCATTCCACCGCGCGCGAGGAGCCTCTCGACGCGGTAACGCCCGTTGATGACGAGTCCCGGCCGGACGAACGCATCCGAGGCGGGAGAGCCTCCGTCCGCCCCAGTCCCGTCCGATCGACCCGCACGGCCCTCGGCGTTGCCGCCGCTCGGAGTGTCCAGAGTCGTTTCGCCGTCGCTTGCGGATGAGCCGCCGATCGCGCGAGACGACATGAAAGGCCTCCGCCCGATTGCTATGCGACGAGTGTCGAGTGGCGGCCGGATTCTGTCACGGAAACGGAGGTCTCGGACCGTCGTCCATAATCGCCGCCGACAATCGATGAGCCTGCTACCAGGTGTCCGGCTCGGCCCGTACGAGATCGTCTCGCCCCTCGGCGCCGGCGGCATGGGCGAGGTCTACCGGGCCCGCGACACGAAGCTCAAGCGTGACGTGGCGATCAAGGTGCTGCCGGCATCGCTTGCGAAAGATGCCGACGCGCTCGCTCGTTTCGAGCGTGAGGCTCTCGCTGTCGCCGCGCTCTCGCACCCGAACATCCTCGCGATCCACGACTTCGGAAGCGACGGCGGCGTCACATTCGCCGTAATGGAGCTCCTCGAAGGTGAGACGCTGCGCGAGGCGCTGGCCTCCGGAGCGATCCCGCAGAGGAAGAGCCTCCTCCTTGCGCGCGAGATCGCAGAGGGCCTGGCCGCCGCGCACGAGCGGGGGATAGCCCACCGAGATCTAAAGCCCGAGAACGTCTTCATCACGAAGGACGGCCACGTCAAGATCCTCGACTTCGGCCTCGCCAAGCAGACACCCGCGCCCGGCGACGACGTCACGAGCGCACCCACCGCGCGTCGGCAAACCGAGCCCGGCACGGTGATGGGAACCGTGGGCTACATGTCGTCCGAGCAGGTGCGCGGACATCCGGCGGACAGCCGCAGCGACATCTTCAGCTTCGGCGCCGTGCTCTTCGAAATGCTCACGGGCAAGAGGGCATTCAAGGGCGACTCGGCGGTCGAAACCATGAACGCCATTCTCACCAGCGAGCCGGCGGAGCTCTCCCAGACGAGCCCGGGCTTTCCGCCATCCCTCCAGCGGCTCGTGCAGCATTGCCTGGAAAAGAAGCCCGAGCAGCGCTTCCAGTCGGCGCGGGATCTGGCCTTCGGCCTCGAGACGCTCTCGTCGGACTCGCTGACGGGCCGCGCGGCGATGACATCGGCGGCCACCGGACGGGGACGGCGGTTCGCAGGTCCGGCTATGGCTCTCGCGCTTCTCGCAGGAGGCATCCTCCTCGACCGGACGGTTCTCAGGCCCGCGCCCCCCTCTGCGCCCTCGTTTCGTCAGATCACGTTCCGGCGCGGCACCGTGTGCTCGGCGCGCTTCGCCCCGGATGGAAGCACGATCATCTATACAGCGAGGTGGGACGGAAAGGCGGCCGAGGCCTTCTCCGTCCGCGTCGATTCTCCGGAGTCACGTCCGCTCGGGGTCGCCTCCGCGCTCGTTCTCAGCGTTTCGTCGGCCGGTGAGATGGCGATGCTGGTCGGCGCGAGCCACTTGCAGCACCTGCAATTCGCCGGGACGCTTTCGCGCGCCCCCATCGGAGGCGGCGCGCCGCGGGAGATCCAGGAGAACGTCGTGGACGCCGATTGGGCGCCCGACGGGAAGCAGCTCGCGATCGTGCGAGTCACCGCCGACGGTCAGCGCCTGGAATTCCCCGCCGGGACGGCGCTTTACAAGACGACGGGCTGGATCAGCCATCCGCGCATCTCGCCGAACGGAGACCGCATCGCGTTCCTGGATCACCCCGCCGCGGGAGATGACCGCGGCTCGGTCGCCGTCGTCGACCTGAAGGGCGGCAAGAAGATCCTGTCGGACGGGTGGGAGGCGCTGGAGGGACTCGCCTGGTCGCCCAGCGAAGAAGTCTGGTTCACGGGAGCGCGTAGCGGATCCACGTACGCGCTCCACGCGGTGAGGCTCTCGGGACGGCTGCGCCTGGTGTACAACGGAGCGTCCTCCCTGAACCTCCTCGACATCTCCCGGAGCGGCCAGGTTCTTCTTTCGAGCGGGACGAAACGAGAGACCGTCATGGGCCTCGCCCCGGGAGATACGAGGGAACGGGATCTCTCCTGGCTCGACTTCTCGATACCCTCCGACATCTCCGACGACGGGAAGACCCTGCTCTTCAACGAGGAGAGCGCGTCGATGGGTTCGGCCTACGCCGTCTGCGTTAGAAAGATGGACGGATCCGCGGTCGTCCGACTCGGAGAAGGCAATTCGATGGCGCTGTCTCCCGACGGCAAGTGGGTGCTGTCGGCTCATCCCGACTCCCGGCAGATCACTCTCCTGCCAACGGGCGCGGGAGAGCCAAAGAAATTGGGCGAGGGGATCTCCTGCGCTTTCATGGGTGGCTTTCTTCCGGACGGAAAACGAATCGTCTTCTTCGGGTCGGAGGCGGGAAGGCCGGAACGCCTGTACGTCCAGGATCTGGCCGGCGGAAAGCCCCGGCCCATCGCGCCGGAGGGAACGCGCGCGAGCCTGCAGAACGTGGGAACGATCGCTCCGGTCTCTCCCGATGGCAAGCTCGTCGCGGCTCGAGGCCCCGACCAGACGGTCTCGATGTATCCGGTGGACGGCGGAACACCTCGAAAGGTTCCGGGACTTCTCCCCGGAGATGGCGTCATCCGGTGGAATGCCGACGGCCATGCCGTCTACGTTTGGGAAAAGGGAGACTTACCCGTGAGGATCTTCAAGGTGGACGTGTCGACGGGCCGCCGGGAGCCCTGGAAGGAGCTCGCGCCCGAAGATCGAGCCGGAGCCATCCAGACTTACACGGTCTGCCTGACTCCCGACGGTAAGTCGTACGCTTACGACTGCCAGCGGATACTCTCCGACCTCTTCGAGGTGGACGGGCTCAAGTGACAGAGCGAGTCAGAGACTGGTCGTGAGAACCGCGCGAAACCGCGCCTTGCCGCTCATCATGTGCTCGTAGGCTTCGCTGGCACGCTCCAGCGGGAAGACTTCGGTCATGGGCCTTACGCCCGTCTGCGCGCTGAAGGCGAGCGTGTCCTGCGAGTCGATCGACGAGCCGGAGGGCCAGCCGACGATGGAGCGGCGGCCGCCGATGAGAAGGCCGGGCGGAACGGAGATCGGATCGGCGGCGGCGCCGAGGACGACGAGCTTCCCGTTCAGGCCGAGCCCGCCCAGAGTCGCGCTCATGGCCTTGCCGTCCGTCACGGTCGCGAGAATCACCTTCGCGCCGCCCAGCTTTGTGAGGGCCTGCGCGGGGTCCTGCGCCTGGCTGTCGATGTAGTGGGACGCGCCGAGCTTTTTCGCGAGCGGTTCTTTGTCGGCTCCGCGCGCGATGGCGACGGTGCGGAACGCCATCTTCGCCGCGAACTGGACGCCGAGGTGGCCGAGGCCGCCGAGACCGAGCACCGCGACGAGATCGCCCGGACGCGCGCCGCTGTTTCGGAGCGAGTTGAACGTCGTGACGCCGGCGCACATCAGGGGCGCCGCCTCGACGGCCGTTAGCCCGGGCGGGATCAGGGCGAGCGCTCCGGCGGGCGCGATCATGTAATCGGCGTAACCGCCGTCGAACGTGATTCCGGAGATCTGGCGCGAGGTGAGGCAGAGGACGAAGTCGCCGCGGCGGCAGGAGTCGCAGTGGCCGCAGTGTCCGCCGTGCCAGCCCACTCCGACCCGCTGCCCGGCCGCCCACCCGGCGACGCCTGTGCCGAGCGCGTCGATCGTGCCCGCGACCTCGTGGCCGGGGACGCGCGGAAAGGAGAGGCCCGGGAAGAGCCCTTCCTTCGTGTACATGTCGCTGTGGCAGACGCCGCACGCTTCGACGCGGATGCGCACCGCGCCGGCCGGCGGATCCGGGATCGGACGCTCGACGAGCTCGAGTCTTCCTTTAGGGGCCGGGACCTGAATCGCACGCATCATCGTCATGCGAGGAGCTTATCGCTTGCGAGCTAGGGTTGCGTCGGCCTGCTCTGCACCGACAGGACCTCTTGACGACCGCCTCCGGCGGCCCCACTCTGCCAAGAAAAAACCAAGGAGACATCATGAGCGAGAGACGGACGTCAGGCAGAAAGCTCATCTTCATTTCGGCCGCGCTGCTCACGGCGGCATTCGTCTTGGTCGTCTGTGGGGCGCAGTCCCAGGCCGCACCTCCCGCTTCCAACACGCGTGTCGTCACGATCCAGCTCGACGTGGATGGAGATGGCCACCCGACGAAGATCCAGGTCCCGGTTTCGGACGACCCGGACTCCCACGGCAGAGTGGTCGCGCTCCGCAGGGGGCAAAGCGCCCACTGGATGGTGAAGCCTGCCAACCTCGACATCACGGTCCAGATCGGCATGAAGAAGGACTCGCCGGATCCCTTCGACGGGCCGTTCAGGGCGGCAGGCCCGAACGTATTCTCGGGAAAGGTCAGGGGAGACGCGGACACTGCGTCCGCTTACCTCTACTGGGTGAAGGTCCACGACAACGCCACCGGGAAGGACCTCTTGCTCGACCCGGAAATCCGGGTCGATCCGTGATGTTAAGGGGCGGTTGACCGCCTCCCGCCACCGAGCCTAACGTGCGCGCGTGGAAAAGCTGCCGCGTCGCGTTCTGGCCGCCCGGGTGATCGCGGTCCTTGCCGACGCCGTGCAACTCGGGCTCATGCCGCTCTTCGCCGGAGGCGCGCCGACGGGCTTCGACGCCGTGCTCGATGTCGTGGTCGGGGCGACGATGATCGCTCTCGTCGGATGGCACTGGGCCTTTCTTCCGGCCTTCGCCGCCGAGCTGCTTCCCGTCGTCGACCTGGCGCCAACGTGGACGCTGGCGGTGTTTCTCGCGACGCGCCGAACCAAGGGGCCGAGCATCCCCGCGGAGGTCGTCCGCGTCGAACCGCCGCTGCTGCCTCCGCCGGAAGCGCCGTAGCCACTTCGCCGTCGGCACCTTTAGATACGCGATGGCGCGGACGAAACATGGAAATCGATGAATAGGACGTGGTGACATGGAGGTGCCGGTGAGTCCGTCCCGACGCAGTCTCGTTCTGTCCGCGTGCTTCGCCGCGCTTCTTCTCCTCGCGAGCGCTGCCGCCGCGCAGCCGTTCCCGGAGTCGTTCTTCTCGGAGATGCGCTGGCGGATGATCGGCCCGTTTCGCGGGGGACGCACGGTCGCCGCGAGCGGAATCCCCGGGAACACGAACGTCTTCTACGTCGCCGCGAACAACGGTGGTGTGTGGAAGACCACCGACGCGGGGCGCGTCTGGGTGCCGGTCTTCGACGAGCAGCCGACGGGCTCGGTCGGCGTCCTCGCCGTCGCTCCGTCCTCTCCCGGAACGCTCTACGTCGGAAGCGGCGAGGGCCTTCAGCGGCCGGATCTCTCGGTGGGCGACGGGATCTACAAGTCGACGGACGCGGGAAAGACGTGGACGCACCTCGGGCTCCGGGACGCCCAGCAGATCGCCGGCCTCGCGGTTCACCCACGCGATCCGGAGCGCGTTTACGCGGCCGTGCTCGGCCACCCGTACGGCGCGAATGCCGAGCGGGGCGTGTTCCGCTCTTCGGACGGCGGGAAAACGTGGACGAAAGTGCTGTACAAGGACGAGAACACGGGCGCCTCGGCCGTGGCGCTCGATCCGGGGAATCCGGACGTCGTCTACGCGGTTCTCTGGGCGGCGCGCGAGGGGCCATGGGAGAACGGCTCGTGGCAGGGCCCCGAGAGCGGGCTCTTCAAGTCGACGGACGGCGGGACGACATGGAAGAAGCTCACGAAAGGCCTTCCCACGTTCGCGGAGGGGCTCGGGCGCATCGGTTTCAGCGTTTCGCCGGTCGATCCGCAGCGGATTTACGCCACGGTAGACGCGGCCGCGGAGAAAGCCGGGATCTACGTGTCCGACGACGCGGGTGAATCCTGGACGCGCACGAACGGCGAGACGCGCGTCTGGGGTCGCGGCGGCGACTTCGCCGAGGTGCGCGCGCACCCCCGGAACCGCAACGAAGTCTGGGCCGCGAATACGTCCACGTACCGGTCCATGGACGGCGGCAAGACGTTCACACCGGTCAAGGGCGCGCCGGGCGGGGACGATTACCACACGATCTGGTTTCACCCCGAAAACCCCGACGTGGTCCTTCTCGCGGCCGACCAGGGCGCGACGATCTCGGTGAACGGCGGAGCAACGTGGAGCAGCTGGTACAACCAGCCGACCGCGCAGCTTTATCACGTGTCGACCGACAATCGTTTCCCGTACTGGGTCTACGGCGGGCAGCAGGAGAGCGGCGCGGTCGGGATCGCGAGCCGGGGCGACAACGGGGCCATCGGCTTCCGCGACTGGCACCCAGTGGGCGCTGAGGAGTACGGCTATGTCGCGCCCGATCCTCTCGATCCAGACGTCATATACGGCGGCAAGCTCACGCGCTTCCGCCATTCCACGGGCGACGTGCAGGACGTCTCACCCGCTCCGCTCCGCGGGAAGTACCGCTTTCTCCGCACGGCGCCCGTCGTGTTCTCTCCCGCGGACCCGCACGTCCTCTTCTACGCGGGCAACGTCCTCTTCCGGACGACCAAGGGCGGCAGGAGCTGGGACGTCGTCAGCCCCGACCTTTCTCGCGAGACCGCGGCCGTCCCGGACTCGATCGGCACCTACCGGAATCCCGAGATGGCGAAGCAGGCCCGGCGGGGAGTCATCTACACCGTCGCGCCCGCAAAGAAGGACGTGAACGTGATCTGGGCCGGGACCGACGACGGGCTGATCCATCGCACGGCGGACGGCGGGAAGACGTGGGCGAACGTGACGCCGCCAACCCTCACGGCGTGGAGCAAGGTCTCGCTGATCGACGCCTCGCCGTTCGACGACCTCACGGCCTACGCCGCGATCAACCGCTTCCGCCTGGACGACCTCACACCGCACGTCTATCGGACGCACGACGGCGGGAAGACCTGGAAGGAGATCGTGAAGGGCCTGCCCGGCGATCCCGTGAACGCCGTGCGCGAGGATCCTCTTCGAAAGGGTCTTCTCTACGCGGCCACCGAGCGGATGGTCCACGTCTCGTTCGACGACGGCGAGAACTGGCAGCCGCTGCGGCTGAACATGCCCGCGACGTCGATCCGCGACCTCGTCGTCCATGGCGACGACCTCGTCGTTGGCACGCACGGCCGCGGCTTCTGGATCCTCGACGACGTGACGCCGCTCCGGCAGCTCGACGCGGTGCGGGCGGCGGGCGCCCTCGGTGCGGCCTTTCTATACGCCCCCGAGGTGGCCGTGCGCTTGCGCCGGAGCCGGTCCACGGACACCCCGCTGCCGCCCGAGGAGCCGGCCGGGCAGAACCCGCCCGACGGCGCGATCCTCGATTACGTTCTCGGTGTCGCGCCGAAGACGCCGGTGACGCTCGAGATCCTCGACGCGAAAGGTGTGCTCGTCCGTCGATTCGCGAGCGACGACGCGCCCGAGCCGCTCGTCGAGCCTCTCGTCGTGCCGGTCTACTGGGTGCGCCCGCCGCTCCTCCTTTCGGCGGCGCCGGGCATGCACCGCTTCGCGTGGGATCTCCGTCTCCCTCCGCCGCCCGTTCTCGAGCACGAGTACCCGATCTCGGCGATTCCGGGCAACACGCCGAGGGAGCCCCTCGGACCGCTCGTCCCGCCGGGCACCTATACCGTGAAGCTGACCGTGGACGGCGCCGTGCTTTCGCGAAATCTGACGGTGAAAATGGATCCGCGCGTCGCGATGTCCGCGGCCGACCTCGCCGCGCAGTTCGCCCTCCTCGAGAGAATCACGGGAGCGCTCGCGCGGCTGGCCGCGGGGCACGTGAAGCCGGCGGAAAAGCCCGCGGAGACGGCGGGAGCGAAGCCGCGCCACGATCGTGCCTCACTCGAATCGGCGCTTCTCGGCGTCTACGGAATCGTGGAGAACGCCGACGACCCCCCGACGACGCAGGCCATCGCGGCCGTGGAGGAGCTCGAAAAGCGGGTCGACGCGGCGCTTGCGGCGAAGAAAGACTCTCGCTAGACGGACGGCCGGACTATCCCGCGGCCGCGTGCCTCTTTGCGAGGGCGCAGCGCTTCTCCCACGTCTCGCGCGCGAGGGCCACGTCCTCGAGGAACCATCCGAGCTCTGAGAGGAGCAAAGCCTGAGGGCCGTCTACGGCGGCCTTCGCGGGGTGAGGGTGGAAGTCCACGAGCACCATGTTCGCCCCCGCGACGACACCCTGCGCCGTGACGTGCATGAGGTCGAGGATGCCGTCCGGCGCGCGGTCGCGCGAGCCGACCGAGTGCGAGGGGTCGATACACACCGGAAGGCGCGTGAGGCGCTTGATGACGGGCACGTGCGAGAAATCCACGAGATTGCGGTGCGGGTCGCCGAGGTTCGTCTTGACGCCGCGCAGGCAGAAGACGATCTGCGTCTTGCCCTCCGAGGCGAGGTACTCCGCCGCGTTCAGGGACTCGTTCAGCGTGATCCCGAAGCCCCGCTTCACGAGGACGGGAAATTCCTTCTGCCGGCCGACGGCCTTCAGGAGCTCGAAGTTCTGGATGTTGCGCGTCCCGATCTGGAGCATGACGCCCGTCGGGCGGCCTGTCTTCTCGAGGCATTCCGCGATCTCGTCGACGTGGCTCTCGTGCGTGACCTCCATCGCGACGACGCGGATCCCATGCTTGCCCGCCTTCTCGAAGACCCACGGAAGACACTCCTTGCCGTGCCCCTGGAACGCATACGGGTTCGTCCGCGGCTTGTACGCGCCCATCCGCGTGCAAACCTGGCCGAACGAAGCAAGCGCCGCGAACATCGCCTCGGCGTTCTGGGGGGTGTCGACCGCGCAGAGGCCCGCGAAGACGTGCAGCGTGTCCTGCGAGAACTCGACCCCGTTGTACGTGAAGCCGCCCGTCCGCCGGTCGTCCTTGTGGCGGCCGATCACGCGGTACTCCTCGGAGACGCGGAACACGCGCTCGATGCCGGGGATCGCCGCGACGTCCTCGAGCGCGAGGCGGTGCGTGTCGCCGATCAGGTAGACCTCGGTCACGGTCTTCTCGGCGCCCTTGACGCGATGGACGCGGATCTCGATCCCGGGCAGCCGCCCGAGGGTGTCGAGGAGCTCCTTTTCCGCTGGGGCGCTCTTCGCAGTGGCTTCGTCGACGAGGACGATCACGGGGCGGCCTCCGGGAGGCGGTCCACGCGCCCCTTCTTCGTCGTGCGGGCGGGGTACGAGCCGAGGACCTTGAGGTACGGACATTCGGCGGTCAAAGACGCGATGGCCCGCGCGGCCGCGTCCTCGGTGTCCGCGCCCTCGAAGTCCACGTAGAAGAGGTACTCCCACGGGTGGCGCGGCACGGGGCGCGACTCGAGCTTCGTGAGGTTGAGGCCGTGGGCGTCGAGAGAGTTCAGGCAATGCGCGAGCGCGCCATGGCGATGGGGCGCCGAGAAGACGAGTGAGGTCTTCGTCGGGATGCGCGGGTCGGGCGTCAACGTCAGCGCGGAGACGACCACGAAGCGCGTCCAGTTCTCCTCCTGATCGGCGATGTCGCGGGCGAGGACCGAAAGCCCGTGGAGACCGCCGGCTTCCTCCGAGGCGATTGCGGCGAGCGAGGGGTCGCCGGTCTCCTTCACGTGGCGCGCGGCCTCCGCCGTGTCGACGAAAGGCGCTGCGGTCACCCCCGGAAGCTCCGCGAGAAATCGGGTGCACTGCGCGAGAGCCTGCGGATGCGAGACGACGCGGCGGACTCCCGCGAGCGTCGCGCCCGGGAGGGCGAGGAGGCAGTGGCGCACCTCGAGGATCTCCTCGCCGACGATCTTCAGGTCCGTATGACGGAGGAGGTCATACGTCTCGTTGATCGATCCAGCCGTCGTGTTTTCGATCGGGAGGAACGCGTAGCCCGCGTCGCCGCGCTCCGCCTCGGCGAGCGCCGCCTTGAAAGTCGGGAAGCCGGCGAACGTTGTCGCGGACGCGCCGAAATACTTGCGGGCTGCGATGTGGCTGTACGCGCCCTCGGCACCCTGGAACGCGACGCGGTGCGCGTTTCCGAGGGAGCGTTCGGCGGCCTTGCGGTCGAGGAGCGCTTCCTCTTGCGCCTTCACGGACATCGCGATGACCTCGCGGAATATCTCCGTGGCGCGGAAGGGGTCGAGGCCCATCTCGCGGGCCTGGGCTTCGATCTTCCCGAGGAGCTCGCTCTCTCTTGCGTGGTCTCTGAGGAACGGGACGCCCTTGCTTTTCAGCCGCCCGACCTCCGCGACGAACTTCAGGCGGAGCGCCAGCGTCTCGAGGAGCTGCCGGTCCGTTTCGTCGATCCGCCGTCTCAGGTCGTCGAGGGTGTCCATGGGGGGGAGCATCTTACCGGGCGGGCACGGCGCGCCATGCGCGAGTCAGGCGTCGCGCCGATTCTGCTATTCTTCGCGGTCCGATCGAGTGCGGTGGGAGTAGCTCAGTCGGTAGAGCGTCGGATTGTGGTTCCGAATGTCGCGGGTTCGACCCCCGTCTCTCACCCCAGTTTTTTCACGGTGTTTCAAAGCCCCGTATGCGCCCGTAGCTCAGCTGGATAGAGCGTCAGACTCCGGATCTGAAGGCCAGGCGTTCGAATCGCCTCGGGCGCACCATTCTCGTTCGGGGCGGCGGCCGTCGTCTCAGGGCCCGACCACCGCCGACACGAAGGCGCCGTCGCCGCTCCTCTGCCCGGGCTGGCCGCCGTCATTGATGACCGCGTAAGCGACCCACGGGTTGCCACCCGAGGTACGCGTGACGAGCGCGTAGCCGCTCGTCACGCCGGGTGCGTACGCCGCGAGGATCGTTCCGATCTGGAAGAAGCCTTTCGCGGGGACGGCCGCGTCCGTCTCGCCGGCCTTCTGTCCCGTGTCGCCGTCGTAGAGGTCGATGTGGAACCCGTCCGTCGAGCCGTCGGCGGATCCGACATTCACGAGCGCGAGGTTCGTCCGGTTGTCGGCGTTCTGCTGGAGCCCGTAGAGCCACGCGACGGTCGTCGCCTCCGCACCGGCGGGCACGGCCGAATAAAAGAGGCCGTACCGGCCGCCGCCCCCGGGTGAGGACGTGCGGGCTCCGATCGAGACGCCCCGGAGGTCGCCCGTCTGGTCCGTCGCGAAGAGAGCGCCCGCGAACGTCGGGCCGGGAGCCCCCGCGATGACCCCGCGGTCGCGGAGAACCTGCACGAAGGCCGGAAGAATCTGCTGCTCGTTGGGAAGGAGCGTGATGTTGAAGTTCGCGGCGCCGCCAGAGAGCGCGCCCGTGACGTAGGTCAGGTGAAGCGTCCGCCCGCTCGCCGAGAAGTTCGTGATGACGAGCTCGGTCGAGAACGCGCTCGTCTCGACGACGACGGGAAGCGTCGCGGCCGATACCGCGGCCGCCGGGCTCGCGAGAACGGG
Organism: Thermoanaerobaculia bacterium; assembly: GCA_038245905.1. Classification (GTDB taxonomy): domain Bacteria; phylum Acidobacteriota; class Thermoanaerobaculia; order UBA5066; family UBA5066; genus Fen-183. The sequence continues at coordinate 2,221 of JBBRRY010000053.1, read as the reverse complement.
CTCGACGAAGGAGCCGTCGGAGTTCGCCTGGTCGTTGATGACGCCGTACGCATAGAAGGCCGCGCTGCCCGAGACGCGCTCGACCTTCACGTACCCGTTCGACATGTTGAGTCCGTTGGACGCGAGGATGCCCGATACCTGGCTGAAGCCGCCAGGCGCGAGCGCGATGTCGGGGAGAGCCTGCGTCTGCGGGTGGGCCGGATCGCCCGAGACCACCGTCAGGCGCAGGGTGACGTCTCCGTCTCCCGCGGCGCCGGCGTTCATGACGGCGACGTTGGAACGGTCGAAGGAGTTCTGGCGGAGTCCGCAGAGATAGATGGGAGCGGCGAGAAGACGTGTCGAGGGCAGGCCGGAGTAGGCGAGACCCGCGCGGCCGTCCGCGACGGGCGTCGCGGTGCGCACGGTGGCAGCCGCTGCGTTCGGCGCAGACAGCCCGGTGAACCCGATGCGCAGCGTGCCTCCGCGGTTTCCGGCGTCGCCGAGCGGGATGCCGAGATTTCGCAGGTATACGATCGCGTCGGGCACGAGCTTCTGTCGCCCCGCGCCGACCATGTCCGCGGCGCTTCCGCTCGAGCCTCCGAACGCTGCCGTGTAGGTGTAGGTGACCGCCGCGTCCGTCGTCCCGCGGTTCGTGAGAGCCATCTCGGTCGTGAAGAAGGAGTTGTGCGCGCCCCCGGACGACAGCACGATCGGGACGAAGAGCGACGACGCCGCGACCGTGTCGAGAGCCGCCAGGGCGTCGACCTTCCCGGATCCCCACGTCGCGTTCGGGACGGCGCCCGTGAACGAGTCCGCGCGGGCAGTCCGCTGCAGGATCGACTTCACGGTCGGCGCGTCGAGCGCCGGATTCGCCTGGAGCATGAGCGCGATGATTCCCGTGACGATCGGCGCGGCCGCGCTCACGGCGCTCTGCCGGCCGTAGAAGCCGAGGCCATCCTGAATGTAGTTCGAGCGCGCGGTGCCGAACTCGGACTTGGGTGCGTAGGTCGCGAAGAGGTTGTTGCCCGGCGCGGCGACGTCGATCCCGAGCCGCCCGTCGAACGTCGGCCCGGTGCTGGCGCCCGGCCAGATCCCGCCGATCGACCCTTGCCCGGTGATCGTCCGGGCGATTCCGTCGAGGTCGACGTAGCTGTTCCGGAGGACGTAGTCGGTCGGCGAGACGTTGTTCCGGGCAGCCGCGCCGTCCCAGATGTTGCCAGGTGCGACGTGATCGAGGAAGAAGTTCACGTTCGCGGAGCTCCACTCCTGCGACGGGTTCATCGTCGCGTCGAAGTGCCCGGTTGTCACCGTCGTTCCGCGGAGGGACAGCGTGTAGTCGCCGGTCGGGCCGTCGAGCCGGAGCCAGATCTCGCGCTTGCCGTTCTGGCCGCCGTAGAAGACGCGCGACGAGCCGTGATGGTAGAAAGCGAAGTCCGCGTTCTGGATCAACGCGGTGTCCGCGTTCGTGGCGGGCGCGGCGTACGGGCCGTACGTCGTCGTCGGCGTCTGGATCGTCACGTCGAAGCGGTCCGCGCCCGGGTACCAGAGGTCGACGATCATCGGGCTCGCAAGTCCCTTCCGGATGCGGATCGACTCCGTGCCGCCTTGCGCGACGTTTCCGCCGGCGCGGTTCGCCATCCCGCCGTCGTCCCCGGGCCCCGTCACGAAGACCACGCCGGGGATGCCGGGCCCGACCGAAGCGTCGATCTTCGTGGCGAGCGAGCTCGTCCCGTCCGTCGGCCCGCCCTGCGAGCCGAGGTTCAGGAGCATGACGGCCGGCAGGCCGAGCTCACGCGCCTTGGCCTTGACGAAGTCGATCGCGACCGGGAACGTCGTCGCGTCGTTGAATCCGGCTTCGGCGGCCTCGCCGTCGTGGGCGGGCGCGCCGTCCGACGTGACCTTGACGACGATGAGCGTCGCGTCCGGTGCGATGCCCCGGTACTTGGCGACGTTGCGGCCGTTGCCCGCCGCGATGCCGGCCGTGACCGTGCCGTGCCCGACCGCGTCGCGCGTGGCGAGGTTCGTCCCCGCGGAAAGGGCCGCGTTGATCTGTGCGCGCGTGTAGAGCGTTCCCCGGCCGACGCCGCTCGAAGCGGCGCCCGAGTTGTCCGTGAAATCGAGGATGTACGCGATCCGCGTCGTCCCGTCGGCGTTCCGGAAGTCCGCGTTCTTCCAGTCGATTCCACGGTCGAGAAGCGCGACGATGACGCCGCGGCCGGTGACGCCGTACTTCGCGATCGCG
>JBBRRY010000052.1:0-16158 GCA_038245905.1 Thermoanaerobaculia bacterium | reverse complement strand
TGGAACCGCGAGACGGCGAGGGCGATGATCGCAAGGGTGTAGAAGGTGAGCCAGGCGACGGGCTCCCAAAGCTCGGTCAGCGGCGCGCCCCTCAGGACGATGCCGCGCACGACCTGGATGAAGTACTTCGCGGGGATCAGGTAGGTGATGTACTGAAAGAACTTCGGCATGCCGTCGATCGGAAAGACGTAGCCCGAGAGGAAGACGAACGGCAGCAGGAAGAAGAACGACATCTGCATCGCCTGCATCTGCGTCGTCGCGATCGTCGAGAGGAGCATCCCGAGGCCGAGGACGGCGGCGATGAACATGAGCCCGACGAGATACAGCTCGAAAACGCTTCCCGCAATCGGCACCTCGAACAGGTACCGCATGAGAAGGATGATGAGCGTGAGTTGGAAGACGCCGATCACGACGAAGGGCGCGATCTTCCCGAGGATGAGCTCGACGCGCGTCACGGGCGTGACCTGGAGCTGCTCGAGCGTCCCGCGCTCCCTCTCGCGCACGATCGCCATGGCCGTGAACTGGATGAGCGTGAAGGTCAGCAGGATCGCGATGAGGCCCGGGATGATGAAGGTGGCGGTCCGGAGGTCGGGGTTGTACCAGGGCCTCACGCGCAGGTCGACGGGCGGACCGGATTCCTTCCAGCCGGCTTTCGCCGCGAGCGTGCGGAGCGAGAGCTGGCTCGAGATACCGCCCGCGATCGCCATCGCCTGGCTCGCGGTCGTCGTGTCGGAGGCGTTCACGACGAGGAGTGCTTTCGCGGAAGTGCCGCGGCGCCGGTTCTTCCCGTAGTTGCGGTCGATCAGGAGGCCGACGGAGGCGTGGCCCGCGTCGATCTCGTGGCGCAGCTGGGACTCGGAATCGACGTGCTTCACGATGTCGAAGTACTCGCTCGCCGTCATTTTTGCGATGAGCTCGCGGCTGTCGTACGACTTGTCCTCGTCGAGGACGACTGTTTTCAGATGCTTGACGTCGTAGTTGATCGCGTAGCCGAAGATGAGCGTCTGGAGGATCGGCACCATCACGATCATCCGGAGCGTGATCGTGTCGCGGCGGAGCTGGAGGAACTCCTTGCGGACGAGCGCGAGAAGGCGGTTCACGCCGCGGCCCTCTCGGCGCTCCGGGCGAGCGACACGAAGACGTCCTCGAGCGAGGGCTCGGCCTCGGCGGGCGCGCCGAACCGCGCGAGGAGCCGCGCGGCCGCGGGGCCCGCGCCCGGCCGCGCGACGGCGCGCAGCCGCCGGCCGAAGAGATAGGCATCCTCGAGGCCCGCGTCGTCCCGCACGGACGCGAGGGCCGCGAACGGCTCGGTCGCGAGCGGCACCTCGAAGAGCCGCCCGGAAAGAGAGGCCTTGAGGTCCGAAGGGCTGCCCGAGGCGATCAGCTTCCCGTCGAGGATGAAGCCGAGGCGGTCACACTGCTCGGCCTCGTCCATGTAGTGTGTCGTGACGAGGACCGTCATCCCGCGCGCGGCGGCGAGCTCGTAGATGAGGTCCCAGAACAGGCGCCGCCCCTTCGGGTCGACGCCGCCGGTCGGCTCGTCGAGGAAGAGGAGCTCGGGCTCGTGGAGGAGGGCCGCCGCGAGCGCGACGCGCTGCCTCTGTCCGGTCGAGAGATTCTCGGTCAGCTCGCCGAGGATCGATTCGAAGCGCAGACGCGCCGAGAGCGCGCCGATGCGCTCCGCGAGACGCGGACGTGAAAGACCGTAGATCGAGCCGAAGAATTCGAGGTTCTCCTTCACCGTGAGGTCGAGGTAGAGCGAGAACTTCTGGCTCATGTACCCGAGGCGCTTCTTCCACTTCTCGGTGTCCTTCGCGACGTCGAGGCCGCCAAAGCCCGTCGCCGTGCCCGACGTGGGCTCGAGCAGCCCCGTCAGCATCCGGATCGTCGTGGACTTGCCCGAGCCGTTCGGGCCGAGGAAGCCGAACACTTTCCCGCGGGGAATCTCGAACGACACGTGATCGACGGCCGTGAAATTGCCGAACGTGCGCGTGAGGTTGTCGCAGCGGAGAAGGACTTCAGAGGAATTTGCTGAAGAGGAAGGGAGAGACGAAGATTTCTTCGAAAGGGGAGAAGACGCCTTTTCGTCTCTTTCCTCGCTGAAAAAAATGAATGCATCCTCCAGAGTCGGGGAGGAGTTCGTCCCGGCGTCTCTCGGGACCGCCGCCAGGATCTCCTCCCGCGTGCCTTCCGCCACGATTCGCCCCTCGTTGAGGAACGCGATCCGCGAGGCGTACTCGGCCTCGTCCATATAGGGAGTCGAGACGACGATCGTGAGCCCTTCGTGGTGGAGGGCGTTCAGGACCTGCCAGAACTCCCGGCGCGAGACGGGGTCGACGCCCGTGGTCGGCTCGTCGAGAAGCAGGAGAGCCGGGCGCGTCAGGAGCGCCGCGACGAGGGCCAGCTTCTGCTTCATCCCGCCCGAGAGCGCGCCCGCGAGGCGCGTGCCGAAGCGGTCGAGACCGACTCGCGAGAGGAGGTCCTTCGCGCGGGCCGCGGCTTCGGCGGGCGGCACGGAGTACAGCCGGGCTCTGAGGTCGAGGTTCTCGTCCACGGTGAGATCCTCGTAGAGCGAGAAGCGTTGCGGGACGAGGCCGAACGGGACGTCATCCTTGACGGCACGGCCGGATGTCGGCTCGAGGAGGCCCGCGACGATCCGGAAGAAGGTCGTCTTGCCGGCGCCGTCGGGCCCGATGAGCGCGAACATCTCGCCGCGCGCGATCGAGAGATCGATCCCGCGGAGCGCCGGCCGGCTGCCGAAGCTTCGGACGAGCTTCTCGGCGCGGATCACGGGGCGGCGCTTTTCGCCGGGCCGCTCTCCGCGGGCTTCACACGGACGTCGGCCGGCTGGCCGGGCACGAGCGGTGCGTTCCAGCCCGCGTCGAGGTCGACCTTCGCGGCGTAGACGAGGTTCACGCGCTCGCGCGCGGTCTCGACAGGCTTCGGCGTGAACTCGGCGTCGGGCGAAATCTCCGTGACCTTCGCGGGAAACACCTTTCCGGGAAACGCGTCGACGGTCACCTCGGCCGGGCTGCCCGGGCGCACCCGGCCGAGCTGCGTCTCGGGGATGAATGTCCGGACGTAGAGGCGATTCGAGAAGGCGAGTGTCACGGCGGGCTGGCCGGGGCCGAGGAGGAGGCCCGGCTCGGCCATGCGGTGGAGGATCACGCCGTCGGCGGGCGCGCGGATCTCGGCCTCTCGCGCCACGGACTCCGATTGCTTGAGCACCGTCGCGGCGCGCGAGACGTCCGCGCGCGCCTGTTCGGTCTGGTACTGCCGGAATCCCTCACGCAAGAGCTGCAAACGATCGCCGGCCATTCTTGCGCTCGCCTCGGCCCGCTCCATGCTCGTGCGGGCGGTGTCTGTGTCACGCTGCGTTCCGACTTTCTTAGAAAGAAGAATTTCCTGGCGCTCCAGCTCTCGGCGCGCGAGTTCGACGGCGGCCTTCTTGTCGGCGACGTCCGCCTCTGCTTGCGCGATCTCGGCGCTTCTGCTTCCGACCCTGAGGTCGTTGAAGCGCGCTTCGGCGGACTTCAGCCCCCGCGCGTCCCGCTCCGGCGCGAGCGCGGTCTCCCCGAGGTCGAGGAGGGCGATGACGTCGCCCGCTCTCACGCGGTCGCCCTCTCTGACCCGGACCTCGACGACGCGGCCGGCGACCTTCGGTGCGAGGTCCACGACGGGCGCCTCGAGCCGGCCGTTGAGGTGTACGGAGCCGTCGTCCTTCGCGCGGCACCCCGGTGCCGCGAGCGTGGCGAGGGCGAGCGCGGATGCGGCGAAGGCAGCGGGGCGTTTGGGGGTCCGCATGTCGCGACTCTACAGCCCCGCCGGAGCCGGCGCTTCCAGGCGCGCCTTCGCGATCTGCGCCGGCTCCCGTCCGCGCAGCCTCCGAGAGATCCGCCCGGCAGCGGTCTGGAGGTCGTCGAAGAGCGAATAAGCGACGGGCGTCGCAAGGAGAGTGAGGAGGAGGGCCAGCGTCTGCCCGCCCGCGATGACGGAGCCGATCGCGCGGTTCGTGCCCGCGCCCGGGCCGGACGAGACGAGGAGCGGCAGCATGCCCGCGACGAACGCGAGCGTCGTCATGAGGATGGGCCGGAGACGCTCGCGGCTCGCGAGGATTACGGCGGCATCGCGTTCCATGCCGCGCTCGCGGAGCTGGTTCGCGAACTCGACCTGGAGGATCGAGTTCTTCTTGACGACGCCGAACAGCACGAGGATGCCGAGCGACGTGAAGATGTTCACCGACTGCCCGGCGACGAGAATCGAGACGAGCGCGAACGGGACCGTGAGCGGGAGCGAGAGGAGGATCGTGATGGGGTGCAGCCAGCTCTCGAACTGCGCTGCGAGGATGAGGTACATGAAGACGAAGGAGAGCGCGAAGGCGAGGAGGAAGTTCTGGGCCGCGCGGCCCTGCTCCTTCGACCGCCCGATGAACCGGTACGTGTAGGACGGGTCGAGGTTCATCGCCTTCGCTTCCTTCGAGAGAAGGTCGATCGCGACCTGCGACGAGAAGCCGGGGTTCATGTTTGCGAGGATCGTGACCTGCCGCCGCCGGTTCAGGCGGCGTATCTCGGACGGGCCGACGCCCGCGCGGAACGAGGTCACGTCCTCGAGCGGGACGGCACCGAGGCGGTTCGAGGGCACGTTGAAGCGGCGGAGGCTCGCCTCGTCGGCGCGGTCGAGCGGCCTCGCGCGGAGATAGACGTCGTACTGTTCACCCCCGTCGTCGAACGCGGAGACCTTCTCGCCACCCACGAGGACGCGGAGAGTCTCGGCCACGTCCGCGACGGAGACGCCCAGGTCCGAGGCCTTCGAGCGCGCGACCGTGACGCCGAGCTCGGGCTTTCCGAAGATGAGAGAGGAGTCCACGTCCACGATCCCGGGGACCTGAGACAGCTTCTTCATGAGCGCGTCCGAGACCTGGGAAAGCTTCGCGAGGTCCGGCCCGTTGACGACGAACATGATCTCGGCGTTCTTCTGGCCGCTCGAGAAGGCGTTGACGTACGAGACGTCCGTGCGCAGCTTCGCGTCCGCGAAATGCGGGAGCAGCTCCTTGCGGACCCTGTCCATGACCGTCGTCTGGGCGTCCTTGCGCTTGTTGGCATCTACGAGCTTCACGTAGACGCTTCCGACGTTCGGCGTTTTTGCGTCGTCTGCGCCGACGGTGAGAAGGGCATACGCGACTCCCGGCAGCGTCTTCACTTCCTTCGAGATGCGATTTCCGATGAGAGCAGTCGCCTCGAGGGACGTCCCCTCAGGCGCACGGAAGTTCACTTCGAACTGGGACTCGTCGTCGTACGGGAGGAAGTTCTTCGGGACGACCTTGAAGAGGATCGGAACCGTGGCGAGGGACAGAACGCAGACGAGGACGATGACCCACCGGTGGGCCATCGACCACTTCAGCATCGCCATGTAGGCGCGGTCGATGAAGCTGTAAAACCCTCGAGACTTGGACGAATCGTCGCCCCCCTCTTCCTTTTTGAGAATCTTTCTCTTCAACAGCCGCGCGGAAAGCATGGGAGTGAGGGAAAAAGAAACCAGGAGCGAGACGAGGATCGCGAAGGCCATGGTGAGGCCGAACGAGTTCATGAACCGCCCGACGATGCCGCCCATGAAGGCGACGGGGAGAAAGACGGCCACGAGAGAGAGCGTCGTCGCGAGGACGGCGAGGCCGATCTCCTTCGTCGCGTCGATCGCGGCCTGGAACGGCGCCACGTGCTTCTCCTCGATGAAGCGGAAGATGTTCTCGAGGACGACGATCGCGTCGTCGATGACGATGCCCACCGCGAGCGTCAGGGCAAGAAGCGTCAGGACGTTCAGCGTGAAGCCCATCGCGTACATGAGCGCGTACGTCGAGATGATGGACGTGGGGATCGCGATGGCGGCGATGAGCGTCGAGCGGAGGTTGCCGAGGAAGAGGAGCACGACGAGCGCCGCGAGGAAGCCGCCGAGGAGAAGGTGCTCCTGGACCGTGTCGACGGCCGCCTTGATGAACAGCCCCTGGTCGCGGACGATCTCGGTCGTATAGCCGGCCGGAAGCTGCGGCGCGATCTGGGCAAGACGCCCCTTGAGCGCGTCGATGACCGCGATCGTGTTCGTGCCGGACTGCTTTCGCACCGAGAGGACGACCGTCGGGACCCCGTCCTTCGAGGCGGCGCGCTCCGCGTCCTCCTCGCTGTCCTCGACCGTCGCGACGTCGCCGATCCTGACGGGCAGCCCGCCGCGCTGCGTGATGAAGATGGCCTCGAATTCCTTCGCGTTCTGGACGCGACCGTAGACGCGGACGGTCGCCTCGTTCGCACCGGCCTTGAGGGTACCGCCCGGGATCTTGACGTTCTGCGTCTGGAGGGCGCGCCGCACGTCCACGGCCGAGAGCCCATAGGCCTTGAGTCGCTCCGTGTCGAGACGCACGTTGATGCGGCGCGAGCGGCCGCCGAGGATCGTGACCTGGCCGACTCCGTTCACGGACTCGATCTGCCGCCGGAAGACTTTGTCCGCGAACTCGGTGGTTTCGCGCAGTGTGCGGTTTCCCGAGAGCGCGATCGAGAGGACGGGCGTCGCGTCGGGGTCGAGCTTCTCGACGATCGGCTGGTCGATGTCGCGCGGGAGCTCCGCGAGGACGCGGTTGACCTTGTCGCGGACCTCCTGGGCGGCGACGTCGACGTTCTTTTCGAGGATGAACGTCACGAAGACCTGCGAGATGCCCTCGGCGGACACGGACTGGAGGTCGTCGATGCCCGCGATCGTGTTGATCGACTCCTCGATCTTGTCCGTGACCTCGGTCTCGACCTCTTCGGGCGCGGCGCCCGGCAGGCGTGTGATGACCGCGACGGTGGGGAAGTCGATCTTCGGGTAACGGTCGACGCCGAGGCGCGAGTAGCCGACGCCGCCGACGACGACGAGGGCGATGACGAGGACCGACGCGAAGACGGGCCGGCGGACACAGAGACGGGCGAGAGCCTGCACGGTGTGGTTTCCTTTCGCCGATCAGCGGGGCCGGGCGACTTCGAGGCCGTCCGCGAGCTGGCGATCGGGTTTCACGACGACGCGTTCGCCGGCGGAGAGGCCGCTGCGGATCTCGACGGCGTCGCCGTAGCGGTCGCCGAGCGCGACGATACGCTCGGAGACGCGGTCCGTGCCGAGGACGAAGGCATGTGAGACTCCCGAGTTCGTCACGATGGCGGCCGCAGGGACGAGGAGCGTCGCGTCCTTTTTCGGGAGCTCGACGCGGGCCGTCACGAAGAGCCCGGGCTTCAGGATCCGCTCGGGGTTCGGGACCATCGCCTCGACGACGAGCGTCCGGGCCTCGGAGTTGAGCGACGGCCCGATGTATCGAACCGTCGCCTCGAAGGTGCGATCCGGGAAGGACTGGGCGTTCAAGCGGGCCTTCTGGCCCACCCGGATGGATGGGACCGCGATCTCGGGGATTGCGAGCTCGGCGCGCAGGGGGTCGATCTTTACGAGGCCGCAGATCGCCTGGCCGCGCTTCACGAACGCACCCGCCGAGATTTTCTTCTCCGTGACGACGCCCGCGAACGGCGCACGAATCACGCAGTCGGCGAACGCTTTCTCGGCGAGGGCGACCGAGGAGCGGCTGAGGTCGCGGTCGGTTTCCTTCCGCTGGTTTTCGGACTTTGCGACGACTTGCTTCTGCCGGAGCTCGGCGTATCGGGTAAATTCGGATTCGGCCCACGCGAGATTCGCGCGCGCCTGGTCGAGCTGGGCCTTCGCCTCGCGCTCGTCGAGGGTCGCGAGGACGGTGCCTTTCTCGACGTAGGTCCCGCGTTCCACACGGACGGTCGCGACGTTTCCGTCGCGCTCCGAGGCCACGTCCGCCGATTCGTCCGCGGTAAGGGCGCCCGTGACTTCGAGGATGCGGGGGAGAACACGGCTCTCCACGGCGGCGGCCCGGACGGAGATCGGCGCGGGCGCCGGCGCGGACGCCGCCAGACGTCCGTTCGCGCTGCGCGAGCAGCCGGCGGCCGCGAGGGCGGCGAGACAGGCCGTGAGGAAAGGAGCGGCGCTCGAGCGTGCCATGTTCACTTCCCCCCTTCGGACTTGACGGCCGGAGCGTCGTCCCGGATCTCGATGTGGCGCTCGTCGAGAAGCACCCCCGTGGAACGCGCGAAGTCGGTCAGGGCTCTGCGGTAATCGGTGAGTGCGGCGGTCTCGGTGAGAGTGGCCTGCGCGAGCTCGTTCTGGCGCGTGAGGACGAAGAAGTTCGTCGAGAGGCCGACGCCATAACGCTCGTGCTCGGCGCGGAGCTGCGTCTCGGCGGCCTCGCGCCCCGCCTTCGCGGCCTCGATGCGCGCGGCCGCGGTCTCGAGCGTCAGCGCGGCATTGCGCACCTCGACGGCGACGCGCTGCTTCTGCTGGGAGAGCGTCGTCTCGGCCTGGCTCTTCTGCGCCTTCGCGATGGCGGCGTCGCCTCGGGCGGCGCGGTTCAGGATAGGCACCGCGACCGAAACGCCGATCGACGCATCGGGAAAACGCCCCTCGCCAATCCCGCCCAACGAGCGCCCGAGGCCGCCGTTCAGAGCGTCCGGCACGACGACGGGCTGCCCCGTGAAGCCGATCGCGGGCGCGTTCGGGTTCAGGTCGCCCGCGAGGCCGCGGCGCCCGTACGAGGCCACGAGATCGACCTGCGGAAGGCTCCGGCTCCTCGCGAAGTCGACGTCTACGGCACGCTCGGCGACACGAGCGGAGGCCTCCGCGATCTCGGGCCGGCGGGCGCCGGCTTCCTTGAGAGCCGCCGCGAGGTCGATACGGCGGAGATCGGTTTCCGGCTTGTCGGTTGGCAGCAGCGGCTGGTTCCACACGGCGTCGTTCTCGTTATCGAGGAGGAGAAGCTTGAGCAGGAGCTCGGCCCGGCGCGCGGATTCCTGCGACGCGTAAAGGTCGCCTCTGCGGCGCTCGAGCTCGGCGACCGGCTGCGCGATCTCGGACTCGGCGAGCGTCCCGACGTCGATCTTCGTCTTCGTGTCGTCGCGCTGGTCCCCGGCGAGCTTCACGCTCGCCTCGCGAACGAGGACGTCGCGCCGGGCCGCGACGAGCGACCAGTACGCGCGCTCGACGGAGGCCACGGTCTCGGTCACGGTACGGCGCAGGCTGGCCGATCCGCGCTCGCGGTCGATCCGGGCGATGCGCAGCGCCCGCCGCGCCGGATCCAGCGAGAGCCCCTGAAGGAGCGGCTGACGCAGGTCGATGCCGACCGCCGTGCTCCAGGCTGGAGACAGGACCGTGAAGAAGGAGTTCGTGAGGTCCCGGGAGCCGGACGCGGACACGTTCACGACGCCACCCGTCGGGAGGAGCTGTCCGATGCTCGCCGACGTCGCGAAGCCTTCGGCCGACGGCGAGATTTCGCTCGCGGGCGCCCCGGAGAGGAGCGAGTTCACGGGATCCGTGTGGCTGCGGTAACGCGCGTCGAGGCGGAAGGAGGGGTCGTACGAGCCTTCGGCCCGGAGGATCGTGGCGTCCGTGATCCGGAACGCATCGCGCTCGAACGCGATGTCGTGGTTGCGTGCGAGCGCACGCACCGTCGCGTCGGCAAGCGAGAGCGGCACGCCGGCCGTGGCGTCGGGCGCGCCGGCCCCCTGGGCCGCGAGGGGAAACGCAAGAAGCGAGAGGGTCAGGGTGAGGACCTTTCGGATCACGACGGTCTCCTTTCGGCGTCGGGGCGTTGCGCCTCGTTCGGGCGCAGGCTCGCCTTCTGAAGGCGAGGGTCGATGGTTTCGGCGAGGCGCTCGAAGAGCGCTCCGTTCGTCGCGAGAAGAGCGTCGCACTCGGCTTTCGTCAGCTCCACGCCGCAGGCGGCGAGCTTGCAGATCGTCCCCGTCGGATCCTTACGGAATTCCCGGCGCAGCTCCTCGTCGGTCGCGAGCCTTCCAAAAATCATTTCCACGCACTTTTGCGACATGGCCGTGAGGCCTCCAGTGCGTCGCCCTTCACACGTTGTGCCACGCGCTTCGGGTCGTGAACGAAGAGCCCCTAAGATTCTCTTTGAAAGTAATTTAGCTCGGAAATCCGGTGCAGCGCACGAGTGGCCCGACGGATGGGGTTATGTTGGGAAATCGACAGGTTGGGCCGGGATTCTCCTTCCGACCTCCTTCCTGTTCTCAGCTCCCCGCGATCCGATTCACTTCCGCCGCCAGACGGAAGTCGAGCTCCGTGATGCCGCCCGCGTCATGGGTCGAGAGGTCCACCGTCACCTTGTTCCACACGTTCGACCAGTCCGGGTGGTGATTGAGCTTCTCGGCGGCGAGCGCGGCGCGCGTCATGAAGGCGAACGCCTCCGAGAAGTCGGCGAACGTGAAAATGCGGTGGAGCTTTCCTTTCGTCCGCTTCCAGCCGGGGAGCGAGGGGAGCCGGACGTCGACGACTTTCGCGGACAATCTGCCGGGACGTTTCATGGGGTCATTCTGCCCCGTATCATCCCCATCCGGAATAGTCGGAGGAACGTGAATGCGGATCGGACGGACAATCGGGTTTCTGTTGCTCGCCCTCGTGGGCGCGGCGCTCGTCTGGCTGGGAGCTGGGTCGTTCAAAGCGGCGCGCCGCGAGCGGGCGGCGGAGGCCGCGTGGGAGGCGTCGTTCGGAACCTTCGGAAGCCTCACGGCGCGGTTCCCCGCGCGGCCCACGAACGAGACGGCTCGCGCCATCGAGGACGCGGCGCGGACGCTGGGAATCGAGCTGCGGCCTCGCGCCGAGCAGGCGGACGACGATCCGAGCCGGCCGAAGAAGACCGAATGGGACGGGGTTCGCGCGCCTCTCGAGAAGTGGGCGGACGCCCAGGCCGCGAAACCCCAGGGCCTTCCCGAGCCGCCACCGGCCGCGGTGGCGTCGTTTCTCGCCGCGCACGAGCCGGCTCTCGACGCGATCGAGAAGACGCTTCTCGCGGGGCCCACGCCGGAGTGGGCCGCGGACCTCTCGAAGCTCTACGCGGGACCCGTGCCGAATTTTTCCGGTCAGATGCAGCTCGCGCGCGTCCTCGTGGGGCGAGCCGAGTCGAGGGCCGCCCGGAACGACGCGCGTGCGGAGGACTCGCTCGACGCCGCATTCGCGCTCACGGGCTCGTTGCGCGGCCGGCCGGAGATCGTGAGCCAGCTTGTCTCGATCGCGGCGACGCGCCTGGAGCTCGCGGCCGTGCGCCGGATTCCCGTCGATGCGACTCGGTGGCGGGAGCGCCTCAAGACGCTCGACCCGCGGGCGGGAATGCTCGCGGCCTGGAAGCGCGAGGCGTGGGTGCCGTACGAGGCGTCGAAGCGGTTGGGGGAGAGAAGGCGGCGCGAAGGGCCGCTCCGGGGTCGCGCGGAGGCCCTGCTCTCCTCCTGGCGCGATCGCGTCGCGTCCGCGGCGTACCTCGACGCCTGGCGCGCCGCGATCGAGGAGGCCGCGAAGAGCGCCGTCGAGGATGCCGAGACAAAGAAGCTCACCGAAGTCTTTCAGGCCGCGTTGGTGCGGAGCGGTATGCGTGCCGTGCCAGCCGCCGCCATGCCGAGTCTCACCGGCTCCTGGCACAAGGCGAACGTCCTGGTCCTCGAGATCCGGAAGACGGACGAGGTTCTGGCGGCACGGCCGCTGAAGCCCTGAATTGAGCGGAAAACCGTGAAGCTCCGCCGCGTCGCTCTCCTTTCCCTCCTGGCCGCGTTGCTGGTCGCGGGTATGTGGATCTCTGGAGGAGACGCCTGGGCGGCGCGCCGGGAACTGAAATGCGAGAAGGAGTGGGCGACGACCTTCGGAAGCTTCGAGGATCTGAAGAAGAAGTATCCGAAGCGCGAAACGAATGAAACGGCGAAGAAGCTGCAGGAGCTCACGCATGGGAGCGCGTTCGACCTGACCTCCTCCGTTCGAATGTCCCGCACTCACTTCCCCTCGCTTCCTCCGGAAAAGGGAAGCCAGGCCATCCTCGACTACCTCTCGGCAGAGAACACGAAGGAAGAGGCCAGCATCGACCTACCTCCGGAGAACGTCGCCCGCTTCTTCGATGAAAACCGCACCCAGCTCGCCGCAATCGAGTCGACGCTGGCCGCGTCTCCGCCCCCAGAGTGGTCGCTCGACATCTCGCGCTCCGAAAACGAGTCGCCCCTGCCGAATCTCCTTGGGCACATGCGGCTTCAGCGGGCCCTGACGGCGCATGCCCTGGCCGCCGCACAAGCTGGTCGAGACGATCTGGCGGCACGCGCTCTCGAGGCATCGTGGAACCTCAACGAGTCGCTCCGGTCGCGGCCGGAGACGACTTCTCTTCTCATCGCGATGGCCGTCGCGCGGCTCGAGGCAGGCGTTCTTCGGAAGATGAACGTCGGGGAACGCCCGTGGAGTCCACGCGTCGCCGGAATGGATTTCCGGCCGGCGCTCCTCGAAGCCCTCGTGCTCGATTCCGGGCCGAGCAGGTCGAAACTGGGATGGAGAAACGCGTGGGCGAGCGGGAAGGGCTCCACCTGGTACCGGAGGGTACGGGACTTCCTCGCGGGACCGATGGACCGCGTCGCGATAGTCGAAGACTTCAGTCTGATGCGTGAAGAGCTCGTCCAGCTACGGGGCGCACCACTTCTGGATCATTTTCCACCCGCTAGCACTCCCAAAGTCCTGGACCCGGCTCACATCATCACCACGATCTCGATGCCGACCATTCAGAATTCGTTTCTTCGCGCGGACCGGCTGGTCGTGGACGCCGAACTGACGGGGAAGATCCTCGAGGTGAAGCGCCTTCGCCGCGAGAACGGAATGCGCTGGCCGGCGTCGATTTCCGGAATCGAGGTGTCGCGCTTTCCGGGAGCCTCGTGGCGCTACGAGGTGTCCCCCGACAGCCGTCAGATGTCGATCGCGTTCAGCCGGGAGTGGACCTCCCCCTACGGCCAGGGCGGGTTGAAGCCGCTCCCTCTGAGCTTCTCCTCAAACTGACGTCGTCGCCGGTTCACTCGTAGAATCCCTCCGATGCGTGTTGCCGTCGCGATGTCCGGGGGCGTGGACTCGTCCGTGGCTGCCCTTCTCCTCCACCGCGAGGGCGCGGACGTGGTCGGCCTGTCGATGCACCTCTGGAACCACGATCGAGACGGGACGGGCGCGAACGAGGGCCGCTGCTGCACACTCGACGATCTCGCGGTCGCCCGCCGCGCCGCCGGCATGATCGGCGTTCCCCACTTCGTGCTGAATCTCGAGGAGAACTTCACCGAGGCGGTCGTGAAGCCGTTCATCACGAGCTACCTCGAGGGGAAGACGCCGATTCCGTGCACCGTCTGCAACACCGAGGTCAAGTTCAAGAGCCTTCTCCAGAGGGCGTCCGCGCTCGGGTGCGAGGCCGTCGCGACCGGGCACTACGCGCGCGTCGGGCCCGACGCCGTGACCGGCGAGAGTCGCCTTCTCAAGGCCGTGGACCGCGCGCGGGATCAGTCGTACTTCCTGTGGGACCTCACGGCCGAGCAGCTCGCGCGGACCCGCTTCCCGCTCGGAGACCTCACGAAGCCGGAAGTGCGCGAGATCGCGCGCGAGGCCGGGCTTCCGAACTGGGACAAGCCCGACTCGCAGGAAGTCTGCTTCGTGCCGAACGGCTCGACGCCGGCCGACTTCATCAGGCGTGAGGCCGGCCGGCTCGGGATCCAGCTTCCGGCGCTCCCGGGCGCCCGCCCCGGGGGAATTTTCTTTGAAGGTGGAGAGAGGATTGGAGCGCACCAGGGGACTATGGCGTACACCGTGGGTCAGCGGAAGGGGATCGGCGTTGCCGCGAATGAGCCGCTGTACGTCCTCTCGACCTCTCCCGAGGAATCGCGCGTCGTCGTAGGCCCCGCCGCCTCCCTGCTCTCCAAGAAGATCTTTCTCGAAGGTATCAGTCTACGCATGCCGCGCCGCGAGACGCAGGCGGTCCGAGTGCTGGCGCGCATCCGCTCGCGTCATCCCGAGCAGGCAGCGCGGCTCACGCTCGAGGACGGCGGTCGCGGACGGCTGGAGTTCGAGGAGTCCGTGAGGGCCGCGGCGCCGGGCCAGTCCGCAGTCTTCTATGACGTCGTCCGGCCTGAACTCGTGCTCGGCGGCGGCGTCATCGCACGGCCGTGAGGCTGAGGCTTTTCCGAGGGTTCGTCCACCCACTTGACTTTCGCTAAACTTACGTCTAACTTGCGCTAGGTGGGTGAAGCAATGGTTGCCATCAAAAAAGTCGTGCCGGCGCCGATCAACATCCGCGATCTGATCGTGCCAGGAGTGGGGAATCGCCGGATTTTTCGCATTCTGCTCACGAACGCCTGCCAGTACTCGTGCGACTACTGCCCGATGCGCGCGGAGCGCGACCTTCCCCCGCACGCACTCGAGCCCGCCAGCCTCGCGCGCCTGTTTATGACGGCCTTCCGCCGCGGCTGGTGCGACGGCCTCTTCGTCACGAGCGGCATCCCCAAGGACTCCGTTTCCGCGATGGCGCGCATGCTCGAGCTCGTCGAGACGCTGCGGTTCACACACGGATACCGTGGCTACCTCCACGTGAAGTCGCTCGCCGGTGCCGAGCCAGGGCAAATCGAGCGCCTCGTGCGACTCGTGGATCGTGTCTCCTACAACCTCGAGGCGCCCTGCCAGCAAGCGTTCGACGAGCATGCGCCGGAAAAGGCTCCGGAAAAACACCCGGTAAACTCCTCGGAGAAGACCGGGACAAAGGGAGTCGCGCTCCTCGAAATGGCCCGGGACGCGGCCACTGCCGTGCGGGATGCCCGGCAGTCGTCGGCGCGTCAGGCCCCCGAGCCCCTGTCGTTCGCGGAGGGGCTCGAGAAAAAACGTCTCATCCAGGCGGATCACCTGTTGCGCGAATATGGCTTCAGCGCCGACGAGCTCGTGTATGGCAAGGATGGCCATCTTCCACTCGACCACGATCCGAAGCTCACCTGGGCGCTCACGAATCCGGGGCGGTTCCCGGTCGAGCTCACGACGGCCAGTCGGGAGGTGCTTCAGAGGGTTCCGGGGTTCGGCCCTCTCGCCGTCGAACGCATCCTTTCGACGCGGGCACGCGGGTCCCTTCGGGACGCGGTCGACCTTAAGCAACTTGGTGTTCAGGTCGGTCGCGCGAGCGGATTCGTCACCTTGTGCGGACGGCCGATCGGTGCGCGCGTCATCCAGACCCCTCTCTTCGCAACTGCCTCCAACGGGGATGTTTACGAACGCAGTTCGAGGATATTGTGACGAACTTCCGGGTGGGGAATGGGCCGAAAGTGGTCAGTTGGTGTGCTAGAATCGTTACTTGCATATGGTCAAGGCCGCACCGTCTGCCGCGCTGATTCTCAAGGACATCCGGGCCGCTCTGGATTCGCGTCTGGACGGACGCTCCGAACGTTCGGATCGCGGCGACCGTGGAGACAAGTCCAAAGGGACGGCGTCCAAGAGCCCTCTTAAGGCGCTCGGAGTCCGTTCCTCCTTCGTCCGGTCGATCGCGCGCGACATCCAAACGAAGGCGAAGCCCGCGATCGATTATGCGGTGGCTCTTGCGCTCGTCGATGCGGCGATCGCGCGCAAGGTGCGCGAGGAGATCCTCGTCGCACTCGAGCTCCTCGAGAGGCAGCAGAAAGAGTTCAAATCTGGTCTCTTTTCGAAGGTCGAGAAGTGGAGCGCCGTGGCCGACGACCTGGAAGTGGCCGAGGTGCTCGGCACGCGCATCGCCGCTCCGGCTCTTGGGATCGAACCCGCGAAAATGGCTGTCGTGAAGAAGTGGGCGAAGCTGAAGAGCGTCGGCAAACGGCATCTCGCCGTGCTCGCGGCGACGGGTCTCGTGACGGAAGGCCACCGGGAGGCCGCGGCCGTGCTGACCCTTGCGGAGGCTCTTCTCGACGAGCAGAACCCCGTCATGATCGGGGCCGTGGCCCGGTTACTCCGGGAGACGACGCGCGTAGACGCGAAGGCGGTTCAGGATTTCCTCTTTCGCCGCTCGATCGACGGCAACCCGGACATTCTCCGGGCCGGGTCCGAGAACCTCGACGCGGCGCGCCGCGCGGCGCTCATCGCGAAGCTTGAAGCGCAGGCCGCCCTCGCCTCGCCGCTCGCGGCAGCGGAGCGCTAGCAGGCTGCTGAAAAAGTCGGATGAGTTAGCTTTCGAAGTCTTGACGAGAGCGAAGTGCGGAAGCACCTTGTTGGGATGCGTGGAGACAGAGAGCAGCAGCCCGACCTCGTTGTGACGATGACGCCCGAGGAGCT
>JBBRRY010000051.1:0-17177 GCA_038245905.1 Thermoanaerobaculia bacterium | reverse complement strand
TCGCGCGCGTCCTCGCTTCGGTCGAGGATTTCCTCCAGGGAACACCGGCCGGGGACGACGTGACACTGGTATGCCTCGGTCCTTTCCAGTCGTCGGCGCCGCAGCCGGCCCGCACCGCCCGGAGGGCGCCAGTCTGAGGTCCCTCTTTGGTTGGCGCGTCAGCCCGGGGCCTTGCCTCCGCTCTTTCCGGAAGCTCCCTGCACGAGAAGTTTCGCTGCCCGCGCCGCGAGGTCCTGCACCTCTGGAGGAACGGGTCGTTCCGAGGGAGCCGCGATGCCGAAGGCCATCGCCGCCCGACCCGCGAGAGATTCCGCAGGCGCGGGTGGAGCCGCGCTTTCCGGCGCAGGATCCGCGGCGGAGGGCTTCGCGGCCGATGCCTTCGCTTGTTTTTTCGCAGGGAGAGCGGGCGCCTTGCCGCCCCCCGCGAGCGCCTCCGCGCGAGTTGCAGCAAGAGTGAAGAGCCGCGTGAAGCCGGCGATGTCGAAGACTTCCTTGACCTGGGGGTTGAGGCCGCACAGCGCGAGGCCGCCCGTGCTGCCGGTTACCTTCTTTGCGAGCATGAGGAAGATCCTGAGGCCGGCGCTCGAGACGTATTCCATGCCGGCGAGGTCGAGGATGAACCGTCGCTGGCCGGCCCCGAGGTGCGTGGCCACGGACTTTTCGAGCGCTCCGGACGTCTTCGTGTCGAGCCGTCCGAGGAGCTCGAGCACGAGAATCTCGGCCTCGCGGCTTTCGCGGATCTCGAGGGGCACGAATAAACGTTAGCACGCGACCGCCTCATGCCACTCGTCGGGCGGGGCGCGGCTGGGACTACGCGCCGTGATAGACGAGGTCGACGCCGCCGAAGCGCAGCGTGTCGCCGTCGACGACGCGCGTCTTGGCGCCGGTGACGATCCGGGTGCCATTCAGAAACGTACCGTTCGCCGTCCCGATCTCCTCGAGGACGAAGGTCTCGCCGTTCTCGCGGACGAGGCGCGCGTGGCGCCGGCTCGTGAGTTTCTTGGTGTCGAGGGGGCCGAGCTCGATGTCAGGCACCAGGCCGCTGATCGAATCGAAACGTCCGAGGCTGACGTCGCTTTTGTCCGGGACGGGGATCGGGGCGGCGCCCGGGGGCACCAGGGTGCGCGAGCGATCCGCGGGTGCGGGCGCGGGAGGCGACGACTTGGGCGCCGCCCTGGCCGGCTCGGGCCTGGCCGGCACGGGGGCGGCGCCGAGCGCCGTCTCGGCCTTGTCGGCCCGCGCGGCCTCCTCACGAAGGCGTCCGGCGAGATTGCGAAGCATGCGCACGGCGACCTCCGCGTGCTGGCGGAGCATATGGTCGAGGGTCGTCGCGTCGATCACGAGGAGCTGGCAATCCGTTGCCGCCCGGACGGACGCACTGCGCGGCTGATTGTCGAGAAGCGCCATTTCCCCGAAGAAATCTCCGGCCTCGAGGAGGGAGAGCCGGCGCTCTTTTCGTCCGCTGCCGCGGAAGACTTCCACCGAGCCGGATTCGACGACGAACATCTCCTGGCCCGGCTCACCCTCCTTGATCACGGATGTACCGGCCTTGAACGTCACGGATCCTGTCTTCATATCGTTCGAGCGAAGTGTACCGCCGGTCGCTCTTTCCCCTTTTGCGCGGCGCGGAATCGGCGTAGACTGACGAGAACACACGCGTGAAATTCAACCGCCGGATCCTTTACGCCTCGTTTTCGACCGCGCAGGTCGCGCGTCTGACGGGCTTGTCGGCGCGGCAGCTCGATCACTGGGACCGCCTCGGCTTCCTGTCGCCTTCTCTCGCGAGCGCGGCGGGCTACGGGTCCCGGCGCCGCTATTCCTTCGCGGACGTCGTGCGTCTCCGCCTCGCGGGGAAGCTGCGCGCAGCGGGATTCGGCCTTGCCCAGGTGCGCCGCGTCGTGGAGACGCTCCGCCGGCTCGACCCGACCCGGCCGGGCGTCACCTCCGCGCGGCTGCTCGTCGCGGGCAGCAGAGTCCTCTGGGCTTCGAGCGACAGCGAGCTGGTGGACCTTCTCCAGGGGGGACAGCTCATGCTGGTCTTCCCAGTGGGTGAGGCCGTCGCCGACGTCGCGCGTGCCGTGGAATCGCTCGCGAAGGAGAGCGACGGCGGACTCGTCGAAGCCGCCTCCGTTCGGCGCCACGGCTGAAGCGAACACAAGCGACATGCTGCCCGAAGAAGATCTCTCCGCCCGGGTAGCCCGGCTGGCTCGTTTGGGGCGCGCCCGCGGTTTCGTTCGCGAGCGGTTCGAGCGGGAGCTAGCCGCAGCGAGCGAAGGCGTGACGCGCGCCGAGCTACTCAGGCTGCTGCTCGTCGAGTGGATCGGCGTGACGGTTCCTTTGAACGACGTCTCCCGTCTCTGGGCGCGCGTGGAGCGCGCGTTCGGAACGATGGACGCGGCCCTCGGGGCGCCCGTCTCGCTCCAGACGGCGCTCCTCCACGAGTTTCACAGCAGGCTCGGCAAGCTGAAAGAGCCGCGTCTCCTCTCGGACCACGAGGTCTCGGCCCTTCGCGTCAATGCGATCACCGACCCGCTGACGGGCCTGTACAACCGCCGATTCCTCCACGACCATCTCGACCGTGAGGTTTCGCGGGCCGAGCGCAGCGGTGGTGTCGTGTCGGTCCTCATGATGGATCTCGCGGGTTTCAAATCCATCAACGACCGTCTCGGCCATCCGGTGGGCGACGGGATTCTCGTGCGCACGGCGAAGGTCATCCGCGAGTCGCTCCGCGTCGTGGACGCCGGCTGCCGGTACGGGGGCGACGAGTTCGTGACGGTGCTTCCCAACAGCGACGTGGTCCACAGCCTCGCCGTGGCCGAACGCATCCGGCACAAGGTGGCCGCCATCCGGCTCCCGCTCCGGGTCGGCCTGAAGATGGGCCTGAACTACGGAGTCGCGACGTTCCCGACGGACGGCCGCCTGCTCGATTTCCTCCTCAAGATGAGCGACATCCGGCTCTACGCGTCCAAGCGGCAGAACCAGAAGCCGTTCGAGCGGACACGGCGCTTCCCGCGGTTCAACGTCCCCGGGCTGACGGTGAAGGTGGGTGGCACGGGCGCCGGGGGACGGAAATCCTCGATCTCCGAGGTGCACGACATTTCCTACGGCGGGATCTCCTTCGTGACGAACAAGGAGAAGACTCCCGACCGGATCGAGGGAGAGATCCTGCAGCGGCACAGCGGGGAGCCGCACCGTGTGGCGATGCGCCGCGTGAGCGCGGTTCCCATGGCGGACGGTCGCATGCGGGTTGGGTGCGCCTATGTGCACTGAGCCGGAAAGGCGCGCGCGCGCCCCGAGGTCGGTCTGGACGGACGCCCGCCGCTGAGCGCTTCCGTGGGGGCAGGCCTCTTCGGGCCGGCCCTCCTGTCTCTGTCCCTCCTCATCCTGCTCGCATCGGGCGCGGCCGCTCCCGCCGAGGTGCCGGCCCTGGCGGCGCTCGCGGCCGCCGCGCTCGTGTCGGGCGCGCTTCTCGCGACGACCCTCGCGGCGGGCGTTCTCGGGTCCTTTGCCATGCCTCTGCGCCTCCTCGTGCCTCTCGCTCTCACTCTCGTCGCTCTCGCGAGGACGGGTGGCATCGCGAGCGATCTCTTCCCGCTCCTCGTCGTGTTCGTCGCGGCCGAGACGGTCCTCTCGCGCGAAGGGGGGCGCTTCTTCCTCGTGGGGACATACGCGGGCCTCGCGCTCCTCGCCGTCCTGTCCCCAGCCCCCACGGCGGCCGAGGCGCGGTCCCTGGCCCTGCGTTTCGTGTGGCCGGTCGCGGTGGCGCTCGGAGTCGAGCTCGCCTCGCGATCGAAGACGCTCTCGCCGGCTTTCGGGTCCCGAGACGTCAAGGCCGACCGAGCCGAGAGAAGCGACAAGGGCGACCGGGATGCGCGCTCCCCCTCTCCGCATTCGGGTGCGGGCGCGCGGCCGGGCCGGGAGGCCCTCCGCGATTCGCGGGCCGAGGTACTCCACGACCTGAAGTCGCCGTTGACCGTCCTGCGTGTCTATAGCGACCTCGTTGCCGAGGCCGCGCGCCGCGGCGAACTGCCCTCGGAGGCGCACCTCACGGGGCTCGCTCGCGAGATGGCGCACATGGAGTCGCTCACGGGGATGCCGCCGCGGGCGCCGGCCTCCGCGCCGCTCCGGTCGGAGAGTGCCGCCTCTCCCGTCCCGCTTGCTCCACGCTCCGACCTCGTGCGCGTCCTCGCCACGCTCGTCGAGTCGTACCGGCTCGCGCACGGGGCGCGGGTTCGTCTCGAATTCGTGGCCGAGGGCGCCGAGATTCCGGTCGCCGCCGATCCGGTCGCTCTGCAGCGCGCGTTTCGAAACGTGCTCGACAACGCCGTCAAGTACACGCCGGCCGGCGGCCAGGTGCGCGTCCGGGCGAGCGTCGTCGCCCAACACGCGTTCGTCGTGATCAGCGACACCGGAGCCGGCATGACGCCGGACGAGCAGAAGCATGCGTTCACGTTCGCCTGGCGGAGTCCGTCGGCGTCGGCGTCCGGTATTCCCGGGCGCGGCATCGGACTCGGCGTCACGAAGGACCTGCTCGAGGAGAACGGCGGAAAGATTTCGTTGCTGTCGGAGCCGGGCCACGGGCTCGAAGTCACGATCATGTTCCCCGTCGCAAAGGAAGCTGGCGCGTGAGCGGGCGCATCTTCGTCGTGGACGACGACCCGGCGATGGTCGAGGCGGTGGCCGCGGTCCTGTCGCTCGACGGGTTCGACGTGGACGGCGCCAGTGACAGCACGGCGGCGCTTCGGGCGGTCCTGCGCGATCCTCCGGCGCTCCTCGTCCTGGACGTCAACATGCCCGGCCTCACGGGCTGGGAGTTCTGCGAGATCGTGCGCCGCCAGCCCATCACGCGCGACCTGCCCATCCTCTTTCTAACGGGGCGCGGGGAGGTTCGCGACCGGATCACGGCGATGCAGGTTGGCGGAACCGACCACCTGACGAAACCATTCCACGCTGAGGAGCTGCGGGCGCGCGTGCGTGCGCTGACGGCGGCCGCGCCCGCAAGAAGAGGAGAAGCATGAGAGCGACGAGAGGGCGGCCGGCGGATTCCCTGAGGCTCGTGGCGGAGCGGACGCCGGTCGACGTGCCCGAGATCGAGAGGCTGCGCCTCGAGTCGCTGCTTCACGACGCCATCACGGGCCTCACGCTGCATCCCTTCGCCGACCTGAAGGGAGAGCGCGTCGCGAACCTCGGCGTCATTTACATTCAGCTCGGGCGGTTCGCGGGCGTCGAAAGCCTCTACGGATGGGAGTTGTACGACCGCATCCTTCGGGTGACGGCGGCGAGCCTGCGCGAGGACGTCGCATCCTCGCCGCTCGCGCCCGGCCTCCTCGCCATGTCCTTCAACGGCTCCGACGGCGTCTTCCTTCTCTTCGACGCCGCGCGTCGCGCCCCGGGCCGGCGCGGTGTCACGCTGGAGGCGGAGGCCGCGCGGCTCAGGCAGGGCGTCGGCCGGCGCCTCAAGCAGGCGCTCGGACGCTCCTCGGTGGATCTCATGCACATTCACGCGACCGCCCTCGTGATTCCGGACGACCCGCGCGTTCGGGTTTCCAGGCAGGTCATGCGGGCGCTGGCGGAGGCGACGCGCCTCGCGGACGCCCGCGAGAGCGGCGAGAAGAAGGGATTCGTCGAGCGCCTGAAGGCCCTCCTCTCCGCGAAGAAGCTCCGCGCGGTCTTCCAGCCCATCGTCGGCGTGGGTTCCGGCGACGTGCTCGGATACGAGGCGCTCATCCGCGGACCCGTGGGCCACGAGCTCGAGATGCCCGACGATCTCTTCGCGGTTGCACGCGAGGGAGATCTCGTTCTCGAGCTCGAGAGCCTCTGCGTCGAGACCGTCTTCTCGTCGCTTCCGCGGGTCGCGCGCAAGAAACGCCTGTTCGTGAACGCGTCCGCGCGCCTTCTCACGCACTCGGTGTTTCTCGACGACCGGAATCTCGCCGAGATGGGCCGCATGCACGGGGACGTCGTCCTCGAGCTATCGGAAAAGGAAGTCGTTTTCAACTACCCGGCCTTCCGCGAGGTCGTCGGCAGGCTTCGGGCAGCCGGCTTCGGATTCGCCATCGACGACGCGGGCTCGGGTTACTCGGGCCTCGAGTCCATCGTGCAGCTCCGTCCGGAATACGTGAAGGTGGCGCACACGCTGGTCTCGGGGCTCGACGAGGACCGGATCAAGCGCGAGATCGTGGGATCCCTCGCGGCGCTCGGCAAGCGCATCGACGCAGAGCTGATCGCCGAGGGCATCGAAACGACGCGCGAGCTCGAAACCCTCCGGAGCATGGGTGTTCCGTGGGGCCAGGGCTTTCTTTTCGGGCGGCCTGCCGCGCGCCCCGTCGTCTCGCGCCCGTGACCTCGCTCGACCGCTCCCTTCTCTTCGGCGCCGGCCTGCCGCTCGTGCTCGCGATCGTCGTCGTCGCCGACCGCAGGGGGGCCTTCCGGCACGACGCGTTCCCGTCGCGCTGGAGAAAGCGCGCGGCGCTCGTCCTTCTCGTTCTCGTCCTGATCGCGACGACGCTGCTGCCCGCGGCCGCCGGGGGCCGCGCGCCCGACGTCTCGACGCTCCGTTTCTCCCAGGTGTTCGCCTTGCAGGCGCTTCTCGCGGGCTTCCTTCTCGGCTGGTGGCTGCTCAGCGGAAGGCCGCCCGCGCGCTCTTTTCTCGGGCTCGATTCGAAGCGCCCTCTCCAGGAGGCGGGTGCCGGCGTCGCGCTCGGTCTCATAGGCTGGACGCTGACGATCGTGGTGGGCGTCTCGGCCGCCGTGCTCTTTCACGCCCTCGACTACGAGCCGCACCGCACCGTGCCTCCCCTCGTGGGCTGGCTCGCCTCGCGTCCGGCGGCGCAGAGGGGGCTCCTCGTCCTCCTCGCCATGACACTTGAGGAATTTCACTTCCGTGCGTTCCTCCAGCGCCGGCTGGGGGCCGTCCCGGCTTCGATCCTGTTCCTGCTGGCCCACGCGGGTTACGGCGAGCCGTTCTTCTTCGTCGGACTCCTCGCGATCACGACCGTCCTCGCGGTGGCTTTCCGCAGGACCGGGAACGCCGTCGCGTCGATCTTCGCGCACGGCACGTTCGACGCCGTTCAGCTCTTCATTTTCCTTCCGGCGGCGCTGAAGCTGATCGCGGGGAGCTGAGTGTCCTTTCGCGCACGGCGGCGTGCGCGGAGGTCCGGCCGCGCACGACCTCGACGCGATCGGCCGCGGCGGTCACCGTCGCGGCGAAGCGGCCGTCCGGGCGGGCGTAGAGCGGTTCCAGCGCCGTTGCGATTCTCTTCGCGGCGGCCGGCGATGTCGCGCGCAGGCGCCACACGAATCCAACCGGGAGCGTGCCGGCACCCAGCGACTCCTTCGGCTCGAAGAAGACGATGCGGTCATCCTGCCACTCGGCCGCGATCGCGGCGGCGCTCGCGGCCCCCGCGCGCTCGAGGAGCGTTGAGAGCATCCACTCCCCGAATGTGTCCTCGTAGAGAAGCCGCATTCCCGGGGGAACGCTCGCGGCCGTCGGACGGTCGCCGGAGTTGAGGAGGACATGCGCCCTGCTCGCGCGTTCCGGATGGAGAATCTCGGACGTCGTCCGGGGGAGCCGGGCGTACGCGGCGTCGACGGCCGGCCAGCCGCCGGCCTTCTTCCGCGCCTGGATCCACGCCGTTCCCGCGACATACGGGAAGAGCATCTCCTTGACGAAGAAAGACGGCACGCCTTCCGCGCCCTCCACGGCGGCGCCCTGGGCGAGGCCGGACATCATCGACGCGAGGGTGTCCTCGCCGAAGAGCTCCTTCGACTCCGGCGGCAGCCGGGTCAGGAGAGCGTCCATCATCACGACGGTTGCCTCTCCCTCGAGAAAGGCCTCGAGCGCGAGGAGGCCGTCGGACGAATCGTGGAGCGCCTTGAGCCTGGGCACGAGATCGAGGCGGCGGTCCTGCAGGGCGTGTGTCAGCTCGTGGGCCAGGAGCGTGTCTTCGAGGAGGGTTTCGGCCGAGAGGCCCAGGGCGGAGGCCCCAGCCAGGGCCGTCTCTTTCGTCCGCTCGGGCACGATGAAGAATTTCTTTTCGGCGGGATCGTAGAAGCCGGCAACTTGCCGCGCGTAGAGCGTCGTGAGCCTCTGCTCGAGGCCCGGCTCGGGGTCGAAAAAGCCGGCGGCCGCGAGGGACGCCGCGTAGCGGGGAAACGGTGCAGGCAGGTCCTCGACGAGCTTCGCCGCGAGCACGCGGGAGAGGTCCTTCTCGTGCAGAATCGCCGAAACGACGGTCCCGGGAAAAGGCATGCCCCGGACTTTCTCGACGAGCTTCTGGGCGGCCGCCACGGCTTCAGGGAGTCGCTCGGCGATAGGGCGCTCGGCCGCGACGGGGCTGGACACGGCAAGGAGGACGGCCAGGAGCGCGAGGACGGAGGGCCGGATCGGTGGACGGCTCGCGGCGTGCTCGCGTATCATGCGCCGGCGTCTCGGGAGTGCGGGGGAGGTAACCATCGAGGGTCGAGCTTAGCAGCGCGTCTCCTCGTCCATTTTCAATGACGGAATCGTCCGTTTCGCCGGGACCGATCGTTCTGTGGCTCTCCAGCCGGTTCGAGAACCTCGAGCTCGGCCAGGCCGTGCTCGAATACGTCTGCCGGGTCCGGGGCATCGAGAACGACGCCGAGCACTGGATCGGGGTCGCGCTCCGCGAAGCCCTCGCGAACGCGATCAAACACGGGAACCGCCAGGATCCGGCGCGGCGCGTCATGCTCTCTCTCGGAGGCTCGGCGGACGACATCGAGATCGTCGTGGGCGACGAGGGCGAGGGCTTCGAGACCGCAGCGGTTGCGGATCCCCTCGCCCCCGAGAACCAGATGAAGACGTCCGGACGCGGCATTTTCTACATGAAGACGTTCATGGACGACGTGACCTTCTCGCGCGGGGAGCGCGGCGGCACCGTCCTCACGATGAGAAAACACCTCGGCGGAGACCAGAAGAAGGGAGTGCAAGTACGATGAAGACCACGGTGACCACTCGAGACGTCGGCGACGTCAAGATCGTCGAGCTCCACGGCAAGATCACGATCGGAGCAGGCGACCTGCAGATGCGGGAGGCCATCCACGCGGCTGTGAGCGCCGGTGCGATGAAGCTCCTCGTCGACATGAAGGACGTCACGACGATCGACTCCTCGGGCGTCGGCGAGCTTGTGGGTTGCTACACGACCGCCACGCACAAGGGCGCGAAGCTGAAGCTCGTGAACCTTCCCCCCAAGATCAGCGACGTCCTCACGGTGACCCAGCTCATCACCGTGTTCGACGTGTTCACGAACGAGAAGGACGCGCTCGCGAGCTTCTGATGTCCCCGAGAGGGCGCGGCGCCCGTCTTTCCCCTCGGTGAACGACGTGGCCGCGCCCGCTGCCTCTTCCGCGGCTTCTCCCGCCCTTTTGCGTCTTCTCGCCGAGGTGCGCGCCGCGGTCGACGCGCGGCTTCCGGCCCTTCTCGGCGGCGACGCGCTCATCCCCGATACGCGGGATCCGCTCCCGGCCGCCGCTCGGGAGGCGCTTCTGTCGCCGGGCAAGCGCGTGAGACCGGCTCTCGTCGTTCTCGCGGGGGACCTGTTCGAGGCGCCGCGGCCACGCCTTGTCGAAGCCGGGTGCGCGATCGAAATGGTGCACGCGGCGTCTCTCGTCCTCGACGATCTGCCGTCGATGGACGACGCGACGCTGCGGCGCGGGAGGCCAGCCCTTCACGTGGGACACGGCGAAGGGAACGCGATCCTCGCCGCCGTCACGCTTCTCACGCGTGCCTTCGGCCTCCTGGCGGAGGCGGGACTGCACGCGCGACGCGGCGGAATTCCGGGTTCTCTCGCGCTCGACCTCGTGTCGCGTCTCGCGGACGCCTCGGGGCTCCTCGGGCTCGCCTCGGGCCAGGCTCTCGATCTCGCGACGGACGCGGCCGGCGCGACGTTCGACCGCCTCGAGACGATTCATGCGCGCAAGACGGGGGCC
The DNA here is from genome assembly GCA_038245905.1 of Thermoanaerobaculia bacterium. Lineage (GTDB taxonomy): Bacteria > Acidobacteriota > Thermoanaerobaculia > UBA5066 > UBA5066 > Fen-183. The sequence continues at coordinate 7,229 of JBBRRY010000051.1, read as the reverse complement.
CTCTTCGTGGCCTCGGCCGAGTTCGGCGCCGTTCTCGGTGGAGCACGCCAGCACGAGCTGAGCGCCGTTCGCTCCTACGCGCGCAACGTCGGCCTCGGGTTCCAGATCGTCGACGACCTCCTCGAGGCCCACGGCGCCGCGGACGAGACCGGCAAATCCGCCCGCCGCGCGCCCGCGCCCTCGTTCGTGCGCCACGTCGGCGAGGCGGGCGCCCGCACGCTCGTCGCCGAGCTGACGGAGCACGCGCTCGTCTCCCTGAAGCCCTTCGGGAAGAAGGCGGACCTCTTGCGCGAGTTCGCGGAGATGCTGAGGGACCGGAAGAAGTGATTTCTCTCGACGAGGCCCGCGAGAGGCTGAGGGAGCGGGGCTACCTCGAGCGGGGCGTCGAGGGCGCGGTCCTGAAGGGCGCGCTGGCGGCGCGGACGCGCACGCGCGCGTTCCTCCTCGGCGCCGCCACGGGAGCCGCGTTCCTCGCCGCGGCGGTGGCTCTCGCCCAGACCGTGCTGCACGCGGTGTCTTCGACGCTGCCGCTCGGCGACGCGGCCGTTCTCTTTCTCTGGCTCTTCGCGGGCGCGGCCGCCGTCGCCTCGGTCGTCGTCCTCGCGCTCGTCCTTCTCGCTCTCCTCCGGGCCCGCGTACGCGGCGACGCGGAAGAGGGCTCGACCGAGATCGCCGTTGCCTTTGGCGTCCTCGCCGGCGTCGCCGGCATTCTCGCCGCGCGCCCCGTGCTCGAAAGTGCCGGCGTGCCAGCCGCGGTTGCCGTCCTCGCCGCCGTCGCGTTCGCGGTGCTCATCGCCGTGCGAGTCGCACGCGGCCTCGCGTTCACGGTGCTGGCGGCCTCCGGGCGCCTCTTCGTGACGCGTCCCTCCCGCACGTTTCTCGCGTGGACGCTCGCGGGAGGAACGCTCACCCTCGTGGGGATCTCGGCGGTTCTTTTCCGCGTCCCGGTGGCCCGAGACTCGCCCCTCGTCGTGGCGGCGAACGGGCGCCGCGTCGTCGTCGTGGGCGTGGACGGATGGACCGCGGCGCTGCCCGGAGACGGCGCGCGCGCCTCCTACGTCAAGGAGGCGCGGGATCCGGCGGCTTTCTGGACGACGGTTGCGACCGGGGAGAGCGTGAAGCGCCACGGGATCGGTTCCCTGGATCTCGTGCGGATCGCGGGAGTCGGCGCGCCCGTGCGCCCCCTCGCGGGCGCCGGGTGGTACCTCCGAAGCGTCCTCCCGGCCTTGCGGCTCGCGCGGCTGGAGTCGGTCACGGCGAGCGCGCGGCGCGTGCCGGCTCTCTGGGAGGTCGCGAGCCGCGGGGGAATCCCGTGCCTCACGGTGAACTGGTGGACGACCTACCCCGCAGGCGAAGGAGGCGGGACGATCCTCGGGAACCATCTCTTCTTCGCCGCCCGGGCGGGGGGCTCGCTTGCGGGGGAGGGCTGGCCGGCCGACGTGGCGGAACTCGCGGCACGCCTCGCCCCGCGCATCGCGCCGGAGCCCGGTTCGCTCGAACGACTCGTGGCGGACGCGGGAGGACTCGACGATTTCGCGCTCGCGGCGTTTCGGGATGCGTGGCGGCGCGAACGCCCCCGGCTCGCCCTTCTCTATTTGCCGGGGCCCGACATCCTGTCGTCCGCCCTCGCCGACCCCGAGCGCGGTGCGGCGGACCGCGTCGCGCTCGCGGCAGCCCTGACCGAGGAGACGGCGAAGCTCCGCGCGTTCCTCCTCGACGCCGATCTCAAACCAGCCCCCGACCTGCTTGTCGAGGTCCTCGACGCGGGAAGACGCGAGGAAGGCGGCATCGTGCGTCTGTCCGGGCCCCTCGCGCGCGCGGGAGCCGAGGCTACGATCGCCCCTGCGGATCTCGCACCGACGGTCCTTTCCGTGCTCGGTGTTCCCGCTTCACGGGAGATCGCGGGGCGCGTGCGGGGAGATCTCCTCACGAAGGGAACCGTCGACGCCGAGACCGTGGCGTCGTGGGGCCGGAGGCGTGCGGCCGTGCGGCCGCTCATCGACCCGAAAGAGTACGTCGAGAATCTGCGGTCGCTCGGCTATCTGAGGTAACGGACGCCCGGTGGCTGCGGGGCCGGTCAAAGCGACCGCGTGTTCGTCATCATCGAGAGAAGCCGGAGGCCCTTCGGGATCGACGAGAACGCATGGAAGAGGAGGACGACGCCGTCTTCGGGCGCGCGCACTTCCACGACCGCGTCCTGCGCCCGGGGGGGAAGAGCGCAGCGCGTCGGGTCCACCATGCGAGCGATGAGGTCGCCTTTCCTCACGGGCGTGCCGGGGGAAAGCGTGGCGTCCACGAGACCGGAGGCCGGAGCGTAGATCGACTTGTAGTCGTTCACGCTGCACGCGACGATGCGGTAGGCGGGATCTTCGGGCTCTCCGTCGAGGACTCCGTAATAGCGCAGCGCCGAGGCGATGCGCTTGGCGTCTTCGACACCTTGCGCCATCGAGAAGGCGTTCATCGAGCCCAGCTCGACGGTGAATCCGTCCACGAAGCGCCGCACGTCCGTGCGATTCAGGCGACGGAAGGCCTCGGCGAGGTCGTTCCATGGCACCCATGATGCCTCGTCGAGCGCGCCTGCGAAGCGGGGGGGCACCTCGAGGACGAACGGGATCCCAAATGCGCGGGTGGCCGCCGTCGCCCCTTCGGGCGCGTAGAGATAGCGTGGCGCGCGGTCTCCCGTGTGGAGGTCCATGACGACGTCGGCTTCGACCGCGACCTCCTGGATGGCCAGGGCGAATTCCAGGCGCGCCTCCATCCCCCACGGGTCGGCCGCGTCGCGCACGGCTCCGAGAGCGGCCTTCAAGGCTTCGCGGAATCCGTCCCGGATCTCCGACAGGGTCGCGTCGCGATGGACGGCTGCGAAGGCGTCCACGTCGACGTAGCAGGCTGAGCTTCCGCGCGAGGGACCGGTCAGGTTGATGTAGCCCCGGTTGAAATTGACGCCGGTCGCGAGATCGTAGACGCCCGCGACGTAGTCGCCGATCTGCTGGGTCGCGGCGATCGGGTTGACGCGCGGCACGAGGATGAGGCTTCCGCGCGGCGGCTCCTTCTCGAGGAGGTCGAAGAGCGCGAGGATGGCGGCGTTCCCTTGCAGCTCGCCTCCGTGCACATTGGCCTGGAGGTACGCGAGCGGATGCGGGTTCCGCCCGTGGCACCAGAAGACCGGCGCCGTCATCGCCTGGCCGACCGCATTCGTGCGGAGGACGATTTCCTTGCGCTCCCAGCGGGCCATAGGTGAGGGAGAGTCTACTCGCCGAAGACCGCGGACACCGTCGGGCGCTGCCGATCCGTCGAGACGAGGACGATCGCGTCGCCGGCTTCGACCATCCCCTCCCCGAGGACGCGGAGGTAGAAGCCCGGGCGGCCTGCCGAAGCGAAGGTTCTGACGAAGGTCATCGAGCCGAACTTCGCGCCGAGCTTCGCGCAGGGCGTGCGCGGCTGCGTGACGAGGACGCGCGCGGTCCCGATCTCGTAGACGTCGCCGATTCGCGCGTCCACCTCGAGGAGGCCCTCCGTCGTCAGGTTCTCGCCGAAAGCGCCCGGCGCGAGGTCGTCCCGCCCGAGGACGCCCGCCCAGTACGCGTAGTGCTCGAACGGGTAGAGGTAGGCCGCCTTGTCGGGACCGCCGTGGTAGCGCGGGTCCGCCTGCCCGTCGCCCTCGAAGCCGAGCCGCCGGAGCGGGACGGCCCCGTTCGTTGGCTCCTTGAGGATCGCCGTGCGCATCCGCCGCTTTCCGAACTTGACGTCCCGCGGCAGGCCGACGTTGACCGTGAGGACTCTCATCGCGCCACCTGGAACGTGGTCGAGGCCCGACCCGCACCCGTCCGCCCGGCCTCGCCGCGCAGTTTCGAGAGGTCGAGCGTGACGGTGATCTCCTCGCCGGGGACGAAGTCCGTAGACGGTGTGAATTGCAGGAATTGCTCGTTCGGGAGGTATGCCGCTCTCCCGCGAATCTCGCCTGACGCCGTGCCGACGGCGAGGACCGCACCGTCCTCCATGCCTCTGGCGACGAGCGGCATCGAGAGGAGAAAGGTGACCGTGACGCGCCGGGCGGCCACGACGGAGCCCGGCGCGGGGAACACGTCGACCGCGGCGGGTTCGGGCGCCTCCGATGCCCCGTCGCCGCCGCCAGGGCCGAGCGGAATCACGAACGCAACGGGCGGAAGGGGCGGCAGCGGGGGCGGCTTGGGGAGGTCTCCCTTGTGGACGCCGATGATCACGAGGACGACGAGCGCAAGGACCGTGATCGCCGCGACGATGATCCAGAAGACGGGGACCTTCTTCAGGACGACCGAGACGACCGTCCGCTCGCCCGCGACCACGTCGAACGCCTTGTCGGCGGGGTTGGCGAGGGCGACGATGTCGCCCTTCTCGTCGATGCGCTTCGAGATCCTCAGGCGATAGGTTCCCGGCGGGAGGTCCTGCACCGTGAACGTGGCGCGCATCGAGCGTGCGACGAGATCTTGGTCGCCGCCTGCGCGGAAGATCTCCGAAAGGACGGGATAGGAGACGCGCCGCTCGGCCTCGCGGTCGGCGACCTTTTCGAAGACTTGCACCGTGATCGCGCCCCGTGGAGGGGCGGACGGGTCGGGGGGGGCGGAAAGATCGGCGCGCGAGACGCCGATCGAAACGCAGCCGTCGAGCGCGAAAGGCGCCATGGCGATCAGAAGAGTTCGCGCAACCGAGGAACGAAGGTGGCGTCGCAGGGTCGGCCTCGCCCTGAGCATGCACCGATCTCCCCATTCGAAGAAAGTCCTTCTTCTCTTAGAATCCCAGCCCGGATGCCAGCCACGCCGAAGGACCTGCGCACGTGGTGGGTGCGCCTCGCGCCGCTGCCGGGTGGTAAGTCGTTCTTCTCGTTCATTTTCGGCCTCGCGATCCCGTACTCGGGCAGCGTGAGGCCGCGCATCCGCGTCCTCCAGCCCGGCCGCGCCGTCATCGCGATGAACGACCGCCGCGCGGTGCGCAACCACCTCGCGTCGATCCACGCGATCGCGCTCACGAACCTTGCGGAGATGACGACCGGCCTCGCGCTCGGTTACGGCCTGCCCGACGGGATGCGGACGATCCTCGTGCGCGTCGAGTGCGAATTCCTCAAGAAGGCGCGCGGCACGATCACGGCCGCGAGCGACGCGCCGGTCTTCCCGGGAGTCGTCGAGAAGGAGGTCCTCGTGGAGAGCGTCCTGACGAACGAGGCAGGCGAGGTCGTGGCTCGCGGGAAGGCCGTCTGGCTCGCGGGGCCGGTGAAGGTGTCATGACGGCGCTCACGGAGGCGCTCGGCATCGAGGTGCCGCTCATCTGCGGCGCGATGTACCCGTGCTCGAACCCCGAGCTCGTCGCGGCCGTCTCCGAGGCGGGCGGGATCGGCGTCGTCCAGCCTCTCTCCCTCGTCTTTGTCCACAAGCGCGAGTTCCGCGCGGGCATGCGCGAAATCCGGTCGCTCACGACAAAGCCGGTCGGCCTGAACGTCCTCACCGAGAAGTCTCTGTCCTCCGTCTACGCCAAACGCATGTCGGACTACGTGGACATCGCGCTCGAGGAGGGCGTGCGCTTCTTCGTGACGGCGCTCGGGAACCCGCGCTGGGTCGTGGACCGCGTGAAGAGCGCGGGCGGCGTCGTTTACCACGACGTGATCGACCGGCGCTGGGCCGAGAAGGCCGCCGCCGAAGGTGTCGACGGCCTCATCTGCGTGAACCGCCGGGCCGGCGGGCACCTCGGGAAGAAGAGCCCCGAGGAGCTCTTCGAGGAGATCGCGGACCTGAAGCTCCCGCTCGTCTGCGCGGGCGGCGTCGGCAGCCCGAAGGAGTTCCGCGCGATGCTCGACCTCGGGTACGCGGGCGTCCAGTGTGGGACGCGCTTCATCGCGGCGACGGAGTGCACCGCGCACGCCGACTACAAGAACGCGATCCTCGCGGCGGACGAGGAGGACATCGTCCCGACCGAACGCGTGACGGGCGTCCCGCTCGCGGTCATCAACACGCCCTTCATCCAGCGCATGGGCACGAGAGCCGGCCCCATCGGTCGATGGATGCTCAAGGGCCGGAGGACGAAGCACTGGATCCGAGGCTGGTACTCGATGCGGTCGGCGTTCCGGCTCCGGGGAGCTTCGGTGAAGGGCGCGACGTCGGCCGACTGCTGGCAGGCGGGGAAGAGCGTCGCGACGATCACGTCCGTCCGGCCGGCTGGAGAGATCGTGAGGGACTTCGCGGCGGCCCTCGAGTGAAAGCACGGTCTGAATCAACTTAATCCTTGAAGGTCTTCGTCGGGTTGGGATAGGGTCTGACCTCTTGGCGCGAGTCCTTCTCGGGTGCATTTGGACTGTACGGCCGCTCCGGCGGCGCGGACGGCGCCTGTCTACCGTGCTCGCTCTCGCCGCGGCAGCGGTGCTCCTTTCGGGGGCGACCGAAGCCTCCACGACGATCAACCACCAGTTCACGGCCGCCACAATCAACCCGGGCGACGTCTCGCAGTACAAGATCACGATCGCGAACAGCTCGACCGTCCCGCTCACCGCCGCGGCGGTGACGGAAGTCCTGCCCGCCGCGGTCACGATCGCGAGTCCCACGGGGATCACGAACACGTGCGGCTTCACGGTCAGCGCGGCCGCCCCGGGGACGGGTACGGTCTACCTGACGGCAGGCACGATTCCGGCGGGCACGGGCGCGGTCGACGGGCAGTGCTTCTTCCAGATAAACGTGACGGCGACGACGCCGGGCAACCACGTCGCCGTGATCCCGGCGAACACGACGCCGGGCCCGGGGACGAGCGGCTACACGGCCAAGGAGAGCGGAGTCGACGTCTTCAACACGACTCCCGCGAGCGCGACGCTCTCCGTCAATGCGCTGTTGAATCCGACCGGGAGCAAGGCGTTCGCGCCTTCGCCGGCGATCGCAGGCGACACGGTCGCACTCACGATCACGCTCACGAACCCGAACGCCGGCGCGGCGCTCCCGATCACGACATTCACGGACACGCTGCCCGTCGGGATGACGGTCGTCGGGCCCGGCTCGCCGGCGGTCGCCTGCACGGGGACAGGCTTCGTCAACGGTGCGCTGACCGCGACGGGCGGCTCGGGCTCGGTCACTCTGACGGGCGGCACGATCGGTCAGAGCGGCACGTGCACGCTCAAGGCGAACGTCCGGGTCGCGAGCATCGCGGGGACGACCCAGGCCTTCAACAACGTGGTCGCGATCGGGGCGATCGGGAACTCGCGCGGCCTCACGAGC
>JBBRRY010000050.1:0-18055 GCA_038245905.1 Thermoanaerobaculia bacterium | reverse complement strand
CATGCAGATGCGGCTCGCGTTCTCGGTCGCGACGGCGGTCCTGCCCGACGTGATCCTCCTCGACGAGGCGCTCGCCGTCGGCGACGGCCGCTTCCAGAAGAAGTGCGTCGACCGGATTTTCGAGATGAAGGCGTCGGGCAAGACGATTTTCTTCTGCAGCCACGCGATGTATTACGTGTCCACGCTGTGCGACCGCGCGCTCTGGCTGAACGCGGGACGCGTGGCGGCGGAAGGCGACGCGCAGAGCGTCGTCCTCGAGTACGAGAAGTTCCTCGCCGGGAAGGGCGCTTCGACTGTTCAAAGCCCCCACCCGCCCGTGGATTCGCACGGACGCATCACCGCCTTCTCTCTGGTCGGGGTTGACGGGCGCGAGAGCGGAGTATTCCGTCCGAACGAGCCGTGGGCCGTCGAGGTCTCGTTCGAGGGCGACAGCCCCGAAAGGCTCTTGCAGGTTCACCTTGGTGTCGCGACGCTCGACAACGTGGTGTGCTTCACGGCCGACTCGCGGCACGACGGCGTTGGACCCTTCGGAGGGCGGACCCGGTATCGGGTCCGTATCGCGCTCGAACATCTGCCGCTCGGAAAGGGCGAGTTCGTCGCGACCGTGTTTCTCGGCGACGAGAGGGCGCTGGCCCTCTATGACTCGAAGAGCCGCACGTTCCACGTGGAGTCCGACACGTGGCGCAACGGCCTGATGAGTCCACCCTTGACCTGGAAGTCGATTCCCACGGGCGGCGGCGATCCCTGATGAGAATCGTCTATGTCGTCGAGTCCCTCGAGGTGTCGGGCGGCGTCAAGGTGATCGTCGAGCATGCGGAGGGCCTCGCGTCACGCGGCCACGATGTCTCCATCGTCACGAGGGATGCGCGCCACGGCTGGATCCCCGTGCGGGTCCCGGTCGCCGAGGTGCCGAGCTTCGACGCCGCTACGATTCCCGAGGCGGACGTCCACGTTGCGACGTGGTTCCCCACCGTCGTCCCAACCGCTCGCGCACGCCGCGCTCCGAGGATCTTCCATTTCAGTCAGGGATACGAGGCGCTCTACCCGAGCGATGCGCACCGCCTCGCCGAGGTCGAGGAGGCCTATCGCGAGCCTCTCCCGAAGCTTCTGATCTCCGCGCACCTCCTCGCGCTCTTCGAGGGTGTCTTCCCGGGCCCCTACCACGTGCTCCCTCAGGCGATCCGCGCGGAGGACTACCGGCCTGAGGACGCCGGGCGCGGCGTGCGGCGGGAGCCTGCCGTCGTCGGCATCGTCGGACCGTTCGAAGCCGCGAACAAGGGAATCCCGGTCGGGCTGGCCGCCGTGCGCCGGCTCCGCGAGGAGGGGCGTGACGTGCGGCTGCACCGCGCGAGCCAGCTCCCGCTCACGGCGAAAGAATGCGCGCTCCTCGCGCCGGATGTCTACCGCCACGGCGCGAGCGTCGCCGAGATGATCGCGTTCTACCACGGGCTGGACGTCATGCTCCACCCGTCCTTCGAAGCCGAAGGGTTCCCGCTTCCGCCGCTGGAGGCGATGGCGTCCGGCGTCCCAACGGTCCTCACGGACATCCCGTCCTACCGCCCGATCCCGCGCGACGCCACGGCGTTCGCTCCGCCCGGCGACGACGCGGCCCTCGCAAGGGAGGCGGCGCGGCTTCTCGACGATCCGGGTCTCTGGCGTGAACGGCGGCGGCGCGGGCTGGAGGTCGCCGCGACGTTCCGGCTCGAGCCCGTCCTCGACGAGCTCGAGCGCATCTTCTCCGAAGCTCCCCGGGAGGCCTAGAAAATCTCGTGGTCGACGAAGCGGTAGTCGAACGCCGGCGCGGCCCGCGTGAGGTCGAACGCGGACGTGAACGGCCGCACCTCGAAGTGGGTGTCGGTCGGGGCGGAGACGAATCCGAGCTCGGCCGCGCGCCCGGCGAAGCACGACGAGGTCCCCGCGCGGAGCGCGAAGTGGGTCGCGGTCGTCCCCGAGAGCGATTCTCCGACCGCGTCGAGAAGGTCGGCGACGGCGCCCGAGCCTTCGTCCGAGGCCTGAAGGTCGACGAGAAGCCCACGCTCTCCGGCGATCCGGAGGACCGCGCAGGCGCGGGAGCGGCCGCGGCCGTCCACGAGCTCGTGTACCGCGTACGAGACGTTCGGGCGTGCTGCGAAGCGCCAGTTCATCGTCTTTCGGGAGCGATCCGTCCGCCATCCGGCGCGCGCATGGAGCGTCTCGGCGAGCGCATCGTGCGCGGGGGAGAACGTCTCGCCGACGCGGGTCTTGAGAAACCGCCGCCGCAGCCGTCCGAAAAGGGATGGCGCCTGGAGTGCGCGCGTCCACTGCCGCGCGGGCTCGACGGGCCGGTAGCCGATCGTCTTCTCCGCGGCGAGGCGATGCCGTTCGTTCGGAAATCCAAAGCCGAAGGGCACACCTCTCTCGCCGTTCACCCTGAAGAACTCCAGCCCGAGCTTCTGGAAGAGTGTTCGCCGGCCGAGAGTGCGCGCCGAAGGGTCCGTCATCACGTCCACGCCGGCAACGCCCGGGTAATCTCCCTCGGCGCCGCGATAGCGCGTCCCGTAACCCCCGAAAAAGCCGACGATCCGTCCGCGCTCCTCGGCGACCACGGAGACGGACGGGTTCGGATTCCGGTCGTACTTCCATGCCCACTCGGCGGGATCGGCCGGGGAGGAGAACGCGACGGAGAAGAGCGCGAACAGGGCGGGCCGGTCGGCCTCTTCCGCGGGACGAACGGAAACGCTCACGGGCCCCGGCAGTCTAGCAGCGGCGCGGGAGGCCTTTCGTGACCCTCCTCTCGCTCGTCGTCGTCAGCTATCGCTCGGCCGCGCTCGCCCGCGAGGCGATCGCAGGTTTCCGGAGCGGTGCGGAGGCGGCGGGGGAGCCGGCGGAGGTCGTCGTCGTCGAGAACTCGGGCGAGGCCGAGGCGTTCCGGGCGGTCGCGGACCTCACGCTCGACCCCGGCCGCAACCTCGGCTTCGCGGGCGGCCTCAACGCCGGCATCGCGGCCGCGCGCGGAGACCTGCTCTTCCTCGCGAACCCCGATCTCGTCTTTCGCCCGGGCTCGATCGCCGCCCTCGCGGCCGCAGTGCGCGGCGGCCGTGAGCCCGTGGCGGCCGGGCCCTCGTTTTTTCTCGACGACGCGATGACCATCCACGCGCCGCCGGCCGAAGAGCCGCACCCGTTCGATCTCCTGCGCCGGCGGATCTCGATGAATCCTCGGGCGTCGGACCGGCCCTTTCGGCGGCGCCTGAGACGCGCCCTCGCGGCGGCCGACGCGGCCGCGCGTGGCGAGGTCCGGCGCGCCCCGGCCCTGTCGGGAGCGCTCGTCGCGACGACGCGCGGGACGCTCGAGCGCGTCGGGCCCTTCGACGACGCGTATCCCCTCTACTACGAGGAGAACGACTGGCAGCGGCGGCTCCGGGCGGCGGGCGGGACGCTTCTCACGGTCGGATCGGCCCGAGTCGTCCACCGGTTCGGCAGGAGCACGCGCCAAGAGCCCCGGTCGGCCGCGTGGTTCGCGGAGTCGGAGCGCCGTTATTTCGGGCGGCACTTCGGTGAGCGCGGAAGGCGCGGCCTCGACGCGCTCGCGGCGGTTTCTCCTTGGCCGAAGCCGGCCCCCGAGTTTCTCGGCGCGGCCGCGCTCGGATGGCCCGCCCGCGGCGCCGTGGGCGTCGCGATCTCGACTCTCCCGTGGTTCAGCCCGTTCGCGTGGGCGCCGCTCCCCGAGGGTTCGTCGTCGTGGAGACCGCCGGCCGGGTTCGTGGAGGGCCTCGGCGGACCCTGCTACGCGCGCGCCGTGGACCCCGCGACGGCGGAGGTTCTCGCCGAGGCGACGCTCTCGACTCCTCTCGCTTAGCGCGGAGAGGTGAAAGAGCCCCGGACGCGATCCCGGAGGCCGCGCCAGCGCTGCGCGGCCTTCCAGACGCGCGAGCCCGCGATCGCACTCAGCGTTTTCCCGAGCTCGTGGCGCTCGGCCACGAGGCCCGTGCGCGTCCGGTGCTCGAAGGCGAGAAGCTCGAGCGCAGCACGCTCGCCCGGCGGCACAGCCCGCGCAGGCGGAAGCTCGTCCATGAACGCGCGGAAACGCGTCGCCGTGAGCTGCCATGTGAAGCGGCGCGCCGTCTCCACTCCCTTCGCCACAAGGCGCTCGCGCAGCGCCGGTTCGTCGAGCAGGCGCCGGATGCCCGCCGCCAGCGCGCTCGAATCTCGCGGGGGCACGAGGATCGCGTTGACGTCCTTAACCGCGTACTCGGACGCGCCGCCGGAGTCCGTCAGGACGCACGCGGCTCCGCTCGCCATACCCTCGAGCCCGATGAGGCCGAAGCCCTGGAAGAGAGAGGGATCGACCACGACGTGCACCGTCGAAAGGAGCTTTGGCACCGCGTCCCGCTGCAGCGTTCCGAGATGCGTGTGCCGGAAGCGGGGCGCGCCTTCGGGCACACGCGCGTGCCCGAAGAGGACGATCTCGACGTCCGGCCGGTCGGCGACCTCCGCGAGCGCGGGAAGAAGGAACTTCATTCCGCGGCGCTCGTCCTGCCGCAGCATCGCCGTGATGCGGACGGGCGGAGCGGCCGGCCGGTCCCCCCGGGGGTAGTACACGTCGGGGTCCGCGCTGATCGGGATGGGGGTCGCAACGTGCCCGTGGCGCGTCTCGATCTCCTTCGCGATCCAGGTCGAGATCGTGACGATGCGGGGAATGAGGTCGTACGTCCGGGCGACGTACTCCGGCGAGTCGAAGCCGAACCAGCCCTCGTAATCCTGGACGAAGTAGGCCGTCTGAATTCCGCGGCGCGCCGCGGCCGCGGCGACGTGGGCGGCCGTCTGGTAGCCCGTGGCGACGAGGAGCTTCGTGGGCGGACAGTGTTCGAGGAGCTCGGCCGATGAGAGGCGCAGGGGCCGGAAGAAGAGCTCCATCTCGATCTCGGGCGGCACGGTCGCGAGAACGACGACGCCGGCGCGCACGCCTTGCAGGACGAGCGCGTTCGCGAGCTCGAGAACGTCGGCCACGCCGCCGTAGATCCCCATGAGCGGAAGGACGAAGAGGACGTCGTACGGAGCCGCGGGCCCGGAGTCGGGGAGCATCCATTCGAACGTCGCGGAGTCGCGCACGTTGCCGAGCGCGTTCTTTGAGTTGAACGCGGCAAGCTCCTTTTCGTGCGGAACCTTCCAGCGGGACATCAGGATCTTCATGTTCTGGGCGATGCGCGCGTCCGAGTCCGGGAAGCTCGCGCCCTGCCGGTGGTGGATCCACGTGTCGTCCGCCACGACGCAATGCCAGCCCGCCGCGCGCACCCGGTAATGGAGGTCCGTCTCCTCGCAGTAGCCGCGGCCGAAGATCTCGTCGAACACCCCGAGCGTGCGGATGACCTCGCGCCTCACGAGAAGGCAATGGCCCACGATCGTCGTCGCGTCGGGGTAGAGCGCCGGGCTCGTGCGCGCGACGCGGCGCGCGAAGGAGAAGACGTCCTCGCCGGCGGGAAGCTTTACCGAGAGATTCACGGCGCTGCCCGCAAGCGGACAGCAGAGGCCGATCGTGGGGTCTTTCTCGCACCGAGCGACCATCCGTTCGAGCGCTCCTTCCGTGAGGAGCGTGTCGGAGTTGAGGAGACAAACCCACGGCGAGTCCGAGAAGCCAAGCCCGCGGTTCGCGGTCTTCACGAAGCCGAGATTCAACTCGTTCTCGAGGAGGACGATGCCCTCCTGCGCCCTCAGGAACTCGGTCGTGCGGGCGTCGCTCCCGTCGTTGACGACGACGATACGGGCCCAGGGAGGGGCGAATCGGCGCACGCTTTCGAGGCAGTCGCGTGTCGAGCGCAGCGCGTTGTAGACCGGAATGACGAGGTCGCAGCGCACGGCGGCGGTGGGCACGGCGGCGGACGAGCCCGTCATCGTTTCAGGAGCTCCTTGAGCTTCCACCACGGCGTGAAGAGGCGCCACGCGAGGGATCGGTTCATGTCGTCGACGGTGGCGAAGAGGCGGGCGGCCTCGGCCTGAAGACGGACGTTTTCGACGGCGAGCGCCTGCTCGCGTGTCGCCGACTCCTCGGTCTGGCGCGCGGCGTGGTCCCGTGACGTGCGAAGCCCGGCCTCTCGGGCGCCGGCCGCGACGAGAGCCGCCCGGCCCACCTCGATTTCGGCCTGTGCGTCCACGAGGGCTTGCCGGAGAGTCTCGGCCTCTGCGCGGGACGCGGCGGTGGCATCGCGGAGGGCGTAGAGGTCGGTCTCGAGGCTGTCGACGAGCGCCATCTCCGTCGAGACCGATCTTCTTGCCGCGTGCTTCTCGAAGAGCCTGCGGCGGGCCGTCTGCGCGTCCCCCGCGTGCCACGGCTGCGCGGCGGAGATGTTCGACGCGTCGTTCCGGAGCCTGTAAACGGCGGTGACGGCCGGCAGGTGATGGAACCGCGTCCTCGCCGAAAGGCGAATGAGGAAATCCCAGTCCTCGAACAGGTCGAACGTCTCGTCGAAGCCGCCGATCTCCTCCGCGAGCGCCCGAAGGTGCAAGAGGCCGATGAGGGGAATGTCGTTCTTGTAAAGGAGACGCCCGGCGTCGAATGGCCTGCCATAGATCGTGATCTCGCGTCCGTCCCGGTAACGCCCATCGTCGCCGAGCACCTGCTCGATCTGGCGGACGGACGTGTAGGCGGCCTTGTACTCGTCGCTGCCGTCGAGAAAACGCACGAGCGTGTCGAGATGCCCGGGCAGATAGAGGTCGTCGTCGTCGAGATAGGCCACGTACGTGCCGCGGGCGGCCGCGAGGCCCGCGTTCAGGGCGCGCGTTCTCCCGCCGGGCACCGGCGGCACGACGACGGAGAGTCCGCGTCCCGGAGGAGACACGAGGAGCGTTTCGGGCACGGCGCCGCCGTCGTTCACGAGGACCGTCTCGAAGTCCGTGAACGTCTGGCGCCGCAGGCTGTCCAGGGCCTCGGCGAGAAAGCCCGGCCTGTCCTTCGTCCGGAGGAGCACGGAAACGCGCGGAGCGTCCGCCTGATCGACCACGGATCTCATTGTAGGCGGTAAGCTTCCGGGATGCGGCCTCCGGATTTTCCCGACGAGAGGAGCCTGGTGCCCTATGCGGCCTCCACTTTTTCGGGGAAGCGCGTCCTCGTTTTCGCGCCGCACCCGGACGACGAAGTCTTCGGCTGCGGAGGCGCCCTCGCGGACCTCCTCGAGCGCGGGGCCCGCGTGGACGTCGTCATCGTGACGGACGGGGCCGCAGGAGCGCGGAACGAGGAAGAGCGCGAGCGGATCGCGTCGGCGCGCATGGAGGAGTCGCGGCGCGCCCTCGAAGCCTTGGGCGGCGGGACGGTGCACGCGGGAGGCATTCCCGATCGCGGCGCCGCGGACCGGCTCCTTGAGATCGAAGCGCTCCTCGCCCGGTATCTCGTCGAGGCGGCGCCGGACCTCGTCTTCGCTCCCTCTCCGGTCGAGACCCATCCCGACCATCGCGCGGTCGCCGTTGCGCTTTTTCGGGTCGCGGCGCGTCCCGCCTCCGACGCGGCCGTGCGGATTCTGGACGCGGCGACGGTGGCCTTTTTCGAGCTCTCCCAGCCGTTCCGCCCGAACTTCCTGGTCGACATCACCCGGGTTCTGGCCCGAAAGGAACGCGCGATGGACGCATTCGCGTCCCAAACGGCCGCACGCGACTACGCGGGGTTCGCGACGGGCCTCGGCGCATATCGGAGGATGACGCTTTCCGCGGACGTGCTCGCCGTCGAGGCGTACTCGGTGGTTGGCGGACTACAGCTCCGGAGTAAGCCGGGAGAGGTCGTTGAAGGCCTTCTCCCGGTCGCCCCGGTCGTAACGGGCGGATAATGGTGTCCGGGACAGGGGACAGTCGGCCCATTGGTTTCGGGCAGGGTCCTTGCAATGCTGTCCAGGGGACGGGGACGAAAATCCCGTCCGGGAGTCTCAAAATGGTCTCGAACTCTTCTCCTCGCTTCCTTCGACCCTCTCTGATCGCGACGGCTGCCCTCGCGGCGGCCGTGGCATTCGCCCCGCGGGCGGCGGAGGCCCGCGGCAATTCCGGCGGCGGACATAGCGGCGGCGGACATAGCGGCGGCGGCAATTCCGGCGGCGGTGGACATTCCGGCGGTGGCTATTCCGGCGGGTCTAGCCACTCGGGCGGCAGCAGCAGAGTGAGCGGCTCGCATGGCAGCAGCTGGCGCGGCGGTGGGCGCGGCGGCTGGAATGGGGGCGGGTATCGCCGAGGATGGGGCTACTACCCTTACGGTTGGGGCTGGGGATGGGGCTATGCGCCCTACTACTCCTCGTGGTGGTGGGGAGGCCCGAGCGTCACGATCGTGACGGGCGGCGACGGCGAGGGAGACGGAAGCGGCGAGAGAAGCATCGAGAGAAGCTCCGATGGAAGCGTGGGCGTGTCTGCGCGCACAGGCCGATATGCGGTCGTCAAGACCGACGTCTCGCCCGAAGAAGCGCAGATTTTCCTCGACGGCAAATACATTGGGACCGCCGACGACTTCGACGGCAGGCCCGACTACCTCTACCTCGGGCCCGGGAAGTACCACGTCGAATTCCGCCTTCCGGGGTATCAGACGCTCGCCACGGATCTCGACGTCACCCGCGGACAGCGCGTGCGTCTCGACCAGAAGCTGAAGCTCGAGCCCGGCAAGAGCGCGCTCGACCAGTTCGCTCCCGAGTCGAAGGGCACGCCGCTCGGCCGCGTGTTCACGAAGCACGGGTCCGAAGCCGGCGCTCCCGACGGCGACGACGACGAGGCTCCGCCTCCGCCGCGGCGGGCTCTCCGGCGCGCGCCCGCACCGCGTGACGACGGATGGAGCGATCGCGGCACGGCCGGCATGGCCCCGGCCCCAAGTGAGCGTGCGCCCGAAGGGCGCGAGCGGATTCCCGAGGATCGAATGGACGCGCGGCCCGAGCCCCTTCCGCGCGCCGCGGGCAACCGCGCGCGCATGAGGTTCAAGGTCACGCCGGAAGACGCCGCCGTCTACGTGGACGACAAATATCTCGGCGCGGGTGAGGACCTCGGCGCGAATCCGCGCGGCGTCGTCACGGATCCCGGCACGCACTCGATCACCGTCACGCGCCCTGGCTACAAGTCGAAGACCGTGGATGTCACGGTGCGGATCGGTGCGCCCGTGGACGTCGTCGTGGTGCTCGAGAAGTAAACGCGCCCGCGCGACACAACGCAGCAAACGAAGAGGGCCCGGGAAACCGGGCCCTCTCTGTTGTGGACGGCGGCGGCTTCATCGATTAGGATCTCTGCCAGTCCTTCGTTCGAAATTCATAGATTCGTTCCTCCGGCCTCAGGAGGCAGAGATGTCGTTTTGCCGATCGTGTCGTCCCGGCCTCGCAAGGCTGGCTCTCTTTCTCGCTCTCGCGGCGTTCTGTCTCCCCGTTGCGGCTCAGGCCGCACAGAATGCCCCCGAGGGCGGCGCGGCCGATCGGGCGCGGCTCGAGAAAGACGACCCTGCCGCGCGCGCGGAGTGGAACACGTCTTTGCGCCTCGACGCCGAGGGCCGCTTGCAGCCGTCGAACCGGCTCAAGGCCCTGCGCGACGCCTGCGAGATGCCCGTCGACCCCTCGATGTCCGAGGGACCATTGGGTTCGTTCACGCGCTCCGACGTCGGGCCCTCGGTGCGGTCGAGCTACACGTTCACCGGAACGGCGTGGCAGTCGCTGGGGCCGCTGCCGATGCAGTCGAAAACGGATGCCCATCGGAACTGGGGCGTCGTGGGGGGGCGGGTCGACTCGATTGCGATCCATCCGTCGAACCCCGCGATCATGCTGCTCGGTTCCGCGACGGGCGGAATCTGGAAATCGACGGACTCCGGCGCCACCTGGCGGCCCGTATCGGACACGGCGCCGTCGCTCGCGACGAGCCATGTCACGTTTTCTCCGGCGAATCCGTCTATCGTCTTCGCGGCCACCGGTGAGGCCGATTCGGCGGACGCCGAATACACGCCTTCCCGCTCGATGGGGATCTACCTCGGCGGCGGGTTGCTGAAGTCCGTCGACACCGGCGAGACCTGGACGCGCGTCGACGCGAACCTCCCGGCGAACGCGATTCTGTCCCGGGTGGCTCCGCACCCGACCAATCCCCAGGTCGTCGTCGTCGGCGTCTACATGTATCCAGTGGTCGCAGGAGACTCCGGTTCCCCGGGCGGGGCCTACCGCTCGACCGACGGCGGGGTCACCTTCACGAGGACGCTGGAGCACACCGTCTCGGATCTGGTTCAGGACCCGAATGAGGCGGACAGGCTCCTTCTCGCGACCGGGGGCTGCGGGACTTGCGGAAAAAGCGGGATCTACGTATCAACCAATTTCGGTCAGACCTGGAACGCGCAGTACACGTACGACGCGGGCGTCATCATCGGGAACACGAAACTCGGTATCACGAGGACGAACCCCGCGGTCGTTTACGCGTCGTTCCTCGACGACAAGAACGCCCATATCGGGATCTACAGATCCACGGATGCCGGCGCGAATTGGACGAAGCAGAGCATCGACGCGACGATGTGCCCCGCCGCGGGTGCCGGAAACAACCAGTGCTCCTACGACCACTGGATCACACCCGACCCGGTCAACCCTTCGACGGTCTATTTTGGCGCGCTCAGTCTTTACAGAAGCACCGACGGCGCGAACACCTGGACCATCCCTCAGGATGTTTCCACGGACACGGGGACTGTGACCCTGCATCCGGACCAGCATGCCGGCGTTGTCGGGCCCGGCGGAACGCTGTTCGTCGGGAATGACGGCGGCGTATACAGAAGCGCGAATGGCGGGACGTCGTTCACGAGCCTCAACGCGACGATCAACGTCTCGCAGTTCAACAACACGGTCCCCCATCCGACGAACACCGAATTTGCGATGGGAGGCACTCAGGACAACGGAAGCCAGCGCTACACCGGCACGATGGTCTGGTCGGATCGAATCTATGGGGACGGTGGATTCAACCTGATCCGGCGCGACTCCCCGTCGCAGGTTCTCTCGGCCCATTACCACGCCTTTTTCGAGTTCTCTTCCGACGGGAGCGAGACGTACACGGACGCAACCGCGTACGGAAAGTTGATGGACACGAATACAGGAGATCCGCTGGAGACCATGGGGTTCTATCCGCCCGCGGTCGCGGCAGCCGGGTCGCCCGCGTCGGTCTTTTTCGGGACGAACCGGGTCTGGGCGAATCCGTCGTTCGGGAGCACCGGGGCGGCGTGGTCGGCGCGTTCGGCCGCGAAGATCACGAACTCCTTCTTCACGGCCCTCGACGCTCCCGGGGGCGACCCCGGACCCGTGTGGGGTGGAACCAAGATCGGCAGCGTATTTTTCTCCACCGACGGCGGCGCGACCTTCACGCAGCGCTCTTCGGGATTGCCGGCGTCCCCGGTCACCCGGATCTTGTCGGTCACGCCCGACGGTCGCAACGCATACGCCACGTTCGCCGGCTTTTCGGGCTCTCCCTCGAAGCACGTCTTCCGCACGAACGACGCTGGCGTGACGTGGACGAACATCTCTTCGAACCTGCCGGACGTCCCCGCCCTCGCGTTCGCCGTCGACCCGACCGATCCATCCGCTCTCTTCGTGGGGACGGACGTCGGCGTCTTCCGATCGGCGAACGGCGGGGCGAGCTGGGCGACGTTCAACAGCGGGTTACCGAACGTCCCGGTCTACGACCTGAGATTCCAGGCGTCGAGCGGCGATCTCTGGGCCGCCACTTTCGGGCGCGGCGTGTTCCGGATCAAGTCGGCGGGCGGAGGCGGGCCGGGGGTCTGCACGCCGGACGCCGCGACGATGTGTCTCGTCGGCGGCCGCTACAAGGTGACGAGCCACTGGAAGAACCAGTACGCGGGCGGCGCGGAGGCGACGCTCTCGAAGGCGAAGCTGACCGACGTCACGGGAGCGTTCTGGATTGCGGACGCGAGCACGTACGAGTACCTCATCCGCTTCAACACGGCGACGAACAACGGCCGGGTCTGGATCGCGATTCCGACGTTCACGGACGTGGAGTTCTGGATCGGCGTCACGGACACCCAGACGGGACAGACGAACGAATACCACAGCGGCGCCGGCAACCGGACGCTCCTCTACGACCCGACCACCTTCGTGTACCCATGAACGGGTCCGATGTGCGCTTTTCCGAAAGGACATCCGTCGTGAAGCAACTTCAAGCCGTTTCCTCGTGGGGGCTCGCCGCCCTGGCCTTGTGCCTGACGGCCGGGCTCGCGGAACCCTCGCGCGCGGAAGGCGTGCAAGAAACGACGCACGGAATCGGGAAGCCCGCAGCGGAAGCGGGCGCCCTGCGCGTCGCGCCGGACAGCCGGGGGACCGTCGTGCCTGGCGTGCCCGGAAGACTGAACACTGATCTGCCGCCGGGCGGAGCGGCGAAGCCGGGCCGTGCCGCCCTCGACCAGGCCGGCTGCACGATCTGCCTCGGAACGCCGGCCTCCATCACGTGGACCGGAAATTCCGGGTCGTTCCACGTGGCCAGCATCGCGAACAACCGCATCTCGGGCTTCAGCAGCCCGCTCGACCTCAAGGTCGCGCTCACGAGCACAGTGCCCGTTTTCGGCCAGAGTATCTCGTCGTACTCGTTCTCGAGCTCCCTGACGTTCTCGGCCCTGCAGTCCGGGTATCAGTACGCGCCGGTCGATTCAGGCACCGTGTCGTTCTTCGGAAGCTCGATCCCGGCGGGCCAGTACTGGATGATTCTCTACCTCCGCGAGAACGTGTCGGGCACCTATCTCTACACGGACTTCATCCTCATGGACAAGAAGGTGTCCTGCACCGGGTCCGCGTGCTCCGTCATCAACCCGCCGTCCTCCTGCGTGGAAGACGCCAACACGATGTGCCTCGTGGGTGGCCGTTACCGCGCGACGGGGCGCTGGAAGAACCAGTACGCGGGCGGCGCGCAGGCGAACCTCTCGAAGGCGAAGCTCACGGACGTGACGGGCGCGTTCTGGATTGCGGACGCGAACACGTACGAGTTCGTGGTCCGAATCAGCACCGCGACGAACAACGGCCGGGCCTGGATCTCGATCCTGACGTTCACGGACGTCGAGTTCTGGGTGGCCGTCACGGACGTGACGAACGGACAGACGAAGGAGTACCACAGCGACCCAGGGAACCGGACGCTGATCTACGATCCGTCGTTCTTCGTGTACCCATAGACGCGGACAGCTCCGCTAGACTCGAGAATCGTGTCCGTTCTTCGATCGGAGCGGCTCCCGCCCGCGCTTCTCGCGGTCTTCGCCACGCTCGGCACCCTTCCGGTCGTCCGTTCGCTCATCGTCGCGGACCTCAACTGGTGCTATCCGTACCTGGGGGCCGACTCGTATGACTGGATCAACAACGGCCTCTTCTGGGCCGGGGTGCCGGTTGGGCCGAGCCTCAGGCCGCCGGGGCTTCCGTTCCTGATCGCGGCCCTGTGGAAACTTGGCGCGCTCCCGCTGCTGCCCGTCTTCAACTTCCTCTTCCTCGGGCTCTCGACGGCGGCGCTCTACGCCCTCCTGCGCGAGCGCCATGACGGGTGGATCGCGGCGATCGCCTGCTGGTTCTTCTTCGCGAACGGCTACGTCAAGGAGTTCTCGCGTGGCGTCATGGCCGAGACGTACGCCGCGCCGTTTCTCGTCCTCGCAGCGCTCGCATTCGTTCGGGCAGGGCGCGTGCCGCGAGCCTGGATTGCATTCGGCCTCTGCCTCGGGGCCGGGTTCCTCTTCTCGTATGCGGCGGTGCCGGCGTCAATCGGGTTCGGTGTAGCCCTCCTTGCGGTGTCGCGGGGAGATCTGCGCCGAAGGGAGCTCTGGGTCGGACTGATCGCGTTCGTCCTCGTGGCGGGAGGCTGGCTCGCGTTCCGCTGGTCGTTCTATCGTGCCCACCCGGGCGGGCCGCGCCACGGCGTCGAGGCCCTCCTCCGGCCTTCTCTTGCGAACGCTCCAGCCTACTTCTACGCCGCCGCGGCACTCGTGGGCCTCGTTCCCCTCGTTCTCTACGTCCTGGGCGCTCTCCGGTTCGCGGGGTCCCCTTCGACGACGCGACGCTGGCGCGCGGCCGTCCTCGGGCCGCTGATCGCACTGACATTCTTCTGGTGCTTCGTTTATGACTGGGCGGACAAGCGCTTCCTTCTGTATTCCCTTCCGTTTCTCTCGTGCTTTCTGGCCGAAGGCCTCGAGCGCCTGCGTGACTTTGCGCGGAACGGCGCGGGTGCGGCCGTGGCGTCTGCCGGCTTTGTCGCCTCGGCTCTCCTCTGGAATCAGATCCCCTATCCGGGCTACGGAATAGAGTTCCTCGCCCTTACCCCCGTACACTTTCTCCAGGTGGGGCTGTCGTTCACGCCGGCAGGGAGGTCCGTACTGCATTTCGACGGAGCGCACATCGTGCGTCCCGAAGGGAGCGTGTTCGCATCCTTGTCGCAGGGACTATTGGATTCCCGCCGCGTGGACGTTTCGTGCCCCCTGACGGAACAGGGGTACACCTGTCTCGCCGTGCTGAAGACCGAGGTGGATCTCCTGCTGCCGCCGGGCCGGCCGCTCGGCCTCCGCACGCCCCGCGGATGGCCGCCGGACTACTGGTCCAGCGTCCAGCGGCTCGCGAACGAACTCCTGCGCCCCGTCGTCCTGCCGGGCGAGGCGGAGATCATGCTCGCAGGGATCGAGGAAGTACCCGCGGGCGCAGACGTCACGCGCCCGCCCTTCGTCGCCCGCTGCGGGCCGTACGTTCTCGTGCGCACGCGCTGACCGTACAATTCCAGACTTGAGCCAGGATTCGTTCGAAGCGCTCCGCGAGGAGCTGGAGAAGGCGCGCGCCGAGCTTTCCGAGGCGCGCTCGCGCATCGCCGCGATGGAGATGAGCTTCTTCTGGAAGCTGCGCAATGCGTGGTGGAGGCTGAAGGGCGGAGTCGCCGGCGGTGCGTCATCGAGCGAGGGGGTCGCCCTTCCGGCGGCGGATCCCGGGCTCGTTCACGTTCCAGGCTTCGAGCCCGTTCGCTTCCGAGGCCCCGCGCTCGAACGCGGGGCAGCCGCCGTGGACATCGTCGTTCTCGCGCACGAAGACCTGCCCGTTCTCAAGGAGTGTCTCGGGGCTCTCCTCAGGCACGCGCGCCCGCCGTACACGCTCTTCCTTGCCGATCCGGGCATCGAGTCCGAGGCGCCTAGCTGGCTGGAAGTTTTCGCGCAGGATCAGGGAGCCACTCTCGTGGACGGCGGCGGCGCCTTCAAGAAGGCGCTCGACGCGGGCGCGTCCCGCCACGTTCTCCTCGTCGACGGGCGCGTGCGTGTCGCGGCGGACGTTCTCGACCGGCTGATCGCCTGCCTCGCCGCGGACGGAGAGGCGGTGGCCGCCGTTCCCCTCGCGGCGGACATTCCGGGCGCGGGCCGGGTCGTCGAACGCGCCGCCCGCGCGCTGTTCGGCGGGCGCGGAGCGGGCTTCGAGGCAGACCCCGCGACTCTTTTCGCCGCCGAGTCGGCCCGTCTCTTTCCGCCTCTCGAGGAGGGCGGAGGCTGCACAGTCCTCGTCAGGCGAGACGCGCTGCCCGACGGCGCGGAGCGTTCGCCCCGGGAGCTCCTCGCCGTACTTCGGGCCGGACGGAAGCGCGTGATTCTCGCGGACGACGCGTGGGTCGCGGGGGCTGCCGTGGCGGACGGAGGCGCGCCCAACCGCGTGGTCTCCGGCATCGCGGCTCGTCTCTCGATTCTGCCCGAGCGGATCAGACTCAGAGAAGACGCCCGGCGGCGATGGGAAGGGAAGCGCGTCCTCTACGCCCTGCCCGTCCTCGAGCGTGGTGGAGGTTCGAACGTCGTGCTCTCGGAGGCGCGGGCGATGGCCCGGATGGGCGTCGAGGCGCGTGTCTTCAACCTCGCCGCGCACCGCTCTGTCTTCGAGAAGAGCTATCCCGCGCCCGGCGTACCGATCATCTATGGCCGCGAGTCCGATCTCGTCGAGGCCGCGGAGGGGTTCGACGCCGTGATCGGGACGGCTCACTACTCCATCCCGTGGATGGTGCCGCTCGCGAAGCTCTCGCGGCCGCCCGTTCTCGGCTACTGCATCCAGGACTACGAGCCGCTTTTTTACGCGGAGGGCTCGGAGGACTGGAAGCGCGCGTTCGCCTCGTACGGCCTCGTGCCGGGCATGAAGCGATTTTCGAAGTCGAAGTGGAACGCGGACGAGGTGATCGACCGGACGGGACTCGACTGCGCGCTCGTGAGTGCGAGCTTCGACGCGGAGGTCTTCCGCCCCCGGTTGCCGGAGCCGCCGGCGAGCCCCGTCCGGATCGCCGCGATGGTGCGTCCCTCGACGCCGCGGAGGCAGCCGGGTCTCACCGTAGACGTGATGCGGGCTCTCGCCGGGAAGCTTGGCGACGGAGTTGAGATCGTCCTCTTCGGCGCGGAGAAGCCGGATCCCGCGATGCGCCCGTTCCGACTCGACTTTCCGCACCGCTTCGCCGGCGTCCTCGACGACCGGCAGCTCTCGACGCTCCTTTCGCAGGTGCACGTCTTCGCGGATCTCTCGACGTATCAGGCGCTCGGCGTCGCGTCGCTGGAGGCCATGGCATCCGGGGCGGCCGTCGTCGTCCCGAAGGCGGGCGGCGCGGACACGTTCGCCCGGCACGAGGTCAACGCGCTCGCCGTCGACACCTCGTCTCGGGAAGCATGTGTCGCGTGCCTCGAGCGCCTCGCGACGGACGCGCCGCTTCTCGGGCGCCTCGCCGCACAGGCGATCGTCGACGCCGGCCTCCATACGCCCGACCGCGCGGCCGCGGGCATCCTCGAGGTCCTGTTTGGCGAAGCGTAGGGTCCACGTCCTTCACGGGTTCTACGGCACGGAGATTCCCTATAGCTGTACGTACATTCGTCTCCTGTGCCCGCTGTCCCATCCGGCTCTCGCGGAAGACATCGAGCTGACGCACGGAACCGCGGAAGCGATTCCCGACTGCGACCTCCTCGTCGTGGAGCGGCACACGCTCTGGCCGTACGAGAGGCAGCTGGACGGGTTCGTCCGCGTGCTTTCCCGGTGCCGGCAGAAGGGCGTGCCCGTCGTCTACGAACTGGACGACAACCTGCTCGATCTCCACCGCGACACGCCGTGGGAGACGTACCCGGGAGATTCGCTTCGCGGGGTCGTCGCGTTTCTCGTGCGGCAGGCCGATGGTGTGGTCGTCTCGACGAAAGCGCTCGCCGAGCGGCTCCTGGGCCTTCGCGGCGGCGTACTCGTCGTGCCGAACGCACTCGACGAACGGCTCTTCGGCTCGGTGCCGGAATCCCGCGAGCCGGGTTCGTCCGTCACGATCGGCTACATGGGCACTCTCACGCATGAAGCGGACCTTCGCATGGTGCTTGCGCCGCTGCGCGCGCTCCTCAGGCGCCACGCCGGACGGGTGCGGCTGGAGCTCGTGGGCGGAGTCGCGGGGCGGAGGATGGCTTCGCTCTTCGAGGGCCTGCCCTTTCGGATGCGCGAACCGGGAAACGAGGATCCGTATCCGAGGTTCGTGCCGTGGATGCGACAGCAGCTGCGCTGGGACGCCGCGATCGCGCCGCTCGAGGACGACGCGTTCACGCGCGGCAAGTCGGACCTCAAGTATCTCGACTACGGGGCGCTCGGGATTCCTGGCGTTTTCAGCGACGTCGGCCCGTACCGGGAAACGATCCGGCACCGCGAGACGGGACTTCTCGCCGCGAACGAGCAGGAGGCGTGGGCGGATGCGCTCGAGGAGATCGTGAGCGACGCTGCGCTGCGCGCCCGGCTCGCGGCGGCCGCGAAGGCCGAGGTGCACGCGAAGCGGATGCTCTCCACGAACGCCCCGCGCTGGCGGGAGGCGATCGAGAAGATCGTGTCCGGCTTTTTCGGCTAGACGCTCATCTCGCACCGTGCAGTTCGACGCGTGGAGCGTCGAGGACGAGCGGCGCGTCCCCCGGGGCGTTTTCGGCTTCGATCCGCAGCGTCACGGTGCGCCCCGCGAATTGCCGGAGGTCGAGAACGAGGGGCTCCGCCGAGCCGCGTGCGACGAGGGCGTGCGCCACCGAAGCGGAGCCTTCCACCGTCGCTCTTGCGGAGCGAGCGAGCAACGGGTCGTCCGCCCGGACGCGGACTCGCGTCTCGAACCGCGCCGACGT
>JBBRRY010000049.1:0-19038 GCA_038245905.1 Thermoanaerobaculia bacterium | reverse complement strand
TCCTCCAATCACGGCGCCCGCGCCCGCCTCCTGCGGCCGGTACACGCTCCCGTACGGCGACCCGATCGGCGAGATCCCGTTCGTCCCGCTTGCTCCGATGTGGCTCCCACCCGCCCAGTCCGCCCCGGACGCTGCCCCGGGATACGTCGTCGTCGATCCGTATCCACGACTCGACACGTCGATCGAGGCGCCGCACTCCACGTAGAGGACACCGTTCACCGTCAAGTTTAGAGACTTCTCGCCCCCGGGTCCCGTGGCCGCAGAGTGCGTGACGCTCGCGCCACGCAGGACGATGAGACCCGCATAGGTTGTCGGCGTGTCGAGTGTCAACGTGCCGCTACGGAGCACCGCGAAGTCCGAGGCGCCGGCCGTCGCGATGTCCACGGTCGGAACGACGTGGACGTCCACGAACGTGTCCGTGAAGTGGTTCGCCGGGTTCCACGCGCGCGCGCGATAGCGGACGATGGTGTCGCCCGTGACGGTCGGCATCGTGATGGCCGCCGACGTACCGGTGAATGACGCTGGCGCGCCCGTCGCCGTGGCAGTGGAGAACGGAGTCGTATCGCCCGGCCGGAAGAACTCGATTTTCGTGACGCCGCCCGTGTCTGTGGCGCTCGTCGTGAGCAGGAAACCCGTGTAGGCCGAAGGAAGATAGGCTTGGGTCGTGGGGCACGTGAAGGAGATCACCGGGAAGGTGCCTCCGCCCGCGGGGACGACACTGATCGTCCTCGAAGCGGTGGAACGGTTGCCCACGATGTCGAGCGCTTCGATGTCGAGCGTATAGGGCGTTGAACCGGAGACGTTCGGCGCGGTCCACGCGAGGACAGCCGGCGATGCGATGTAGGGCGTGGTCGCGCCGTTGATCGTGAGACGGATCGTGCCGACGGCGACGTTGTCGGTCGCGGTGACGGTGAACGTGACGATGTCGCCCGTCGTGTAGATGTCGCCCGGCTTGACGGGCGAAAGAGCGACCGGGGCGATAGCCGGCGCCGCGATATCGGCGAGAACCGTGAACACGATCGGCGCCGCCGAGGTCTTGTGGCCCCAGCCGTCGTTCGCGTCCACCTGCAGTGTAACGGTCTGCCCCGCCGTGAGGTTCGTGGGCAGCCGGTACGACAGGTTCTGCGTCGTCGACGGCGCGTTCACCGCCCGCGAGTCGATCGTTGCTGCTGCGCCCGTCAGCGTGAACACGACCGTTGTGACCGCGACGTCGTCCGTCGCGGTCGCCGTTGCGCCGAGCGTCGCACCGGCGAGCACCTGCGTCAGCCCCGCGCCACCCGTCACGTTCGTCACCGTCAAGCTCGGCGGCGAGTCGAGCAAGAAGTGCAGTGCCGAGGCCGTCGTCGAAGACGAATTCCCAGCGGCATCGGTGGCGGTGGCCTGGAACGTCGTGTCGCGCGCCGCGGCGAGGTCCCTGGGAACGAGGTATGAGAACGGATACAACGGACCCGCGCCGGAGAGCGTGAGCGTCTGGCCGTCGACGAGGACCTTCACGCTCACGATCGAGCCGTTGTCCGTGGCCGTCACCGTACCGGAAATGTTCTGCCCCGCGCGATAGATGCCGCCCACGGTGAGACCCGACACGGCGACGACGGGCGGGATCGTGTCGGCCACGACGTTCCACGTCTTCTGGACGGTCATGACGCGACCGGAACGATCCGCCGCGGTGAGCGTGTATGTGATGGGCCCCGAGGGCTGCGCGCCGGGCACCGTGAGGACGAGCGGCCCGGCGCCCTGCGTGACGGAGACGGGTTCGTCCGCGAAGGCGGCCGTCACGGGCGACTGCGGCGAGAAGGATTTCGTCACGGACGCGAGCCCGATCGGATCCGACGCGTTCCAGGTCAGGGAGAGCGTCTGATTGACGTTTACGTTTCCGCCGTCCGGAGCCGCCGTCAAAGCGATCTGAGGGCCCTCGGTCCGGAGCAACAGACGGGCCTCGGCGTCCAGCGACACGGATGCTCGGTCGTTCGTCAGCCCTGGGTCGACGCCGCCGACAGTGAGATCGCCGTCGAGGACGAGGCGCGCGGCGCCGTGCGCCTCGAGGGCGCCGAAGCGCTGCGGCCCGGAGAACGGCGTCGGCCACGCAGGCTTGCCGGAGGCGTTCGTGACGATCAGCTTGCCCGGAGCTTTCGGCGCGCCGAGCGCGTCGGTCTCCTCGACGTAGATCGTCCCCGCGCCTGCGATCTGTTGAGCGTTCGCGTCGGGCGGCGGATTGTTGAAGCCGCCCGGTGCCAAGAGCGTCAGCGCAAGCGACGTCGCCGGTGGATCGGAGAACGAGAGGGCGATGCGGCCGCCGCCGCCGCCGCCCGTGTAGTTTCCGTTCGTCCCACGGCCGCCGCCCGCCGACACTCCGCCCGCGCCTCCCAATCGGCCCGCGACGAGCCGGATGGCGCCGCCCGCGCCGCCGGGACCGGAATAACCGTCGGGACCGCTGCCGCCGTCCGCAAGAACGTCGCCGGCGAGGTGGAGCGTTGCGCCCGGCGCGAGCAGCCGAACGACACCGCCGCCCGTGCCGCCCGGCGCCGTCGTACCGAACGAACCCGTCGAATAGCCGCCGCCTCCTCCCGGAAGCGCCGGGTCCTTCGCTGAGTCGTACGCCGAGCCCGGAGACGTGAGGTCGGTCCGCGCGAACCCGCCGTTCGGCGAGCCGGGCGTTCCGGAGCCGCCGTGCGAGCCACCCGCGAGCTTCTGCGCCCCCGTCTGGCCCTGCAGGACCATCGACTGCGTCGGCGTCGAGCCGAGGAGCCCCCTGGCGCTCATGTCGACGCGGGCGCCATGGCCAAGACCGAAGACGTCGGTCACGGCGAGCTCGAGCGGGCTGTAGAGAACGGACGACGCGTACGACGTCACCTCGGGTGCGGTCAGGACCGTCGCACGCGGCGTGAACGATGCGCCGGCCCGCTGCCCGCCCGCGTAGATCAACATCGAGGGCAGCGTGCGGACCGTCGGCGCCGTCTGTGGGTAGAGGCTGAGGGCGGTGCCGTCGAGGAGGAAGACGGGGCCGGCCGCGTCGCCGCCCGCCGCGAGCATCGCGTCCGCGGGCAGGACCGCGACCTGTGCGGCCTCGTAAACGCGGCGCGAACGGACGGCCCTGAGGTGGACGTCGGCCGTCGTGACGTTCGCGCCGGCGTCGACGACCCGCACCTGGAACGGGAGGAGCGTCCCGTCCGCGACGCCGTTCGGAACGTTCCAGAGCGTCTCGTACACGCTCACGCCCGGGCCGCCCGTACCGGCGACGGGCGAGCCGTCTACGTACGCCGCCGCCAGGGTGCCCGCCGCGTCGGACGGGCCCTTGAACTGGACGCTCGCGATCGTGCCCGGCACGTCCGCGTTCGCGACACGGTCGAGGTCCGTCACGCGAACACGCAGGAGAAGGGCCACTCCCTGCGGCGCCACGACCGATGCGTACGCCGAGGGCCACGCCGCACCCTCCCACGGTGTCAGCCACGCGGCGACGGGCGCGTACGGATCGGGCGTCGGCGAGACCGTGAACGCGAGAGGCGAGGTCGCCGTGTTGGCGCCCCAGTCCGTCGCGGACGCGGTCGCCGTCACGGACTGGCCTCCCGGAGGCACCGTCGCGGGCACGATGAGCTCGGCGGTGCGATAGAGGTTTGTCGTCCCGCCGACGAGCGTGACCGCTTGCGGCGAGGGGAACTCGGCCGAGAGCGTGAGCGAGGCCGTCCGGACCGCCGTCTCGGCGTCGCGAGCCCGGAACTCGATCACGAACTTCTGGCCGATCGTGAACTGGGTGGCGGGACCCCCGGCGCCCGTCGCGCGCGCGACGAAGCTGTCGATCGTGGGTGGATTCGGATCGTGCGCGAGCGTGACGCGAGGGCTCTCGACCGTCACCGAGGCGCCGAGCGAATCCGTCCCCTTCACACGGAAGAACAGCCTCGTGCCCTCGGCCATCTCGATCGGCACGACGAGATCGAACGTAGGCGGTACGAGGTCGCCCCATCCCGTCGCAGGCCGCGGCACGAGCCGCGAGGGCGCGAGCGCGACGGAGTCCGCCGGGTCGTTCGGGCTTCCGGCGTTGTCCCTGCGGAGCTCGGTGAGGAGCGTGATCTGCGCGCCGTCCGTGTCCGCGACGCCGAGCGCCGTCGCGCGCACCGTCGAGCCCGCGTAGAATGTGCCGGCAACGGGCGTGATCGCAGAGGCCGCGATGGAGCCGATCGCGGGCGGCACATTTGGCAGCACCTGCATCGCCAGCTTCACGGTGTTGCTCTTGTTCGTGGACGTGTCGACGGCCTGCACCCAGACGGGGAAGGGCCGCGGGTCGATTCCGTTTCCGCTGTACGCCGCTACGAACGAGAACCCGAACGGGGTGATGCGGCCGGAGAAGACCGGCGTCGTTGCGGACACGCTCGGGTCGCTCGCGGACGCAAGGAAGTAATCCACGCGATCAATGTCGCCGCCCGGTCCGTTCGCGAGGTCGTCGAGGTTCGAAAGCACGGGCGTCACGGTGTAGGCGGTGCCGCCCGAGAGGGTTCCGCCCGGCGCGCCCGGCGGGAAAGCGGCGTCCACGTGCGGCGCGTTCTGGTCCCAGATGCGGAACGTGCGGTCGTAGTCCGCCATCGGATTTCCGGAGGCGTCCCGGAGCCGCGAGACATGGATCCGCCGTTTCAGGCTGTCATTCGAATAGGTGACGCCCGCCGGAGGCTGGACTGTGAGCGCGTACCCGCCGCGCGTCAGGAACATCGAGATCGAAATCGGCTGCCACGTGGTGCTCCCGTTCGCCTGCCAGAAGAGCTCCGCCGCGTCGCCCACCCCGTCGCCGTCCAGCTCCGAGGCCGTGCCCGACACGATCTCGCTGAAATCGAAGCGGATCGCGCTCGCGGGATCCACGGGCAAATCGAGGGTCGGGACCGTGGCGACGACGCTCGCCCCAACGGTGTCCGACGTGGTGAAGTTCGATCCGACGTCGCCCGAGTCGGTCAGCGTCCGGCCCGCACGGTCGCGCACGCCGGCGGGGCCGCCCGCGATCGAGATGCTGTAGACCGTTGAGTTGTCGTACAGCGAAGACGGCGTGAACCGCACGACCTGATGCCCGCCGGCGTCGAGAGCGTTCGTCCACGAACCGCCCGCGACGAGCCCCGTCGCTCCGGATCTGAGCGTGAAGTACGGAGACGTCGGAACCCCATTCGGGAGAACGGCGGAGAGAAGCGGCTCGGAGAAGACGATCTCTACGAAGGCGTTTCGCGAGACACCCGTCTGTCCGGGCGGCGGCGTCAACGAAACGATGAGAGGACGGGACGCGTCGAGGATGAGATTCGGGACCGCATTGTCGTTTCCGTCCGGGCCGACGAGCGTGCCGGCGCCGGCAGCGAACGACTCGCTCGTCTGGTTCGTCGCCGAGATCGTGTACGCGCCGGTCTTCAGGGCATTGAAGCGGTACACGCCGTCCGAGCCGGTCTGCACGACCTGCAGCTGATTGCTGGAGTCGCGGATCTGGACGATCGCCCGGTCCTCTGGAACGAGGCTCGCAGGATCGCCGCTGTAAATGTCGCCGGGGGGCGGGTGGAAGACGACGCCGTGCGCCGAGACCGCCGGCGCAAGGTTGACGGTGAGGGCGAGGCTCTCGTCGTCGTAGGTGAGAACGCCGGTCGCGATGCCGCCGAAGCCATTCGACGTGAGCTTCGCCGTCGCCGTGATGTTCCCGGCCGCAATTGCATCGTAGGTGACGCGTCCGGCGCCGTCCGTCGTGGAACCGAAGCTGCCGAAGGCCCCGGTGGAGCTCACCGTGACGTTCGCGCCGCTGACCGGATTGCCGGCGCCATCCTTGACGAGCACGGTGACGGTGCCCTTCGCACCGAGGACGACGCGGAAGGGGTCGCTCGCGCTTCCGGCACCCGGCAGACTCGCGAGGCCCGAGATGGAGCCCTTGCGCTGCTCGCCGTTCAGCTCCGAGGCAACCACGCCGAGTGGCCGCGAGGCGTAGACGTTCGGGAACTTGTAGAAATGGTTCGGATACGCCGCGGTCGGAGCATTCAGGACGAAGTCGTACACGCAGCGCGGTGAGCAGTCTCCCTGCGGCTGACTGAGGTCGACGTTGAAGATGCCGGTCGACGGGTCGACCTCGAAGAGATGAGGAGCCGCCTTGAGACTCTGGAAGATGCGCACGTAACGGTCGGCGAGCTGCTCGAGGACGAGGTCCACCGCGGCCACGGGTGCCGTGGAGGTCAGGTCCAGGGTGGTAGAGGCCCGTCGAGCCGAGTCGGACACGGCGGCCACGAGCGTGAAGCGTCCGACCGGGATTCCGTCGAAGAGGAACTGACCGAGCGTGGCGGTTTCCGGCGACGTCGAAGCGAGAGCCGTCATCGTCGTGCCCCAGAGCCGGCCGTTGACGTTCCCCGTCAGCTGGACGATCCCGTTCCCGACACCAAGCGACTTCGCGGGATCGTCCCAAAGCGTTCCCGAAATCCGGCCGCGCGTGTCGAGCGTGATCGTGCCATCCACGCGGTCGCCCGCGTTCGCGATGCGAAGGCCGTTCACCACGCCTCCCTGGCCCGTGGGCGCGTGAAACGCGTAGACGGAATACGTTCCGAGGGGAAGGGCGTCGAAGGTCGCCCGCCCCTCTGCATCCGAGACCGTCACGTCTCCGTTCGAGAGCGTGACCTGGCAATCGGCGACCGGTCCTCCGCTCTCGGCGTCACGCACGAGGACGCCGAGCGATCCGATGGAAGTCGTGAGGACGAGGTCCGGCAGCTGGAGCACCTGGAAGTCGGACGTGATCTCCCCCGTGACACGCCCCTGCCTCGTCACCTGCCCTGGATCGGCGGCGACGACGGTGATCGGCCCCGCGAAGAGGTGCGCGACTTCGTAGGCGCCGTTGGCGTCAGCCGTGAAGGTGGCCGTTCCCCCGGGCAGTCGCCGGTTCGGATAGGCGCTCTCCTCGACGGAATACCGCGCGAACGGGATCGGGACGAGATTGCTGCCAACGAGCTGGACAACGCGGCCCTTGACCGTGCCCTGGGCGCGCAGCGCGACCGTCAGGTCGATGGTCTGGCCGTGCCCGAGGCTGCCGTCCGCCCTTCCAACGCGATCCACCGAACCCACGAGCGCCTCGGTCGTCACGGAAACCTGGCCCGACGGGACCGCTTCGTAACGGAAGCCGCCCTGCCCGTCGGTCCGCTGGCGTTGAGGGAGAAGGCCCCTTGCCGATAGGAAAACGTCCACGTTCGGCACCGGGGTGACGCCGTCCACGCCGACCACGTGGCCCGTGACCGTGGAGGTGGAGTCGA
This sequence comes from Thermoanaerobaculia bacterium, assembly GCA_038245905.1. GTDB lineage: Bacteria > Acidobacteriota > Thermoanaerobaculia > UBA5066 > UBA5066 > Fen-183. The sequence continues at coordinate 11,797 of JBBRRY010000049.1, read as the reverse complement.
AGACGATCTCGAGGTTCACGACCTGGCCCGGATACGTGAGCTGCGCCGGGGCCGACTTGTTTCCGTTCGCCGGCGAGAACGCGAGGACGGACGTGCCCGGCAGCGGCAGGATGAGCTGCAACCGCCCGTCGGAATCGGTGGTCGTGTCGACCGGCAGCAGTGACGGCCCGATGTCGTACCTGCTCTCTCTGTATATCGTCGGCGAATAGCGGATCGGGCTGAGGACGCCCGTGGAACTCGCTGTTCGCGTGTGGATGTTCACGACGCCCGCCCCGCGCAACCGGATGGTCGTGAACGGTCGATGCCCCGCGAAGACGATCGTGGCGCTGCCCTCGCCGAGGTACCCGATCCGGCCGGGCGCTAGACCGGTGCCCGCGTGCGCCACGAGACTCACCCCGCCGACTCCGACGTCGTTGAACGAGAACCGGCCGTCGGAACCCGACGAGGCCGATGGACCGAACGGAATGGTGACGGTCACGCCAGAAGCCGGATGGCCGAGCGGATCGAGAACGACGCCGTCGACTCCCCCGGTCATCGCGCTGAGGACGATGTCGGAGGCGCGGACCGGAGAGCCATCTCCCACGTCGAGAATCGGCGGCAGGCTCGTGACGCCCTGAAGTTGCCGCGTGAAGTCGATCGCGGTGACGGCGTAGGATGGGTCGGACACACCCTGAACGGGTACCCCCTCGATGCGGTAGGCCCCGCTCGCGTCCGTGTAGGCGAAGACGCCCGGTCCCACGATGAAGGCCACGGCTCCCACCACCGGCACGTCCACGTTGAGCGCTCCGTCGTGGAAGAGCACGCGGCCCGTGACGACGCGCGGGGCCGCATCGGAAATCGTGAGAGTGAGCGTGACGGTGCCGTCGGCGGCGAGAACGGCGCCGCCGATCGCGGGCGTGCGTGAAACGGAGAAGTCCGCGGCCTGCACCTGTATCTGCCCTTCCGGCACCTTGTCGAACCGGAAGTTGCCCGAGGCGTCCGAGAGCTTCTGCTGAATGAAGCTGCCGTTCGCGTAGACGGCGACCTGCGCTCCGGGCGAGACGTCCGGGGGAGGGCGCGGACTGCCGCTTCTCTGCCGGAGGACGCGTCCAACTACGGCACCCGTCTTCGGGGGAGAGTTTCGCGCGATCTGCAGCAGGACGTTCACGGTCTGTCCGGGCTGCTGGAGGCCGACGGTCTGATAGACGCGAAGGCCCGCGGCATCTCTTCCGGTGAGCGTGATCGGCCCGACGGGAAGGGCATTGATCGTGAACGAGCCATCGCCCGCGATGGCCACTTCTTTCACCTCGCTGAAGAGCGTGCTCGCCGCCGCGACGTAACCGTTGGGAACCGGCGTGCCGTTGTCGGCGTACACGAGAGTGCCCTTGACCGTGCCGCGGCCGAGGAGCGCGATGTTGACGTGAACGAGCCGGTTCTGCAGCCGGATGGAGGAAGAGATCTGCTCGGCGCCCCCCGGCTGCTGAGCCGGGTCGCTGCCCGGCGGAACCGTGGCGCGAATCGTGAAACCGCTCTGGACCTTGTTCTGGGGAGGCTCCTCGATGAAGTCGAAATAGAACGCCCCGTCGCTTCCCGTCGTGACCTCGCCGACGAGATCGGGAACGATGATCGCGTCTTTTCCAGGGATGGTATTCGCGTCGTGATAGCGGATGAGCTGCACGGTCGCCCCGGCCGCGGGCTCACCCGTGCCGAGGAGCACCCTTCCGTCCACCAGGCCGCCCGTGTGGTTCGGCTCGATCAGCGCGGGCGCCACGGACGGATCGAGCGGCGTGCCGCGCGTGTCGCGAATCTGGCTCGTCTGGAGCAAATGCTCGTGACGAATGACAGGCACCGATTCGAACGTCCCCTGGAGAGCGCTGATCGGGCCCTGGTAGCTCACGTTGACGACACGCTCGCTGTTCGGCTGCCAGAAGGCCGCCCGGCCCGCTTTCGTGACGACCTTGTCGAACGTGAGCGGCGGGGAGGCGGTGTCCTGTCCGTGGAAGGTGGTGCGGATCGAGTAGTTCGAGGCAGTCTCGGCCGCCGCCCTGTCCGGCGGCCGGTTGAACAGATACGACACGCCGAGGCCATAGCGGTCGAGCGTGAAATCTTCCACGGCACCGATGAGACGGAAGGGTGGAAGCGCAAGCGTGGTGACCGTCCCAGGCGAAACGCCCGGCACCGGAATCCCGCTCGTCGGGAAGTAGAGGCCGAAAGAGAAGAGAGGCGCGTCGCCCGCGGCCTTCACCGCCCGCACTTCCCAGACTTCGTTCGCGCCCATCGAGACGAAACCGAAGTCGACTCTTCGGAAACCCGCGAGGTCGTCCGTCGGGACGAGAAGGATGAGGCGGCCGGACGCCGGCGTCGCGGGCGCATGCAGGTCCACTCGATAGGACGTCGCCCCGTCGAGCCGGCCCACGAGCGCGAAGGGCGTCTTCGGCGTGCCTCCCGGCACGTCGGAGAGCGCGTAGATCTCGCCGTACGGAATCGAGCGAAGACGCAGCGCGTCGTCGCTCGTATAGGCGAGGAACGTCGTGCCGGCGGCGCCCACCTGTCGCACCTCGAGGACGGGCGCGGGCTGCGAGCCGTTCGGGACGAGCGCGGCCGCGAGATAGGGCCGCCCGTAGTCGGTCGTGGACGCGAAATGGTCGACGAAATCCGCCGCGGCGAGGTTCCGGCTCTGCTGCTCCTGCCGGAACAGGACGCCGAGCGCGGTCGAGGCCTCCGCTCCGCGCGCCAGCGAGCGCCGCAGTGTGTCGTAGTCGACGAGGTCATCGCGGTTCCCGAGCTGGTCGAGCGCGAGCGCTTCGAGCGATTCGAGCAGCCGCTCCTGCAGGAAGAGCCTCTGGCCCGCCTCGCCGAGGTCCACCGCTCGGCGCACGACGTCGCTCTTCAGGACGTGGGGAAGGCCGGCCGGGGCGGCTCCGGCTGGCGCGACCGCGAGGCTGTAAGCGAGACCGAGGAGCCGCACATCCGCCGTGATGAAAGAGCGCGGCAGGAGCTCGGAGAAGCGCGGCAGGACGAGCGAGGCGGGAGACAAAGGGATGCCGAGCTCGCCGACGCCCGTGCGCAAGTGAATGGTCCCCGTGACGCCCGCGAAGGTGGACTGGAACGTCGTGGCGACGCACTTTCCGGTCGTGTCCGACACGAGCCGGAACTCCAGCGTCTCGGAACCTCCGGGATCCAGAGTGGCGATCGTCTGGCGGAACGGATCGGCCGGGTCGGCCTTGTGCGCCCCCGTGATGTTCTCCGACAGGAGCTCGACGGTGACGAGGTTCTGCGCCGCGCGGGAGAGATTCGTCACCGTGACGTAGAGGCTGTAAGGCTCGCCCTCCCGCACGACATCGGGGTGGTTGAACGACAGGTTGAACCGCGCATCCACGACCTCGACGGCCGCCTGAACGGAGCCCGACAGCGGTAGCGTCACGCGGCCCGGCCTGACGAGGTCGGCCGCGATATCCAGCCGGAGCGTCTGCGTCCCGGCGACGAGCCCTTCCACCGTCCAGCTTGCGGTGCCCTGTTCGCCAGCGCCGACGACACCGCTTCCGTTCGCCTTCGTGACAGGGATCTTCTGTCCGGCCGCAACGGGGGGCGCCGTGGCGGCGAGCCGCAAATAGTCGCCCGTCGGCAGGCGCAGGGCACCCGTGACGTTCTGCAGCGTCGCGCCGGAACCCGAAGGGGCGCCGTTGGCCACGATCAGACGCGCGTCGAAGAACTGGTTCAGGAACGAGACGTTTCCGGGAATGACGATCGCGCCGTAGAGCGGTGTGTCCTCAGGGATCGGCTCCGGGTCCGGAGAATCATTCGAATCTCCGGGCATCCCGTCCAGTTTGAAAGGGACGATCCGGGGGGGCTCCCAGTGAAGCACAGCGCTCTTCACGCTGTCGGGCAAGCGGTCCAGGATCACCGTCTGCTTGCCGAGGGGCAGGATTGTCCCACCGCTCTGGAAAATCACGGGCAGCTCGATGTTCACCAGCTCGCCGGCAAAGAGGAAGCCGACCGAGAAGCTGAAGGCCTGGAAATTCTGCTGAGTGATCGCGATCCCGCGCGCCTGAAGGTCGGCAAGCGTGAGCCGCGTGACGGTGGCCGACGCGAGGAGGATCTGCCGCACGTGAAGCGTCGCGAGGGACGGCTCGGCGTTCGCGACGACGCGGCCCGTCGCGGACTCGACGAGCCGGATGTTCGCGAGGAGGTAGTCGCCCTCGCGCTGGAAGCCCGGCAGGAAGAACGTTCCGCCCGGCGCCGTCTCGTACGGGATCGCTTGCGGCAGCTCGGGACCCGAGAGATCCCCGACGACCTTGAGACCAGGCGCCGAGCCCGGCCCCGCCGTGCCGCATGCCGCAACGGCTCCGTAACACGTGCGGACGCGACCGGCCTCGCCGACGTTGAGCGTCTGTTCGGCGTCGGTCGTCAGCGCGTCGCTGTAGAGGGTCAGGCGCGCGCCCGAGATCTGCAGCTGAGCGGTACCCAACAAACCGCCCGGCTGGGCGACGGCTCGCAATGAGCCGAGCGCGCACAAGAGCGCGAGGACGGCAATCGTGCGAACAGATCTCAACTGGCCCCTGTCCGTCCTACTCGTGCGCACGAACGCGGTTCTGCCGCCCGCCGGGGCGGGACGAACCGCGGAAGCCCTGCCCGGAAAGGCGAGCGTCATCGGAATGTCCTCGTGAGCGAGAAAAATGGAACCGAAACCGGGGCTAAGCTACTGGACGCGCTTCATATCACGGCCAGTGCCGAAGAGCCAGGTCGGAGGAAGCGTCAGTGCGCCAGGTACATGGGGACCAGGATCGCGTGCAAGACGATGAAGAGGAAGAGGGCGATGCCGAACGTCTTGAGCGTGCTCCCGCGCAGGCCCGCCAGGATCGGCGCGGGGCTGAACGGATAGAGGCGGTTCATCATCATGGACGACGCCGGCTTGAAGCCCCTCTCCGCCTCGGACCAGATCCCGAGAACCGTCACCCTTCCGCCACTCGGTACGATCCTCTCCTCGATGCGCCTTCCTTCGAGGTGGGGGACGCTGTCTGCGATGCGCATGTCCTTGCGGATCGCACCGTCCTGGTCGGCAACGAGCTTCGAGAGAAACGAGAGCGCGTTCAAGAGCCCGAGAGGCTCGAATGGCGCGCTCCTGAGATAGGAGAGGCCGCGCGTGAGGTCGATGTCCTCCCCCGTCGCCGCCTCGAACTCGCCGAGCATCGACCACCCGAGGATCCGCACGGGGCCGCGCGTCGTCTCGATCGCGCACGGGGCGAGGGCGACCCCCGTGAAGTCGCTCCGTCCCGCGTCGGAGTTCTTGACGTCGTACTCGTAGGCGACACACGGGCGGCCCGTGAACGGGGCTTCGAGCGGAGTGCCGAAGGCACGCACGTTTCCGGTGGCAGCCTCGAGCCGGCCGTCCCGCGGAGGATCGCCTTTGATCGCGCGCTTGAGCGCGGCGCGGTCGTCGCCGCCGGTCACCAGGCCCCACGCCGACCCGAACAGCATCGCGGCGAACGTGCCGCCGAGGAACGCGATCGTGCCGACCACCGGGGGCTCCTTGGTCTTCTTCCACGCGACGGCGCCGTAGACACCCATGAAGACCAACCAGACGGCGACAGAGAGCCCACAGCTCTTTTTCATGTTGGACTTATTCTCCCATCGTCGGACGCTGATACCGTACTTCACCTGTGAGGTCGACAGCGAGGCTCGGGTTTCTCGCGCTCGCGGCGTTCGGCGCGCTGTCCGGGTGCTCGACGATGGAACCGCCCCCCGGCCACATTCTTTCCGCCGACCGCTGGGGGGCTCTTGTCGCGCGCCGCGGCGTCACGCCCGCCGAGGCGCCGAACCCGATGGAAGCGACGCCGCGCATGGTGGCGGCCGCGAAGGAGCTCGGCGGCGTGGGCGGCTCCGACGAGCTGAGGCTCGATCGCCTGCACGCCGCGCTGCTCGATGGGCGCGCCTTCACGTTCGAGTACGAGAGGAGCTCGACGTTCTCGGCGGTCGACGCTTTCGAGGCCCGCCGGGGGAACTGCGTCTCTTACACAAACCTCTTCATCGCGCTCGGGCGTTCGCTCGGAATCCGCCTGCAGGCGGCGCTCGTCTCGGCCCGCGGGATCTCGGAGCGCACCGGCAACCTCATCGTGACCTACAACCACATGGTCGCCGTCTACTCGATCGCGCCGGGCCGCACGAAGATGTACGACTTTTACCGGATGGGCGAGGGACCGACCGAGAGGGTTTCTCTTCTCGACGATCTCTCCGTGGCGGCCATCCGCGCGAGCAACGACGGCATCGCGCACCTGGAACGCGGCGAACCCGCGGAGGCCGAGCACGACCTCGGGATCGCGGTGAAGCTCGGCCCGCGGCTCGGATCCCTCTACGCGAACCTCGGCCTCGCGAAGTGGCGCAACGGCGACGTCGCCGGGGCTTTTGCGGCGCTCCGCAAGGGGCTCGAGGTCGAGCCCCGCTCTCCGCCGCTCCTCCAGAACCTCGCGGCTCTCTACGTCGATCAGGGGCAATCCGCCGAGGCGCGCGCCGCGATGGCCGCGCTCGACCTCCAGCGCGCTTCCCCGTTCGTCTTCATCGTGCGCGGGGACCTCGAAATGCGCGGGGGCAACGCGAAGGGCGCCATCCGGAACTACCGGGAGGCCGCCGGCCTCGACAGCAAGCTTGCGGAGCCGTGGATCGCGATCGCGCGTACCGAGCTTTCCCGCGGGCGCCCCGACGCCGCGCGCAAGGCCGCGAAGAAGGCTCTCAAGCGCGACCCCAGGAGCGCCGAAGCTCTGCGACTCCTCGACGAGATCCGCTGAGGTTCGGCAAGCGCTCCGAGCCCCGGCCGAACCGTCCTAGTAGGGCATCTCGTCGTCCTCGAGCCCGAAGTAGTGGCCGAGCTCGTGAATGATCGTGTCCTTGATCTCGCGGACCGCTTCCCGGCTGCTCCCGGTGTTGCGGAGGATGGGACTGCGGAAGACGACGACTTGCGGCGGGAGCCCTGGAAGTACGTCCCACGTCATCTCCGTCCGCATCGGGCCGCGGAAGATCCCGAAAAGATCCTCGTCGTCTGGCGTGTCCGTCAGGTCGTAGTCCTCGTCCGTCGGCTCGTCCTCGACGGCGATGACGACGTTTTCGAGGCGCGACTGGAATTCCTCGGGCAGCTCCGCAATCGCCTTCTCGACGAGCTTCTCGAACTCGGCAATCGTGAGGCGGGGCGGGCGGGCCACGGCGGGAGTTTACGGACTACGGCCGCGGGCGCGGCCGAACGGGCGCAGAAGCCCCGGCCGTAACCGGGCACGGCTTCGAACGCGCCGACGAATCGACCGCCGAGAGAGGGATCGCGAAGGGCTCGGGACCGAGTCCGGCGTCGGCCGTGAAGTAGACGATGCCGCCGCAGCCCTCGAGAAACGCGCCGGGGCTCGACGAATCGGCCTCAGGCGCGAGGTCCTGGATCATCGACGTCCCCTCATCAGTGCCGTCCGTCCGCCAGAGCTCATTTCCGTGCACGCCGTCCGACGCCGCGAAGACAGCCACCCTTCCCAAGTTTACGAGCGACGCCGGGTTCGAGCCCAGCCCGCCCGGAGCAATGTCGCGGACGAGGTGCGTCCCTCCCTGCGTGCCATCCGTCACCCATAGCTCGGTGCCCGTGCTCGGATCGTTCGCCGAGAAGAAAAGTGTCGAGCCGGACGAGGGAAAGAGCATCGCGCCCGCCGGGAGCTCTGCGAGCGGGACCGTTCCCGCGACGCTGCCGTCGGAGCTCCAGAGGCGCGAGCCGTCTGCTCCGGGAACGACGAATCTTACCGACGCGTCCGGCCTGGCGATCAGCGACGTGATGGATGCGGCCTCGATCAGCGGCGAGGTCCCTGAGCCTGTGCCGTCCGTCCTCCAAAGCACCTGGCCCGAGCCATCGGGACGCCAACTGAGGAAGTAGACCAGCTCGCCAGAGCTAGTCGGGTTCGAGTATGAGACGACGGGTGCGAACGGCGTGGTATTCGCGGCAGTTCCGTCCGTAGAGAAGAGCTGAGAGCCGGTCGACGGGTCGGAGGATGCGTAGACGAGCCGGCCTCCCGCATTGTTCAGAGACAACGTGAAACCACGCGGGAGGTCCACGACCGACGTCCCCGCCCGCGTGCCATCCGTCCTCCACATCCTGATGTAGCTCGGGGAACCCGTCTCCAGGATCACGAGCGCGTCACCGATCGAAGCGAACTTCGTGAAGCGACTTCCGGATCCGTACTGGGCCTCGCCACGAGGCGCGTTCCGGCTTCGGTGCCGTCGCTTCTCCAGACGCCGAGCACGCTCTGAGCGTCGCGCGCCGCGAACCAGACCTCGCGGCCGACCGTGACGGGTGCGGACACGAACTTGAAGCTCCCGAGTTTCTTCGTCCCGTCGGTCGTTCCGTCGGTCATGAAGAGCCCGGCCGCGCTGCTCCCGACGATGACGTCCCCGGCCGTTGCGAGACCGGATGCGCCCGCGACACTTGAGACTCTTGCGGTTCCGGCGAGCGTCCCGTCACTCGACCAGAGACCATCGCCGTCCCCGACACCGTGGACCGAGAACACGATCGTCCGGCCGGACCATGCGATTCCGGTGACTCCCCATTGAAGATTGCGAAGGAGCATGGCACTGCCGCTCTCGAGGTCGACGAGCCAGAGCCGGTACGCCGAGATGTCCGAGGAGCCCGATTCGACGACGATGGATCGGCCCCGCGCGGACATCGTCAGGATCGGCCCGCCGAGCGTGACGACGAGCCTCGTTCCCTCGGGAGTGCCGTCGCTCCTCCAGAGCCCGTAACCGTGAACGGGGTCATACCCCTGAAACGCTAGCACCCCCGAAACGTCGAGGGCATGGATCTGCCCGTCTAAAGTCTCGATGGGAGCGAGATATCGCGTTCCGGCTTCGGTGCCGTCGGTCGACCACAGCCCCAACGCTCCGTCGGTGCCCCGCGTCGCCCGGAAGAACAATCTACCGCCGGACGAAATCATCGCGACGGGCTTGTTGCCGAGGTTCAGGGAGATGCAGGGGATCACCGGAACGTCCGGCCGTCCGGGGTCAACTACCGGAGCCGTGCCGGCGCTCGTGCCGTCGCTCCGCCAGAGCAAGCAGCGCGAAGTGCCGTCCGTCGCAGCGAAGAAGACCGCGCCGCCGAGGCTCCCGAGCGGGCCGGGAGTCGGGTTCAAGCGGTAATCCATCTCCGGGATCCCGCCCTGACTGACGACGTCCGGACCCGGGAAGATGTCGCGGACGAGGTGCGTGCCTTCCGGCGAGCCGTCCGACGTCCAAACCTCGGTGCCGGTCGAGGGGCTCGTCCCCACGAAAAAGAGTCGATCTCCCGCCGTTGTGAGGAGACGCGTGTCAGTCGGCGCCGATACGGCCGGGACCTCGCCTTCGATCAACCGATAGGCCGGTCCCTGCGCGGGAGCCGCGAGCGGTGCCAAAAGGAGGGACAGGAACAATGTTGAGTATCTCGACAGCAATTCTCTGAGCCTCACTGTAGGGTAGTGAGCTGCCGCGTGCCCTTCTTTCGACGTCCTACGTAACTCCAAACAGCCGCTTGAAGTTCTCCGTCGTGACGCGCGCGACCTCCTCGACGGAGACGCCCTTGACCTCGGCGAGGCGCGCGGCGGTCTTCGGGAGGAAGCTCGACTCGTTCGGCTTGCCCCGGAAGGGAGCCGGAGCAAGATACGGCGCGTCCGTCTCGATCAGTGTCGAGCCGAGCGGCAGCGCGACGGCCACCTCGCGAACGTTGTCGGCGGACTTGAACGTGAGCATCCCCGAGAAGCTCACGAGATAGCCGAGGGCGAGCGCGCGCTCCCCCGTCGCGACGTCCGCGCAAAAAGAGTGGAAGACGCCGCGGGGCGCTTCCGGCGTGCCGGGATATTCCTTTTCGAGGATGGGCAGGAGGTCGGCTTCGCTGAGCCGGTTGTGCAGGAGGACCGGGAGGCCCCGCTCCTTCGCGAAGCGAAGCTGGATTGCCACGACGCGCTTCTGGACGTCGCGCGGCGAGTGGTCGTAGTGATAGTCGAGGCCGATCTCGCCGACCGCGACGACCTTTTTCGACGCGCACAATTCCTCGAAGATTCTGAGATCCCGGTCCTCGTCGAACTCCTTCGCCTCGTGGGGGTGAAATCCGACGGCCGCGTAGACGCCGGGGAACGCCTCGGCCGCTTCTACGGTGCGCCTCTGGTCCTCGCGGTCGGTCGCGGGGACGAGGATTCGCGTGACGCCCGCGTCCTCGGCACGCCGCACGAGGAGCCTCAGCTCGTCCGGGCGCGGGGCGCGCGGAGCGCCCTTCATCTCGCCGCCGTCGAAGACCATCGTGAGATGGCCGTGCGAATCCGCGAATTCCGCCGTCATCTCGGTCGCCCCATCAGCGCAGTTGCGGGCCGGGCAAGTCCGTGCGCCGAGCGTAAAAGTCCACGATCGCCGCCCACGCCTCGGCACCGCCCTCGGCGAACGAGATCAGATCGAGGTCCGCGGCAGTGATCATTCCTTCCTCGACGAAGAAGCTCCAGTTGATGAGCTTCTCCCAATACGCGCGCCCGACGAGGACGATGGGGAGGTTCTTCATCTTCCCGGTCTGGACGAGTGTGAGCGTCTCGAAGAGCTCGTCGAGCGTGCCAAAGCCGCCGGGGAAGGCGACGAGGGCCCGCGCGCGCATGAGAAGGTGCATCTTGCGAATGCCGAAGTAGTGGAAATTGAAGCAGAGAGACGGCGTGATGTACGGGTTCGGGAACTGTTCGTGCGGAAGCTGGATGTTGAAGCCGACCGTCTTGGCCCCGACGTCCCACGCACCACGGTTCGCGGCCTCCATCGCGCCCGGGCCGCCTCCCGTCGTGACGACGAAGTCGCACATCCCGTTCGCCTGGCACGTCGTCGAGACGATCCGCCCGAACTCCCGCGCCTCCGCGTACCAGCGGTCGCCCTCTTTCAGGCGCGCGCCGCCGAAAACGACGACGGTGGTCCGGATTCCCTCGGCGTCCATCTGGAAGTCGGCCTTCTCGAGCTCGAGCATGAGGCGCACGCCGCGCAGCTCGCGGCGCGCGAGGAACGCGAGATCCTCCTGCGCCCGGACGTACGTCGGCGAGGCGAGGATTGCCTCGAGATTCGCCTTCGTGGCCGAGTCGGCCGGGACGTCCGCCATTACTTGACCTTTGCCCCCGAGGGGACGGCCGGGTCGACCATGAGGAGCGAGGGCTCCCCCGTCTCCGGGAGCGTCGCGGCGAGGATCATCCCGTTCGACTCGATGCCCATGAGCTTCGCGGGCGCAAGGTTCGCGACGAAGACGAACTTCTTCCCGACGAGCTGTTCCGCCGTGTAAGCCAGCGCGATGCCGCCCACGATCGAGCGCGTCTCCTCGCCGATCCTGACGGTCATCTTCATCAGCTTCTTCGACTTCTCCACCTTCTCGGCGGCGATCACCTCGCCGACGCGGAGGTCGAGCTTCAGGAAGTCGTCGATGGGAATTTTTGTTTCGGAGGAAGAAGAAGAGATTTCCTTTGAAGGTGAAGAGGGCGATGGAGCGGTCGCTGCGGGCGTCTTCTCTTCTTCCACGGATTTCTCCTTCGAAGCAAAATATTCTTTCGCGTCCGCCCTCGGAAACAGCGGCGGCGCCTGCGGAAGCGGGGCGTTTAGCGGGAGGCCTCCCCAAGCGAGATCGGATTCGCGAACGTCCTCGGCCTTCTTGTCGATGCCGAGCCGCCGGAAGACCTCCGTCGCCGTGCGCGGCGCGATCGGGGCGAGCATGCACGCCGCGACACGAAGGCCCTCCAGCGTCGCGTAATGGATGCGGTGCAGCGCGGGCGTCACGCCCTCGGCCTTGACTTTCTTCCAGGGCTCCTTCGCGGCGATG
>JBBRRY010000048.1:0-20151 GCA_038245905.1 Thermoanaerobaculia bacterium | reverse complement strand
GTAGGTCACGTTCTCGGCGAGGGTCCCTCGGACGACGAGAGGTTCCTGGAGCACCGTGCCCGTCCTCCTTCGCAGCGAGACGGCGTCGAAGGTTCCGTACGGGAGACCGTCCGCGAGAAGACGGCCCGACCACGGCTCGGCGAAGCCGAGGACGAGATTCAAGAGCGTCGTTTTTCCGGCTCCGTTCCGGCCCACGAGCGCGACCGCCTCGCCGGGCGCGAGGGTGAGAGACACGCCCCTGAGGACGGGTTCGCGCGCCGGGTCGTACCCGTAGACGACGTTCTCGAGAGCGATCCCGCCACGGAACGCGAGAGGCGGAAGGGCCGCCGCGGACGCGGGAGCAGGAAGCCGCAGGAGCTCGAGAACGGCTTCAAGCGAGGCGCGCCCTCCGATGATCTGAGGAAGGCTCGTCGAGAGGGCTGCCATCTGCGCGCGCAAGAGGCCAAGTGTGACGAAGAACGACGCGAGCGTGCCGCCGGTCATTCGCCCCTTCACGACCTCGATCCCGCCCACGACGAGGACCACGATCCCTGTCGATGCGAACAGGAAGCCGTGGAGCAGCGAGTACGCCGTGTTCAGCCACGCCATGCGGCCGCTCGTCGTCCTCAGGCGATCGATCTGGCGCGCCTGAGTCTCGCGCTCCTGATCCTCGGCCGCCTGCGCCTGCGTGAGGTCCCTCTTCTGGAGGACGAAGAGGATGCCCCGGCTGAAAACTTCGAAATCGCCGCGGTAGCGGGCAATATCCCGCCGGACGCGAACCCCGAGCACGCGGCTTGTCAGCCATACGGCGGGCGCGAAGAGGACGGTGACGCCGAAGAGGAGCGGCGACAGCCACAGGAGTACGAGGCCGAGGGCGGCTCCGACGAGCGCGGCCGGCAGGAACTGCGTCACGAGCCCGTTCGTCATGACGTCCACACGCTCCGTGTCCTCCACCGCTCGCGTGTGGAACGCCGCCCGATCGGCCGTCGCGAGGAAGGATCGCGGCAAGGCGTAGAACTTCGCGACGAGGTCCTCGCGCATGCGGGCGATCGCCCGCTTCGTGACGTCGAGCGTGAGTGCGCGCGCCCAGAGCGCCAGCACGGCCTGTGCCAGCGTCAGGAGGAGGATCAGAGCGCCCGTCGCCACGAGGCCGCCGACATCGCCTGCCGGGATGAGCCGGTCGAAGGCGCGCCGGGCGAGCCACGGGATCGGGATGAGAGCGATCGGCTGCGCGACCGCGGCGGCGAGAGAAACGAGGAGCGGCCGCCGGGAGCCCATGTAGTAGGCGGCGTACCCGCGGATCGCCTCCCGCCCCGTCACGCCTGCTCTCCGGGCCCCGCGGCGCGCCGCCGGTCGAGCGCTGCCTTCAGGACGCGCACGTAGTCACCCGGCGCGTCGCGCGAGACGAGAGTCCTGTTGCCGCCGTGGATCCGGCGGAGAAGGACGACTTCGGGAAGGACGACCCGTGCGATCCCGGCCTCGCAGGCCCGGGCATGCCAGTCCACGAACTCGCCGACGGAGAGATTTTCCGGGAATGGGCCAACGCGCGCGAAGGCTTCGCGCCGGGCAAGCATCGCGCCGGCCACGAGGCCGGGGATTGGCGGGCCGGCATCCAGGACGCCCGTGTCGAGCGCCACCCCACGCGGGGCCTTCACGTTCCGGGCAAATCCGAAGACGAGATCCGCCCCGCCCGCGGTCGCGTCCAGCTGGGCCTCCGTCTTTCCGCCGAGCCACGCGTCATCGCCGTCGAGGAAAGCGATCCACTCCCCGCGCGCCTCGGCTAACCCCGTGTTTCGCGCGGCGCCCGGCCCGCCGTTCCGGCGTTCGACGACGCGGACCCGCTCGCCGAAGGACCGCGCGACGGCGGCGGTGCCATCTGTGGAGCCGTCGTCCACGACGAGGACCTCGTCCGGGGGAACGCTCTGCCCGAGGACGCTCCGTACGGCCTCGGCGAGAAACGCCTCGCACTGAAATGCCGTGACGACCGCGCTCACACGAACAGTTGCTGACACCCGGGCGCGATTCTATGATCGAGGTGTCATGCCTTACGAAATCGACGACCGGCGCATCGCGTTTCAAACGGTCGACGGCGAAGTCATCGCGATCGATTTCGTCAACGGCTCCTACTACAGCATGCGGGGCACGGCCTGTGAGATCTGGCAGATGTTGACCACTCATATGGACGTCGATGCCATTGCTGCCTGGTATCGGGCAGGGGGCTCACCCGCGCCGGAATCCGTGGAAGCCGAGATCCGGTCCTTCGTTGCCGATCTCCTGGCCGTCGGTCTCCTGGGACCTGGCGACCCGGACTCACCCGCCCGGGCGGTTCCGCCGCCCCCGTCGATATCTCGCCAGCCGTATGGCACGCCGTGCCTGGAGAAATTTGAAGACATGGCCGAACTGATCAAGCTCGATCCGGTCCACGACGTCAGCGACGTGGGCTGGCCTCACGTTCCGGGACGCGGCTGATCGTGGCGACGCATTAGCCTCAGCGCACACGGATGTCCGAGCGCTTCTTCGACATTCTCGACGACATTGCGGCCCGATCCCGACACTTTCCGGTCTTTCACTTCGCGCTCGCGGGCGGCGTGTTCCGAGTGTGTGCCGGAACGGAAACGCTGTCGCAGCTGCTCGCCGCGGCCCTGAGGCACCGGGTGGTGCCCGAGACGCGCCCACCGGACGTCACGATCTTCGCCTGGGACGGGGAGCCGGTGCCCCTGTCGTGGGCGTGCCCCGAGTGGAAGGTCGCCAAGCGATGGTCGCGGCGGGAGCCCGTTCGCGCTTCGGACGGCGCCGGCATGTTCTTCTTCGATCCAATCGGCGGCGTGGTGAGCCTCTACGGACGAGACAGAGGACAGGCGGGCGTTTGGTTCCGCGACGCCGCGGCCCTTCCGATCTGGATTGCGGCCGCTCCGTTCCTGCGGCTGCTCGACTCGTGGTTCACCGCACGCAAGCAGATGCTCTGCCATGGCGCCGCGATCGCCAAGCATGGGGTCGCGGCTCTCATCGTGGGGCCGGGCGGAGCGGGTAAGTCGACCCTCGCGTTGCGCTCCCTCGACGCGGGATTCGCCTATCTCGGCGACGATTACGTTCTCCTGGAAGCGGCAACGCCGCTGCCGCTCGTCCATTCCGTGTACGGCTCGGGAAAGCTCGCCGCCGGCGACCTCGAGCATGGTCTGCCCGCGGGGGCGTCGGTCTTCCAGCAGCCCGACGATCGAACCGAGAAATCGTTTCTTCGTGTCTCGAGCTCGTCCATGCTCGACTCCGCGCCGCTCGCCGCCGTCTTTCAACCGTCTCGCGGTGACGGAGCAGAGCCGAAGCTCGAGGCCATTTCGCCGGGCGAGGCGCTCCGCCGCATCTTGCCCTCTTCCTTGAGGCAGCTGCCCGGCGACGAGCGGAAAAAGCTCGAGGCCCTTTCACGCATCCTGACCGTGCCGTGCTATCGACTTCACCTGACCCGCGATCACGCGCGCAATCTCGAGCTGATCGACGCCGAACTTCTGGTCCGGGCGCGTCACATGGGGCTCGGTCCGTGAACGGCGATGGCGTGAGCGCGATCGTACCGGTCTACAACGGCGCCGGGTACCTGACGGAGGCGATCGAGAGCGTCCTGGCACAGGAACACACGCCGCGGGAGATCATCATCGTCGACGACGGTTCGACCGACGCGACACCCGAAATCGTGAGGCGGTTCTCTGAGCGCGTCGTTTCCATCCGCCAGGGCAACCTCGGTCCGGCCGCGGCGCGCAACGCCGGCATCAGGAGGGCGGCTCAACCGCTCATCGCGTTTCTGGATGCGGACGACCTGTGGCCGGTGACCGCCCTTTCCTCTCATCTGGACAGCCTCGCCGCCAGGCCAGGCGCCGCCGTTGCCTGGGGGCAGTCGACGTATGTCGTCGGCACCGGTGGAAGACCGCCGCGAGAGGACTGGCATGGCCGCCCGCAATGGGCCCTCTCGGTCGGCTCGATGCTTTTCCGGCGGAGTGTCTTCGACGAGGTCGGAGACTTCGATCCCACCCTTCGCGTGGGAGAGGACCTGGACCTCATGCTTCGGATCACGGAACGGCGGCTCGTCGTGGACCGTCACGCCCACGTCGTCTGCCAGAGGCGCTTTCATGCAGGAAACGTCACGCGGGACGAGACGGCCGTCGACCGGGCGCCCTTCGCCGCGTTGAAGAGGGCGTTCGAACGGGGGCGCATGCGCGCCCTGCGCAAAACGGATTCACCCGCATGACCGCTCCCGCTGTCAGCGTCGTCATTCCGGCACATAACGCCGGGCGTTTCGTGCACGAGGCCATAGAGTCTGTTCTCGCACAGTCGATCCCGGTTGAGCTCGTCGTGGTGAACGATGGCTCGACAGACGCAACGGCGTCGATCATCGACTCTTACGGCGGCGACGTGCACGCCGTTCATCAGGAACGCCGCGGCCTTGGAGGCGCGCGCAATCGCGGTATCCAGGCCAGCCGGGCGGAGTGGATCGCGTTCCTGGATGCAGACGATCTCTGGGTGCCGGACAAGCTCGAGCGTCAGACGGCCGTTCTCGCCGCGCGCAGCGAGGTCGATATGGTCTTCGGACACGGCGTCGAGTTTTCGAGTCCGGACGGCGATCGCCGCTGGCGCGTGCGTGCGGAGCCGTTCCCCGCCTATTCCGCCTGCGCCGCACTCGTGCGCCGCGCGCTCTTCGACCGAATTGGAGTGTTTAGGGAGGGCGGAACGGTAGGCGAGTTCATGGAATGGTACGCGCGGGCCCTGGAGGGCGGCGCGCAGTCGGCGATACTAGAGAGGATCGTGTTTCACCGCCGCGTTCACGAGGCCAACATGACCCGCACCGCCGAGGGCATACGCGAGCAGTATCTGGACGTGATCCGGGGCCACCTGAAACGTCAGAGGACGCCCAAGTGAGCGGACTCAGCGTGATCATTCCCGTTTACAACGGTCGCAGGTTCATTCGCGATGCCATCCGTTCGGTCCTGGAGCAGCCCTGTCCGGTCGAGCTGATCGTCGTGGATGACGGGTCAACCGATGGCACGGCTGAGGAAGCCGCTGCGTGCGGAGACGCGGTCCGTGTGATCCGGTCGGAGCAAAACGAGGGACTGCCGGCGGCTCTGAACCGTGGGCTGGCCGGAGCTCGCGGTGACATATTGGGCTTCCTCGACGCAGACGACCTCTGGTCGCCCGATCGCCTCACCGCCGAGAGCGCGATGCTCTCCGCCGCGCCGGACATCGCCGTGCTTTGGGGCCTAACCCGGATCGTCTTCCTGTCCGACGAGAAGCCGAGCGGCGCCGAATCGCCCCGGTGGCCGCCGGAACACTATCCGGCACTCGGCTCGATGCTGTTCCGCCGTTCGGTGTTCGAGCGCGTTGGACTCTTCGATCCCGAACTGCGTCACGCCCAGGATACCGATTTCCTCGCAAGGGTCACGGAGGCACTCTGCGGAGTGCGACAACACCAGAACGTCGTCCTGACCTGGCGGCGTCACGCCACGAACATGACCAACGACGTCGAGGTGGACCGTGACTACCTCGTGACTGCAGTTCGCCGGGCGCTGAACAGACGTCGCGCAAACACCAGCCAACCGAGGCTGCCGTGATAGGGACACCGACGACACCCGGAAGAGCGATTGAGCCGGCCGACTACGACGCCGAAGTGAATACCGGGAAATGGAATCGGTTCTACGAGGGTCGGAGGCTACCGGCGGGCGGCATGATGTACGGAGGCGCGACGACGTACTACATGGCGGCCGCATTTCTCGTCGGGTGCCGCGAAATCGAAGACTGGGGATGTGGAGCGGGAGGATTCCGGCGATTCTGCGGCGGCACGTATATCGGCATCGATGGCAGCCAGACGCCGTTCGCCGAGAAAGTGGCCGATCTGACCACGTACCGAAGCGAGGTCGACGGCATTCTGCTTCGACATGTACTCGAGCATAACTACAACTGGTCAAAGATCCTGACAGGCGCGGTCGGGTCATTCCGAAGGAAACTGTGCATCGTGCTGTTCACGCCGTTCTCTGATACGACGCGAGAGTTGCAACACAATCGGGACAAGGGGCTCGATGTGCCCGACCTCGCTCTCGCTTCTCATGATATTGAAGCGCACTTTGCCGGATTGAACTGGCATCTCTTTCGGGGAATCGAGAGCAAGAGCCAGTACGGCGTTGAGCATGTCTATTGCGTCTGGCGGGATTAGGAGCGCGGTTGCTTGTTCCTCCAGCTCTGCCCTTCTCCGCCGCTTCCGGATGGCTCACGGATCGGCTCATCGTCTGGCACGCGAGTTGCTACTGCGTTTTCGGAGGTCCTTCATGAGATTCCCGGCAAACATGCGCGCCCTTGCCTGGGTGGGATGCGCGGCGCTGATCCCCTCGCTTTCCGCTCCGGCACAGGTTTCTCTCCAGTTCCACTTCGGAGAAGACGATTACCACCGGATCGATTCGCGCCATCCTCTCCGGGGCCGGCAGTACCAGACGATGGCGTCGCTCGCCCACACGCTCGACGAAATCGCCCAGGATCTCAACCGAGAGGCGTACCGAGGCGCCCGCGGCGACCGTTCGCAGGTGCGGCTCCTCGCATCGGTTTCGGACTTCGCGCGCCGCACATCCGACTTTCATCAGCGCATGGACGGCTATCTCGATTCGCCGTGGGACATTCGGCGCGAAGTCGAGGACCTGACCAAACGCGCGCGCGACGTGAACCGGAAGGTCGTCAACGTGCAGCTCTTCCCGCGCACATACGATCTGTGGAACACGGCGATCGACATCCTGGGCCGCATGCAACAGGTCCTGCGCGGCGCCGACGTCCAGCTTCCGCCGCCTTACGTCCGTTACGGACGCGAGGGCCACGGCGAATGGGATCACCGCGATAGCGATCGGAACGGCAATGGCATTCCCGACCGTCTGGAAGGGCAGCCGGTTCAGCCCGTTCCGCCGCCCCCCTCGCTCGAGCGCACTTACGAGCGCGGGAGCTTCAATGCCCCGAACATCCCGGAGCTGCGGCAGCTCGCCAGGGAGCTCGACGAGCGCGTCATGCGCACCCGCGACTCCATGCCCCGCGGCGATCGCGACGCACGCTCCCCGGAACCCCTCGACCGCTTCAGCAGCGAGACGCATCGCCTGAGGCAGACGCTCGACACGAACTCCTTCGATGCGCGCGATCTGAAGCAGACCGTCTCGCGTTTGCTCGAGGACGCGCGCCGCACGAGCAACGTCCTGCGCCGCGAAAGATCCTTTCAAGGCGACCAGAACGACTGGCAGCGGATCGTGGACATCCTGAGCCGGATGCAGGAACTGCTCTAGACTGAGCGCTTGCCTCGCCCGCACGATGGCTCGTCGCCGAGCCCCGGATTCCCCAGGGACTTTCTCTGGGGCGCCGCGACCTCGGCCTATCAGATCGAGGGCTCCCCGCTCGCGGACGGCGCCGGCCCGAGCAACTGGCATCGCTTCGCGCACACACCCGGCCTCGTGACGGGCGGCGACGTCGGCGACGTCGCGTGCGATCACTACAACCGGTACGAAGAAGACGTCGGGCTCATGCGGAGCCTGTCGCTCAATGCCTACCGGTTCAGCATTTCCTGGAGCCGCGTCTTGCCGGAGGGCCTGGGACGCGTGAACGAGAAGGGCCTGGATTTCTACCGGCGCCTCGTGGACGCGCTCCTTCACGCGGGAATCGAACCGTTCGCGACTCTGTTTCACTGGGACCTTCCGGCGGCTCTCGAGGACCGGGGCGGCTGGCTGAACCGCGACATCGCCGGATGGTTCGCGGACTACGCGAGCGTCCTCTTTCGCGCGCTTCCCGGCGTCGGCACATGGGCGACTCTGAACGAGCCGTGGGTCGTGACGGACGGCGGCTACCTGCACGGCATCCTCGCGCCGGGACACCGCAGCCTCTTCGAGGCGGCGATCGCAGCGCGCAATCTCCTCCGCGCGCATGCGGCGGCCGTCAATGCCTGCCGTGCCGAGGGTGGGCGCCGCGTCGGTCTCGTCGTCAACCTCGAGCCGAAGTTCGCGGCGTCCGAGTCCGCCGCCGACGCCGGAGCCACCACCCGCGCCGACGCCTACATGAACCGCCAGTTTCTCGACCCGGTTTTCTTCGGCCGCACCCCCGACGAGCTGCCCGGAATGTTCGGAGAGGCCTGGTCGCCGTTCCCCGACGGTGACTTCGAGCTCATCCCTAGCCCCATCGACTTCCTCGGTGTCAACTACTACACGCGCGGCGTCGTGAAGGACGACCCGGCGGCATTCCCCACCCGCGCCTCTCGCGTCCGGCAGAGCGGCGCCCTTCACACCGAGATGGACTGGGAGGTCTACGCGCCGGGCCTCCTCGACGCCCTGACATGGATTAAGTCGCGCTATGGAGACATTCCTCTTTACGTCACCGAGAACGGAGCGGCCTTTCCCGACCCTCCCGAAGCCGGGCCGGACGGCATCGCGGATCCATTGCGCGTGGCCTATCTCAGGGATCATCTCCGCGCGACCCGCGAAGCGATCGCGCGGGGTGTCGACGTCCGTGGATATTTCGCGTGGTCGCTCCTCGACAACTTCGAGTGGTCCCACGGCTTCTCGAAGCGCTTCGGGATCATCCACGTGGACTTCGCGACGCAACGGCGCACCCCGAAAGCGAGCGCGCGCTTCTTCGCCGAGGTGATCCGGAGCCGGGGGGGCGCCCTCGACGTCTGAAGATCCGCGCTCTTCCCGGGCTATCGAACGGTCACCGCGACGTGGCGCATTCCGCCCGGCCCTTCCGGCGGAGGGAGGACGTTTCCCGAGAGCGGGACGCCGTCGACCTCGATCGAGGTCCCCCCGTGCGGCGGCGCGCCACGGGCGATTTCGATCTCGAGCGTCGCCCCTCGCCACGGCCGGACCATCTTCGCCCGCCTCCAGGACGGTGGAAGGCACGGGTCGATCGTCAGGCCGTCCCAGTCCGGCCGCACGCCGAAGACCCATTCCGAGACGACGCGGTGCAGCCACGCCGCCGAGCCCGTGTACCACGTCCACCCCGCGCGCCCGAAGTGCGGCGAGGCGGGCCCGTCGACGTTGCCCGGGAGGACATAGGGCTCAGCCTCGTAGCGCTCGGAGTCCTTGTTCGCGGGATCGATCGCGAGGAGGAGCCTCTCGACGAGCGCCGCGTCCTTCGCCTTCGCCGCCGCGGCGATCGCCCACGTCGCGGCGTGCGTGTAGACGCCGCCGTTCTCCCGGAGGCCCGGTGCGTACCGGGTGATGTAACCGATCTCGGCGACGGGTCGGTCGAACGCGGGCGCGAGGAGGAGCGCGCCGGCTTCGGTGACGAGGTGCTCCTTCACGGCCGCGAGGCACGCCGCCGCGCGGTCGGGCGGCGCGACGTCGTTCAGGATCGCCCACGTCTGCGCGTTCAGGAAGATCCTCCCGACGCGGTTCTCCGCGCCCCCGAGCACCGACCCGTCGTCGAGCGTTCCGCGCCGGTACCAGCCGCCGTCCCAGCCGTGCGCGTTCAGCGCAGCGACGAGGGCTCCGCGCCGCGCGGCGAAGTCGTCCGCGAGCGCGGTCCGTCCCGCGCGGCGGTGGATCTCGCTCCAGTCGGCGAGGAGACCCGCGAGGAAATGCCCGAGCCACACGGACTCGCCCTTCTCGAGGAGGCCCATCGCCGAGAGCCCGTCGTTCCAGTCCCCGGCGCCGATGAGCGGGATCCCCCGCGGGCTCATCCGCGAGAAGACGCGGGAGAACGCGCGCGCGACGTGCTCCGTCAAGGGAAACGCCCCCTCCTCGTCGAGGAAGGGTGCCGCGTCGAGGAGGATCGAGAAGTCTCCCGTCTCCTTCATGTAGTTCGCCGACACGAACGCGAGCCAGAGGAGGTCGTCCGTCATTTTCGTGACGAGCCCCTGCTCGGTCAGGGGGTGCCACCAGTGGAAGACCGAGCCGTCCTTGAACTGGTGTCCGGCGTGGAGTCGGATCTGCTCGCGGCACAGCGCGGGGTCGATCGTCAGGTAGACCTGGGAATCCTGGAGCTGGTCGCGGAAGCCGAAGGCGCCGCTCTGCTGGTAGTAGCCGCAGCGCCCCCAGAGCCGCGCCGCGATCGCCTGATAGCGTACCCAGTCGTTCACGACGGCGTCGAACGTCCGATCGGGCGTCTCCATCCGGTGGGACGCCAGGCGGCTCCGCCACCCCGCCGTGACCTCGGCGAGCGCACGGCGACTCTCGTCGTCCCGAAGGAAGCGGGAGCCCAGCGCGAGCGCCGCGTCTTCCGACTCCGCCGTCGCGAGGGAGAAGCCGACCGTCCGCGACGCGCCCGCGGCGAGCGCGACCTCGATCTCGAGCGCCGCGATCGGGTCCTCGTGCCTCCCGAATGCCGCGGCGCCCCCCGTCCCGACGAGCGCCGCCGGAGAGCGGAGGCTGCCGTAACGCCCGACGAATGCCCGTTTGTCGCCCTGCGCCGAGACGAGGGCCTCGGACGTCGAGAAGGCGCTGATCCAGGGGAAGGTCGTATTCCAGTGGCCGAACCTCTCGGACGCGACCTCCCACATGTGGTTGCGCGCGACGATCGTGCTGCGCCCCTCGTCGAAGCGCGTCTCGATGAAGAGCTTCCCGAACTCGCGGCGGGGCGAAGGCGTGACCCCGCAGCACCATTCGAGGGTTCCGAAGAGCCGGAGGATACGGGGCCTCTGAGACGTGTTGCGGAGCGTGATCCGCCAGACCTCGGCCGTCTCCTCGGCGGGACAGAACATCGTCCACTCGGCCTCGATTCCGGAGCGCGACGTCTCGAACACCGTGTAGCCCATCCCGTGACGGCAGGCGAAGGAGTCGACGGCCGCCCAGACGGGCGCCGGGGAGAGAGACCAGATCTCCCCGCTCTCCAGGTCCTTCACGTAGAGGAACTTTCCCGAGAGGTCCTCCACGAGGTCCTGCTGCCAGCGCGTCACCACTGCGAGCTGCGAGTTCCCGAGGAACGAGAAACCGCTCCCCGTCTGGCTCACGACGAATCCCGCGCGGGGGTTGGCGACGACGTTGACCCACGGGCGCGGCGTCCTCGGGTCCGTGATCACGTATTCCCGGCCGTCTTCGGAGAAGTGGCCGTACGCGCCGGCCGCGAGAGGTGCGATCTTCTTCATGGGCGCGCGACGACCTCCGCGGGAACTTCGAGCACGAGGATCTCCCCGCCCCGGATCTCCGCGGGCTTGCCGTTCACCGTGGCCGCGCGCGGGATTCCGGCGAGAGGCCAGGAGAGAGCGAAGCCGCCGGGAGGGACCCGCACCCCGGCGATCCGCGCGCGCACCTCGGGGCCCGAGGCCGCGACGGAGAGGTCGAGCGGCCCGTAGATCGTGCGGAGGCCCTCGACGCCGACGCCTCCCGGGGCGCGCACCCACTCCTCCGGGAGGCCGGCCCCAAGGAGAAGCGACGCGGGACGCGCTCCGTCGCCGTCGCGCTCGATCGCGAAGAAGTCCAGGAACGAGCGGATGAAGTCCGTGCCGACCCACGTGTGCGGCATGTCCCCGACGAAGCGCGGCGCGCGCGGATCGCGGCCGACGACCTCGGCCCACTGATTCCAGGCGGCGGGCCTCCGGTCCTTCATGAAGAACGCGAGCATCTCATGCGCCTCGGCCTTTCGCCCGAGCCTCACGAGCGCGCCGACGGTGCGGAGCTCGTAGGGCGTATAGGCGCCGGCCTCCGGTCCGCGGGCGGCCGGGCGGTCGCGCCGTTCCCGCGCCTCTCTCACGTAGCGATCGAACGTGCGCGCCACCGCCGCCTGTGGGAGCTTTTCCTGCAGCCCGCAGGGCGAGAGGAACGCCGTGGTCGAGGTCGGATCGAAGTCGTGCTTCTCGACCGAGGCGGGAATGGTGTCGAGATGATTCTCTTCAATCGTGCGCGCGATCGACGCGAGGAGGTCCGCCTCGAACTCGTCGCGAATCGCCGCGAAGGCGCGGACCTCGTCCGGATGCCCGAGAGAGAGCGCGAGCTCGGCCGCGTCCGCGAGGCCCTTGCGTGCGAAGGCGTCGTCCCAATACGAGTGGACCGGCTTGTCGGAGTACCCCTCGTGACTGATCGACTCGGGGAGCAGCCCGTAGTACGCGCGCCTTCCGGGCGCCTCGTATTGGGCCGTGCGGCGCTCGTGTCTCAGTGCGTCGATCGCGGCAACGGTCCTCGCGATCCGCGGCCAGAGGGCCCCGAGCGTCTCGGCATCCCCCGTGAAGCGGAAGTATTCGGCTGCGAGGAAAAGGAACTCTCCGTGGCTGTCGTTCTCCGGCACGGGATCAGCGCCACGAGCATCGACGCAGCACGGAATCCGACCGTCCGCGAACTGCTTCCCGGCGAACGCGACGAGGAAGTCGCGGACCTCTTCCGAGTG
This sequence comes from Thermoanaerobaculia bacterium, assembly GCA_038245905.1. Lineage (GTDB taxonomy): Bacteria > Acidobacteriota > Thermoanaerobaculia > UBA5066 > UBA5066 > Fen-183. The sequence goes on along the minus strand of JBBRRY010000048.1, from coordinate 7,860 downwards.
GCCGAGCCTGAGGAGCGCCGACGACGTAAGCGCTCCGTCGCGAATCCACGAGCGCTCGTAGGCACGCGAGCCGGGCTGGATCCACGGCCCGTCGCGGTTGATGAGCACGTAGGCCAGGTTCGACTTCAAGGTCGCCACGAGAGATTCTGCGAAAGAGGGTATTCGAAAGCGCACGCGGTCGACTTCTTTCGCCCATGAAGCTGTGACGGACGCGAGTCTTCCCTCGAAGGCGGACGCCGGGGGCGCGAGAGCGCCGCCGTGCAGGGGGACCGTGAGGAACGCGTCGCGCGAGCCTTCGGGAGGAATCTCGAGATCCCATGCGAACGCCCCCGACGCGAGGCCGGTCTCGTCGCGGATCTCGTGCGCCGCCGGCAAATCCCCTTCCAAGAGAAAATCCGAGATCGGCCCGGCGTCGAAGGGGGCCGCGCCCGTCGCAACGGGAGCGGGGGTCGCCGAGACCGTGCGCGTGCCGTTTATCGTCAACGTCGACCCTCGAAACGAGAGCGCGTCGATTCGAGAGACGCCGTGAGGCGCGTTCAGGAATTGCGTCGGCGGGTTCACGAGGAACGGCCGGACGGCGACGAAGAGCCGGACGCGGACCGCCCTCCCGCCGCGGTTGGCGACGCGATAACGCGCGGAGAGGACGGAAGACCCGACCGACCCGTCCACGAGCGCGGTCACGTCCAGATCCAGGTCGCCTGCCTTCCACGTGATCGTCGGAATCGGGAGATTGCCTCGTTCGAGTCCGTGCGAGATCGCGGCGTCGTTCCACGTCACGAGCCGGCCACCGGTGAAGAGAAACGGCTCGAGCGAGAAAGACCCCTTTCCTGGCTCCAGCGCGCCGTCTTCCGAGACGAGGACCTCCTCCGTATCGACGTCGACTCCGGCCACCGTCCAGTACGTCTGCTCGCCCATGAAGGCGCGCGGGAAGCGGCCGCGCGGTGATTCCTTCGCGACCCTCGCGACGAATTCGTTCACCGTAGGAGCCCATTCCACGGGCTTCACCGCGACGCGCGGCGTTCCCCACTCGCCCGGCGGCAGCGAGAGTCTGACGAGCCGCGCCTCCGTCTCGGGCAGATGGAAAAACGCCCGCCGCGCGCCGCCGTGTTCGACGCGGCGAACCGCCGCCCACGCACGTGCGTCGGACGAGATCTCGACGGTGAAGCGCGGCGGCACCTTAGCCGGCCAGTCCACGACAAGACCGGAGAACTCGCGCAGGCCGCCGAGGTCGACCAGGATTCCTGCGGAAGTCCGCGTGACGCCCGGCTCCGGCAAGGCCGCGAGCTTCGCCCTCTCGGCGAGCAAGGGCTCTTCAACCTCTAAGAATCCCTTCCCGCCCGTCCCCGCAGAGAGCACGATCTCGACGGCTGCGGCGCGCTGGAGGGGCTGCGCTCCCGCGGGCCCCCACGCGAAGCTCACGTGGCGCTTCCGGACTGTGATTCTCTCCCCGTCGGCCGTAGGCACGAAGTTCTCCCGCCTCGCCCACCAGACGTTCTCGCCGCTCGCATCGAGGAATTTCACTTCGAGCGTGTTCGCCGTCCCAGCGCCGCGCACGCGGAAAGAGAGCGTCCATTCGTCCGGGAAGTCGAGCGCGACGTCGCGGCGCATCCCGGCCCAGCCCGATCCGCCGTGGAAGTCGTACGCCATGCGCACGCTCCGAGCGGCGGGCGTCCCCATCGGGGCGAGGACGACCGAGACTCCGGCCGACGCGACCGGCGACCAGGGCGCGTTACCGCCCGGAAGGAGAAGCGCGAGGAGGAGGATCGCGGCGCCGGTCATTCCTTCAGCCCGCCCGCCGTGATGCCCTCGATGTACGCCCGCTGCAGCCCGAGAAAGAGGAGAAGAACGGGCAGAACCGTCAGCACCGAGCCCGCCATCATGAGCTCCGTGTCCTGGGCGTGCTCGCCCACGAGGTTCGCGAGGGCGACCGGAAGCGTGTACTTCGTGTCGTCGGTCAGGACGACGAGCGGCCAGAGGAAATCGTTCCACGTCCCGAGGAACATGAAGACCCCGAGCGTCACGAGCACCGGCTTGAGGAGCGGCAGGACGAGGCGCCGGTAGATGATCCACTCACTCGCGCCGTCCACGCGCGCCGCGTCGAGGAGCTCGTCGGGGATGGAGCGCGCGAACTGCCGGACGAGGAAGATCCCGAAGATGCCCGCCGCCGACGGAAGGACGACTCCGAGATACGTGTTCACGAGACCGAGGGACCGCATCAGGAGGAAGAGCGGGAGCATCGCGATCTGGACGGGAATGACCATACCGAGGAGAAGCAGCCGGAACAACCGGTCGCGGCCGGGAAACCGGAGCTTCGCGAACGCATAGCCCGCCATCGAGTTCAGGATCACCGAGCAGAACGTGACCGACGACGCGAGGAGGAGGCTGCTTCCGAACGCCCGCCCGAGCGAGAGACGCTGGAAAAGATCGCGGTAATGCTCGAACGTGATGCGGCTCGGGATGAAGCCTGGCGGGAATGAGCTGGCCTCGCCCGTGGGCATGACCGACGCCGAGACCATCCATACGAGCGGGGCCAGCGTCAGCGCCGCCCCGAGGATGAGGAGCGCGTTCACGGTGAGAGCCGCGGCGGGCCGCCTCACGTCTCGCCTCCCTTCTGCAGGCGGAACTGGATGAGCGTCGCGACGAGGATCACGCCGAAGAGCACGAAGGCGATCGCGGCGCCGCGCCCCATGTTCCAGAACCGGAAGCCCTCCTTGTACATGAGGAGCGACATCGTGAGCGTCGAGTTGAGCGGCCCGCCCGACGTCATGACGTACGGCTCGGCGAAGAGCTGGAAATAGTCGATCGTACGCGTGAGGCCGACCAGGAGCAGCGTGGGCGCCAGCAGCGGCAGCGTGATCCGCCGGAACTGCTGCCAGCGGCCGGCGCCGTCGAGGCGCGCCGCCTCGTAGAGAGACTCGGGGATGCCCTGCAGGCCCGCGACGAAGAGGATCGTCGAGAAGCCGAAGTTCTTCCAGATTGCGAGAAGGACGATCGCGAAGAGCGCGAACCGCGGGTCGCCGAGCCAATCGACGGGCGGGATGCCGACGAGCCCGAGGCCGCGGTTCAGGAGGCCGAATCGCGGGTGATAGACGTACTTGAAGACGATGGCCACGGCGACGAGCGTCGTGACGACGGGCGCGAAAAACGTCGTCCGGAAGAAACCCTTCGCCCGCGCGAGGCGCGCGTTGACGAGGAGGGCCGCCGACAGCGCGACGCCCACCGTAAGCGGGCTCCCGAGGAGGACGAACACGAGCGTGTTCTTGAGCGCGGTCAGGAAAACCGGGTCGAAGAAGAGCGCCCGGTAGTTCGCGACTCCCGTGACGCGCGCATTCGACGGGTCCGCGAGCGCGTAAAGGTCGAAGTCCGTCGCCGAGAGGAGAAACGAGGCCGCGATCGGCAGGAAGAAGAAGACGAGGATCACGAAGAGGCCCGGCGCGAGGAAGAAAAGTGCCGCGCGCACCTCCGCCGGCGATCCGCGGCGCGTCTCAGCGCGCATGGGCCGCCCTCCGCGCGAGGATCCAGCGGCGCTTCGTGAGGAGCAGGGACACGTCCTTGTCGAGCGCCCCGAGCGCCGCGTCCACGGTCACGACCCCCCGGATCGCGGGCTCGAGATGCTCGGCGACTTTCTGGGCGATCTGCTCCCATTCGGGGATGCGCGGAGTCGCGGCGAGATGGCCGAGCTGCTCCTCGAACGCGCGGGCGGCGGGATCTCCGGAGAGGAGCGGGTCCTTCCAGGCGTCCCGGCGGGCGGGAAGATCCCCCGCGAGCGCGTAAAAGCGCACCTGCTGGGCGGGCTCGGAGAGGAACTCGATCAGCTTCCACGCGTCGTCTCCCCGCTTCGAGGAGCGAAAGAGGACTAGGCTGGATCCGCCGGCGAGGGAGACGCCTGGGAAAGAGCCCTCGGCGGCGGGCAGCGGCGCGGTCGCCCATGCGTCCTGGAGCGACGCCGGAAGGCGGCGCCGGAACTCGCCGAGGTTCCACGGGCCGGTGATGTACATCGCGAAATCGCCCGCGGCGAACTGCTGATAGACGTTCGCGATCTGTGTATTCGCGAGGGCGGGCGCGAGGCCTTCGCGGAACAAGCTGACGTAGAACTCGGCGGCACGCCGGAAGGCCGGCGCCTCGAACGCGGCGTCGCCTCCCTGCTCGGTGAGAAGCGTGGCTCCGGACTGGAGACCGAAGATGACGGGCTGCGCCCACTCGTCCGTCGGAAGGAGGATGGCCCAGCGGCCGGCGCCCGCGCGTGCCTTCAGCTTCCGCAGAGTGTCGAGCCATTCCGTCCACGTGCGCGGGGGCGCCGCGACGCCCGCGGCCGCGAGAAGGTCCTTCCGGTAGAAGAGGACGCGCGTGTCGACGTACCACGGCACGCCGCACAGGACGCCGTCGACGAGATTCGTGTCCCAGATGCCGGGGAAGTAGTTTCCGGCCGCGATGACGGATGAACGTGCAACGCGCGGCCCGAGGTCCTCGAGCGCGCCGAGCGTGTGGAACTCGGGGAGCCAGGTGTTCCCGATTTGCGCGACGTCCGGCAGCGATTCCCCGACGAAGGCCGTCAGGAGCTTTTCGTGCGCGGCCGTCCACGGGATCTGCTGGACCTCAATGCTGATGCCGGGGTATCGCTCGCGGAACGCCGGGAGAAGCTCCTTCACGACTTCGCCCTCGCGTCCCAGGCCCCAGAAGCGGACGGCCTTGTGCTCGGACCCTCCCCGCGCGCAGGCGGCCGCCTGAATCAGGACCGCCAGAACGCAGAGAGAGACGGCGCGCCTCAGGGTGTCGCGCCCTGGAGCCATCCACCCGTAAAGCCGGCGCGCACGAGGCCGCGCACGATCGCCGGGTTCGTTCTCATCGTCCGCCACACGAGTCCGCTCCTCTGGTTCTCGATCATCGCGAGAATGGGCCCCTGGTCGATGCCGAGCGCGTCCGTGTCGAACCAACCCTTTCCCGAACCGACACGGCCGTGCTTGAGCGCCGCGGAAAACGTGAAGGTGGGGTTGAACGCGTCGCGGAAGCCGTACGGGCCGAAAAGATCGTCGCCCCAGCGCGCGACCATCGTTCGGAGGGCGCGCACGGAGAGCGCGGGCGTGAACGGCAGAGAGCCCGCCGCCGCGGCGGGCGCGAGCGTTCCGTCGTCCCGGACGTCGCCAGCACCCGCGCCTCGGGCCGCGTAGCTGTAGAAGCGGACGCGGCGCCCGTTCACCTCGCCCGTCACGTCGGCCGGGCCATCGCAGGCCGTGAGGCCCCAGACGTCGGGACCGTAGCCTGCGAAGCCTCCGGGGTTCGCGATCGCATACGCGCGCTGGGCGAGCGTTGCGCGGCGCGAGTTCTCGAAATAGTCGAGGCCCTTGCCGCGCATGTAGGTGTCGCGGATTCCGGCGAGGTCGAGGAACACATGCGAATACTGGTGCCCGAAGAGCGGAGCGAAGTTCACGAAGGTCTGGCCGTAGAAAGTCTTCCAGCGATAGGTCGAGGTGTACGTCGTGAAGGCCGCCGGTGCGACCGGGTGGGTGGGCGAGCCCAGCGCGAGGATGAGGACGATCAGGGATTCGTTGTACCCGTGCCAGTCGTATTTGAGAAGTCCGGACTCCGGCGTCCAGCCCATCGAGACGAGAGGGGCGCGCGGCGACGCCCAGACCCAGTCCGCCCTTTCGAAGAGATCCTCGCCGAGGGCTCTCACTTCGGCCTCTATGGGATCGTCCCGGTCGAAGTACGACCCGCAGAAGAGCGCCCCGGCATAGAGGAGGGCGCTGTCGATCGTCGAGAGCTCGACGGTCTCGAAACGCGCGCCGGTGTCGCGGTCGAGGAAGTGGTAGAAGAAGCCGCGGTGCCCGGCCATTCCCCGCGGCGCTTCGCCCTGCGGAGCCCCGTGGAGGAACCGGAGCGTCGCGAGCGCACGGCCCGCCGCGGCCTCGCGTGTGATCCAGCCGCGTTCGGCCCCGATGGGATAGGCCGTGAGGCCGAACCCGATCGCGGCCACGCTCGAGAAGGACGGCGTCGGCTCGCGGTCCGGAACGAGGCCGGTCCTCGGATCCGTCTTGTCCCAGAACCATTGAAAAGTGCGACGCTCGAGGTCGTCGAGGAAGGCCACGTCCTCCGAGGAGAGAAGGGACGATTCCTCGGCGACCGAAGGCGCCCGGGAAACGACCGGCGCATGGTGCGGCGCGCCGCACGCCGTCGACAGGGCGGCGGCGGCGAGAAAGAGAACAGGGCGAGCCACGGCGGACAGCCGGGCTCGCCCCTCTTGCCAGCGAAGATTTCTCACGCCGGCGACGATCTCACGCGCTCAGAACGAGAAGCGCGCGCCGAACTGCAGGCGGCGCGGGTTGTACGCCTGATCGGTCCGGCCATAGTGCGCGTTCACCTCCGGGAGAGCCGGCTGCCATCCGTCGTAGTACTGCTCGTTCGTGTAGTTGAAGACGTTGATGGCCTCGATGAACAACCCCACGTTCCTCGACCCTCCGAGCGAGAGATTCTTCTCCAGCCGCAGGTCGATGCTCTCGGTCCATTTCGGCGGATCGCCGCCGCCGGGACTGTCGACGCACTTGTCGTAGCCCTTCGAGCAGTCTGTGTTGCTGAACGGATAGCCGGAGCCGAGGCTCGCGACCGTGCTGAACCGGAAGTCCAGGGGGAGTCCCACGGTGGCCGTCAACAGGATCGTGTGCTTCTGGGCGAGCGGACTTCTCTGCTGGGTGCCGAGGGCGGGATCGACCAGCTGGAAACTGAACAGGTCGTTTCCAGTCTGCAGGGCGTCGGCATAGACGTATGAGAGGTATGCGCCCCACCGGGACGCTGCCGAGAACGGCTTGTCGAGGCTGAACTGGAAGGAGTTGAACCAGCCCTCCTTCTGACGGTTGATGAGCGAGAAGCCGAATCCCGCGGCGGGCCGGGCTCCCCAATCGCACGTGCCGTCGGCGGCCTTGATGCCGCAGGTCCATGTGATCTGGTCCTTGCTCTTGACGCCGGCGTAGCCGACGCTCGCCGTGAAGACGCCGAAGTTGTGCCGGACACCGGCGCTCCACTGATCCGAGGACGGCGGCCTCGTGTTGTTGTTGAGAAGATACGTCTCGGGCGGATCGGTCGTGCCGGATGCGATGAGCGCCTGTAGGCCGGCAAGACTCAGGTATTTTGGATCCCATTTGATCGCCGGGCGCCCATCCTGAGGACTCCCGTCCTTCGAGAACCAGATCGTCGAGACCCTGTACTGGAGCCGGTACTTCTCGTCGAGGGTGTCGTTGTAGAGAGTCCGGTCGTAGTACTTCCCATAACCTGCGTACGCGACGGTCCTGCCGTCGCCCGTGACGTCATAGGAAAGGCCCACGCGCGGCTGAACGGCTCCGTAGAAGGTCGGACGGTTCGTCCCGTCCGTGAAGTAGTCCGACGAGTAGACCTTGCTGAAGCCGGCACGTACGGCCGCCGGTGTGACGTAGCTGTTGTTGAGCTCGTCAGTTTCGAAGTCCCAGCGGAGGCCGACGTTCGCCGTCAGGCGGGAGTTTAGCCGCCAGTCGTCCTGGACGTAGATGCCGAACTGCTTATTGTTCGTAGACAGGTCGGGATCGCCGGAGCCGATGGACGCCTTGTACGGCATGTCGCCCGGCGTGGAGAGAAACGTGCTATCCCGGAAGTTGAAAATCGGGTTGCCGTTGAGGCTCTTGATCACGTGATACTTCAGGTAATCGAACGTGACGCCTCCCTTGAGGACGTGCTCGCCCGCAGCCTGAAAGCTCGACAGCGTCACGTCGTCCCTCACCGCGAAGCGATCCTGGGTGAACTCCTGCGTCGAACTGGAGTTTCCAATCTGCATCAGTCCTTCGAAATTCTGACCGATGATGGAGTTGTCCTGCGGGACCGGATTCCACTTGTAGC
>JBBRRY010000047.1:0-20202 GCA_038245905.1 Thermoanaerobaculia bacterium | reverse complement strand
GGCTTCCGGGACTTCAAGTGGGGAGGAGCCGCGGCCCCCCATATGGAAGTCCTCGACGAACACGCCGAGTCGAAGTTCTGCTGGATTCCGAACGACGACCTCACATTCGCGGGCGCCACAGTGGGCAAGATCGTCTACGAATTCTGGGAAAACCGTTTCGCCGAGGTCTTCATCGAAATGTCCGTCGAATCGGCCAATCGGATCCTGAAGGATCTGAACGCGGGCTGGGGCAAGCCTTCGCAGCCGAACAAATTCATCGAGGACTACTTCTGGCAGAACAAGGCCTCCGGTCCGGAAGCCACGACCGCCATTTTCAGCCGCAACCCGAACACGCGCGGCGCGACGCTTCGCATCCTGAGCAGCTACATCCAGACCAAGAAGACGCTCGCGAAGGGAAAGCCTCCCACGCGCTGAGCCGCTTCGCGCGTTCGCGCGCTACCTCGGGCACGGAGTCGCGTCGACGACCTTCGCCTCGGCGCCGCCCAGCAGCTTCCAGTCGCCCGCCATGGTCGTGCTCCCGTCGGTCACGTCACGGCGGTCGGGGTTGATTCGCGGGCCGCGAACGCCCGGCGGCGCCTGCACGATCGTGTGAAAGCTCGTCGTCTCCCCGGACGGCAGGATCGTCACGTCGGGCGAAATCTGCGACGAGGAGAGATACGCTCCCCTGTTGTCGAGAATCCTGACGAGGATCACGATGCCGCACGCCGTCTGATCGCTGGCATTCCGGATCGTGCCCGCAACGCGGACGCCTCCGGTGGCATCGACGATCCCGTCGTTCGATACGGTCACGACGCGCACGTCGGCGGCGCTCAACGAGCCGGGTGTCGGGTCCTCGGCGGGCGCATCAGGAGACGCGGAGGGCGTTCCGCCCGGTGTGACTTCGCGCTTCACGCCGGGCGCGACTCCCGCCGCCGGGCCGAGCGTGATCGTTCTGGGAGTGGCCTTCGGGTCCACACCCGTCTTCAGGCGCCGCTCCCTCGCGAGATCCTGAAGCGTACGCGGCCGCACGAGGCCGCGCGCGACGGGGGTCGGAGTCGGGGCGGGCGTCGGCTCCGGCGCGGGGCTCGGCGTGACGGCCGCCGCCTGCAGGAGCAGTGTCAGGGCCAGCGAAACGATCAGCTGCATTCGTCGCCCGCGTCGATAACCTCGACCTGGACTCGGCCCACGCGCTGCCAGTTCGTCGCGGACCGCCCGTCCGCGAGAGGGTCGGGCTTCCTCTCACTCGAGCCGCGGAGGCCCGCGGGAGCCTTCACGGTTCCGCCGAACGTGACGACTTCTCCGGCGGCCACGATTTTCAGGTCCGTCGTCGTCTCTCCGATCGAGAGCAGCACTCCGTGGTCGTCGTACAGCTTCAGGAAGATCCGGACGCGGCACAGGGGGACTCGCCCGATGTTGCGAACGGTTCCGAAGACCGACACGCGGCCGTCCGACACGGCCCCGTTGTCCTGCACGTCCTCGACGCGCAGCATTCCCGATCGACGCGCGGCGGCGGAAGTTGTGGAGACGGCCGGCGTGGGCTCCTGCTCCGGCCCCGGCGTCGTCACGACTGCCGCACCGACCCCCGTGAGGCGGCCCAGGTGGCGATCCTTCGCGAGCTCCGAAAGGGAGCGCGGGCGGTACGGGTCCGCCGCGGCGACAGGCGTCGCCGTGGGCGTGGCCGACGGCGTCGAAGTCGACGCCTGAGCCGCAAGGAGAACCACGACCGCGAGGTGCACGGGTTGATTATCCAACAACCGGGCGTGCGACGACCTTCACTCCGAAGGTCGTCTCGAAGAGCCGAGCCTTCTTCTTCAGGGCCCACAGCTCGAGGTCCAGCGGCGCGCGCGCGGAGAGGGCCGCATGCAGCTTCTTCCCGCGCAGTGTGACGCGGACCCTCTTGACGAGCCCGCGATGCGTCCGGTCGAGCGCGTCCGCGACGCGGAGGATCGCGGCCAGCTTCTCGACGACGGGCTTCTTCCATGGGTCGAGGTTCCGGAACGGCTCGTGCGGGTCGCCTGGAACGGCCTTCCGGTGGTATCGGGCCACGAGCGCGATCAGCTCCACCTCGTCCTGGGTGAACCCCTTCAAATCGCCGTGCAGGATCAGGTAATGCGAGTGGTGATGGTGGCGCGCATACGCCACCGAGAGCCCGATGTCGTGAAGCGCCGCAGCGTACTCGAGCCACTCGCGCTCGAGCGCGGTGAGCTGATGGAGGCTGTGCGTCTGGTCGAAGAGCGAGAGGGCGAGGTCCTTGACGCGGCCCGCGTGGACGCCCGGCAAGCCCGAGCGCCTCGCGAGGCGCGCCACGGAATCGCGCCGGATGTTGCGTTCGAGCGGGCGGCCGCGCGGCGCCGCCGGAGCCGGCGTCTCGAGCACGAGCGCGTCGCGCAACGACCGCTCGGACACGAGGAGGGTCTCGACGTCGAAGGCCCGGAGCAGCTCTTCGAGGAGGATCGCCCCCGCGACCGCGATGTCCCGGCGGTCCGCCTCGAGACCCGGGATCCGGAGCTTCTGGCGCGCCGTCGCCTTCGCGAGGAGGCCCGCGATCCGCGTCGCGTCCTTCCGCGCGAGCGCGCGATGCCCGGTCCCGGCCGGCGACCGCCCACCGAGCTCCGCCGCGATCTCCGCGACGGCGAGGATCGTGCCCGACGTTCCGGCGGCGGTCTTGATCTTCGCCTTGCGCACCCGCTTGCGGAGACGCGCGAGGCGGCTCCGGATCGCCCTCCGGAGGAGCCGTTCGTCCTTCGACGAAAGCGGCTCCGACGAGACGAAGAGCTCGGTCAGGCGCACGGCTCCGAGGTCGAGGCTCTCGGCCAGGAGGATGCGGTCTCCCTTCGCGATCACGACCTCCGTCGAACCGCCGCCGATGTCGAGGACGAGGAGAGGGTCGCACGACGGCGGAAGCTCCGAACGCACGGCACGGGTGATGAGGCGCGCCTCCTCCTCGCCAGAGATCACGTTGAGGCGGACCCCCGTCTCCCGGCGCACGCGTTTCACGAAGTCGTCTCCGTTCGCGGCTTCGCGGACGGCGCACGTCGCGACGGCGGTGATCGCGCTCGCACCCGCGGCGCGCGCGAGGGCGACATAGCGAACGAGGCAGTCGATCCCGTCGGCCATCGCCTCCTCCGAGAGCGACCCCGAGACGAGCGTCTCCTGCCCGAGCCTCACCATCTCCTTCTCGCGGAGGATCTCGGCCCAGTGCCCGGGATCCGCGGCGTCCCGCCGCGCGACGAGGAGCTTGATCGAATTCGACCCGACGTCGATCGCGGCAATGTTTTTCGACGCGGCCATCTTCGAAACCGTATCGTAGCCCTGTTATCTTCGCGTGACGTGAGCGTCTTTCCGTTCCCAGGCCGTCCGCGTCTCTTGCGACCGGCCGTCGTCCGGGCGGCCGCGATCGTCGCCGCAAGCTTGTCAACAGCGCCCACGGCCGCCCGGGCGGAAGAGGCTTGCGGGCCGCTCTTCACGGTGGAGAGAAGCCTCAACGCGAACGTCGTCGTGTACGCGGCCGTGTACGGCGCCGACGGGCGCCTCGACCCGAAGAAGCCGGTACACGTCTATTGGCTCATGAAGGCGGAGGACGGGCGCGAGCTGGGTCTGAATTTCTTCGAACGGCTTCGGGCCTACGGCGTCGAGGCGACGGGGAGTCCCGAGCCGGGCGTCTATTCGCTGAAGATGCGCGCGTTCCCGGGCCGGTCCCTCATCCTTCGGGAGCGCGGGAGCTGTGCCGAGGTTGTGACCGATATCGACGGCAAGCGCGCCGTTCTCGAGCGCGCTTTCGTCTCCGTCTCGAAGAAGAGTCTGATCCCCTCTGTGCTCTTCATCGACGTCTTCGGCACGGATCCGGAATCGGGACTGCCCGTGAGCGAACACATCGACACGGGCGGCCGCACGCGCTGACGTACTCGCGGAAATGCCGGCCAACGCTCGAACGCCAGCCGACACACCGACTTAACGCGATTCGAACCCGGAACACGCTTCCGTAGCCGAGGCTTGAACGCGGAGGCGATCGATGACCGCACCCAATTTCAGGCTCAAAGGTGCGACCAGGGTCGACCGTAGGGGGGTCCTGCACATCTCGAGTCTTCTTTCCGAGCCCGCCCACGTCGGTGAAGTCGTCCTCGTGAGAATCGAAGGAAGTCCCTTCGAGGTTCGGGTCGTAGAGGTCGGCGATGGCTCTCAGGCTCAGGGACACCCCATCGTGACGCTCGAGATTCTCGATTCAGAGCTCAACGGCATCGTGTGGACGGAGAGGAAGTCCCGGAGAAAAGCCAGATGATCTCGTGTCAGTGCCTCAGGAACGCGAAGACGATCTCGAGGACAATGAGGAAGACGACGGCAGCCTCGAGCGCCGTCATGCGCCGGTCACGCGCGACCCCCAGGACGAGCTCGAGTGCCTCCTGCACGCTGCGAAGTTTTCGCTCCAGCGCCTCGAAGCGGTCCACGAGGTCGAACTCGGCGCGAAGGTCGGCGTAGATCCGGTCGAGAGCAGGGTCGTCCCACATCGCGTCCGGCTTGTCGAGGAGGTGCAGGACGGACAGAACTTCCGAGCGTGTACTGATGGCTTCTCCGATGAACCGGTGAAGCGGCCGGACGCGGAATGAAACCGAGCCGGTCGACTCGAGCCTCTCGACGATGCGCATCGTCTTCTGGACGAGAGCATCGACGATGCGCTCGTAGTACTCCATCGAGGCGCTCTGCGCGATCGTAAGGGCGACGACCCCCGCGCGTTCGGGTGTGAGCCGGTCTACGACGAGCGCCCCGTCGACGAGGTGGATCGGGCCACCGGGTTCCTCACGCACGGTGAAGTCCTCGCGCACGACCCGCTCGGTGAGCCGTGGGATCGTTTTTCGAAGGCTCGCGATCGCTTCGTCGCGTCCCGACGCCACGACGTCATGGAAAACGACGGCGCCGAAGGGATAGACGAAGAGCGCGCCGCCGGAGCCCGTCAAGGCCGTGATCTCGTGCGTCCCGACCCTCGCGCCAGGAAAAGCCGGAGCGGCTTCCTTGAGCGAAAGGTTCTCCACGAACGCAACGGCCGAAAACGAATGCGTCCTCATCCCCGCCAAGACTAGATCATCAGGGTTCAGCGGGCCGCGAACCGGATGTCCACCCGGCGGTTTTTCGCCCCTCCCTCGGCAGTCGAGTTGGACGCGAGAGGCGCCTCGGCGGAAAGGCCTTCGACCCGCACACGATTTCCCCGGATTCCGGCCAGAAGGAGCTGGTAGGCGACCGCGTGCGCACGCGCAAGCGCGACGCTGCGGTTCGCGCTTCCGCCGCCCTTGGCGTCCGAGGTTCGCGCAGTATCGGAAGCACTGCGTGAGCCATTCGACGCCGGGGCGAGGCACGCGACGCAATTCCTTGGAGTCCCGCAAAGATGGGGTGTGAAGTGAACCCGTGTCACACACGGGCTAAACCTCATCTCGTCAGCTCCTGCGAATATCCGCGAGTTTGGCGGCCTTCCTGCTCGCTCTCGCGTCCGGGTTCATCGGCGGCTTCGTCGGAGCTATTTCCTCCGGCCCCATCGGCATCACCTGCCTGCGCAAGAGCCTGCTCGGCGACAGACGTGAGGCGTACCGCGTGGCGCTCGGAAGCGCGAGCGTCGACCTCCTCATCTGTGCGCTCATCGGCTTCGGAGTCGGCTGGGCGCTCGAGAGAGTCGTCGACAGTCCCTGGGTTCGCGTGCCTCTCGCGCTCTTCCTCGTCTCCTCCGGCATAACACTTCTCGCGGACGCCCGGCGGAACAGGACGAACGGCGGCGGCCCGGGGGAAGAGTCCCCTGTCCTGCCGACCCGCCCGAACGTCCGCATGGGGGCGTTGCGCCTGCCGTTCCTGATCGGGTTTCTGCAAGGTGCGGCGAATCCCGGGCCCTTCGTGAACTGGACTCTCTTCATCTCCTTTCTCATCGGCCACGGGCTCCTCGACTCGTCCCCCGCCGGGGCGGCGGGCTTCGCCGTCGGGGTCGGGCTGGGAGTCTTCTCGTGGTTCACGGTCCTCATCAAGGTTGCGCACCGATTGAAGGACCGGGCCGGCCTTTGGATCGCGCGCTCGACGATCGTCGCCGGCGCATTCCTACTGGCGACCGGCGTCTTCTTCGCGTGGCGGTCGTTTGCATCCTCGTGAGACGACGGACGAGGCGGCACGGGCGCGCGCGCGGGAGGCGCCGTCGCAACCAAGCGATTCGCGCCGTGAGCGCCACGGCGAAACTCCCGTGCGCCGACTTCGAAGGATCGACGTAATATTCTAAGGTGGACAGCGGCCGGCCGACGCAACCCGGGATGGGAGCGAACTGCCCCTCCAGTTGATTCCTGAGGAAGGAGCTCATGCCGTTCGCGACGTGTTTCGCCTCGCCCGAAGAAAAGCATCGCGCCATGCCCGGCGATTCGGTCGTGCCGGCTCCGATGGGAACCGTTACTCACGCGTTGACGATCAACGCTTCGCCCGAGCGCGTCTGGCCGTGGCTGGCACAGATGGGCGCCGGTCGCGGTGGCTGGTATAGCTACGATCGGATCGACAACGGCGGACATCCGAGCGCCACCTCGATCCGCCAAGAGTATCAGCAGCTCGCGCCGGGTGACGTCATGCCTGCGCTCCCCGGTGCAACAGACGCGTTCCGCGTCACCACGATCGAGCGCCCGCACGATCTGGTCCTGACCGTGCCCAATGCGACGGGCGGCAACCAGGTGAGCTGGGAGTTCCTGCTGGAGCCGTTAGAGGGCAGACGCACCCGCATAATTGTGCGGGGACGCATCTCGCGGCAGTGGCCCAAGCTCAGTAAGGCTGGCTTTGCTTCAGCGCGTGCTCCTTTCCTCATCGAGCGAATTTACGGGGCGTTGGCGCTCAGCCCTCGACCCCTCATGCTGGCTGCCGCCGGCGTCGGCCACTACCTCATGCAAGCCCGGATGCTTCGAGGCATCAAGCGTCGCGCAGAGGCGTGACACGCAACACTGAACACGCGGAACTCCACCGAAGCACATTGCCGTCTAACTCAAAGGAAAACATCACGGAGCTTCACGTCGTCTTTGACTCGGGCTGAGATGAATTACGAGTGGCAACACGATTTTGTGGTGAGCGACGCTCGCTTCCGCGAGCGTTTCCAGTTCGCGGCGACCGACCTCGACGACGCGCTTCGGGCGACGGCCACCTGGGCAATTCGTACCTTCGCGGCGGGCGCATCGATAACACCTGGGGTGGGAGGGTCGTCCCATGCATGATCGCGACTTCGACGTGCTCTGGGACGCAGACGCTGCCGCAGCGACGGAGCGCTTTAACCCCGCACAGATCGCTGGCCTACCCGAGCCCGCAAGGCGATACCTGGCGCACGCCATCGCGCCGGGGGCCCTCGTCGCAACGGCCGTCCGCCTGCGCATGCACGGCAAGATCAAACTAAAGGGAACTTGGTGCCCGTTCGACGCCGACCAGGTGATTCGCTGGCCACGTGGATTTGTGTGGAGGGCGAGCACAAAGATGAAAGGGCTGCCCGTGACGGGGTCTGATCGCTGGATCGACGGCAACGGGGCCATGCGGTGGAAGCTCCTCAGCCTGATACCGGTCGTCACTGCCACCGGAGCGGACATCTCACGCGCAGCGGTTGGCCGCGTCCAAATCGAATCCGTGTGGCTACCTTCCGTGCTCCTCGCACCCGATAACGACTGGAGTGCGCCCGATTCCGTGAACGTCGGCGTCGATCTGTACCTCGCGGACCACGCCGCCCACCTCGACCTTTCCATCGAGAGCGACGGGCGCCTTCGAACCGCGCGAATCGCACGGTGGGGTAACCCCGAACCCGCCAACCCGGAGCAATTCCATGAGGTTCCCTTCGGGGCCATCGTTTCGGATGAGAAGACCTTCGACGGGATGACGATCCCAACGACGATGCGCGTCGGCTGGTACTTTGGCTCCGACCGTTTCGAGACGGAGGGAGAATTTTTCCGCGTCACCGTCGACTACGCGGAGTTCCGATGAGCGAGATCCAGCCACCCGGCAGACCTCATCGGAATCCCGGTGCGTTTGCGATAGGACCGCGCGTCAGCGGTCACGAATCATGTTGCAACTCTGGTCTTGCGATGAGTGCGGCATCACGAATCAAATCGTCGTGAGTCTTCTGGCCCCGCCGCCGGCTACGATCCTGCGCGCGTGCAAAGAGTGCCGCTACCAGCAGGAAGTGACGATCCCGGCACACGATCCCGAGCTTCTGACCCGCCAGAGAAGGCGGCGGACGGAGAGTTTTCGCAGGGCGAGTCCTCCGACGATTGGAAGCGCTGACCGCACGCCGGGCACTCCGCATGATGAAGATGGTCCACATAATGCCCTGCGTTGACATTCATCCCGAGTGAGTGGCTCCCGCAAAGGCACGCGCGATTCGTGACGGGCGAGGCGACCTGCTTGGGCGGCGGCTCGTCCATCGATCCCACTCCTCAGACGCGCGCGTCCATCCGCCGTAGACGCTCGGCCATGATCTTCATGACCTGCAGCGCGAACATCGGCGTCTGCGGTACGAGGAAGTGGAATCGTTTTGTGTTGATCGGCACCAGGACGCAGTCGGTTCTCGCGATCGCGGTCTTGCTCCGGCGGCTGGAGTCGATGAGCGACATCTCGCCGAAGATTCCGCCGGGACGGACGGTCTTTACGACGGCGCCGTGAACGAGGATCTCCACCTCGCCTTCCTTCACGCCGTACATCCGGTCGCCGCCTCCGCCGCCCTCTTCGAAGATGTGGAATCCCGCGGCGTAGGCTTCGACCTGGTCCGCGTTCCGAAAGAGATCGATCGACACGGTCATGCGAGCTCCTTTGCCTCTGGATCGAACTCTGTATGAGATATGTTCAAACGACGTGAAGAACGGCGTGAAAAAATGGCCCCTGGGGATCGCCCGGGGGCGGAGGAGGAGAGCGGCTTTCGACCGCGCAGCTCGCGCGGCGTCGGTTCGTTCTAGAAGGCGGCCTGGGCGGCGATCACGAGCTGGCTGTAGCTGTCGCTGAGGACGCCATTCACCTTGCGGTTATCTTCCTTGACGTTGAAGTAGTCGAGCTTGATGTTCAGGTTCTTGCCCTGAACGAGCCAGTGCAGACCGGCGGTGAACGTCTTCGTCTTCGCGTCCGCCTGGGCGATACCGTTCTCGCCGTTGTGGGCATCGAGGTCGCGCGTGATCGTGTCGTACCGCACGCCGATCTGGAACATCTTGTCGAACGTGTAGAGAGCCTGCGCGTACCAGCCGTCACGGCGCAGGTCGTTCGCGCTTGCACGGCCGTCCTTCGCCGCCACGTACTCGGCCTCCAGAATGAGCGGGGTCGCGCCCGCAACGCCGCCGTAGCGCGCGTGCGCGCCGATCCTCTGGCGAGAGAGATGCCCCGCGGTCTCTCCGCCGCTGGACGAGCCCGAAGCTCCGACGTTCAGGCCGGGGAGGAACTTCAGGTCGAAGCGGCCCGAGTAGACGACCGTGTCGTTCGAGTCGTCGAGGACGTTCGACGCGACACCGTTCGTGATCGACGCCCACAGGGTGACGGGCTCGGCGACGTCGCCCTTGTAGAAGAACCCGGTCTCGCGGCGGTCCGACACCGCGCGCGTGATCTGCGCGCGCTCCGCGAAGTCGAGCTCGGACGAGGACCGGATGCCCTCCTCGGTCAGGATGATCTTCTTCTGGCCGAGGGCGAGCTCGTGACCCTTGAATCCCAGGAACGTGACCGCGAGGTCCTGCAGGATCTTTCCGTCCGCCGTCGCAGAGCCCGTCGTGATCGTCTTCGCCGGATCGAGCATGACCTCGAAGCCCCACGCGCTCGTGATCTTGCCGTTCAGCTTGATCTCTGCGCGGCGCAGGCGGAAGGTGTTCGCGCCCACGAGGTTTCCGAGCGTCGAGCTCGTCGTGGTATCGGTCGGGATCGCGAACGGCGAGTCGTCCGCGACGTACCACGACTGGAGGAGAAGTCCGAACTTCAGCTCGCCCTCGCTGCCGATCTTGATGGCGTTCGGCAGGTCGGCTGCGGCCGCCGGCAGCGTGAATCCGAGAAGCGCGGCACCCGTGAGCGCGAAAGAAAGCAGGACGGTACCCGAGAGGGCGAGCGCTCCGAGCCCGTTCAGAAATCTTTTCATCGAGGTCCTCCTTGCGGACGAGACTCTCGGCGAAAGGGGTTAAGGGCCTTCTTAACTTGTGTGGAGTCCTCGTAAAGACTGAATTCGAGCGACCCTTAACATCGACTTAACATCGATCACACATAAACAATTCCCACGCCGCCAACACTCCCTGCCACCAGGGACAACACCTTGGAAGGAGGACTCAAATGAACTCGATCTCGAAGAAGCCGGCGCTCGCGGCCCTCGCGCTCGTCGTCTCGGGCGTGCTGTTTGCCGATACCGTGAAAGTGGATTCGACGATTCCGGCATACAAGCGGGCGTCGGGGATCTCCGGAAACCTGAACTCCATCGGCTCGGACACGCTCAACAACCTCATGACGTACTGGGCCGAGGGCTACAAGAAGGCCTACCCGAATGTGAACATCCAGATCGAGGGCAAGGGCTCCTCGACGGCTCCCCCGGCGCTGACCGAGGGCACGGCGCAGCTCGGCCCCATGTCGCGCGAGATGTCGGGAAGCGAGAAGGACAAGTTCGAGGCGAAGTACCACTACAAGCCGACCGCCGTCCGCGTGGCCCTCGACGGCCTCGCCGTTTACGTGAACAAGGACAACCCGATCGAGAAGCTCACGCTCAAGCAGGTCGATGCGATCTTCTCCTCGACCCGCAAGCGCGGCGGCAAGGACGCGAAGACGTGGGGAGATCTCGGCCTCACGGGCGACTGGGCGTCGAAGCCGATCTCGCTCTTCGGCCGCAACTCCGCCTCGGGGACGTACGGCTACTTCAAGGAGCACGCGCTCGCGAAGGGTGACTACCGCAATAGCGTAAAGGAGCAGCCCGGCTCGTCGTCGGTCGTCCAGGGCGTCGCCGAGGACAAGTACGCGATCGGCTACTCCGGGGTCGGCTATACGACGTCGGGCGTCAAGACGGTGAAGCTGGCAGAAGCCGACGGCGGCGAGTTCTTCGGCGAATCCTACGAGAACATCCTCGCCCGCAAGTACCCGCTCTCGCGTTACCTTTACGTTTACGTGAACCGCGCGCCGGGCAAGCCCCTCGACCCGCTCGTCAAGGAATTCTTCGCGTTCGTGCTTTCGAGGGACGGCCAGGAGATCGTCGTCAAGGACGGCTTCTTCCCGCTTCCTGCGGCCGCCGTCACCGAAGAGGCCGGCAAGCTCGCGAAGTAAGAACCTCTCGAGCGGCCGATCATGACGCAGCCCACCTCCTCGCAGCGGTTCTGGACGAAGGCTAACGATCGCCTCGCGAGCCTCACGATCTCCGCCGGCGGGCTGCTCATGGTCGGAAGCCTCGTGCTCATTTTTCTTCTCATCGTCTCGGAAGCGATTCCGCTCTTCGTCACGCCCCGCATCACCGCCACGGAAGCGCCGGTTGCCTCGCAAGACGACCCCACCTCGCCCGCTCTCGCGTCCAGCGTTCCGCGGGTGACGCTCGGAGCCCGCTCTCTCCTGTGCGTCGGCGACGACGCGGGCGACATCCGCGTCTTCGACGTCGCCGATAACGCTCAGCCGAAGCACCTCGAGACGGTGCGTCTTCACCCGGAAGCACCCGCGGCGGTGACGGTCCTCGGCACGCTCGTCGGCGGCGAGACCCTCATCGCAGGCGACGCGCGCGGGCGCGTGAGCGGCCTCATGCTCCTGCGCCAGACGCCCAATAGCGAAGAGCGTCATCTGAGAGTTGTCCGCGAATACGAGCGAAACGCCGCTGCCGTCACGGCCTTCGCGGCCTCTCCTCGCGGCAAGACATTTCTGACCGGCGACGCGGAGGGCGGCGTCCGGGCGCGCTTCGGAACAAACGGACGCTCGCTCACGTCGACGCACGCGGGAGCGCCGGTGACGGCGCTGGAGTTCGGGCCGAAGGGCAAGGCCTTCATCGCCGCCACGCCCGCCGGGCCGAGGTATTTCACGCTAGACGCCCCGCATCCCGAGATCTCGTTCGCGGCGCTGTTCGGCAAGCAGCTGTACGAGGGCTACGACGCGCCGGAATATGTCTGGCAGTCGAGCGGCGGAACGGACGACTTCGAGTCGAAGCTCTCGCTCGTCCCCCTCATCTTCGGAACGCTCAAGGGCACGTTCTACGCGATGCTCTTCGCGGTTCCAATCGGCCTTGCCGCCGCACTCTACACATCGGTCTTCGCGACCCCGAAGGTGAAGCGCATCGTGAAGCCCGTCGTCGAGATCATGGCCGCGCTCCCGTCCGTCGTCCTCGGCTTCCTTGCAGGCCTGTGGCTCGCGCCCCTCATTCAGAAAGCCACGGTTTCGACGCTGCTCCTCGTGCCGTCCATCCCGCTCTTCGTCCTCGCCGGCGTATTCCTTTTCCAGCTCCTGCCGTTCGAGACGCGCCAGCATGTGCGCCCCGGCCACGAGCTGTTTCTCGTCCTCCCGCTCGCGTGCGTGGGCGCGCTCTTCGCCTGGTACGCGGGGCCCCCCTTCGAGCGCCTGTTCTTTTCGGGCGATTTCAAGGCGTGGCTCCTGACGTCGGCGGGCCTGAAGTACGACGCCCGCAACAGCCTCGTCATCGCGTTCGCGATGGGCTTCGCCGTCATCCCGATCATTTTCACGATTTCCGAGGACGCCCTCTCGAGCGTCCCCGAACACCTGAAAGCCGCCTCGCTCGCACTCGGAGCGTCGCCGTGGCAGACGGCCATCCGCGTGATCTTGCCCACGGCCTCCGCGGGCATCTTCTCGGCGCTCATGGTCGGCTTCGGGCGAGCCGTGGGCGAGACGATGATCGTCCTGATGGCGACGGGCAACACGCCCATCCTCGACTGGAACATCTTCAACGGCATGCGCACCCTCGCGGCCAACATCGCCGTCGAAATCCCCGAGGCACCGCAAGGGGGAACCCTTTATCGCGTGCTTTTCCTGGCTGCGCTCCTCCTGTTCGTCATCACTTTCGTCGTCAACACTCTCGCCGAGGCTCTCCGCCAGCGCCTCCGCCGGAAATACACGGTCATCTGATGTCTCGAGCACGCGCGATGCTCTCCGAGTTCCTCTTTCGCAAGGGCGAACCGATGATCTGGCTCGCGGGAGCGGGCCTGTCGATCTCGCTGCTCCTCATCTTCGGGCTGCTCGCGCTCGTCGCGGTGAGGGGGCTCGGCTTCTTCTGGGCGCACGCGCTCGTCCAGATCGAGACGAAGGACGGCAGGAGAGTGCTCGGCGAGATCCTTTCGCGGGAGCCGATGCCCGACGCGAAAGACAGCGACAAAGATGCGCCGATGCGCGTCCGCGTGAAGATCGCGAACCGCGACCTCAACGGGCTCGACTTTCGCTGGATCGAGGAGAAGGACATCGTCCGGACGGAGGCGCCCCAGAACGCGCTCCTCGTCGAGCGCCAGGAATACGGGAATTTCCATGGCTTCCTGAAAGAGATCAGGCGCGGCGACGAGGTCCTCGGCGGGGCCGACGCGGCGGGGCTCGCGCGGCTTAGGGATCTGCAGAAGAAGCTCCGTCCCGCGTTCGAGGGCCTGCGCGAGACCGAAAAGAGCGAAGTCGGGGCGATCAACTCCGCCCTCGAGGGGAATCGGCTTGCGCTGCGCCGCGCCGAGCTAAAGAAGGACCCCGATCTCGAACGGCGCCGTGTGAGCAGCGAGGCACACCAGTCCGAGCTCAAGCGCCGGTACGAGGAGATCCGCGAGCGCCTCGAGGTCCGCCGCAAGGAGAACGCCGCGGTGAGCGCCACGCTCGTCGACGCCGAAGGTAAGAGCAAGGCCGTGCGCGTCCAGGACATCGTGCGCATCGTCCAGCCGAACGCGGCATCGGCCGTGCAGAAGATCGGCGTCTATCTGTCGCGGATCCGCGAATTCGTGCTCGACGAACCGCGGGAGTCGAACACCGAAGGCGGCGTCTTCCCTGCCATTTTTGGAACGATCCTCATGGTCGTCCTGATGAGCATCGTGGCGGTGCCGTTCGGCGTCGTCGCGGCGCTCTACCTTCGCGAGTATGCGAAGCAGGGCCGTCTCGTCGGCCTCGTGCGAATCGCCATGAATAATCTCGCCGGCGTTCCGTCGATCGTCTTCGGCATCTTCGGGCTCGGATTCTTCGTGTACGGAATTGGAGCGCACCTCGATCAGATCTTCTTTCCCGAAGCCCTTCCGACGCCCACGTTCGGCACGGGCGGCATCATCTGGTGCGCGCTGACGCTCGCGATCCTCACGGTGCCCGTCGTCGTCGTGGCGACCGAGGAAGCGCTGGCGGCCGTTCCTGCGGGCATGCGGCACGCGTCCCTGGCCCTCGGAGCCACGAAGTGGCAGACGACATGGCGCGTCGTCCTGCCTGCTGCCGCCCCCGGCATCCTCACGGGGCTCATCCTCGCGATGGCCCGCGGCACGGGCGAAGTCGCGCCGCTCATGATCGTGGGCGTCGTGAAGCTCGCGCCGACGCTGCCGGTCGACGGAATTTTTCCGTTCCTGCACCTCGAGCGAAAGATCATGCATCTCGGATTCCATCTCTACGACGTGGGCTTCCAGAGCCCGAACGTCGAGGCGGCCATTCCGATGGTCTACACGACGACGATTTTGCTTCTCGTGATCGTCGTCGCCCTGAACCTGTCCGCGATCGTCATCCGCAACGTTCTTCGCAAGAAGCTGAAGACCTCGACGTTCTGACCGGACACATGAGGGAAAAGAGACAATGGACACGACCATGACGGAAGGCCGGACCGGCATCGAGACGCAGGCGCCCGTTGTGGCGCGCGCGGCAGCTCACCCGGGTCAACCGAGTCTCGACCTCATCGAGTGCAAGGCCGTCAGTCTCTATTACGGTCCAAAACAGGCGCTCTTCGACATCACGCTCTCGTGCAAGAAGAACGCCGTCACGGCATTCATCGGGCCGTCCGGCTGCGGCAAGTCGACGCTGCTCCGCTGCCTCAACCGGATGAACGACCTCATCGACGGCGTGAGGATCGACGGTACGATCCTGATCCACGGCGAGTCGATCAACGAGCGCGGCGTGGACGTGACGCAGATCCGCAAGCGTTTCGGGATGGTTTTTCAGAAGTCGAATCCCTTCCCGAAGACGATCTACGAGAACGTCGTGTACGGCCTCCGCATCCAGGGCATCAAGAGCAAGAGTGTCCTCGACGAGGCCTGCGAGAAATCCCTCCGGAGTGCCGCTCTCTGGGACGAAGTGAAAGACCGCCTCCAGGATTCGGCTCTCGGTCTCTCGGGCGGCCAGATGCAGCGCGTCTGCATCGCGCGCGCCATCGCGGTCGAGCCCGAGATCCTGCTGATGGACGAGCCGTGCTCGGCTCTCGATCCGATCGCGACGAGCAAGGTCGAGGAGCTCATTTTCGAGCTGAAAGAGCGCTTCACGATCGTGATCGTGACGCACAACATGCAGCAGGCCGCGCGCGTCTCGGACGAGACCGGCTTTTTCATGCTCGGCAGGCTCATCGAATTCGACAAGACCGAGATGATCTTCACGAAACCGCGCCAGAAAACCACCGAGGACTACATCACCGGAAGGTTCGGTTGATGACGGGCGCCGTGCGTCAGCGCATCGTCGTGGTCGAGGATGACGAGGATCTCGCCTTCACGCTGACCTACAACCTCAAGAAGGACGGGCGTTACGAAGTCGAGCGGTTCGCCGGCGGGCTTGTCGCCCTCGACGCGCTCCTCGCGAGGCCCCCCGACCTCGTCGTCCTCGATCTCAACCTTCCCGACGTGGACGGGCTCACGATCTGCCGCGAACTGAAAAAGCACGAGGAGACGCGCCGCGTCCCGATCCTCATGCTGACGGCTCGCGTGGAAGAGCGTGACAAGCTGCTCGGCTTCGAGCTGGGGGCGGACGACTACGTGACGAAGCCGTTCTCGATGAAGGAGCTGATGGCCCGCATCGCGGCGCAGATCCGCCGCAGCGCCCTGCCGCAGTCTCCCGACGACGTCTACGACGACGGCCACCTGCGCATCGACCGCGCGCGGCACACGGTGGAGAGCGAAAGCGTCCTCGTCCACCTCACGAAGAAGGAATTCGACCTTCTCTGGCTGCTCATTCGGAGCGGCGGACGCGTCGTCTCGCGCGAGACGATCCTCTCGCGGCTCTGGGACTACGCGGCCGACATCGAGACGCGCACCGTGGACGTCCACATCCGTTCGCTCCGCAAGAAGATCGGCGACCACGTGATCGACACGGTCGTCGGCGTGGGATACAAGTTCGCCCGATGAGCCGCATCGTGCGCCGCTCGCTCGTGCCGGTCGTCCTCGGGGTCGTCCTCGGCGGCCTCTTCGCGTTCTTCCTCGGACGGGTGCTCGATTCGGCGATTCACGAGAGAAGCCGCCAGACTCTCGTCGAGAAGCTCGAGCGCCTGGCCCCGGAATTCGAGGAGGACCTGAGGTCGAAGGCCCGCCCCGGCGAGCGGATCCGGCTCGCCGCCCGCCAGGCCGGAGCCCGGCTGACCGTCATCGCGGCCGACGGCGTCGTCCTCGGCGACAGCGAGGTCGCGCCCGAGAACCTCGGTGCGGTCGAGAACCACTCCTCGCGCCCCGAAGTCGAGGCGGCCCGGCGCGACGGGATCGGATTCGGCGAGCGGCGCTCGGCCACCGTCCTCGAGCCGTTCGTCTACGTGGCACGGCGAGTCGGCCCCGGCGCGAGCCCCCTCGGTTATGTCCGCCTCGCGATCAGCCAGAACGAGCTCGACCTCCTCGAAGCGCCCTTCCGGCGCACGCTCTACCAGGTCTCGCTCGTCGCCGGCCTCATGGTCGCGTTTCTCGTCATCGCCATCCGCCAACGCCACGCGAACGCGCTCGCGCGCGTCGTGGCCGCCGTCGCCGAGGCCGCAGAGGGCCGGCGGCCGATCCCCCCGCCCGGCTCGTCCGAGGAAACTGAAGAGGTCTTCCAGGCGCTCGCCCGCTTCGCGGAGCTCGTCTCGGCGGAGCGCGTAGGCAGCGCGAAAGCGCGCCTTCTGGCCCGGGCCGTTTTCGAGCAGGTCCCCGTCGGCCTCGTCGTCGTGGACCGGACGCTCGCGCTCCTCGACGCAAACCCCGCCGCCCTCACTCTTCTCCATGCGCCCCTCGGCGCCCCGCGGCATGCGCTCGTGGACCTCGTTCGCGATTCGCAGGCGCTCCGGCTCTTCGAGGCCGGGATCCGCGGCGAGGCCCTCGCCGACGAGACCGTCGTGCTGCGTCTCGGCGGCGAGATCACGCCCGAGCAGGTCCTCGAGGTGAACGTGCGCGCCGTGCCGCACGGCCCGGCCGCGGGCGAGCCGGCCGCCGTGGGAGTCGTCCGCGACGTCACGGAGCGCGAGCGAACGGAGACGATGCGGCGCCGCTTCGTCTCCGACGTGTCCCACGAGCTCCGGACGCCGATCGCGGCGATCCGCGCCGCCGTCGAGACGCTCGCGGGCGAAGACGAGCTGCCGCAGGACCTCGCGCGTCTCATGAGCATCCTCGAACGGCAGTCGTCCGAGATGGAGGCGCTCGTCTCGGATCTGACGGATCTCTCCCAGATCGAGTCCGGCGCCGTGACCCTCGCACTCGAGTCGATCCCGTTGAAACCGCTCCTCGTGTCGGTCGTGCGCGACCTCGCTCCCGCCGCAGAGGCGCGGGGCGTGACCGTCGCCGTCGAAGCGGACGAGCATCTCGAGCTCCTTGGGGACCGCCGACGCATCTCGCAGGTCTTCCGAAACCTCGTGGACAACGCGGTGAAATTCTCGCCGCCCCGCCAGAGGGTGGACGTCCTCGCCGAGGGCGGAGCTCTGGACGCATCTCGGGGCGGCGGCGAACAGGTTTCCCCCCTCGTCATTCACGTCGTGGATCGCGGCATCGGCATTCCGCGCACGGAGCAGGACCGCATTTTCCAGCGCTTCTATCGAGTCGATCCCTCGCGCGCGAAGTCGGTCCCGGGCACCGGCCTCGGCCTCGCGATCGTCAAACACCTTCTCATCCTCCACGGCGGCGCGATCCGCGTGGACTCGGAGCCCGGCAAGGGCAGCCGCTTCACCGTCACGCTCCCCGCGGCGGCTCCGCACGCCGCCGCCGTCGAGCGCACCAAGGAGAAACCATGAAGGAACACTTTTCCGAGAAGCTCGAGAGCCTCCGCCGCCAGCTCATCGGCATGGGCGCGGAAGTCGAGAACCAGATCCGCCTCGCCGTCGAGGCCCTCGTGGAGGGCGACGCGGCGAAAGCGCGCAAGGTGATCGAGTACGACAAGGTGATCGACCGGATGGAGATCAAGAACGACGAGGATGCGATCGAGCTCCTCGCCACGCAGCAGCCCGTCGCGGGCGACCTCCGCCTCCTCGTCTCGTCGCTCAAGATCAACGCCGACCTCGAGCGGATCGGGGATCACGCCGTGAACATCGCCGAGGCCGCCGAACGCATGTCGCGGTTCCGGCCGTTCAAGCCTTGGATCGATGTCCCCTACATGGCCGAGATCGCGCGCGGCATGCTCCAGGAAGCCCTCGACGCGTTCGTGAGAAAGGACAGCGCGCTCGCGCTCGCGGTCTGCAAGCGCGACGACATCCTCGACGAGAAAAACAAGTCGATCATCCGCGAGCTCCTGACGTACATGGCCGAGAATCCGGCGCTCATCAGCGCGTCGATCGAGATCATGAGCATCTCGAAGAACCTCGAGCGCGTGGGCGACCTCGCGACGAACATCGGCGAGGAAGCGATCTACATCGCCGAGGGCGAGGTCATCAAGCACAACCTGCAGTCGAACCGGGGCGCCGAGCAACCGGCCGCCGCGCCTCCCGACCGCACCTGATCGATCCCGCCTGACCCGCTCCCTCGCGCCAGCTATCATTCCGCCGCGATGTCGCACCAGAAATTCTCCGTCGTTCCCGGCACGTATGCCGTCTGCCGCATGGCGGCGGATACCGCCCTGCCGGGCTGGGCTTCGGCCCCGGGCGGGTTCACGTCCGTCACGCGGACGGCCGACGAGCTTTCGATCGTGTGCGAGGAGGCCCGCGTCCCGGCGCCCCAGCCCGAGAGCTTCCGCGGCGAGGGCGGCTATGCCCTCCTCAAGGTCCACGGCCCGTTCCCGCTCGACACGGTCGGCATTCTTGCGGCGATGGCGAAACCCCTCGCGGAGGCCGGGATCAGCCTCCTTGCCGTCGGAACGTTCGACACGGACTACCTGCTCGTGAAGCGCGCCCAGGCAGCGCGCGCCGTCGTCGCGCTGACGCAGTCGGGCCACACGCTCGTCGAAGACTGAGGCTCAGCGGGTTCCGCGCGCTCTCAGTTCCCTAAGCACCCGCAGATCCTCGAGGTCCTTGGGACGCCCCGCCGCCTCCTTCATGGCGATGAGGTCGTCGAGCGACGCGAAGGCGGTGGGTGTCTCACCGATCCGGCCCGTCACGCGGTTTGCCCACACCCCGTCGAACGTGACTCCCTTGACGAACGGGTGGACGTCCGTCTGGAGACGGTACTGGCGGATGAGGAGCTTCTTCGAAAGCAGGTCGTCGACCGTCACGTCCGTCACGTCGTAGCCGAACTCGGCGAGCGCGGCGCGGACGCGCTCGGCATTCCCGAGCTCGGGCTCGATGAAGAGGTCCACGTCGAGCGTCGCCCGGGCGTATCCATGCACCGGAAAGGCGGTCGCGCCAATCACCACGTAGCGGACGCTACGTGCGTTTAAGGATCGAAGCAGGCGCTCGATGTCCATGCGCTTCCAATGCCTCCGCCATCTGGCGGGACCGCTCGAACATGAGCTCGAAACGCTGCTCGGTCGTCAGGCCCATCAGGAAGTCCAGCTCGAAGTTCAGCTCCTGCTCCTCGGTCGCGGCGCCCGGCGGCACTTTGAGAATCCGCGTCTCGGACCGGGTCTGGGGCGCTCTGTCCACGTTCGAAGAATAGCAGCGAGCAGACCCTCGCAGAGCAACATCTGGTCGCAAGACGTCAACGCCGGCCAGGCATTCGGATCGATACGCGTCCGCAATCCGTTCGCGTAATGCCGGTCCGATGAGGGCTGTGCTCGCATATGATGAGGGCATGGCCGAGCCACGGGTTCGCATGGCACGTGTTCTGCGCAACGGTGCGCGAGACGACGGGTCTTTCGACATCGAATTCTGGCGGCGGGTGGGCGCGGAAGGCCGCTTCGCCGCGGCCTGGGAAATGGTTCGCGAAGCGGACGCGATCCGGGGGGTGCAGAATGCCCGTGAACCCCGACTTCAGAGATCTGTTCTTCGAATTGAACGCCGCTGAG
>JBBRRY010000046.1:0-20228 GCA_038245905.1 Thermoanaerobaculia bacterium | reverse complement strand
GCCCCGGATTCGCCCGAAAGCGGCGGATCAAGACGAAAAGTAGGAGTCGAAACCGCCGCCCTCGGCAATCTCTTCCCTCTAAGAATCTCTTCTCTCGCCTTCGTCTCCAGAAAACAGGCCCTTCTTCAACAGCCTGCTAGGGGTACCGCCAGAGGATCGTAGGGGCTGTAGGACAACACCCGCATCTCTCCACCGGGCCCCTGGACCAACTCCACCGACCCGAGACGAAGCTTCTTCGGAAGGGACTCCGACATCAGTCGCTCGGCGGCTTCGCGGACGAGGCCGGCAAGGACACGGACGGTCGGCCCGCTGATCGCGAGCACGCCCTCCCATCTCAATCCGTCGGCGAGCTCCGCGGCCGCGATGTAAAGCTCTCTTTCCCTTCCTTCCCACGCGCCCCACGCCTCGCGGTATCGGACGGGATCCACGGGTCCGCCGAGGTCGGAGACCGCGAGGTGGCCGAGTTCCGGAGCGGAGAGTTCGTCGGAACCGGGGGCGATCTCGGCGGCGCACCATACGACGAGGTCTGATTCCACCGCGCGCAGGAGCCTGTCGGAGAGCTTCCAGAAGCGGAAGGCCGTCTCGCCCCGAACGTGCTTGCAGAACCAGGTCGCGCAGACGCCGGGCCGGTGCCGCCAGACTCCGCACGCGCCGTCGTCGACGAGGTACGGACAACGCAGCGCGGGCGCGTGCCCGAACGCATTCGGAGTTCGCTCGTAAAGGAGACGCGCGACCGCACTCGACTGAACGCCCCGCGGCGCGACACCGACACGGCTGGCGATTCGAGCCTCGAGGGCGGCGCGCCCCCGCGCCGTCGACGGGTCGACGTCTGCCAGGATGCGCCCCGCGAGGAAGTTCGGAATCGACGGCTCGAACGTGCAGCACTTGATCCCAGGCAGAAAGAACGAGGGATCCGGGGCCGAACCCGCCTGCGGGAGCATGACGCAGTGCTCGCAGGTCGCGACGGTCTCGCGCGGGATCGGACCGCCCGCGATCTCGCGGAGCCACGGCGCGTAGAGGGGTGGGAGCGTGGCTTCCTGGAAATCGGTCATGGCCTCTGCCCCCTTCCCCCCGGCGCGCGAGATCTCGCTTGGCCCGCCGCGGTTCGGGGAATAGTATGTTGAGATGGAGGCTCAACATGACCGTCGAACACAAAGGGAAGAAAGACGAAAAGGCCCCTGAAAGACCGGAGACCGAGCTGACGGACGAGGACCTCGGGCATGTCTCGGGCGGGACGAGACCGCAGGAGATATCGGCACGCAAGGTGAAAACGGCCGACAAGGCGGCCGACGCCATCGACCACTACATCCGGGGCTGACGCCCCGCGGGAGCGGAACCGGACTCGGGATAAGCTCCAGCCGTGAGCGCGAGTCGCGGCCTCGCCGCGCGCTTTTCCGGGATCATCCACGAGGGCCACAAGGGCTGCGCGATCGAGGTCCCGTTCGACCCGAAGGAGCGCTGGGGCATCTCCCCCATCGCCCTGCGGCCCGGTCGCCGAGGGCATCGCGTGACGGCGCGACTCGGCACGCACGCCTTCGAGAGCGCCGTCGTCGGCCGATCGAAGACGTGGTGGCTCCTCCTCGGCGACGACCTTCTCCGCGACGCGGGCCTCGCCCCCGGAGACACGGTCTCCGTCGAGGTCCGCCCGGCGGGGAAGGGTGCAAGATGACGCTCGAGAAGGTCAACCTCCGGGAAAAGCTCGCGCTTTTCTCCACGCATTGGGACCCGAAAATCGTCGCCGAGCTCAACGGGCAGCACGTGAAGCTCGTGAAGTTCCAGGGGCTCTTCCCGTGGCACAAGCACGAAGCGGAGGACGAGATGTTTCTCGTCATCGAGGGGGCCTTCGACATGGAGCTGCGCGACCGGACGATCCGCCTGGAGGCCGGCGAGTTCTTCGTGGTGCCGCGCGGCGTCGAGCACCGCCCCGTGGCCGAAAAGGAAGCCCACATCCTTCTCTTCGAGCCCGCGAGCACGCTCAACACGGGCGATGCAGGAGGCCCGCTCACGCGGGAGAAGCTCGACCGGATCTGAGTTCGCCGCGCCTAAGATGCCGGCGTGCGCCGCGGAACACGCGCTGCGCTAATCTTCCGGCCCATGCGCCACTTCCTCGAACAGGTCCCCTGGCCGCTCGCGATCCTCGCCGCGCTGACGCTGGGCCTCGCGCCGTTCCGCCCGCCGCACGTCGTCGAGAAGCTCCAGATGCTCTTTAACGGGACGCTCGTTCGGCCGATCGACTGGCTCGACTTTGCGATGCACGGCGCGCCGTGGCTCCTCGTGATCTTCAAGGGCGCGTTCGCGCTGAAGCGCTGACGGGTCTTTCGCCACCGGAGGCCCTCATGCCCGCCTACATCCTCGTCCAGGTCGATGTTCACGATCCCGAAGGCTACGAGCGCTATCGCGGGGCCGTCCTGCCCTCGATCACGGCCTACGGGGGCCGCTTCCTCGTCCGCGGCGGGGCGATCGAGACGCTCGAGGGCACGTGGCGGCCGCCACGCCTCGTGATCCTTGAGTTCCCGGACGCAGAACGCGCTCGTGCGTGGTGGACGTCGCCCGAGTACGCCGGGCCAAAAGAGCTGCGGCTCAGAGCGGCGCGTTCCGAGATGATCCTCGTCGAAGGCGCGTGATCTAGCGGGAAGCCGCCTCGCGCTCCCTGTTCAGCTCACGGCGCGCATCGTCGAGCTTCCGGCGGGCGGCGGCGGCATCCTCGGACGTCATGCCCTTCCTCACGGCCTGCTCGTCGAGGGCGCGACGCGCGGCCGCAACGTCGGTCTCCGCTTTTTGAACGCGCAGATACCCCTCTGGAAGAGCCGGGCTTCCCCCGCGGACATCCGTTGCGGACGTGATGACCGGCATCCCCGATGCTCCCGCCACCGACAGGGTCCCGCCGGAGGTGCCTTTTAAACCGAGCTTGCGCTCCCGCGCGAGGTCGGCAAGCGTCTTCGGCCTCCCCGATACGGCCGTCGCAGCCGCGCCGAGGGCTGGCGCGGGCGTCGCCGCCGGCGTCGCCACTGCTGCCGAGGCCAGCTGGGCGAGAAGCAGGTACGCGAGCATGGCGAACCTCCGTGACGATTCTACCGCCGCGAGACACGGCCGTTCCCGAACGCCCTCTTCTGCCGCACTTGATAAGATCCCCGGCCGAGCCAAACCATGACCGACAAGAAGAACTGGGGATCGACCGTCCTGGGGTGGTTCGTCGTCACGGACGAGTCCGCGCCGGGCACGGCCGCCCCGTCCGACGACGCGGCCGCCATCGCGGCCGCCGCCAGCGAGCCGCCTCCCGTCGCTTTCGTGAAGGACATCCCCGCCGCCCCGGGCGGGAAAGTGGATTTCGGGGCCGTTTACGAGGCGGCGGGCATGGACTCCGAGGAGCAGCAGCGCGTCGTCAAGGCGGCGGACCTTCTCTCCGCGCTTCCCGCCGACGCACCGCCGGCCGTTAAGAAGCAGATCGTCGAGGCATCGCTCAAGGCCTTCGGCGTTCCGATCGACAAGATCATCGAGGGGGCCGTCCAGGAGATCCAGGCGCTCGAGAGCTACATTCGCGCTGGATCCGGCGACACCCAGAAGGTCCTCGAAGAGTCGCAGAAGCGCATCGGGGACTTCGAGAACGAGATCAAGCGCATCAACGCGGTCATGGAAGACCGCGTGGCGGAACAGCAAGCGGTCGTCAAGGCGTGCAACGACAGGAAGCTCGAGATCCAGCACGTGCTGGAGTTCTTCGGGCAGGAGACGGTGGCGCGCGTCGTGCGCGCGTCGCCGAAGCTCGTCGAGCCCGCCCCGCCCGCCCGCTGACGCCGGATTTCGACGAGGGACGAGGGAGGACACATGGCGGACATCGGGATCTTCACGAGGCTGGCCAATCTCTGGCGCGGGTTCCTGTCCATCTGGATCTCCGACGTCGAGAAGGAGCACCCCGAGATCGCCTACGAGAACGCGATCAACTCGATGATCGAAAAGTACAGCAAGCTCAAGCAGGCAACGGCGGCCATCATCCGGCGCCGCGAAGACATCGACGAACGGCTGAAGAAGGCCAGCAAGGAGCTCACCCAGACCGAGGCCGAGCTGAACGTCGCCGTCGAGACGAACCAGGACGACCTCGCCGTCGTTCTCATCCAGCGGAAGAACGAGCTTGGGACCGAGGTGTCCGAGCTCCGGACCGACATGGACACCGCGAGCAAGGACGCCGACAGCGCCAAGACGTCTCTCATCTCCGTGCAGGGTGAGATCAAGAAGCTGAAGGGCGAGCGCGACGTGATGCTGGCCCGCATGCAGAGCGCACAGGCGCGCCTCAAGATCCAGGAGCAGCTCGACGGGCTCTCGGTCGACGCGGAGGTCAAGGCGCTCGATAACGTGCGCGAGCACATCAAGAACACGATCGCGGCCGCGAACCTGGGCAAGGAGCTGTCCGAATCTTCGCTCGACACGCGTCTCGCCGCCTTGAAGAGTCAGGCGGGAGACGTCCAGGCCAAACAGCAGCTCGCCGAGATGAAGGCCAAACGCGCCGCCCAGCAGGCCGCGCAGAAGACGATGTAGCCGAGGAGATCCCCAAAAATGAAACTCACTGCGTTCGCGAAGTTCTTCATCACCGTCGTCATCCTCGGTGTCATCGGCTACGCGCTGTGGCACTACAAGAGCATCGACATCAAGAAATGGGCCGGCGCCGACAAGCCCGCGCCTGGCACCACGGCCGCGGCCCAAGGCTCGGGCGCGGCCTCGGGCACCGACTTCGACGCGCTCAAGAACGCACCGCCCGACCCCGAGCGCGGGAAGGGCGCGGCCGGCGTTTCCGGTGTGGCGCTCACCGCCGGCGGCAAGCTCAACCGGCCTCTGGTCGTCGCTATCAACACGTGGGCGGGCCACGCGCCCGGCATCGTGGCGAACGGCGGCATGGAGTCGGCGGCCTCGGGCCGCTACAAGCAGCGCTACAACCTGAACGTGAAGTTCGTGCTCCTGGAAGACCCGGCGGCCAAGCTCGCGGCGTTTCGCAAAGGCGACGTCGACATCATGTGGAATACCGTCGACAACTGGGCGCGCGAGGCCTCGATCCTGGCCGAGCAGAACGCGAAGGCCAAGTCGGTAATCATGCAGGACTGGTCCCGCGGCGGAGATGGCATCGTGTCGCTCTCGACGATCAAGTCCGTCGAAGACCTCAAGGGCCACAAGATCTCCTGTACGCAGTTCACGCCCTCGCATTTCCTGCTGCTTTTCCTGTTGTCGCAGTCGGGCCTCACGCCCGACGAGCGCGCCGCGGTGGAGAAGAACATCATCTTCACGCAGGACGCGCCCGCCGCCGCCGCGATGTTCAAGGCCAAGCAGGTGGACGCGGCCGTCACCTGGGAGCCGGACCTCTCGGCGGCCGTCACCGCGCGCGAGAGCGAGGCGCACGTCCTCGTCTCCACGACCGCGGCCACGAACATCATCGCCGACACGCTGTGCGCGCGGCAGGACCTCATCGACCGGGCGCCCGACACCGTCCGCGACTTCATCCATGGCTGGTTCGACGGGATCGACATGATCAAGGCCGACCCGAACGCGGCCTACGCCCTCGTCGCGAAGGCCCTGAAGCTGGACACCGACACCGTCTCCGGAATGCTCGCGGGCCTCAAGCTCACGCCCTACGCCGACAACGCGCAGTTCTACGGGATCTCGGGCGGCAAGGCGCACTACGAGACGCTCTTCGACACCGCGTTCGTGATCTGGCGCAAGAAGGGCCTCGTCACGAAGGCCGTCGACGCGAAGGACTGGGTCGACACGCGCTTCCTCTCTGCTCTCGCGGCGAATTACCAGGAGCAGAAGGTCGAGGAGCCCCGGATCGCGTCGAAGGCCCCTTCGGCCAACGACCGCGCCATCATCAACAAGCAGATCCAGATCCACTTCACGCCGGGGTCCGACGTCATCATGGCGGGCTCGTACTTCGTTCTCGATGCGCTCGGCGAGACGATGACTTCCTTCGGAAACACCTACCTCCGCGTCGAAGGCAACACGGACGCCACCGGCGGCTCCAGCGCGAACATGACGCTTTCCGAGCGGCGGGCGCTGGCCGTGAAGACATACGTGCTCAAGAATTTCCCCAACATCCTTCCCGCCCGGTTCCAGACGATCGGCAAGGGCTCGACGAATCCGGTGGCCCCGAACACGACCGAGACGGGAAGGCAGCTCAACCGCCGCACCGACATCAAGGTCGTCCTCGCGACCGAGTGAAGCGCAGCGATCTTTTCGCACTGCGGGCCCCGCTGCCCCGGGCGATGGCCGTGGCTCTCGGATTCGTCGCGCCGGCGGCGGTCCTGGGCGCGTGGTGCGTCATCAGCTACGGAGGGTTCGCCCCGGCCGACTTCCTGCCCTCGCCGACCGAGGTCATCCGCGGAACGCTCCAGCTCTTCCTCCAGTACGACCTGACGAGCGCGATCCTCGTGTCCACGCGCCGCATCGCGACCGCGTTCCTTCTCGCCTCGGCCATCGCCCTCCCGCTCGGCATCCTGATGGGCGCATTCGAGCCCGTGAACCGGCTGTTCGAGCCGATCATGGCGCCTCTCCGCTACATGCCCATCTCGGCGTTCATCCCGCTCCTGATCCTGTGGTTCGGCATCTACGAGAAGCAGAAGATCGCGTTCCTCTTCCTCGGCGTCTTCGTCTACCTCCTGCCCGTCGTCGTGACGGCGATCCGCGCGGTGCCCGAGGAGCTGGTCCAGACGGCGCTCACGCTGGGCGCTTCCCGCGGCCAGGTCCTCCGAACGGTTCTCCTGCCCGCAGCGCTTCCGGAGATCTTCGACTCGTTTCGCGTGATGAACGCGATCTCGTGGACGTACGTCATCCTGGCCGAGGCCGTGAATCCCGAGCACGGGCTCGGGTACATGGTCGAGCTCGCGCGCACGCATCAGAAGGCGTCGTGGTCGTTCGCGGGCCTCCTCGTCATCGGCGGCATCGGCCTTTTCACCGACTTCATCATCCGGACCGTCTCGGCCATCCTCTTCCGCTGGAGAGAGGCCCAGTCGTGAACGGCGAGAAGGACGCCGTCCGCGACAAGGACACGGCGCCGAAGGCAGCGCCGCAGACGGGCGAGCCCGGCACCTTCGCGGTCGACCTCGGCCCGGACGGAGCGAAGCGCAAGGGTTCCTACAAGCACGAGCCGACGGCCGAGACCGTCAAGCTCCGCGTGAAGAATCTCTCGATCACGTATCTGAATCGGAAGGGACTCGGCACCGAGGCTGTTCGCGACGTCTCGTTCGACGTCGAGGATAAGCCCGGCACCGGCGAGGTCGTCGTCTTCCTGGGTCCGTCCGGTTGCGGAAAGTCGACGATCCTGAAGGCCGTGGCCGGCCTCCTCGCGCCGACGAAGGGCGAGATCCTCCTGGACGGAAAGCCCGTCGACGGCGTAAGCAAGGAACGCGGGATGGTCTTCCAGGCCTACACGTCGTTCGGCTGGCTCACCGTGCGCGAGAACGTGGAGTACGGCTTGAACCTCCAGGGCGTCCCGGCCGCCGAGCGGCACGAGCGCTCCAAGAAGTACATCGAGTCCGTGGGCCTCGCCGATTTCGCCGACCGCTACCCCAAGGACCTCTCGGGCGGCATGAAGCAACGGGTGGCCATCGCGCGCACCCTGATCAACGCGCCGCGGGTCATCCTGATGGACGAGCCGTTCGGGGCGCTCGACCCGCAGACCCGCTGGGGAATGCAGGGCCTCCTCCTCGACGTGTCGCGGAGCGAGGATCCGACCATTCTTTTCGTCACGCACGACGTTTCGGAGGCCGTCTACCTGGCCGACAGCGTTTACGTGCTTTCGTCCCGTCCGGCCCGCGTGCTCCACCGTGTCGACGTGCCTTACTTCCCGGTCCGCAACATCGAGCTGAAGTCGGCATCCGAGTTCCGGGCCGTCGAGAAGAAGCTGCTCGATCTCCTGTACTCGGGATGAGGAAGGGCCGCCCGGCTCATAATCCGCGCTGATGGGCACCCTCGAGAAACCGAAGACGCCCCTGCCCGCGGCGCGCCAGGCAGCCGCCGCGGCGCCCACGGCGGCTGCGTCCACGGCGAACGACGTGCGGAGCGGCGTCTCGGACGCCGCACGGAATCTCGCGACGAGTGCGCTGTTCGAGAAGCGCCCCTATCTCCAGATGGCGTTCAAGAACCCCTACAACCTCTCCGTGTTTTTCGGAGCGCTCGCGGCGGCCGGCCTCACGTTGAATCCCGTGCTCGCCGTCGTCGCGCTGGGCTTCGAGGGGCTCTGGCTCCTCCACGGGCCCGAGAACGAGCGGCTCAAGCATCTTCTCTGGGATCCGCGCTTCGACAAGCTGAAGAAGGCTCTTCAGGCGCAGGAGCGCGCCGAACGGCTGAAGACCGTTGGCGATGACGACGGAGGCCGCGTCGACGCGCTCGTGGCGCGGCAGGAGGAGATCAGGCGCCTCGCGGCCCAGAACCCCTCCTTCACGGGAGACCTCCTCCGAAACGAGCTCGTGAAGACCGACCGCCTCGTGGACGCCTTCGTCGAGATGGCCGTCACGTGCGCCCGGTACGAGAGCTATCTCGGGTCGGTCGACGACGGCGCCCTCGACAGAGACCGCCGGAAGTACGACTCCATCGTGAAGAGCTCGAACACCGACCCGCAGCAGACCCAGATCGCGAAGAAGAACCTCGACATCGTCACGAAGCGGATCGACAAGATGAAGGAGATTCACCGGTACCTCACCGTGGCGCGCGGCCAGCTCGACCTCATCGAGAATTCCTTCCAGCTCATCGCGGACCAGATCGTCACCATGCAGTCGCCGCAGGAGCTCTCCGGCCAGCTCGACGAGCTCCTCGACGGCGTCGAAGCCATCCGCCAGACGGCACACGACACGGAGCGCATCCTCGGCTCCATGGAACGGGAGATGTGACCCCATGCCCGACCCGAAGCCCCTGCCCGGCTGGGCCGAGGACCTGCGCCGCCGATACCTTCGCAACGAGGCTTCGATCTTCATCGTGCATGGCAACGTCTTCGACGTCGTCGTTTGCGACGGAAAGCTCCTCGGCCTCTCGGACTTCCTGACCGGCGTCCTCCTCAGGGAGACGAAGGACACCGTCGTCGTCTACAACGTGGCGACGGGCGTCCGCTGCCCGAAGCGCGGCAAGGGCTCCGAAGTCCTGGACGACGTCCTCTTCGTCACCCAGAAGGAAAAGGCCCTGCCCGCTCTCGAGAAGCTCCTCATCTCGGCGGACAAGGTAGCCGTCGTCCTGGAATACGCCGAAGCGCTCGTTCCCACCGGCGACCCCGCGTTCCAGGCCGACGCCGACCGCGCCGCGATCGTCACGCTCCACCGGTGGTCCTTCCTGCCCGAGCTCGAGAAGTCCGACAACGTCGTCATCCTGGTGGCCGAGAACCTCACCGACCTTGCGCCGAAGCTCGTATCGAACCCGAAGGTGGCCGTGGTCGAGATCCCCATGCCCGACCGCGACACGAGGCGCGACGCGGTTCGCCTCGCGGACCCGCGCCTCGGCGTCAAGGACGTGGAGCGTTACGCCGAGATCACGGCTGGCCTCAAGGCCGTGCAGATCGCGACGATCCTCGCCCCGCCGCCCCCTTCCGAAGAGGAGCGCGCCGATCGTGAGGCCTTCATCGCTCAGATCCTGGGCGGCGGGCCCGACGCCGAGGAGCGCGCGCACAAGCTCGCGACGCTCACGGCCGGGCAGTCGCGCGAGGAGATCAAGAAGCTCCTGGCTCCGGCCGCGGGCGAAATCGTAGCGGCGGGAGGGAACGCGGCCGATCGCGCGAAGAAGGAGGCCGACGCCCTCATCGCGAAGCGGAAGCGCGACATCCTGGAGCGCGAGTGCTTCGGTCTCGTGGAGTTCCTCTCGCCCGACCACGGATTCGAGGTCGTGGGCGGCATGGACGAGGTCAAGAAGGACCTCATCCTCATCGCCGAGAACATCCGCGACGGGCGCACGAGCCGCGTACCCATGGGCATTCTCTTCACCGGCCCGATGGGCACGGGCAAGACGTTCGTGGCCGAGGCCTTCGCGAAGGAATGCGGCCTCACCACGATCAAGCTCAAGAACTTTCGGAGCAAGTGGGTGGGCGCGACGGAAGGAAATCTCGAGAAGATCCTCAACGTCATCAAGGCCATTGGGCAGGTCGTCGTTATCATCGACGAGGGCGACCGCGCGTTCGGGAACACCGACGGCGAGGGCGACGGCGGCACCAGCTCCCGGGTCATCGCGCGCATCAAGGAGTTCATGTCGGACACGAGCAATCGCGGCCGCATCCTCTTTCTCGTCATGACGAACCGCCCCGACAAGCTCGACATCGACCTCAAGCGCGCTGGCCGTCTGGACCGGAAGATCCCGTTTCTTTACTCGCAGACGCCCGAGGAGGTCGAGAACGTCGTCCGGGCCCAGGTGCGGAAGAACAAAGTCAAGACGAACGTGGACTTCACCGCTCTTCGCGAGAAGTTCTCGCGAAAGCTCGTGGGCTACAGCAACGCCGACGTCGAGGCCGTCGTCCTCCTGGCGAACGACGACGCCGCGCGCGATTCCGGCGGAGACGCGGAGGTCGACGCAGGGCACTTCGTGAAGGCGGCAGAGGACTATTTCCCTAGCCGCGATTCCGAGCTGCTGGAGTACATGGAGCTCCTGGCCGTCTTCGAGGCGAGCAACCGGCGCTTCCTCCCCGCCAAGTACGCGAACATGACACCGGAAGAGCTGGACGCGCGGATGCGCGTGCTCCGCACCGTGGTGGGAAACAGGCGGTAGGGCGAGGAGCATCGGTGATGAGGAAGCTCGTCCTCCACGAAGTCGGGCCGCGCGACGGCCTCCAGGTCGAGAAGCAGATCGTGCCGACCGCGACGAAGCTCGCGTGGATCGGGAATCTCCTCGCCTCGGGCATCGACGTCGTACAGGTTGGCTCCTTCGTCCATCCGGAAAAGGTCCCGCAGATGGCCGACACGGACGAGCTGTTCCGAAGGCTCTCGCAAAGGCCCGACGCCGGGCTTGGCATCCTCTCCGGACTCGTCCTGAACGAGAAGGGCCTCGACCGCGCGCTCGCGTGCGGCGTCTCTCTCGTCTGCATGGGCGTATCGGCGAGCGACACCCACAGCCGGAAAAACTCCGGAATGGGGACCGAGGATGCGACGCGACGCATCCTCGCGACCGCGAAGAAGGCGGTCGAGGCGGGCCGGGCGGTTCAGGTCTCGGTCCAGTCCGCGTTTGGATGCGGCTTCGAGGGGCCGGTGCCCGAAGAGCGCGTCCTTGCGATCGTCAAGGAGTACCTCGGCGCGGGCCTCATGCGAGTCTCGCTCGCCGACACGGCGGGGCATGCCTATCCGGAGCAGGTCGAGAGGCTGTTCGGAGCCATCGTCGAGCTGGACCCCGGCGCCGAGCCCGCCTGCCACTTCCACGACACGTTCGGACTCGGGATGGTAAATGTGTGGGCGGCGATGCGCTCCGGCGCCGTCTCGTTCGAGTCGTCGTTCGCCGGGCTCGGCGGCTGTCCGTTCACGAAGGTGGCCGCGGGGAACGTCGCGACGGAGGACCTCGTCCACGGCTGGCAGAGGTCGGGTCTCCGGACCGACCTCGATCTGGGCGCGCTGATCGAGGTCGCACGGTCGGTCTCGGCCTTCTTCGGGCGCGAGATGCCCGGACGGGTCTACCGAATCGGGCCGGCCCCGGCGTCGCGGAAGATCGTGGACGTGCCCGCGTGACGAAGAAAGCCCTCGAAGGGATCCGCGTCCTCGACCTGACGAACGTGCTCTCCGGCCCGTTCGCGACGCTCCACCTCTCGCTCCTCGGCGCCGAGGTGATCAAGGTCGAGAACCCGCTCGATGGCGACCTCGCACGAAAGCTGGGCAACGTCCCGAAGCTGAACAGGGAGCTGATGGGGACGAGCTTCCTCGCTCAGAACGCGAACAAGAAGTCGATCACGCTGAACCTCAAGAAAACAGAGGCTCAGGAGATTTTCCGGAAGCTCGTCGCCCACACCGACGTCGTCGTCGAGAACTTCCGCCCCGGCGTGATGAAGCGGCTCGGCTTCGGTTGGGACGCGATGAAGGCCGTGAATCCGCGCCTCGTCTACTGCGCGATCTCGGGCTTCGGCCAGGACGGGCCCGACGCCGACAAGCCGGCCTACGACCAGATCATCCAGGGGCTCTCGGGGACGATGGCCCTCAACGGCGACGAGCGGCTCAACCCGCTCCGCTGCGGCTTCCCTCTCTGCGACACGGTCGGCGGATTGACGGGGGCGTTCGCGATCATGACGGCCCTCTTTCACCGCGAGCGGACCGGCGAGGGGCAGATGGTCGACGTCGCGCTCCTCGACGCGATCATGCCGCTGATGGGCTGGGTCGCCGCGAACCTCCTCATCGGCGGCCAGCAGCCCGTCCTGATGGGGAACGACAACTTCACGGCCGCACCGAGCGGCGTCTTCAAGACCCGGGACGGCTACGTCAACATCGCGGCGAACAAGCAGGAGCAATGGGAGGCCGTCTGCGACGCCCTCGGCGTTCCCGGGCTGAAGGTCGACCCGCGGTTCCAGGAGCGCGACTCGAGGAAGAAGAACCGCAAGGCGTTGACGCCCCTCCTCGAGGCGAAGCTCGTGGGGAAGACGACGAAGCAGTGGGTGGAGCTCTTGAACGCCACGGGCGTCCCGTCGGGCGAGATCCTCGGACTCGACGAGGCGCTCCACCAGCCGCAGGTCGTCCACCGCGGGACGCTGAAGACGGTCGACGCGCCGGGCATCGGGCCGCTTCCTCTCTTCAACCTCCCCGCGCTCTTCGGTTCGACACCGGCGGCGATCGAGACCCCGCCGCCGCGGCTCGGCGAGCACACGGCCGAAATCCTCGACCGGCTCGGATATTCCGGAACCGACCTCGCGAACCTGAAGGAGAACGGCGTCATCTGACGCGTCACGTCGAACGGCGTCGACGATGCGCCGCCAGGACGAGGAGCGAAAGACCGTAAGCGAGGAGGCCCGCGGCCACGAGCGCGAAGAGAACCGGGCCAGCGTCGGCTCTCTTGATCGTGCGGAGCGCCGCCTCCGTGCCGATGAGCACCCGGGGGTTCGCCTCGAGCCCCTCGCGGCTGATGGAGAGGCCCACAACCGCGAGGACAACGCCGTGCGCGAACACGCCGCCCCGGGCGAGCAGGGACGTCCACCTCCTCCTCTCCTTAACCATGATTGCCGCGGTGAAGTCCGCGGGGAGCCTGCCGAGGATCGCGCGCGCGATCTCGACGCCGCCCGCGATGACGGCGATCGCGCCTCCGAGCTCGAGGGCGCCGCGTCCCCATGCCGTCGCAACGAGGCGGGACCCCAGCTCGCGCAGCCCTGCGGCGTCTCCACCCGCGTGGAGATGGAAGAGGATGCGTACGGCGGCGATCGCAAGGAAGAGATTTCCGAACGCGCTCGCGACGTATCCGATCTGCGCGAAGCGCCTGCGCGTGCGCACACACTGCGCGGCGCGAAAGAGCACGAAAGCGAAGAGGCCCGCCGCCACCACCGCGAGGGCGAGCCGCCCGCTCAAGCCCGTCAGCGTCCGGGCGAGCGCGTCCGCAGGGCCGTTGGCGCGGCCGCGCTGCAGGAGCGCCACCCGCGCCGCGATCCCTCCCACCAGAACGTAGACGAGCCCGCGCGCGAAGAAGCCGAACCGCGCGAGCGCATCCGGGACGCCCTTTTCCGTTCCCTTGGTCGTCACCGCCATGCGCGCCATCTTAGCGGCGTCCCGGATCCGTGACACGCGCAGACCGGCAGCTAGAATGCCGCTGCTTAGGGCCCGGCACAGCGGGCGTACCAATGACCGAACAGGTGCTTCAGGCGGACGTCGTCATCGCGGGCGCGGGGCTCGCGGGGCTCGTGGCTGCGCACGAGCTGCTCGAGCATGGGAAAACGGTTCTCCTCCTCGACAAGGACGTGCCCAAGAAGCTCGGCGGCCTCGCGAAGGAATCGTTCGGAGGCGTGCATCTCATCGGCACGCCGCAGCAAAGAAGGACAGGGATTGCCGACTCGCCCGAGCTCGCCCTCCGGGACTGGCTTTCGTATGCGCGGTTCGGCGAAGGCGATTCCTGGCCGTGCCGATGGGCGCAGCTCTACTGCGATCGTTCGCTCGATCTGATCCACGCCTATCTCGACGGCGTCGGGGTAAAGTTCCTGCCCGTGGTGAATTGGCCCGAACGCGGCATGTTCGTGCCCGGTAACACCGTACCCCGGTGGCACATCGCCTGGGGAACGGGCCACGCCATCATCGAACGCGTCGTGAGCGCGCTCGCGGCTCATCCGCGCGCGGCTCACCTCACGATCCGCTTCCGGCACGCCGTCGACGACCTCGAGGTCGCGAACGGGCGCGTGACCGGTCTTGTCGGCACTGACCTTGGGAGCGGCGGCCGGTTCGTCGCGCGCGGCGATCGAGTCGTGATTGCGACGGGAGGCATCTGCGGAGGCGACCTTTCTAAGGTGCGCGCGAACTGGTTCGGGCCGTGGGGCGCTCCTCCGAAGGTGCTCCTGAACGGAGCGCACGCTTTCGGAGACGGGACGATGCACGACGCCGTGGCGCGCGCCGGAGGCAACCTCACGCACCTCGACAAGCAGTGGCACTACGCGGCTGGCATTCATCACCCCGCGAAGCGCAGGCCGTACGACGGCCTCTCGCTCGTCCCGCCCCGCTCGGCGCTCTGGCTGAACGCGAAGGGGGAGCGCATCGGCCCCGTGCCCCTCGTCGGCTCGACCGACACGCGCTTCCTCGTGGAGAACATCCTCCGGCAGCCCGGCCAGTACTCGTGGCAGGTGATGAACAACGCGATCGCGAAAAAGGAGCTTGCGGTCTCGGGGTGCGACTACATGACGGCGTTCCGGCACAAGAAGAAGCTCCTGATGGCGCGGCAGCTGCTGTTCGGAGACCAGAAGCTGGTCG
This sequence comes from Thermoanaerobaculia bacterium, assembly GCA_038245905.1. Classification (GTDB taxonomy): domain Bacteria; phylum Acidobacteriota; class Thermoanaerobaculia; order UBA5066; family UBA5066; genus Fen-183. The sequence goes on along the minus strand of JBBRRY010000046.1, from coordinate 5,367 downwards.
ATCGCCTGACCAAAGAGTGCCCGGACGACATCGTCACGGCCCGCTCCCTGCCGGAGCTCGTCGACCGGATGAACGAGCGCAATCTTGACGGCCTCGAGACCGACCTGACGACGATCCGAGGCGTCATCCGCGACTACGACGGCGAGATCGACCGGGGCCCGGCCCACTTCACCGACGGCCAGCTCCGGCGCATCGGAATGTTCCGTCAGTATCGCGGAGATCGGCTACGCCTCTGCAAGTTTCAAAAGATTCTCGACTCCCGCGCCATGCCCCTCATCGCGATCCGGGAATTCATCCTCTCGCGCAAGAGTCTCGGCGGCATTCAAACCGATCTCGGTTGTCGCGTCCTCGACGTCGCGGGCGAGGCAATCGACGGCCTCTACGCGATTGGCGAGGCGGCAGGATTCGGAGGCGGAGGCATCCACGGCATGGGTGCTCTGGAGGGGACGTTTCTCGGAAGCTGCGTCCTGACGGGACGCGTCGCGGCGCGTACGATCGCGGGGATCTCTCCATGACGAAACACCTGACGATCGGCGCGAAAAAGTCGGGGGCCTGGCTCGTACGCCACGCGCTGGAGCAGCTCCCCATCACGCACACGTTCGGGATTCCAGGCGTCCATAACACCGAGATTTACGACGAGCTCAACAAGTCCGAGACGATCCAGCCTGTCCTCGTCACGCATGAGGCGGGGGCGGCCTTCGCGGCGGACGGGATCAGCCGCACGAACGCGGGCGCCATCGGAACGCTTCTGATCGTGCCCGCCGCCGGACTGACGCACGCGATGAGCGGAATCGGCGAGGCCTTCCTCGACGGGATCCCGATGCTCGTGATCTCCGGAGGGACGCGAACGGACGTCCCGTTCCGGTACCAACTTCACGAGCTCGACCAGCATGCGCTGCTGAAGGGCCTGACGAAGGGATCGTGGCACCCGAAGACGCACTCCGAGATCGTCCCCGCGATCTTCGCGGCCTACCGGACCGCCATGTCGGGCGTGCCCGGCCCGGCTTTCGTGGAGATTCCCGTGAACCTTCAGCTTTTCCAGGAAATGGTCGAAGACGTCCCGGTATTCGAGGCTCCGGCGGCGCCCGAGACTTCCTCGGCCAGTCTCCTCGACACGGCTGTCGACCTCCTCGCGGCGGCCGACTCCCCCGGCATCTTTGCGGGATGGGGGGCGGTCGACGTCTCGGACGACGTGGCGCGCATCGCCGAGCGGCTCGGAGCGCCTGTCTCGACCACGCTCCAGGGTCTCTCGGCTTTTCCGGCCACGCATCCCCTGCATACCGGCATGGGCTTCTCGCGGGCCTCCGTGCCGGCAGCCGAGAACGCATTTCGGAACTGCGACGCCCTTCTGGCCATCGGGACGCGCTTCGCCGAGATTCCGACAGGCAGCTACGGCTGCGTCGTGCCCGCGAATCTCGTGCATGTGGACATCGATCCCGCCGTTCTCAGCGCGAACTATCCCGCGAAGGTCGGCATCGCGGGAGACGCCCGCGCCGTCGTGCCGAAGCTCCTCGCCCGGCTCGTCGAGCGGGGCATCGAGCACCCGGAACGGAGACGGCGGCAGGAAACGCGAATCGCCGCCGACAAGAAGGCCTATCAGGGCGAATGGCTCGCCCGAAGCAACGACCTTGTCAACCCGGCCCGCTTCTTTGCCACACTCCGGAAGCTCCTCGAAGACGACGCCGTCACCGTCGTCGACGACGGCAACCACACGTTCCTCGCCGCCGAGCTCTTCCCCGTCACGACGCCGCGCGGGTTCGTGAGCCCGACGGACTTCAACTGCATGGGCTACGCGGTTCCCGCCGCCATTGGAGCGAAGCTGGCCCGGCCGGAACGGCAGGTCGTCGCGATCGTGGGCGACGGCGCGTTCCTGATGACGGGTCTCGAGATCCTCACGGCGACGTCGCATCAGGTTGGCGTCGCCTTCTTCGTCTTCCACGACGGCGAGCTGTCCCAGATCTCGCAAGGCCAGGAGATCCCCTACAACCGCAAGACGTGCACCGTCCTCGGGGAGATCAAGCTCGAAGGTATCGCGCTCGCGACCGGCGCGGCCTTCGTGTCCATCCGGGACGATGCGGGGATCGGGGGCGGCATCGCCGAGGCGCTGCGCATTGCAGGCACCGGGCGGCCCGTCGTCGTGGATGTGAGGGTCGACTACGGCAAGCGCACACGCTTCACGCAAGGGGTCGTGAGCACGGTGCTCAAGCGCTTCCCTCTCGGCGACAAGTTTCGCTTCGTGGGGCGCGCCTTTGCGCGCAAGATCACGGGCTGACGGCATGCCTCTGGACACCGGCCCTCTCGCCCTCCCGGACGCGGCGCATCTCTTCGCCACGGGCGGGCGGCTGCTCGCCGCCGCCGTCCTCGGGGGGCTCATCGGCGCGCAGCGAGAAAGGGTCCATAGCGCCGCGGGCTTCCGCACGCATATCCTCGTCGCGCTCGGCGCCGCCTTCTTCGTCGTCGCGGGCCGAGAGGCTGGATTCGACGTCGCCGACACGAGCCGGGTCGTCCAGGGGATCATCACGGGCATCGGCTTTCTCGGCGCGGGCACGATCCTGAAGCTCGCGGACCGGGGCGAGGTGCATGGACTGACCACCGCCGCGACGATCTGGGTGACGGCCGCGGTCGGTGTCGCCGCGAGCATCGGCCCGCTTTGGCTTCCGGCCCTCGCCGCCGTCCTCACCTGGATCGTCCTGGCTTTCGCGGTGCGCCTCGAAGCCGTCCGAAGAGCGATTCCGCCGGGGTCCTGAGTTCGTGACAAGCTCTCGGGCATCATGAAACTTCTCCTTGCTGCCCTTCTCGCCGCGTCCCAGCTCCTGGCGCCCGCGATCTTCGCTGCCGACCCTTCCTACCGGATCGCCCGCACGCTCCCGGCGGGCGGTGAGGGCGGCTGGGACTACCTGAACGTGGATGCCGCCGCGCGGCGGCTGTACGTCTCGCGGAGCACCCGAGTCGCGGTGCTGAACGCCGATTCGGGCGCGGCGGAAGGCGAGATCCTGAACACGGAGGGCGTGCACGGCATCGCCCTCGCGCCGGACCTCGGCCGCGGGTTCACGAGCAACGGCCGGGCGAACACGATCACGATCTTCGACCCGAAGACGCTCGCGACCGTCGGGACGGTCAAGGTGACGGGCGAGAACCCGGACGCGATTCTCTATGATGCCTATTCTCACCGCGTGTTTGCGTTCAACGGCCGGACCGCGAACGTCACCGCCGTGGAGGGTGCGACAGGCGTCGTCGCGGGCACGGTGGCCGTCGCGGGGAAGCCGGAATTCGCCGTCACGGATCTCGCCGGGCACGTTTACGTCAACATCGAAGACAAGAACGAGATTGTCGTGTTGAACCCGAAGACTCTCGAGGTCGAAGCGCACTGGGCGCTCGCGGGTTGCGACTCGCCGACCGGTCTCGCGATCGACGTGAAGACCCGCCGACTCTTCGCGGGATGTGGGAATCAGACGCTCGTGGTCCTCAGCGCGACGGACGGACGCTTCGTTGCGAAGCTCGCGATCGGCAAGGGGACGGACGCCGTGGCCTTCGACCCAGACACGAACCTCGTCTTCAGCTCGAACGGCGACGGAACGCTTACGATCATCCACGAGGACTCTGCCAACACGTATCGCGTCGTCCAGAACCTCGTGACGAAAGAGGGTGCGCGCACGATGGCCCTCGACCCAAAGACCCATGCGATCTTTCTTCCCACGGCCCGCTTCGAACCGGCTCCGCCGGCCACGGCGGAGAATCCGAGACCGCGCCGCAAGATGGTGGCGGGAAGCTTCGAGCTGCTCGTGGCCGCGCCCGCCGGGAAGTGACTCTCTCCGGCAGGCTTCGGTTCGCACCTCTCGCGGCGGCTGTACTTCTGGCTGCAGGCCCGGGGTTCGCCCAGAAGACGGATTCCGATCTCGTCGCCGAGCTGAAGAGGTACCTGCGCGACGGCGGGGCCATTGCCACCGCTCCCTCCCGCTTCGACGGCCGGGACTGGGCCGAGACGGCCGTGATCTCGGGGGCTCTCGTCTGGGTCGGCACGCGCGACGAGAGCATCGACGCGTGGGTTCAGGACCACCGTTCGAAGAAGACCGACGACTCTGCGCGCATCTTGACGCCGCTCGGCAGCTGGGCGGCCGTCGGAGTCTCGGTTGTGGCGCTCGGGGGCGGTCTCGTGACGCACGACAAGCGGCTCCTCGACACCGGCCGCGACGCGGTCGAGGCCGAGATTCTCGCGGCCGGCATCACGACACCGGTCCTGAAATACGCCGTCGGCCGGGTCCGCCCCGGAGACGAAGCCGGCTTGGGTGAATTCAGGCCTTTCTCCGGCAATTCCTCGTTGCCTTCCGGCCATGCCACCGAGGCGTTCGCGGTGGCGTCGGTTCTGTCGGCGCGGGCCGACGGCTGGGTCGTGCCCGCCCTCTCTTACACGCTCGCGAGCTGCGTCGGATACGCCCGGGTGCACGACCGGGCGCACTGGGCCTCGGACGTGATCGCGGGAGGCCTCATCGGCACCCTCATCGGGCGCACGATCGTCAGGCGCCACCAGCGGGAGGACACGCAGGGGGAGGCGCCGCCGCCGACGTATGGTTTCCGCATCGCACCCATGATCTCAACGGGGGGAGTCGGCTTCACGGCCCAAGCCTACTTCTAGAGCGGGGCGCGTGGCCGCACGAAACTCCCCTTGACGGGAAGCCTTTCGCGCCCTATTGATTAGTTAGCCCCGCGCGCCGGAATTCACGGCGGGGCCGGTCGGAAGGCTCACAGGCAAGGTCACTAAACCGCCCCAGCAGTCCGGGATTCGGAAGGGCAGCGCAGGACCAGCGCATAGCACGCGCAAAGCCGCTCCGCCGCCGGCCGACCCCTCACCGGGGTTCACCGGAGCTCGGGGGAACCGGCGCCCCTCGGGCTCCTTTTGCTTTTTCCCGCTTTCACGCTCCACGGTCAGGCGAGGTGAATCCGGCGAGTCTGTATCATCCCCGCCCGTATGAAGGTTTCCATCCCGAAGGAGATGCGTCCCGACGAGCGGCGCGTCGCCCTGGCCCCCGATACCGTCAAAAGGCTCGTCGCCTCCGGACTCTCCGTCGAGGTCGAATCCGGCGCCGGCCTTGCGGCCGGGTTCGACGATGCGGACTTCGCCGCCACCGGCGCCACCGTGAAGGTCGACCGCGCGGGCCTGCTCGCCGAGGCCGATCTCCTCGCCTGCGTGAATCGGCCGGACCCGACCGACATCGCCCGGCTGAGGAGAGGCGCCGCCGTCGTCGGGTTCCTCCGGCCGCTCGACGAGCCCGAGGGCCTCCGGCCCTTTCTCGAGGCCGGCGTCACGGCGTTCGCGATGGAGCTCGTCCCGCGCACGACGCGGGCCCAGGCGATGGACGCCCTCTCCTC
>JBBRRY010000045.1:0-20740 GCA_038245905.1 Thermoanaerobaculia bacterium | reverse complement strand
CTTCTCCTTCACCCAGCCGAATGTGTCATCGAGGATTCCCAGTCCCAACGGATCGGTCTTCTCGTGCGGCCTTGCTCCGACGAATCCGTAGAGGTTGACGGAGTCGCGGTCGCCGAGAGGGTCTTGGGAGAGCCATCCCACATTCCTCGCGTCGTACCAGCGGTTTCTGGCGTAGGCGATGCCGGTGACGGGGTCGGTCCAGAGGCCCTGGAAGAGGAGGTTCTGGCCGCCGGGGAACGCACCGCTGACGCTGTCTGCTGACGCCACCGCGCATTCGTAGACCAGCGGAAAGTTCCGGTCGAGGAGGACAGCGTCGCTGGCCGGGACGTCCCACGTAACGAGCGACGACGACGTCGCGGTTCTGCCGAGCGTGTCCTTGAGGCCGTTGATCCTCACGCGGTAAGTCGCGCCCTGCTTCCAGCCGTTTACCGCGATGACTTCGATCTCGTCCGGCTGGCCGGGATGTTGTCCGAGAGCGAGCTCGGCGGCAGTCAGCGCTCCCCACGTGCCGTCCGCGTTCCTCTTCTCGACCGTCAGGGCCGTGGCCAGGACCGACGGGTCGACCGGGAGGGTGAGGAAGATCCTGAGGCCCCCATCTCGCGCATCAGCGGCCGTCGTCTGGCTGGCCGTCGTGCCGTCCGGACTGGTGACGCTGTGGAGTGAATCCTCGAACGTCACCCTCACGAGCTCGGTCGCCGTCTCGGCGTGGGCTTCCCCGTACGGGCTGTAGTGGTACCGGACGGGAATGGGCGGGTTCTTAGGGTCGGCTCCGTCGCGCTCTTCCACGAGACCGAGGACGGTGTTCTGATCGTCGCGCAGGAAGGCATAGAGCTTCGGAGGCGCGGCTTCGGCTCCCGTGACGTCGTAGGTCTCGACACGCTGCTGGACAGCGTCGTCGAGGCCGCTGGCTCCGGGGACGTAGGACTTCCTCCACAGGAGCCCGCCGTCGGCGGCGCGGCCCGCCTCGGCCAGCAGGCGAGTACCGTCCCAAAGGTATTCGCGCCTTTCGTAGAAGGGCCGCGTGGCCTCGTCGCCCGGCGACGCCGGCTCGCCGCGTTCCTCACGGGCGAGGAGGCTGCCCAGGGCATCGTATTCGTAGAGGACCTTGTGGCCGGCAAAACGCGGGCGCGTGAAGCCCGAGGGGCAGTCGGGAGCATGGGACTCGCCGTTTTCGGCGGGCCAGCAATCCTTGACGCTGACCGACAGGAGCTCACCCCGCCAGCCCCAGGCGTAGGTGTAGCGATCGTCCGCGAGACGGCGGCCCTCGGGGTCGTGATCGAACGCGATGCCGTTGCGAGATTCGATGCGGCCTTCGACGCCCGGGACGAACGTGGCGCTCCGGACAGCCGACTTCTCGCGCGAGAGGACCTTCACCTCGTCGCCGATGTCGTAGACGGCCGTGAACTTCTCGCTTATGACGGCCGGATCCGAGCCGTCAATGCTGCCGCTGCCCGCCTCGGCCGAAGTCAGGCGCAGCGCGTCGTCGGACGTGAAGCGCCAGCCCTGGTTCGCGAAGACGCCCACCCGGCCTGGCGCGGCTCCCATGACGGCGCGCCCACGCTTGGTTGCGTCGCCCGTCTTGTAGCCGTAGGCCATCTGGCCCCAAACCGAGGCGGGAGCATCAACGGCCGCATCGCCCGCCGCAGAGGAGCCGACCGACACCACGCCGAGCTGCCACGGAGTCGTGACGGAGCCGCCGGGCTGCGGACCGTAGGAACCGAGGAAGCTGTAGCGGTGCGCCGTGCCGAGGGAACTCGATGTCGTGACGCCGTAGAGACGCGACGTGCCGCCCCAATCCCACCGCGCGCCGAGCGCGGTATCGCCGACTGCCGAGAGGCTCAAGAGACGGTCGAGCGAGTCGAACTCGCGGTGGTAGCCCGTGAACGCGCTCGCGGCCTGGCGGCCAACGCCGTCGGGAACGCGAACGTCAGCCTCGCGAGACCACGTGTCGTAGACGCGCGTCAACGGTGAGCGCGCCCCGATCCTTTCCTCGCCGGGACGGCCCGCCGCGTCGTACTGTGCGAACGCGGCGCGCGCGGAAAGGTTCGACAGGAACGCAGCTGCCCCCGCGGGCTCGTCCCATCTGTCGACGGACTTCAGGCGCGAGCCTTCGTCGTAGGCGTACCTGTCGCCGCCGTCGACGGCGGGCGCCTTCGAGTTCGAGGACCTTGCCGGCGTGCGCGAGAGGAGCCGGTTGGCGGCGTCGTACCGGTTCGTGACGACGATGCCTGAGCGCGTGGTCCAGGTCTGCACGGTGTCGTCGCCGTTGTACTTGAAGGACTCGCTCGTCGAGTCGGGACGGTCGACCTTGTCGAGGCGCCCCGACGTGTCGTAACCGTAGTCCGTCTTGTTCGGGCGCGCGCTGATGCTGCCCGACACGCGGTGCCTCACGCGCCCGTCGAGGTCGTAGCCGTACTGGGTCGTGCCGTTCGTCGGCCTCGCCTCGGTCAGGAGGCGGCCGGCGCCGTCGTACGTGAAAGTGGTCTCGTTGCCGATGACAGTCTTGACCGACCGGACGTTGCCGCTCTGGTCGAACTTCGTCATGGTCTCCGAGACAAGGACGCTGCTGCCCCCATACCGCTTCTCGCCCACTACGCGCCCAAACGCGTCGCGGCCGTACTCCGAATACGTGGTTTGCACCGGAGCCTTTCCGGGGACCGCCTCCGTGAATGTCATCCGCGTGGGCCAGGGCGCTGCATTCGTGTACCTGAACTCCGTCACGTTCTGGCCGGCGTCGGTCTGGCTCGTCGAGCGGCCCGCGGCGTCGTATGCCGCCGTGAGATCCGTCCGCTGGATCGCATCGGTCGGTCCGCTCGTCACCGTCACGAGCCGGCCGGAGCCGTCGTACGTCTTCTTCGTGATCCGGTGCGTCTCGGGTCCGGTCGTGAGCAGCTCGTCGACGAGGTCGACCGCGCCGAAGCTCGTGACGTGCTTCTTCGTCTCGGTGATCTTCGTCGAGGCGACGAGGCCCGGAAGGCCGGTGAAGAGCGTCTCGCGGAGGACGCCGCCCGCGGCGTCGAACTCACGTTCGAGCGAGGCGCCCGTGGGCAGGTCCTCCTGGAAGAGCCGGCCCCAGGCGTCGTACCGCCCGCGCCAGAAGCCGTCGTCGCCGTCGGTCCTCCAGACGAGCCGCCCCATCGCGTCGTAGCCGCGACTACGAATTCCCCCCGTGGGGCCCACGCGCTCGCTCTTGACGCGCCCGGCCGAGTCGTACTCGTAGTGCGTGATCACGCCCTGAGGTGACCTGACCTCCGAGACGCGGCCCGACGAGTCGTAGGAGTACGCCGTCGTTCCCTTCAGGCCGGCGGCGGCTCCGGGGCTCTCCGACGCGAGGTTGTCGACCGTGACGCTGAGGAGCTGCTCGCGGTCGTTGTAGGTGTAGCGCGTCTCGACTGTTCCCGTTCCGACCCCCGCCTGCTTCCGCCGCTCGACCGCGAGGTGGCCGGAAGCGTCGTAGCCGCGCGTGACGATGGCGTCCGTCACCTGCTCGAGATCGCCTTTGCTGAGACCCGTCTCTTCGCGGATCGTGCGGTCCCACTCGTCGTAATCGAACTTGCTCTCCGTCTTGAAACTCGTCGTCCGGTGCGTCACGTTGCCACGTGGGCCCGTGCCGTCCGTGTCGTACTCGAGCGTTTCCTTAACCTCGCCCCGCGCGATCTCCGTCGCGAAGCCCGCGTTTTCGCGCCCCTGCGCGTCCTTACCGAACTTCGTCCCTGCTTGCGTGCTGTTCGTGCCGTTGCCCTGGAACGTCGCAAGGCGGCCGTAGGGGTCGTATGACGCGGTCCCGCCGACCGTGGGCTGGATGGGTTGGGGCTTGCCGGGGTCGTCATTGCCCACGAAAGCGGGATTTGCCAAGCCGTTCGCAGTCGCGACGGCGGAGGTCGTCGACCGCAAGAGCGGATCGAGAATCGTCTGCGCAATGTTGTCAACGAAGGACGTGACCTTCGTGGCGGGAACACCGTGCTTTGCCGGGCCCGTCGGCGCCCCGCCCGGCTCGGCCGTCGCCTCTACGACGTTGGCGAGCTCGAGCCGCACCCCGCCGTCCGGGTACTTCTGCCGCGTGAGGTGTTTGTCGGGCCACTCGACGAAATCGAGACGTCCGTCCTCGAGATAAGAGTAGTTCGTCGTGAGCGTCTGTACGGGCGGCCCAACGGCCACGTCAGGAATGTCCCCGTCGGCCGGGCCCACCGTCTCGACCTTCTCGGTCAGGGTCGTGATGCGGCCGGCATCAAGGGCGTAGTCGAGGCTGAAACTCCAGGGCGCCACGACGGACACGGTCTTGGTCGGACCCGCGTCGGACGACGGATCCACGTAACGGAGGGTCCACGCCGTGCCGGTGCCGCCCACGGCGCTGGGCGGCAGCGTGAGCGTGGTGACACGCCCCGTCGCTGGAGCGTAGTCGAAGGCGATTCGTGGGGCGTCTGCGTCGGGCAGGAGGAAGCTCGTGAGCTTCAGCTTCGAGAAGTCCGGTCCGTTGGCGGGTGCGGTGGACGCCAGCGTCTTCGCGTACTCGTACTTGTATCGGACGATGGGCGCGTCGTGCTTGAACTCGGCGTCTGGGTTCGTGACGGCGGGCAGCTGGACTTCCGTGAGTCTCCGCTCGTCGTCGAACCGGAACGTCACGACGCGCGGGGGCGTCGCGAAGTCCTCGACGGTCTTCAGAAGAGCGTACTTCGGGTTCGGGTCGCCGCCCGCGAGGAGCGGCTCCTTGTCGTACGTGAATCGGTAGGACCGCCCCATCTCGTCCTCTGCGCCCATGAGGAAGCCCGCGCCGTCGTAGAACAGCTGCAGCGTGTTGCCCTGCTTCTTCGGGTCGGACGCGCCATGGCGAATGCGGTCGGAGAGCTGCACGAGGCGGCCCGACGAGTCGAAAAGCATCGTGTCGTGGTTGCGCCCCAGGAGGCGGTACGAATCGCCCTCGCCGACAACGTCCAGCTTCAGATAAAGGCCTCTGGGGACGCACCAGCCGCCGTCCAGTTCGTGCGTCGGTACGTCGCGGGTCGGCCCCGGCAGCGCCGGCAGTGCGCACGAGCCTTCCACCGGCGGCGAGAATCTGAAGACGTGGCCGCTGCCGTCGTGGAGCTCGACCTCCTTCGTGGCCGGAAGGAGGCGCAGGCGCGCGAACATCGACGAGCCCCAGCCCGCGGCTCCAAGCGAACCATAGCCGAGGACGCCCGAGCGGTACGTGCGGTCGAACACGAACCCGACGCCGCGGCCCTCCACGGCGTGGTCCGTCGCCGCGAGCAATGCCTCGCCCGACACGAGCGAAACGCTCGCTCCGGCCTCGGCGCTCCATGACGCCGCGTTGAGCGCGGGCTCCGCGAGCGCGATCTGCACGGGCGATGGGACCTCGTCGGCGAAGCCGAGCGACTGGACGGCACCGGCAGGTCTCGGGTAGTTGTCCTCGGTCGAGTCAAAGTAATCGAGCGCCGCGCGCGTGTCGGCGTCACCGCCCGGCGGCTCGGCGAGGAACGCCCGGATCCACGGGCCGCCCGCGAGCAGCTCCTTCACCTTGAGCGTCGGGTCGTCCGCCTTGACGGGCAGGTAGGACGGTCGGCCACAGCGCCGGCATTGCGTGTTTTCGTCGGCCGTCGCCGGCGGGGCGAGCGTCTGCTTCCCCTTCCAGTAGTCGGCCCGCGCGCGCGGGTCGGCGATTAGGAGGATGACCTCGTCCGACTCGTACAGGTTGTAGGGGGGCTTGAGCTTCTCCGCCGTCGGTGCTCCCGCGGGCACGAGCCGGCGGAGCGTGATCGACACGTCCCGCTCCGGCCAGCCGTCGCCGCCCGGTGCGGCGACGAAAGGCCCGACGTTCTCGCGCGCGAGCAGGCGCTCGTCCGGCAGCGCGCGGAGCGACTGGACCCTCGCGTAGAGCTTCTCCTTCAGCACGCCAGGCAGCGCGACGCGGAGCTTGAAAGCGGCGGTCGCCGCCCGCTCGTCGGTCTTCGCCTTCTCCGGGTCCGCTTCATCCTTCGGCAGGACGCGCATGGCGACGCCAAGCGGTATGAGCGGTGTGAGTTTGTCGATCGTTCGCTGGGCGCTGGGAAGGGGCGGGCCGCCGGCAATCGGGTCCCGCGTCTCGCCAACGGGACGGAAGAGGCCGCTGAACACAAACTGCGGATCGCGTGTCGCGAGGACGAAGCCGCCGGTCTTCCCGTCCGCGCGCGAGCCCCAGGTATAGAGGAGCCCCGTGTCCTCGTCGAGCCCGAGGTGGTTCGTGTCCCATGGCGCATTGAGCGTGAAGAGCAGTCGGGGATCTACCGAATCCACGGAGGGCGGATAGCTCCCGTCGCTGCTGGGTCCGCCGTTCGCCCGCCCGATGTCCCAGACGTCGATGATCGCCTTGCCGTCCTTGTCCTGGCCCCCGGCGAAAAGGCGCTTCCCCGCCCGGTCCGTCGCGAGCCGGTAGACCGAGTGATCCTTCCTCCAGAACCGCCCGATCAAGTTCATCGTCGGCCGGAACGTGACGTCGAAAACGGCGACGCCGGCGGGGCCGAGCGAGTAGAAGAGGAGGTCCCCGTTCAGTTCGGTTGGCGGCGGCGCCGGGTTCGGTTTCGTGAACTTCCCGGAGGAACCCGCGACCGCGCCGACGTCCATCCACGTCGTTCCGAGCGCGATGGCCGCGGCCCGATAGGCCGCCGCGGGCGGCACGGACGGGACCGCGTCCCTGAGGCATCGCATCTCCACGGCCTGCAGCGCGCCCGGCGCGTTTGCATCCGAGACGAGGTTCCCGGCTCCAAAATGCGTGAGGACCGAAAACACGTCGATGGAGGCGCTTTCGGCATGGCCCGGCACCACGGCAAGCGCGGGCGTGTTCGAGAGGCTGGTCGGGGAGGCCCCCGAGCAAGGTCCGAACGTCGCGTCGGCGCCTTCGTAAGTGCCGAGCCGCCTCTGGCACTCGCCCCGGTTGATCTGGTTCGCCGAACCCGAAGGCAACGGCGAATCGTAGAAGCGGTTCAGGTCCACCACCGTCACGCCGCTGCCGACGATCGCGACGTACCCGATGGCCGTCTTGTTGTAGCGGACCTGAATCACATCGCGACGGCGGGCATGGATGCGGACGCTCGCCGTCGTCCCGGAGTTGGACGGGTTCGCGACGTCGATCGACCAGCTCTGCCCCGTCGTGAGGTTGTCGACCGTGACGCGCTGCTTGCGGTCATACGAGGGCTCGCCGCACGGGGCGACGCCCCGGTCGAAGACGTGGCCGGCCGTGCTCACGGTGAGAGTCACGTCGACACCGGGGTCGGGAGACGAGGGCGGTCCCACCGGGTAGGTGCCCGAGCCCGCGATCCTCTGAAAGAACTCCTCGGCGGGATAAGGTCCGACGACGTCGTTCGCGGCGAGTGCCTCCAGGCCCGCCGGCATGCCGGTCCCGAGCCCGCCCATCAGCGAAAGGTATTCCGACCCGGTCAGCCCGAGGGAGGAGCCGAGAGCGAACGCGGCCTTGACGCCCCCGTCCACGGGCAGGAAGCACGGGAGCGCGGCAAGCCAACCGGGATCGCCGGCCGAGGACGGGCAATTCGCCAAGCTGGCATTCCAGACGTCCTCGACCCGGACCGCCTTGATGGCCCAGGTCGACCCGAACCGCGCGTTGTAGAAGAGTCGGTTGTGGCCATCCGTCGCGAAGGCCCGGACCTGGTCCCCGGCCGACGGCGTGAGCCGCGCGAACAGAACCGGCTTCGCCGGGTCGGACGCGTCCACGGCGAGGAGCCGCCCGTTACCGGAGCCGACGAGAAGGAGGTTGCCGAATTTGAGGACGTCGCGCGCCGAGTCCGTGTCGCCGAGCGAGAGGCCAGGTCCGAGGGTGCTTCCGATTGGATCCTGCTGGGCGCGGCGAGTCCGGAACGTGAAGACGGTTGGATCGGACGCATGGTAGGCAACCCCGTTGTCCGAGAAAATGCTCGAGAGCTCGACTTTGTAGTCGCGCCCTCGCCCGAGCGCGCCGTAGAGCTGGACACGAAGACGCGTGGAGCTGGCCTCGAGGAAGGCCTGCATCGCCACGGGCGCTCCCGTCTCCACGTCCGTCAGGGCGACGAGTGTCCGGGGATCCGCGACGCTCTGCAGCGGACGGCTGAACTCGAAGGTGAGATCGGTAAGGCCGTCGGTCTCGACGTCCGACGCCAGGACGAGCGCGAGGAGATCGTCGCCGGCTTTCCCAGCGACCGGGCCCGCCGTGAACGAGCCGCCCGAGACCGTCGCTTTCACCGACGTTCCCTGTGTCAGGTTGTAGAGCGAGACGACGGTTCCGTCGGCAAACGCGAGCCCGGAGACGGACCGCAGGGTCACGAGCGCCTGGTCCGTCGTGTTTGCCTCCATCTCGAGCCGCAGCCGGAGGTTCGTCTCCTGACCCGTCGAAACCGCCGGCGCCTTGAAACGAATCACGGGGAACGGCGCCGCGTCCACGAGGCGGGGTGGATCGCTGGAACCCGGCTCGAGCTCCCCGAGATTCACGAACCGGCCGGGCGACGGAGCGACAGGACCGTAATCTTTTTGTCCGAGGATCCAGCCGGTGGCGAGCTCCCGTTTCACCACCGTGAACGCGGTACCCGTGCTCGGGAGGACGTAGCGGCCGTCCCAGTTGTGTGCGATGGCCTGGTAGATGAAGGCGTCCGCGAGCGCGTTGTAGAGGATGAAGAACGTGGTCCCGACGATCGCCGGCTCCACATGCCCCGTGATAGCCGCGAGCTCGAGCGTGGCGCCGAAGATGAATCCCGCTGTAGCCCGCGCCGTGAACTCGGCCGCGATCGTCTGGAGGAGCTTCTTCGGCAGCGCCTGCGCCTTTCTCCCGCCCGTCCGAACGCTCGAGGCCCCGCCCGCGACGAGCGCCGGATCGTCCGGCTGGTCCGCCTCCGCAGTCGAGATGAGCTTGCCGCCCTTGCCGTCGTCCACGAGGCGCCCGACGTCGAGAATCTTGAGCTTCCTGCCCCACGGCGTCTCGAACGGCGTGCCCGCGAAGACGAGGCCGCCGACCGGCGACGCGGTGACGACGGGGATTCGGAGGCGCAGCGTCTCCTTCGCTGTACCGTCGAAGTCCACGTTGAGGACCGCGCCCATCTCGAAGCCCGGATTCAGGGCGACGGCGAGGGAGTCGAGCGGCTGCTTCGTGACCTTGACGAGCGTGGGCGTGTCGAACGCGGCCGCGGGCGTCGTGACCTCGACGCCTTCGGCGGTGGTGAAAACAGTCTCGTCGCCCGGGACAGCCACGAAGCCCTTGCCGTCGGGCGTCGTGAAGAGGCCGAGCCGGAATGTCGCGGCCTCGGTTCCGGTGGGATCCAGGATGTGGATGTAGACGCGGCTCGCAAACGTGACGGTGGACGACGGTGGGCAGCCCGCGTTCAGCGTGAAGCCGCCGGCGCTGTCCGCCGGTACGGTCGTGACCGACGGACACGCGACGGGACCGTCGACGTCCGCGAAAGCGGACCACGGCGTGGTGCCTGAGAGCGCCGCGGGAAGCGCTCCGGGATCGCCGATCACCCGGGCGACGCCGTTGACCGGAACGAGGAGGCGGATCTTCTCGGGATGCACGGAGCCGCCCGTGACGAACTGCGTCGAGGTCGTGAAGCTCCAGTCGACCGGCAGCGGTCCGCCGTATGCCGTGCCGGCCGCGTCGCGCACGCCTCCTACGAATCGCGCGGCGATGCGCCGCCCGGGTGGGAGCGGGCGCGTTGGCGTGAAGACGACGGTCGTCCTGTCGGGCGAGAGCGCGATGGCGCCGCTGAAGACGAGTCCCGTCGACGCGCCCGCCGAGTCGGCAAGCGAGACGGAGAGCGTCGCCGCAGTGACGCTTGCCGGATCGAGCGCCGCGCTGAACACGATCGCCACGGTCGAGCCGACGGGCTGGTCCGTCGCGCCGTTTGCGGGCTGGAGCGAACGGATCTGGGGCGGCGTAGGCGAGAGGACGAGGTCGAGCATCCCGACCTGACCCTTTGCAAGCGACGGAACCTGCCCCGTACCCGAGAGCCCGAGCACGGGATGGAGAGCGGTGAGCGTGGGAGATCCCGCGGGCGCGGGTACGGCGTACGGGCCGCCGGGCACGGAGAGGTTCGCCGTGCCAAGGCCGGCGGCCGTGACGCGTGAGCCCGCGATGCCCGCTCCGTTCGGCGCCGCCACGCGGCCGGTCACGAAGCCGATGGGCGCGTTTGCGTGCAGGAAGAGGAAGACGCCCTCTCCCGCGACGCCCGGGAACGGCAGCGGCGAGCCGGAGACCTCGGGCGCCGCGACGAGCCTCGCGGGCACGGCGCCCGCCGCGGGCAGGAGGGTGACACGCGAGACGGCGTTCGCGAACGCGCCTCGGCCGTCGTCGGGCTGGTCGACGAGGACCGCAAGGACGTAACGCGGGTCGTCGGCGGCGTCGACGGGCAGGCCGGTTGGCGCGTTGAGCCTGAGGGACGCAGCGCGGGCGAGCGACGCGCCCGAGAAGCTCACGCGCACGGCGGCAGCAGTCGCGTAGCCGGAAACAGGCGGTAGCGCCGCCAGCTCCGCCGCCGTGAGCTTCCGCGCGGAGACGACGGTCTTCTGTGCGAGGCCGCTCTCTGGCACGAAAAGCTCGACGCCGTCCGCCGTCGACACCGAGCCGCCCGCCGGGCCGAGCACCTGTCCACGCTCGAGCTGGTCCGTGAACGGGAAGAGGCGCACGTTCTCGTAGCCCGTGTCGAGGAGGACCTGCGCCGCGCGCGGGCTGGGTGAGATGCGGAACGAGAGCGCGCCCACCGCGCCCGGCGCCGCGCCGCCGAGGTCGCCCGCGGAGAGCGGCGGGTGGTAGAGGACGAGGTCCGCGCTGAACGGCGCCTCGTACAGTTCGCCCGCGCCGCCCGAGAGAATGAGCTTCTCGTCGAGGTAGCCCTGAACGGCGAGGCCGCTGGGGAACGGCGTCACGCCGTCGGACGCCTTCGCGAGGACGCGCGCCGTCGCGCGGCCGATCGGCGAGACGATGGGCGGGTCGAGGGCGATCGTCGCAGACAGAGTCGGCACGGTGGACGGCAGAGCAACACCGACGAGCGGCGCGTCGAGAGAGACAGGCATCACGGCCGGCCGCGTCGCGGGATCGGCGTCAGGCGCGATGAGCGCGACCGTCCCGGGGCCCGTGGGCGTTACGCGCGCGCGATCCGGCGTCGAGCTGCTGCCCGCGACGAAGACAGGAAGGGGTAGTGCGAGCCACGCGCCCGCGACGACGTCGTACCGCGCGGCGTAGAGGTCGGCCGTGAGGATGCCCGCGGGGAGCGCCAGGGTGAGCGTGACACCGCCCGGCGTGAACGGCGTGCCCGCGCCTTCGGGCAGCGCGTCGTCGCCGGCGCCGTTCGGAACCAGGCGCAGCTCCGCCGCCGCGAGCGGCGTCCATCCGAGCGGAAGCGGTTCAGGGAGGCCCTGCCCGCTGAGCGGCGTGAGCCTCACGCCAAGGCTCGTCGCCGCGACGAGCGCGTTCGACGCGAAGTCGGCAGTCAGGCTCGAGCCCGCGGGACCCGCAAAGGATCCGCCGGCGGCCGCCGCGAGAAGCGACGGCGCCTGCGCGGCGAGCGGCGTGAGACGGCTGCCGAACGGCACAGCGCCGACGGCAGGCTCGAGCGCGAGCCGCCGCACGGCGCGTGTGTAACCCGTCCGCGAGAGGACGAGCGCGTACCGCCCGGCGGCGATGTCGCCCGTGAGACTGAACCGGCCCCGGCCGTCCGTCACCGTGGAGGCCGTCGCCGGTGTGACCTCGACCGCGGGAACCGAGCCCGGCAGCGCGGCGCCGGAAGCGTAAAGCCTCGCGTCGGCGCCCGCGAGCGGCCGGCCGCTCTCCTCGTCGAGCGCGGCGCCCGAGAGGAATCCGCCCGAGAGATCTCCCCCGCCGCCCGCGAAGAACACGGTCGAGAACGGGGCCGTCATGACGTTGCCGGCCGCGTCCGTCGCCGGCGGGCCGACCGAGAGACGGACGGAGGCGTTCAGCCACCAGATAGAGGGGCTGTTTCCGAGGTCGAGCGTCGCCGTCGCGCCGTCAGTCGAAAGCGTGAGCGTCGCGGCTTGCGGGGCGTTCGTCGCGTCGTCGGCCTTTGACACCGTGATCGCGCTGCCGGGGCCGCCGACCGTCACGGTCGAAGCTCTCATGGCCTCTGCAAAGACCACGGCGATCTTTCCGGATCCGCGGTCGAACGTCGCACCCACGACGGCCGGCGCGCTGCAGTCCACGCGGAACAGGGCGGCCGCTTCGGGGCCGGCGGTGCCGCCCGAGTCGATGACGGCGGCGTGCACGGCGTGCCAGCCGTTCCCCGAGAGCGGGATCGTGACGGCGAAGCGGCCGGCCGCGTCGGCGTTTCCGCTGACGGAGAGCGCGGCGTCGCGAACTCGGACGGAGGCGTTGGGCACCGCGGCGCCCGCGACGACGAGCTGCGTCGCGCAGACGACCGGAGGCAGGGCGTCGAGCACGGGCGGCGCCGAGGTTCCGACGGCCGCGACCGTGAACTGGACTTCCTTCGCGGCCGCGAGAGGGTGCCCGACGAGGTCCGTGACCCCCGCGCCCGCGCGGAACTTGTATGCCTCGCCGCGCACCATTGCGGCGCCCGGCGCGAACGCGACCGCGCTGCCCGCGATCGTGAACGTGCCGACAGCCTTGTCGCCCGTCGCAACGCGCGTCAGCGTCAAACCGTCCGCTGCCGAAAGCGACGAGGGCCGGACGTTCTCGCTGAAGAGGACGAGCGGGATCTCGTTCGCGTCGACCTGCTTCGCACCGTCGGCGGGCTGCATGTCGACGACCGTGGGCGCCGTGACGTCCTTGAAGAGGAGGCGCTTGTCGTTCGCATACGCGCCGGAAGGCTCCTCGACGCGCGCGATGACGCCGAACGGGCCCTCGGTGGCGGGCATCGTGACTTGCGGCGTGAAGCTCGCGTGCCGGCGCCCGTCGGCGGCGGGGGCGTCCCACGTGAGGCCGTCGAGGCCGCCACCGTTGATCGAGACGATTGCGCCGTCCTTCGCCCAGGCGTCGCCGGAGGCTGCAAACGACGGAGGCGAGGTCTCGCTGAAGCGCGTGCCGTCGACGGGCTGCCCGAGGACGAGCGCGGGCGCCGCCGGGTCGTAGATCACGCCGACCGTCGCGGTGACGCTCTGGCCGAGCGTGTCGGTCGCGGTCGCGGTCACGCTCTGCGACACGCCAGGCGACGTCGTCGCGAGCGGCACGCCGCCCGCATAGAAAGCGCCTGTGTCGGCGTCGACCGTCGCGGTGACGGAGCCTGCGCTCGTCGCGACGACGACGGACGCGAGGTTCGGTTCGCTGGTGAGGTCGACGAAGCCGGAGACGTTGACGACGACTGGACCGGAACCGGGCTTGCCGACGTGCGCACCGTCGGGCGGCGACGTGATCGCGACCTTCGGCGCGGCCGAGTCGCGGAAGACGACGACGCGGTCTTCCCCGCTCCGGCCCGCCGCGTCCACGGCGCGAGCTGCGAGAACGTTCGGCCCCTCGACGAGCGGCAGCGGACCCGTCGAGAACCCGCCGGACGCGACCGTCGCCTTGACGCCGTTCACGGTCACGGCGGCCGCCGGATCGGAGACTGTGCCGCTCACGGTGACTGTGCCGCCGGTCTGGCGCGCGCCGCCGGCGGGTTGAACGATGCGCACGACCGGGCCCGCGCCGTCCTGGAGACGCCGGACGTTCAGGTTCGTGGTCGAGACGGCGCCCGCGCGGTCCGTGCATGCGATCGAGAGAGGGTTGTCGCCCATCGCTGCGAGCGGCACGTCGCCCGCCGCGAACGTGCCGTCGGCGAGCTGAGCGGCAAACGTCTGGCCCGCGGACGTGACCGTGACGGACGCCGCGTCACCGCTCCGGCCCTTGAGCGTCACCTTCGGCGCCGCCACGACGGCGCCGTCGCCGGGATCCAGGGCCGAGACCGCGCAGCCGCCCGAGGCGAGGACGAAGCTCCGATCGGCTCGGCTCTCGTTGCCCGCCGCGTCGCGCACCACGACCGAAAGGACGTATCCGCCCGCCTGCGCGATCGGGAGGTCCGTCACGGCCGCCGTCGCTCCCTTGTCCTGGCCGTTGAGGCGGATCGCCGGAACGGGGAGCGGCAGGGTGTCGTCGGTGATCGTCACGCGCACCGTGAACGGCCGCGCGAAGCTCGCGCCCTCGGCAAGAGGCTGGCCGTCCGCCGCGATCGCGATACCGGGAGCCGCCGAGTCGGTCGTGACGGTGACCGAAGCCGTGCCGGTGCGGCCCAGCGGGTCCGTCGCGGAAGCCGTGATCGTGTTCGCGCCGGTCTGCAGGGCCACGTCCTTCGCACGGAACGTCCCGAGAGCATCCAGCAAGAGCGTCTGACCCGCGACGACGACGCTGCCGTTTGCCGTCGCGGACGGGCCGCCCACGACCGCGCCCGCGACGTCGATCTTCTTGCGATTCGTCTTCGCCCCGTCGGCCGGCTCGAGGATTGCGATTTGCGGCCCGGAGGCTCGGACGGTGACCTGGCGGGTGGCCGACGCCGTGCGCCCTGCCGCGTCGAAGGCGATCGCGACGATCTCGGACGGCACGTCGGGCGGGAGAACGAGGTCGGGCAGCCCCCACGTCGCACCGGCGAGCGTCGCGATGCGCCCGTTCACGGTGACGGACGTGACGGACGCGCTCGCCGTGCCCGTAACGGCGACGGTCGGGCCCGGGAGAACGGACCTGTCCGCTGGAGAGGCGATGTCGACCTCCGGACCCGGCGAGAGATCCACCTTGAAAGACGCGTTCGCGGTCGCCGTGTGGCCGAGCGCGTCCGCCGCCGTAGCCGCGAGCGCGTAGTCGCCCGAGACGCTTACCGGCGTGCCGGAGACGAACACCGCGCCGTTGAGCGTCGCCGTGACCGTCGCGGCGGGATCGTTCGACCGGACGGTCGGCGTCACGGCGCGGAAGAATTTCGCGCCGGAACCGAGCGGCGCGCCCGACTCGAGAATCTCGACGGAAGGCCCGATCGTCCGCACCGTGAAGCTGCGCGTGTAGGTCGCCGCATTGCCCGCACGGTCGACGAGCTGGATCGTCAGCGCGTTCGCGCCTTCCTTCCATGGGAACGGCGTCCGGGCGAACGCGCCGCCGGAGACAGCAGCGGCAACGCCGTTGACTGTCGCCGAGGCGAGGTCGGGATCCGACGTGCCGGACACGGACGCGACCGCGACCCCCAGTGTCGCCTGGTCGGCGGGCACGAACGTGAGCAGCCGCGGCGGCGTCACGTCGATCGTGAAGAGGGCGTGGACGAATGCCGCGTGACCCGCGCAATCGGTCACGGTCGCCGCGAGAAGGTGCGTCCCCTCGGCCGAGATCGGCGAGCCTCCCCAGGGCGCGCCGTCCAGAGTGACTACCGGCGCCGGCGGAGCTGAGCCCGGGCCGTCCGAGACGGACGCGCGGGGTAAGAGAGCGCGCCCGAACAGCACCGGCGTCTCGCCGGGAGCCGCCACCGCGCCGACGGCGCTGCCCGGCATCGCGTTGCCGTCGAGGAGGAGGCTGAGAGATGGCGAGGAGGCCTTGATGCGGAACGTGCGCAGGACGCGCACGTCGTGCCCGAGCGAGTCGGACGTCGTCGCGGTCAGCGTGGCCGCGCCGTCGGCGGAGCCGAGGTCGACGGCCGGGACCGTCCACGTCGTCCCCGCCGCGTCGAGCGCCGCCGTGAAGGACTGCGCCGCGCTGCCGGCCGGCTGCACGCCGAGCGTGACGACGGGCCGGACGCCCGCGCGTCCGTACACGCGGCCGGACACGGTCACGGGCGGTCCCGGAGCCCGGCACGCCGCGGAACCCGCGGCCGGAGCGTCCATCGTGAGAACGGGCGGTGTCGAGTCGAGCCGGTATTCCACCTGCGACGACTCGGCGCGATGACCGAACGTGTCGACGGCCACGGCCGTGAGGCGCTGCGTGCCCTCGACGAGCGGGACATTCGTCGCGACCCACCTCCCGCCCGAGACGAACGCCGGCACGCCCGACACCGTGAGGGAGAGGAGGTGCGGCTCGACGACCGTGCCCGTCACCGTGACGGACGCCGAGCCGGTGAGCGGATCGGCCGGCGAGTCGATCGAGACAATCGGGGCGATCGTGTCGACGGTGACGGGAACTCCGGCCGACAAGGCCGCGTTGCCCAGAGTGTCCGAAGCGTTCGCGACGAGCGTCGTGTCGCCTTCGGAAAGCGTCAGCAGCGCGGTGAATCGGCCGTTCGATACCGATGCGGCGACGCCGTTCACCGTGACGCCCGCGAGATGTGGGTCGACGGCCGTGCCGGAGACCGTCACGCTCGATGCCGTGAGCTGTGCGTTCAGCGTGGGCGACGTGATCGTCACAGCCGGCGCCTGCGTGTCGCGGTCGACTGTCGCCGAGGCCGAGTCCGCCGCGTGACCGAGTGTGTCGATGGCGTGCGCGCGGACGGAATTGGCGCCCTCGGCAAGCGGCACGTTCGCGGCCGTGAAGCGCCCGGCGGAAACCACCGCCGCGACGCCGTTCACCGTGACCGCGCCGAGATGCGGATCCGCTGCCGTCCCAGACACGTTGACGGTGGAGAGTCTCGTCAGGAGCGGGAACGAGGACGCGTCGAGCGCGACGTCGGGCGGCAGCGAGTCCAGCGTCACGAAGACCGGTTGCGAGAAGAAGGACCGGCTCGCGGAGTCGATCGCCTCGGCCACGAGCCGGTTGTCACCCTCGGCCAGAGGAACGCCGGAGACCGTGAAGCTGGTGCCCGTCACGGCCGCCGCGCGGCCGGCGACACGGACGCTGGCAAGGCCCGGAACACTCGCCGTCCCGGTTACGGTCGCCGTCCCATCGGCGGTGAGCGCGCCCGAAATCGGACTCGTGATGACCACCGAAGCGGACTGAGTGTCGAGCGTAACGTTGACGCGCGCCGAGACCCCCACGCGGCCCAGCCGGTCGCGCCCCTCGGCGACGAGCGCCGAGGGGCCGAGCGGAATCGGGACGACCGCCGTGAACCGATTCCCCGAAATCACGGCCGCCACTCCGTTCACCGTGATCTCCGCGAGATTCGGCTCGACGAAGGTCCCGCTCACGGTGACCGGCGACGACGCGAGAACGGAGCCCGGGGCCGGGGTGTCGATCGTGACGACGGGCGGCGCGGTATCAAGCGTAAAGACGCTGGCGACGGACGACTGCGCGCAGGAGCTCGAAGCGACGACGGCGACGACGACGACTCCGTCGGGCCCGAAGTCGAAACCGTCGAGCCGGAACGTGCCGTCTCCCAGCACGGCGGGCCGTCCGTTTACCGCGATGGAGGTCGCGCCGCGGAAGGTCCCCGAGACCGATCCGATCCGGGCGCCCACGAGTGAGCCGTCGGCCGGCGAGAGCACGGCGACCGTGGGCGGTCCGCTGCAGAGGTTCACGCGCACCGTCGCGACGAGGCCCATCGCGTTCTCGGCGTCGAGGCGAACCTCACTCGAGGCCGTGACGTCCATCGTCGTGTCGAAGGACCCGTCGCTCTCGAGAGAGACGACGCGTCCGTTCACCGTGGCCGAGATCACGGCCGTCTCCGGGTCGCGCGCGAATCCGCGCACGCGTACCGCCGCGAGCGAGGGCAGGCCGGTCCCCGTCGGCTCGATCAGCGTGAGCACGGGCGGCGTGTCGTCCACGAGGCGGATGACCGCGGACGCCTCGCGCACGGTGACGGTCTTCGCGAAGATCGTCCCGAGGACGCGGCTCTCGGATCCCACGAAGACCTCGGCCGACGGCGCGATCACGAAGGCTCCGACCGTCGAAAGTGACTCGACCGTGACGCGAGTCCCCAGGACGAAGAGCCGCAGGCGGAAGGCTCTGCCCGCCGGATTCAGGAAGCTGTTCCCGGTGATGCGCACGTTGCCCGTCACGAGGACGCGCGCGTCGCCCGCGACCTTGACGTGCGCGCGCTCCGACAGGTCGATCGAGGAGAACACGAACGTTCCTGCGGGCAGCGTGACCGAGTCGTGCGCATCCAGCACCAGCGCGTCGCCCGTGGCGCCCGTGAGCGCGCTTCGGCCGAGGGCGGTTTTTGGAATCTTCGCGTTGTCGTTCGATACGAGCGAAGCCGTGAGCCTCACGAGATCCACGGGGGCACAATCTACGGCGGCGGCCGCAGGCGTCGTGAGGCCGGAGACGGCGGCGTCGGGCGCGACCGTGGCGAGGTGTCCGGGCCCGGCGGTCGCGTCGCCCAGGATCGTGGCGCGGGACGTCACGAGGATGTCGCCGTTCGACGCGACGTGCGCCTGCCCTTCCTTTGCGGCATAGGACGAAACGCCTTCGGACCGGACTGTCGAGCCGTCTTGCACGGTGACGCCCGCGCAGCCGAAGATCGCTCGCCGCGCAAGCGGCTGCCCGATCGCGAACGGCGCGTCGGCCGCACGCGCCAACCCGGCCCCGAGAAGGGCGAGCGCGAGCGCGGCAAAAAGGGAGCGACGGTTCACTTCACGAGCCTCGATGAATCGCGCGAAGCTTCGTCCTCGGCGAACGCGACCATTTCTTCGAGCGGGCTCGGCACGCGGCGGAAGCCGTCGCCGACGATGAGAAGCTTCTGCGGGAAGGCCGGAAGCGGCGTGACGGCCGTCGCGACGTCCTCGACGACGCCTCCCGCCGAAGAGAGCGGGCGCTTGACGCGCACGGGCACGGCACCGCCCGCCGCGCGCCGCGCCGCGCCGACGAGCTGCGCGGGCGAAACGCCGGGAGCGGCCGCGGAACCGAGCGCGTCTTTCTCGAAGGATTCGAGCGCGTCGAGGGCCGCGGGCGACAGGCGGACGGTTCCATCCACCCAAACGTCGGCGGAGGGGCCGTTCTCGACATAGGCGCGAAAACGCCGCGCGCCAACCCGCGGGGCGTGACCGCCCGGGGCGGCGAGGAGGGCGCGCCCGCCATCACTCACTTCCTCGATGCGGATATCCTGCTTGCCCGCCGCGCTCGGCGCCCGGGCCAACGCGGCCGACGCGGCCGACGGCCGCTCTTCGGCCCTCGCCAGCCTCCGCGAGAGGTCGCCCATCTGCGAGAAGGAGAGCGTCCAGTACGTCGACTTCTCGACGCTGACGTCCGTGACCGTGCGCCGCCCGAAGTCCACGATGACGCGGCTTCCGCGCGGGCGCACCGAGACGAGCGTCGAGCCGCCGTACGTGTCCGTGACCGAGTCGGCCTGGAACGTGTCACCGTCGGGATCGGTCTGAACGAGACGATGCTCGACGGAGAACGCGGCCGGGAAAAGGACGACTGGCGCGTCCTCAGCCCGGACGGGGGCCGCCAGGAAAAGGACTGAAAAGAGAGAAGAAAGAGCTGCGAAGGAGAACCTCATGGCGCGCCTCCGGAAGGCACGGGCGCCGTTCCCGGCGGATCGGGCCGTGCGCCGTGAGAGGGGCATTCGGTAGAGGAGGGAACAGAAGAAGGAATTTGAAGATTCTTTGAAAGGAGGAGGGACGAGGCATCTACACGAACCAACCGCGCGTAAACCGCGTCCGCCGATAAGAGGCGTGCCCCTCGGAAGAGCTCGATGCTGTCGAATTCCCATCTACCTTCTAAGAGATCCCCTCTTCGGACGATGCCATCCGCTCCAGCCTCGAGCCGAACGGTCAGCCCGTCTTCCGAAACAGAAAGAATTCTGAAGCGTCCAGCGATCTCGCCGCCGCGCCGCACGACGACCGCGCCGCCGTACACGGCGCCGCGCGCGATTGCACCGTCCAGCGCGAAGACAGGGCCGTCCGCCGCGGCGACCTCGTGTGTGCCGATCGCCGGCAGCTCGAGCGTGCGTCCGCGCGTCTCGCCGTCCGCGTCGCGCCACGGCCAGCCACCCTCCACCGAGAGACGCCCCTCTTCGAGCCTGACGCCCGGCTCTCCGCCGGCCGGCGCCGGAGCCACGAACGCGCGCGGCGCGCCCGACGGAAGGACCGTGACGGACGTCTCATGGCGCGAGACGTTGCCCGACGGGTCGAAGACCTCGACGAGGACCGGCAACGTCTCGTTCGACGAGACGGCCGGCGCAAGCGCGCGAATCTCGAACGGCGGCGCCGTCAGGACCGTCCTCGTTCCACCGAGCGTAATCGCGACGGACGCAATCCCGACATCGTCCCACGTCTCGACGGCAACGCGCAGCGGGTCGCCCGCATGGAGCGTCGTTTCGGCAACCGGCTCGACGGAGACGAGTACCGGTGAAAGCTCGTCGGCGACGACTTTGGCGTGCGCGATCGCGGACGCGAGGCGGCCCTCGGCGCCCTTCGCTGTCGCGACGATCTTCAGCGCCCCGGGCTTCGCCGAGCCGGGGATCGCGATCGGATCCTGGCAGTTGCCGTAGCCCGCGACCCGCGCTTCGAACGCCCCGGAGATCTCGAGATCGACCTCGCGCGCGCCCGTATCGGCGCAGACGGTAAACGAGCCGCCCGGCTTGAGGGGCGCCGCGAAGCCGGCGCAAAGCGAGACGGCGCGGATCACGAGCGGAGACTCCGCGGGCGCAGAGAGACCGGTGGACTCGAGCCGCACGAGCGCGCCGCCGACGCGGATGGGATCGACGCTTGTGAGCGTCGCTCCACCCGTGACTGCCGGGGCCGAGTCGAAGCGATAGACGCCCTGCCACTTGTCGCCCACGACAACGCTGATCGTTTCCGCGCCGTTCGGCAGGAGCGTGACCGTCTTTGCCGCGATCGTGCCAATCCGCCACGTGCCCTTCTTCACATTCGAAGAATCCGAAATCTCTACCCAGTGCCCGGCAAAGTACGCCGGGATGTCCGATGCGCGGTCCGTCACGAGCGTGGCGCCGACGCTTCCAGCCTGCGCCAAGCCGCTTCCGAGCGACGGCAGCGCCGTGGCCTG
>JBBRRY010000044.1:0-21044 GCA_038245905.1 Thermoanaerobaculia bacterium | reverse complement strand
GCTCCTCGGGCGTCATCGTCACAACGAGGTCGGGCTGCTGCTCTCTGTCTCCACGCATCCCAACAAGGTGCTTCCGCACTTCGCTCTCTTCAAGACTTCGAAAGCTAACTCATCCGACTTTTTCAGCAGCCTGCTAGGGCTGGCTGAAGCAACACGGGTCGTCAGGGCCTCGGAGCGAGCTGGCGTGACTGACGTGTGGAACAGCGGCGGCCATCCCGCCCGCGACGTTCTCGAGGCTCTTGTCGTCCAGCTCCTGGGCGTCGGCCTTCGCGGGCACGGCTTCGGGGATCTGACCGTCCTTCTTCTCATTTTCGGGCATGTCCATTGGCCTCCTGTGGATGCTATTGAGATAATGTCGCGCCGGCGTGGCGCGGTTGTCAAGGACATTCACCGGGCTCCTCGCCCTCGCGACGGACTGGACCGATACGGCTCAACGAAGACAGGGCATCTCGCCGGGGACTGTGGGGGGCAAGCGATGGCGGACGGCGCAAGCGGCGCGGACGTCGCCGACGTCGCCATCATCGGCGCCGGCGTCATCGGATGCAGCATCGCGTTTCACCTCGCGCGCCTCGGGCACACGAACGTCCTCTTGATCGACAAGGAGCCGCTGCCGGGAAGCGGCTCGACGTCGAAGGCGAACGGCGGCATCCGGGCCCAGTTCACGACGGACATCAACATCGCGATGTCTCTCGCGTCGATGGACATCCTCGACGGCCTCGCGGACGAGATCGGGGAGCCGCCGGTCTATCGAAAGGCGGGCTACCTTTTTCTGACGGGCGACCCGGCGCGGTTCTCCGCGATGAAGACGGCCGCGGCGTTCCAGCGCGCGCGCGGCGTCTCCGTGGAGGTGCTCGAGGCTGAAGGTGTGCGCAGGAAGGCGCCCTACGCGGCCGGAGAGATCGTGGGCGGGACGTTCGGGCCGCGCGACGGGTTCATCGATCCGGGCGGACTGACGAATTTTCTTCTGCGGGAAGCCACGCGGTCCGGGGTCCGGACCCGCTATGGAGCCGAAGTGACGGCGATCGACCGCGACGGTTCCGGGACGTTCCGCCTGGCGACGCGCGCCGGCGAGTTTCGGGCGTCCGCCGTGGTCGACGCCGCCGGACCCTTCGCGGGCGGCGTAGCCGCGCTCGTGGGCGCGGAGGTTCCCGTCGTGCCCGTGCGGCGCCACCTTCTCGTCAGCGGTCCCGAGAAGACGCTTCCCGCGGAGATTCCGATGACGATCGACGCCGACACCGGCGTCCTGATACGCCGCGAGGGGACCCGCGTCCTGATCGCCTACTCGAATCCGGACGAGCCCCCGGGCTTCAACTCCGCCTTCGATCCCGACTTCCCGCTCCGGATCGCCGGGCAGGTGGACGCGCGCTTTCCCGCAGTCGGGGAGGCCGGCCTCGACATCAAGAGGAGCTGGACCGGGCTCTACGAGGTCACGCCGGATCACCATGCTGTTCTGGGTCCGGTCGTCGGCGTGCCCGGCTTTCTCGTCGTTGCGGGATTCTCGGGCCACGGAATCATGCACGCGCCGGCGGCGGGCCGCGCCGCAGCCGAGATGCTCGTGCGGGGCCGCAGCGAGAGCGTCGACGTCTCGGCGCTCTCTCTCGAGCGGTTCGCCCGCGGCGAAGCCATTCACGAAACGATGGTCCTCTGAGACCGGCGGGCGGCAGGCGGGTCCTCGAGCACGGATATCATCCCGGGTCTGATCATGGAAGCGGACTTCACCCCCGACGCGTGGAAACGCGGCCGGGACAGGGCAGAACGGTTCCAGGCTGCGACGTTTCGCATCGCGGAGGCCGCGGCGGCGACGGAGAGTCTTCAGGAGCTGTTCAAGAGGATCCACGCGATCGTGGGCGGCCTGATGGAGGCCGCGAATTTCTACATCGCCTTGAACGGCCCGGCCCGGAATGTCCTCAGCTTTCCGTACTTCGTCGACGAGCGGGACGAGCCGTTTCCGCCGAAGCCCCTCGGCAAGGGCCTGACCGAGTACGTACTTCGGACGGGCCGGCCGCTTCTCGCGTCTCCCGAGGTGTTCGAGCAACTCTTCGCCTCGGGCGAGGTCGAACGGATCGGCAGCGACTCGGTCGACTGGCTCGGTGTTCCTCTCCGCGGCCGCGAACGGACGATCGGCGTCCTCGCGGTCCAGAGCTATTCGGGAACGGTCCGCTACACCGGGGAAGACCGCGACCTTCTCGTCTTCGTCTCGTCACTGATCGCCCAGGCCATCGAGCGAAAGCGCTCCGAGGAGGCCCTCCGCGAGAGCGAGCTGAAGCTCAGGGCGATCGTGGCGGCCCTTCCGGATCTCATCCTCGTTCTCGACCGCAAGGGGCGTTATCTCGAAATCCATGCGAACCGCGCCGAGATCCTCGTCCAGCCGCGGGATGCGCTTCTCGGGCACACGATTCCGGAGTTTCTGCCGGAGCCGGTCGCGGCTCTCTGGCTCGAGAAGATCGCTGCGTGCCTCCACACCGGAACGACGCAGGCTCTCGAGTACGCGCTCGAGGTGCAGGGCGGGCCGCGGGTCTTCGAGGCGCGGGTTGTCCCCTACGTGCCGAACGCCGTCATGACCGTCATCCGGGACGTCACCGACGCGTCCCGGGCGGTCGAGGCCCTCGATCTAGCCCAGGCGGACCTGAAGCGGCTGACCGACAACATGGTCGACGTGATCAGCCAGCTGGACCTCCGCGGACGATTCCAGTTCGTCAGCCCGTCCCACGCGCTCGTCACGGGCTGGACCTCGGCCGAGCTCCTCGGAGCGAATGCGATCGACCTCGTTCACCCCGACGACCGCGAGATGCTCGCTGAGAAATTGGGGCGCGGGGTGGTGACCGGCAAGGCCGGAGTGGCGGAATACCGGTACCGGGCCCGCGACGGACGGTACCTCTGGGTCGAGACCGTATCCAACGTCCTGCGCGGTTCGGACGGCGCGCCGCAGGGCCTCGTCCTCGGGTCGCGCGATGTGACGGCTCGCAAGCGGGCCGAGGCGATTCTCGGCGTCCTCCACGAGACGGAACGAAAGATTCTCCGCCACGAGCCGATCGATCGGATCCTCCAGTTCATCTGCGACGAGGTTGCGGGCCGATTCGAGTTCCCGACGGTGTGGATCGGACTCAAGGAGCCCGACGGCTCCATCAGCCAGAAGGCCGTGGCCGGGCCGGTCGCGAGCTTCGTGAGGAAGAACCATTTCCGATGGGATGACGGGGCGGAGGGGTGCGGCCCGAGCGGGGAAGCCATCCGGACCGGCCGGCCCGCCGTCGTCGACACGAAAGAGGACGAGAGGATCGCGGCCTGGAAGGAAGGCGTCGAGGAGTACCGGCTGGGCTCGGCTCTTTCAATCCCCCTCGTCGTCGCCGATTCCGTGCTCGGTGTCCTCTCGAGCTACTCGGATCGTCCGCACGCTTACGGAGAGGAGGCCATTCGCCTTCTCAATCGCTTCGCCGACCAGGCGGCCCTGGCCGTCGTCGAGTCTAAGCAGCAGGATCGGATCCAGATACAGACTGCCGCGCTCGAGGCGGCGGCGAACGCGGTCGTCATCACCGACCGCGAGGGCCTGATCGAGTGGGTCAATCCCGCCTTCACGGAGCTCACCGGCTACCAGCCGGAGGAAGTCGTGGGGCAGACGCCGCGGCTCCTGAAGTCGGACGTCCAGGCGCCCTACTATTACGAGAAGCTCTGGGAGACGATCATCGCGGGGAACGTGTGGCGGGGGGAGCTGCACAACCGCCGCAAGGACGGCGTGATCTACGTCGAAGAGCAGACGGTCACGCCGGTGAAGTCTCCCGACGGCGAAATTCGTCACTTCATCTCGATCAAGCAGGACGTCACCATACGAAAGGAGAACGAGGAGCGGATCCGCCACCTCGCCCTTCACGACCCGCTGACGGACCTCTCGAACCGCCGCGCCTTCGAGGAATCGCTCGTGCGCACGGTGGCGCGCGCGCGCCGCGGATCGCCGTCGTCCCTTCTCTTCCTCGACCTCGACAACTTCAAGATCGTCAACGACGCGCTCGGGCACCCGGCCGGCGACCAGGTCCTGATCGAGCTGGCCCGCCTCATCGTCGCGCTCGTGCGCCCGAGCGACGAAGTCGCCCGTTTCGGTGGCGACGAATTCGCCGTGCTGCTCGACGGAGTCGCGCTCGACGGAGCGCGGCTCATGGCCGAGCGGCTTCGCCGGTCCGTGGACGAGCACCGATTCTACGTGGGCGACCGCGCCTTCGACCTCGGGGTCAGCGTCGGAGTCGTTCCGGTGGACGGCAGGGCGGACGCCCCGTCCCTGATGGCCGTGGCCGACACGGCGCTCTACACCGCAAAGGAGAAGGGCCGCAACCGCGTGATGGTCGTCGAGAACCCTTCGGGCGGCGTCACGTCTCTGCTATCCGAAGCGAGCCGCTGGGCGTCGCGGATCAAGGAAGCTCTTCGGGAGGACCGCTTCGTCCTTCACTACCAGCCGATCTTCAGGCTGAGCTCGGGGCGTGCGGTCCATTACGAGGCCCTCATCCGGCTTCGCGAGGGGCCCGAGGGTCTCATCGCGCCCGGCGTCTTCCTTCCGGCCGCGGAGAGGTTCGGGCTGATGCCCTACGTCGACGGCTGGGTCGTGGACCGGGTCGTCGACCTGCTCGTGAAGCGCCCAGGGGTGGAGATTTTCGTCAATCTCGCGGGCGCGAGCCTCGGTGACGAGGCGCTCCTCCAGCACATCGAGGAGCTCGTGATCGCGAGCGGGCTGCCGGCCGGCCGCCTGGCCTTCGAGATCACCGAGACGACTGCGGTACGGGACATCGTGGCGGCCCGCGAGTGGATGCGCCGGCTAAAGGAGCGCGGATGCCGCTTCGCTCTCGACGACTTCGGCATCGGATTCTCGTCCTTCTCCTATCTTCAGAGCCTGCCGGCCGACTACGTGAAGATCGACGGATCCTTCATCCGCGGCCTGGAGACCGACCCGGCGGCGCGCGCCCTCGTGCGGGCGATCGACACGGTGGCCCACACTCTCGGGAAGGAGACGATCGCCGAGTGCGTGGAAAACCTCGAGTCCGTCGCGACGCTCGTCGATCTCGGCGTCGAGTGCGGCCAGGGCTACGCGCTCGGAATGCCCGCGCCCGAGCTCCTGGAAGACGACGCCCTCGCGCTGGTTTTTCCGAAGGCCGGCGGGTGAGCGGAGCACGGCAGGCCGAACGGCCGGAATGCGATAAAATTCAGCGGGAAGAGAAGCAAGGAGTCATCGTGAAAAAACTTCATTGGTTTGCCCGGGCTTCCGTCCTGTCCGTGTTTTCAGTCGCGCTCGTGGCCTGTGTTTCGAAGAAGGAGTTCGAGCAGCTGAAGACCGAGAACAAGACGCTCGGCGAGGAGAAGCAGCGCTCCCAGCGGGAGCTGGGTGCGGCCGGCGCGGCGACCGCGGAAATGCAGTCCACGCTCGACGAGGTCCAGAAGAGCCTCGAGGACCTACGCGTCAAGGAGCTCAAGGCCGTCCGGACCTCGATCCTGGTCGCCCAGGAAGGCAAGGCCGCGCCGGGGAAGCGCGACGAGCTGAAGGCCGAGATCGAAGAGATTCGCAATGGGGTGAAGGCCAACCTTGCGAAGCTGTCGGCTCTCGAGAAACAGAAGAAGACGTCGGACCAGAAGGTCACGACGCTGGAGCGGCTGATCGGCGAGATGCGGCGCAACCTCGAGGAGAAGGAAGCCACGATCACGGCGCTCGAAGAAAAGACGCTCGTCCTCGCGAAGGAAGCCGAGGAGCTGAGGGGCACCGTGAAAGAGAAGGAAGCCGTCGTCAAGGAGAAGGACGCCACCATCGCGGACCGCGAGTCGCAGATGTCGACGGCCTACGTCCTCATCGCGACGCAGGGCGCGCTGAAGAAGGCCGGCCTCGTCGAGAAGAAGGGCTCCGTCCTGGGCCTCGGAGGAAACTGGCAGCGAACGGGCCAGTTCGACGAGACGCTCTTCAAGCAGATCGACACGCGGAAGGAAACGGAGTTTCCGGTCGGCGCCGCGCCGGACAAGGCGCGCGTCCTCTCGGACCACCCGAAGGACAGCTATGCACTCGCCGGAACGAGCCCGAAGGCGAGCACGCTCACGGTGACGGACGCGGCCCGCTTCTGGAAGGGCAGCCGGTACCTCGTCGTCATGCTGCCGGACTGAGACCACGCCGTGTGCACGGTTTCGTGCGGGGCCGCACCATGTGGGCTCGAGGAGGAACCCCCTTCGGGCGGCTCTGTCCGCCTATCGGGTTGCAGGCCAACATGATCCGGCCCCCCCCGGTATGGCACGTCGATTGAATCAGAAGCGGCGAGTCTCGCCAAAATCGTGAGGAGGAAAGAATGAGAAAAACCACCACCGCCGTCGTCGCCGCCCTGGCCACCATCGCGCTCGGCAGCGCCTCGCTTGCCACGATGGACATCCAAAAGGAATACAAGGCGAAGGACGCGAAGGCGAACTGCCAGAGCTGTCACGTCCCGAAGATGCCGAAGAAGGAAGCGGCCGAGCTCAACGCCTTCGGCAAGACCGTCAAGGGCGCCAAGGACAAGGACGGCAAGATCGACTGGTCGAAGGTCAAGGTCCCGACGCCTCCGCCGGCTAGCTGAGACCTCGCTTTCCCCCGCGGCGACGTGATGTCGCCAGGCCGTCGCGCCCCCGGATTCGTCCGGGGGCGTTTTCGTTGGATGCGCCAGGAGAAGCGTCAGGGCGCGAGCGGCTCGAAGCGCGCCGTGAAGTGGCGGAGGGCGCGGGGCGCCTCGGTGATGCGGTAGCCCGGCAGGGCCGCCGCGTTCCGCGCGACCTCAAGGACGGCCTCTGCCACGTAGTCCACGTGCGACTGCGTATAGACGCGGCGCGGGAAGGCGAGGCGCACGAGGTCCATCGGGCCGGGGTGCTCGGATCCGTCGGGCTGCATCCCGAACATCACGGTTCCAATCTCGACGCCCCGCACGCCCGCGACCTCGTACAGCGCGTTCACGAGCGCGATGCCGGGGTATCGGAGCGGCGGGATGTGCGGAAGGAGGGCGCGCGCGTCGAGGTACACCGCGTGACCGCCCGGCGGCCGGATCATCGGCACGCCCCCGGACTCGAGCTTCTCGGCGAGGTACTCGATCGACCGGATCCGGTAGTGGAGGTACGGTTCCTCGACGACCTCCTCGAGCCCTCGCGCGATCGCCTCGAGGTCGTAGCCGGCGAGGCCGCCGTACGTTGGAAACCCCTCCGTGAGAATGAGAAGGTTGCGCGCGTCCTCGGCCCACGCGTCGTCGTTCATGGCGAGGAAGCCGCCGATGTTCGCGAGCCCGTCCTTCTTCGCCGACATCGTGCACCCGTCCGCGAGGGAGAACATCTCCTGCGCGATCTCCTTCGGCGTCCGATGCGCCTGGCCCTTTTCCCGGAGCTTGATGAAGTAGGCGTTCTCGGCGAAGCGGCAGGCGTCGAGAAAGAGGGGCTTCTTGAATCGATCGCAGAGCGCGCGCACGCCACGGAGGTTTTCGAGGGACACGGGCTGCCCACCGCCCGAATTGTTCGTCACGGTGACCATGACGACCGGAATGCGGCCGCCGTCCTTCCCGAGGGACTCTTCCAGCGCGGCGAGGTCGATGTTTCCCTTGAACGGGTGGAGGAGGCTCGGAACGCGGCCCTCGGCGATGACGAGATCGCGCGCCTCGGCGCCCTCGACCTCGATGTTCGCGCGGGTCGTGTCGAAGTGGTTGTTGTTCGGGACGACGTCGCCCTTCTCGAGGATCGTGTGGAAGAGGATGCGCTCGGCCGCGCGCCCCTGGTGGGTCGGGATGATGTGCTTGAAGCCGGTGAGGTCCTTTACCGCGTCGCGGAAGCGGTAGAAAGAGCGGCTGCCCGCGTAGGACTCGTCGCCCTGCATCAGAGCGCCCCACTGCGCCGAGGACATCGCGCCCGTCCCCGAGTCGGTAAGGAGGTCGATGAGCACGTCCGCCGCGTGGAGGAGGAAGACGTTGTAACCGGCCGCCGCAATGGCCGTTCGCCTCTCCTCGGGGGTCGTCGTCTTGATCGTCTCGATGGACTTGATTCGGAAGGGCTCGATGATCGTGCGGAATGCCATTCTGGAAAGAGGATATCAGCGGGTCGCACCCTTGGAGGGACGTCTCAGGGCGTCCCCGAACGACCTTCCGTATCCGGATCGAATGGCCTGGGGAGTCTCACGACGGTCACGGTGCAGGGGGCCTTCGCCACGACCTCCTGCGACACGCTGCCGAGGAGGGTGCGGAGCGCGGAATTCGCCCGCGCGCCCATCACGACGTGGTCCACGCGGTTCGTGCTCACGTACTCGAGGAGAGCCGCGGCCGGGTCCGTCGCCTCGAGGACGTGAAACGTGATCCGGTTCTCCAGCGCCGCCAGCGGCTGCGCCCAATGCTTGAGCTCCACGAGCCGTTTCAGGTGCTTGCTGCGGCCCTCCTCGTCGAGCGTCGTGTCGAGCGCGATGCGGTGATGCTTGAGGACGTTCAGGCACGCGAAACGCGCGTCCGGCACGGTCTCGAGGATGTGCCGGACGGTGACGCGCAAGGCCTCGTGGAGCGGCTCCGAGCCCTCGGCGAGGTCGATCGCGAGCGCGACGATTGGCGCCGTCGAAACCTGTGCGAGGACGGTCTGCCGGGGGACCGCGGGGGCGAAGTCGGGATGGAAACGGCGCCGGATCACGGCGCTCCAGGGATCCTGCCTCAGCCGCTCCGAGCGTCCCGTCAGCTTCGTCTTCTCGGGTTGCGAGAGGTCGAACGCGAGCTGGGCCGCCGTGGGATAGCGCTGGGCGGGGTCCACCTCGAGGCAGCGAAGAACGATCTCCTGTAGCCAGGGCGGGAAATCGATCCGGCGTTTGCGCGGCGGGACCGGATCGCGCCAGAGGCGCCGGTGAAGCCGGCGTTTGCCCTTCGGGTCGCCGAAGGGCCGCACGCCCGTCGAGAAGAAATAGAGGAGCACGCCGAGCGCGAAGAGATCGCTCCGCGCGTCCCGCCTGTCGCCGAGAATCTGCTCGGGCGCCATGTAGGGAGCGGTCCCGTAGGGGAGCCGGAATTCCGCTCCCATGAGATCGGGAAGCTGGTCGTGGTGCGCGAGCCCGAAGTCGACGAGCGCGGCCTCGCCTGTGCCGTCGCGCATCACGATGTTCGAGGGCTTCACGTCGAGGTGGACGACGTGCTGCCGGTGCAAGTCGTCGAGCGCTGCCGCGACCTTCGCGCCGATCGCCGCGACCTCCGCGTAGGGGAGCGGCAGGTCGTCGAGGCGGCAAAGCAGCGCCTGGCCGGCGATGCGCTCCATGACGATATAGGGGTGGATCGAGAAATCGCTCGAAGCCACGAATTTCGGAACGTGGATGCCCGAGAGACGCGGCAGGATCATCTGCTCCATCTCGAAGCCGACGATGGCCGCGGGGTCGTCGCCCTCGAGCATCGTGGGAATCTTCATCAGCATCGGCATGAGGATGTCGGGGCGCGTGACCGCGCGCAGGGACGCCATGCCGCCCTTGTGGATCAGCTCGCCGACGAGAAAGCCGTCGACCGTCGCGCCCTTCTGGATGGGGTTCGCGGCCATCGGCGTCAGAGCCCCCACGTGAGGCGGTCGGCGAGCATCGCGGGGAGGCCCGCGGCGCGGATCTTCTCGGCCGCGGCTTCGATGTCGTATGCCACGCGAAGGGTCGTGATCTCTGCCCGGACGGTGTCGACGAGAGCGTACGCGGCAGCAGGATTGCCGTCGCGGGGCTGGCCGACGGATCCGACGATCGCGAGCCAGCGGCGACGCGGAAGGAGCGGCACCGGGACTCCGGCAATCGGCCGGAACACGGTCGTCTTCGCGGCGCGAGCGGCGACGGGGCCTTCCGGCACGTTGTAGAGCGCGGGTTTGTGTACGTGCCCGCAAAGCGTGAGGCGCTCGGTCGTCGCGCGGAAAGAGCGCGCGGCATCCTCGGTGTCCGTGACATAAGACCACTTGGAGGGCGCGGAGGCGTCCGCGTGCACGCACAGGAAGCCGTCCTCCTGGTGCGTCAGCGGCAGCCCCGCGAGAAAGGCGCGATGCGCGGGGCCGAGCTGATTCCGCGTCCACTCCAGGGCGACCTCCGCCGGCGAGTTCATTGACCCACCCCATTCGCCAACGGCCGCATCGTGGTTTCCCCGGAGAGCGATCCCGCCCTTTTCGACGTGAGCCATGAGCGTCGCGACGACCCATTCGGGATCGGCGCCGTAGTTCACGTAATCGCCCAGGAAGACGAGCCGGTCGGCCTCCTGCGCCCGTGCGTGCGCGAGGCAGGCCTCGAGAGCCTCGCGGTTCGCGTGAAGGTCGGCCATGAACGCGATGCGCATCGTGCGGACGCCATCGTAACCTCTTCGGCAGCTCTGGCAGCCGCGCTAACCTTCCCCCATGACAAACACACGCCAGCGCTCCCTCGTCCTCGGGCTGCTGATCGTATTGTCCCTATCCGTTCCAGCCTTCGCGGAAGACAAGTGCAGCGTGAAGGCGGTTCTCGGCGGGAAGTCCGTTACGATGAAGCACTGCGCCGTGTCGGTTTACGAGGACCAGCACAGCGTGGCGCTGTATTTCTCCGACGCGCCGTTCACGGAGAAGGAGATCGACTCGTTTCACTTGAGCTCGTACCCATCGGACAAAAACGAATCGGGGAAGCCACGCACGATGCTGCACTTCGCGTTCTGCCCTGGTGGCGGCAAGCCCATGGTGAGCGCTGCGGCCGTGAAGAGCGTGGAGACGAGCGTCAACCACGCCGACTCTTTCATGGTGAGCCGTCAGTGGGTGTTCGAGCTGCCGAAGGAAAAAGACATCCTCAAGATCGAGAGGCTCGCGGGGAACATTGTTCCAGGCGGGAAGATCTCGGGCCGAATCACGGGCGGAAAGCTGAGCGATGGGGCGAAATATTCGTGGGAGGCCGACTTCGACTTCACGCTGCCCGCGAAGTCCGCCGCGGCCGGGCAGGGCTGCGGGAACTGAGGGCAGCTCGCCACCCTCTCTAGCTCTTCGGCTTCCACACCGCTGCGTCAATGGTGGCGAGGACGTGGCCGATCCAGCCGAGGAGGAAGAACCAGAGGACGCCGGAGAGGATGAAAAAGCCGAGGGCTGCGAGGACACGTCCCTGAATGAGCTGTCCGAGCCCCGGGATGAAGAAACTGACCAGCGCGGCGATTACGTTTCCAGTCGAGCCCTGTCCCATGCCGGCATGATACTTTTCAGGGTGCCGCCTTCCCAACCAGCCAGGCGCTGCCGGCTCCGGGCGGCAATGAGTCCATGTGCTTCGCAAAAAGCGCGATCTGCCACATCTCCTGGCCCGACAAGGTCTCGCCGAACGCTGGCATCCCGGTAAAGCGAATACCGTGGGCGACCTTCCAGTAAGTCACTCCCTCCGGATCATCCTCGACCCCGTCTTTCGCGAGCTGCGGGGGTTCCGGTGTCAAGCCTCTCGCGATCGACGAGGGTGCGCCATCGGACCCACCGTGGCACGCCTGGCAGTGGATGCGGTAAAGCGCGATGCCCGCGGTGAGATTTTCGTCCGTGGGCTGAAGGTGGCTCTTCAAGCCCTTAGCCTCTCTTCGCATCGTCGCCTGAAGCGATGTCTTCGCAGCCCACTTCTCCAGCCTGCCCGGCTTCGAGTCCTGCCCGGCTGGCAGCGCGCCGCTCGTCAGGAAGAAGTAGCCGGCGACGATCAACGTGGCGACACCGGCGACAAAACCCGTGACGAATCCCTTTGCCATGGCGACCCCTCCCGGATGCGGACTCTCCGAACCCCCTTTAGGTTAGCTCGCTTTGAGGAGACGGGCCTCGTAGAGGTCGACAGCCCGCTGAGCGTTCATCCAGAAGTCCGGCGAGGTCCGGAAAGCCGCTCCGAGCTTGAGCGCCATCTCGGCGGCTCTCTCAAACGCTGTGATAATCAGCAGCCCGTTCCCCGGAGGGAGCCATGTCCAAGAAACAGAGAAGTCGCGATTTCGCGGCTACCGGCCAGGCCGCTCGCACGGTAGACGTCATTACCGACGGCCGACGACAAGAGGCACTGCTCAGAGCGGGGGCCTTGCAGAACGCTATCTTCAACAGCGCCAACTTCTCGAGTATCGCGACGGATGCGAAGGGCGTCATTCAAATCTTCAACGTCGGCGCCGAGCGCATGCTCGGCTACACGGCCGCAGAAGTGCTGGATAAGATCACCCCGGCCGAGATTTCCGATCCGCAGGAAGTGATCGCGCGCGCCAAGACACTGAGCGCGGAGCTCGCCACCCCGATTGCGCCGGGGTTCGAGGCTCTGGTCTTCAAGGCCTCGCGCGGAATCGAGGACATCTACGAACTGACCTACATCCGCAAGGACGGGAGCCGCTTCCCGGCGGTCGTGTCGGTCACGGCGCTGCGCGACGCTCAAAGCGCAATCATCGGCTACCTGTTGATTGGCACCGACAATACCGCGCGCAAGGAGGTCGAAGCAGACCAGAAGCGGCTCGATCAGCGCCTCCGCGACCAGCAGTTCTACACGCGCTCTCTCATCGAGTCGAATATCGACGCACTCATGACCACCGATCCGCAAGGCATCATCACCGACGTCAACAAGCAGATGGAGGCGCTCACCGGCTGTACGCGCGACGAGCTGATCGGCGCGCCATTCAAGGACTACTTTACCGACCCGGAACGGGCCGAGGCCGGAATCAAGCAGGTGCTGACCGAAGGTAAGGTCACCAACTACGAGCTCACATCGCGCTCACGGGACGGCAGGGAGACCGTGGTGTCCTACAATGCGACCACCTTCTACGACCGGAACAGGAGGTTGCAGGGCGTGTTCGCCGCCGCACGTGACGTCACGGAGCGCAAACGCCTCGATCAGGTGCTTCAAGAGAGGAACGTCGAACTGCAGAGTGCCAAGTTGGTAGCGGAAAAAGCAAACCGGTCGAAATCGGCTTTTCTCTCCAGCATGAGCCATGAGCTTCGCTCTCCGCTCAACGCGATCCTCGGTTTTGCGCAGTTGATGGATTCCGAGTCCCCGGAGCCGACGCCCGGCCAGAAAGAAAGCATCGCCCAGATCCTCCAGGCGGGATGGCATCTGCTGAAGCTCATCAACGAGATCCTCGATCTCGCCAAGATCGAGTCCGGGAAATTGTTGCTGTCGCTGGAGACGGTATCGCTGTCCGAGGTCATGGTCGAATGCCAGCGCATGATCGAAGGCCAAGCGCAACAGCATAGCATTCAAATGAGGTTTCCCCAATTTGAAGTCCCTTGCTTTGTCTATGCCGACCGAACCCGGTTGAAGCAGATTCTCATCAACCTTTTCTCAAATGCGATCAAATACAACCGCGAGCCTGGGAAGGTCGAGGTGATTCTCACCGCGAGCATCCCGGGAAGCATTCGTGTCAGCATCAAGGACACCGGCCCTGGATTGACTCCGGAAAAGCTGGCACAGCTCTTCCAACCGTTCAATCGTCTCGGGCAAGAGGCCAGCGGCAAGGAAGGCACCGGCATCGGCCTCGTGGTGGCCAAGCAACTGATCGAGCTGATGGGGGGCGTCATCGGTGTGGAAAGCACGGTTGGAACGGGAAGTGTGTTCTGGTTCGACCTGAAGACCGCGTCCGAACCTGACCTCGCGCCTGGCAGCGGCGAGCCTGAAGCGCCAGCCCAATCGCAGGTTCAGAGCGGCGCACGAATGCGCGTCGTGCTCTATGTGGAGGACAACCCGGCCAATTTGAAGTTAGTTCGCCAGATCATCGCGCGCCGCGCCGATCTACGCCTTTTAACCGCCGTGACCGGAACCCTCGGCATAGAGCTCGCGCGCAGGAAGCTGCCGGAGGTGATCCTCATGGACATAAATTTACCGGACATCAGCGGTATCGAAGCCCTTAAACTCATTCGCAAAGATCCGGTCACGGCGGACATTCCGGTCGTGGCTATCAGCGCCAATGCAATGCCGCACGACATCGAAGAGGGCCTGCGGGCAGGCTTCTTTCGGTATCTCACCAAGCCAATCAACGTCAACGAGTTCATGGATACACTGAACACTGCGCTGGAGTTTGCAGAACACGGCGCCGGGAAGAGTTCACGAACACCTGGCTAAGATAGCCCGTGGAAGGAGGAGACATGACCAAGATCTTGCTTGTTGACGATGAGGAAGGGGTCCTGACGCTCTATTCGGCCATTTTGAGGAGAGAGGGCTATGAGGTCCTGACGGTTACCAACGCACACACGGCTTTCGAGTTGGCTGTCTCGGAGCAGCCCAATCTGATCCTTCTTGACGTCATGATACCAGCCCCTGACGGAGGGAATGCGTTCCGATACCTGTCCGGAAGTGCGAGCACCAAACATATTCCGGTAATCTTCCTTACGTCCCTGGTAGAAGAGGATGAAGTGGAAGCTGGAAAGGGAAAGATCGGTGGGCGCGAATACATATCGAAGTCCACCCCAATGACGAAAGTTCTTGCGACAGTAAAAGAGGTGCTGTCTCGCATACCGCGCGAGCAGTCGTGAGGCAGTTGTGGGCTGGTGGGCTCTCGCGGCGACGGCCTCGGCCGCGAGAAACACGAAGGTCGCGCCCGCCTGACCCCCGGAGTGAAATGCCGCAAAGGAGACGGGGACAATTCCGATGGGGAGCGGCCCCGCCGGCGGAATAAACTCGAGCAGGCCGGCGAGGATCCCGAGAACGAGGGCGTAGGGCACTCCGATGAGGGAGAAGCCGATCGCGCACGCTACGCCGATGATCAGACGTGCGATGAGCTGCGACCGGACGTATGCGGCGAGCGTCGCGTTGACGTGGCGAAATAGCCAGGGGCCTCGCCGAGGAGCTGCTCGAACTGAGCGCTCACGACCGGGAGAAGAAGCCATACCGCCAGCGCCGCCGCGCCGAAACTCAGCAGGTAAGCCGCCATTAAGACGGTGAGCCCGAAATGGCGGCGTCGGCCGGCCTCAGCATTTTGCTAGGGCGCTCTCATTCGCCTTGGTGGGCAGCGAAAACCGAAACGTCGAGCCGAACCCCTCCTTGCTTTCCACGGCTACCATTCCGCCATGAGCCTCAATGAACGTCTTTACAATAGCGAGACCCAAGCCAGTTCCAACCACGTCTTCCGGATCGGTTGCTCCCTGGTCGAAGATCTTTCCGAGAAGCTCTGCGGGGATGCCCGCACCATTGTCGCTGACCGAACACTCCACGACACATTCTGCGCCAAGATCCCGCGCCGACAGGATAACCTCTCCGCGTGGCGTGTACTTGATCGCATTGGCAATCAAGTTCTGAAAAACACGCTTCAACAGACTGGCGTCCGCATAGACGACCAAATCGTCGGGCACCTCGTTGAGCAGTTGGGTGCTGGGAGCCCCGACGATCGGATGGAGATCCTGAATGAGGGCCTCGACGAGGGGCCACAAGTCGAGTGTGCGCCGCTGCAACTTGACCCCGAGTTCTGTTTGAACGCTCGTATTCTCTTCGAGCACCTTGCAAATCAGCCCGTCGAGAGTCTGCACGTTGCGACGCAGGATGTTCAACATCTGGACGGTTTTAGCGCTGGCGTCTCGCTTCGGGAGTGTCAGTTCAAAGACGCTCGCAGACAGGGAAATGGCATTCAAGGGCGTCCGAAGGTCGTGTGCTACAAAGGCGAGATATTCTTCCCGGCGCCGCTGCAGTGCCAGGGCTCGCTGCGTGGCAAAGGTCTGCACGGCCAGCCCAATTGCCTCATCGAGAACGCGGTTGAGAATATGAAAGGGCCTCCCTTGCAAACGCAAATTGTTGCCATCGGCGAGATCGTGAAGGCAGCCGCGCAGGATATTGTACTCTGCAACGACTTCCGCAATATCAAAGCCGTCCTCGACACGCTGCAAACCATGGGCCGGCGGACTACCGTCGCTGAGCGTCTTTGAAATCGTCTCGTCGGACCCTGATTGAAGCGCAGCAGCCAGTTCGTCCAGAAGTTTAGGAATGTGGTCGTTGAGCGTCGGTATATCGAGATGCCGCGCCGAGGGAAGTTGCCGCACCTGTTGCCGCCAGCGCTCGAGCAAGGCGTTGCGTTCCCGCATTATGAGGGCCGCCAGTTCGTCGAGTGCGTTGATGGTCATCTCGCCTCCGGGTGTGTCGAGAGATCCTGGCAGCCTAACGGCTGCGGTAAGGGCTGCGACCTCTCGCGAGCTACTACCGGCTGTTTGTGAGGTCTAGCGCTCCGATTCAGCGGGGGTGCGTCGCGCCGTCCGCTGCAACGGATGGCTAGAGGTGATTGTGCAATCCCCCCATGCAATCGGTTTGTGAAGGTGGCCTAGTGGAATTCCTAGCAAGATGAGCGTGCCCACGTTGTCGATGGTCGAGGCGGAAGGTGCCATTAGCCTGCTCGCATCCGTGACTGTCAACGTGGAAAAGACGCTGCGTGCGCCAAAACAGGCTGAGCTTGCCATTTCCCGCGCTATGACCGCTGAACCCATTGTGCGGAGTGAACTCTAACGATTCCTGTTCCGTCCGCGATGAAGCGCCTACGTTTGAAATGCAGAGAACCAGTAGCACTGAGGGTGTCATAATCGTCTGTAACGCTATCACGTTCAGCGGCTAGCGCAGCGAGTCCGCTTCAGCGGTGTTAGGCGCTGTTCGCTCGTCTACGTGCATGCCCGTGCCGTCTGGGAAAGGAAGCGCCACGAGTTATTGTACCGGCCGGCGCACGCCTGAAGAGCGGAACGACTCGATCGCGTTGTAAGCTATGTCTCAGAGTCCTCATGGACATTTGCCGCCGACCTTTCGGGAGAAGTTCTCGAGTTCCATGTCGATGCGACGCGGCCGACTCGCCATAGTCGTTTTGGTCCTCGTCACGGCGTGCGAGCATGCCAAGGGACCGGTGGCGTCGCCCGTTTCTGCCGCGCCCACGCTCCGCTCATCCGAGCCATCGATAGCTCCGGACTCGGGGGCCTTGCTCGATCAAATCGCCGGATGCGTGGAGAGCGCCAAGCTAAACGTCGAAATCGAATTGGAGGCTGGCCGCGCGTCGGCAGCTCCTGGCTGGACGATCGAAGTGATCGGGGCGCCAAAAGCGATGCTCGTCGCCGAAGCGGCGCAGGGCCGAGTCCGCCGCCTCGACTTCGCCGTCACCCAGGGCCAGCTTCTCGCCGACGGCAAGGGCCTGCGTCCCGATGTCTTCATCGAGAGCTTCCGATTCGAAGAGGGAAAGGGGATCACGGAGGCCCATTTCCACGGCCGCGGGATCTGGAGGCCGATCGTCGGAATCTTTCATGGCCTCGCGATGTCCGCGATCTCCAAGCTCGAATTGCGTACCGACATTCCCTCGATCCTGCGAGGCGAAGTCCTGGGCCCGAAGACGTCGGACTCGTCCGTGGCTCCGTTCCTGAATCTCATCGCGGAGGTTCGCATCTTCGACTCCGACCTGGTCGCGTTTGGCGGCCGGCCGCTCCGCTTCGGCGAGGTTCTAGAGTTCGTGACCGCCGCGCGACCGCTCTCGGGCATGCCGCTGCGCATCGCGGTCCAAAGCGGCGTTTTCCAGCCGGCCCGAGGCGAGCGGCCCGCCCGGTTCGATGTCGCCGGCCGGATCGAGGGAGAGATCGAGAACGGCTCAGCTGCCTTCGTGGGGGGCCGTACCGCCTTCTCGCGCGGGGAGCTGAAAGGCGGCGCGTTCCTGCTGCGGTCGGGAGCCGGCGGAAAGCTCGAGACGTCGCTTTCCGCCGCCACGCTCGGTCTGGACCTGACCTCCGGGCAGGTTCGCGTGCCGGGAGGGCCGCTGGTTGGTGTCGAGGAGCCATCCCGCTTCGCCGTCCGGAACCTCTCCGTCCAGCCGGACGGGGAATATTCCGGGATCGTCGACGCAACTCTCGTCGGAAAGGTGGGCACGATCGATCGCGGAGGGACCGTCGTGTCGGCGAGCGACATGAAACTCTCCACGCGCGGGGCGGCAATCGCCAACGGGCGTGCGACCGGTGACGTGGAGCTCGAGTTCACGTACCGCATGGACTACGGTCTGCTCGTTCACTACCCCGTCGAGGTGATCGGGATCCGGCGGATTCCGCTCGTCTTCGAAGGGCCGTTCGTGACGACGCTCCATCTGAAGGATGCGGGCAGCGGGGAGGAAGGCACCGTCACGGGAGAGTATCGGTTCAAGGTCCCGTGGCCGCCGATCGAGCGCGCCGCATTCGAGGTGTTGAAGGCCAAATGGAGCCAGGACGTGACACCGGCGCTGCGCAAGGTCGATTTCGCGATCGAGCCCGGGCACTTCGGCCCCTGCGGCGGAACCTGCTTCGCGATCAAACTCGTCGTGACGGTCGAGAAGAAGGAGAAGAAGGGACGTCTCTTCCGGCAGATCTGCGACACGGAAGGCAAGGCGGACCTCTTCGTGGACGCGAAGACCCGCAGCTTTCTCCTCCGCAACGTTCGGATCGCGCCGAAATGCAAGGGCG
This sequence comes from Thermoanaerobaculia bacterium, assembly GCA_038245905.1. Taxonomy (GTDB): domain Bacteria; phylum Acidobacteriota; class Thermoanaerobaculia; order UBA5066; family UBA5066; genus Fen-183. The sequence goes on along the minus strand of JBBRRY010000044.1, from coordinate 2,711 downwards.
TCGTCGGGTGGGTGGTCAACTTCCTCGGGCCGCTCCTGACCAAGAGCTACACGGACATCACGCTCTTCCAGATGCCTGAGAACCTTCCGTTCACGATCGAATCGGTCGACAGTGGTACCGACTGGCTCGCGATCGCGGGTCGGGTCGACTGGGCGTCGAGGACAGCGCCAGCATCTGCGAAGCCCTCTCGGTAGGCGGCGCCTTCCCGTCGCCGAGAGGCGTTGTTCATCGCCAAAATCGGATCGTCGTCGAAAGCGGGGGGAACGACCGCCTTCTGACGGGCCGAGGAGCCATGGAACGACGTCGGCTGAACGCTTCGGGATCGGCGGCACCTGCTGTCTTCATGACACGGCGGCGAATCGTCGAGATCTGGACAGGAGTCTTACGGCGGCGAGCGACCCGAGAAGGAGTCGAATCAGGCCGATCATGGTGGGAGAATACCGGCCGAGAAGAGGCCAGAAAAAGGGTCCAGGACTGACGGAGCGCCCAGGAGCCCTGTAAGCCTTTGGCTTATAGAGCCCCGTGGAGTCTGGTGTCGAGAAAAATGGTGGACACGGTCGCAAAGCATTCGAACAGTCTCCGAAACGCCGATCTCCTTCGCGCTCGTGGAAGGAAAGCCTCCTCGTTACCAGGAGATCGCCCGCGAAGCTGAGCGGTTGAACCTACTGGGGCTGAGCCTCAGTCGGATCGCTGTTCACCTCGACGTCGACGACAAGACGGTCGCGAAGGCACTACGGTGGCTTGCCGGATCCTCTTGATCGCTCCGAACCCGCAGAGCGAGGTCAGCTCGCCTTCAGGAGAGGTCTCGGAAGGCTCGAAACTTGCCCAGCGGCCTCGTAGAGATCGATGGCCCTCTGCGCGTTCATCCAGAAGTCCGGCGAGGTACGGAATGCCGCTCCGAGCTTGAGTGCCATCTCAGCCGTGACGGCGCACCGGCCGTTGACGATTCGGTTCACAACCTTGACGTCGCACCCTAGGTGGCTGGCCAGAGTCTTCTGGCTCAGACCGAGAGGAACGAGGAACTCCTCGCGGAGAATTTCCCCCGGCGAAGTGGGCTTGCGGCGGCGCGGTCGGTCACTCATCGTCATACCTCCTCCCTCAGTGGTAGTCCCGTACGTCGACGTCTGTTGGACCTGATGATGTCCAGCGAAAGACGATTCTCCATTGATCGTTGACCCGGATGCTGTGAAGTCCCGTCATGTTCCCCTTCAACGGCTCGAGCCGGTTTCCGGGAGGCGAAGCGAGATCCGCCAGCCGGATGGCGTAGTCCAGCATGTCGAGCTTTCGAGCCGCAATCTTTGCGACGCCCGACCACCCCACGCCCGAACCGAGTCGCCCCTGGCGAAAGAAGGTCTCTACGGCGACCGTCGCAAAGCCCTGGATAGCCATCGACACGACTATACCGCACAGCGGTATACCGCATCAAGGTACATTCCCGGCCCCCGGCGAGGATCTATTTTCCACCGGCTGGACCGAAAGGCCGGGGGGGACCCGTTTCCGGATCCCCCCTCGAGGGTGGTGGAGGCGGGGGGAGTCGAACCCCCGTGTCACAAACGTATCCGTTTCAGTGGGCGCTACTTAGCATCGCAGTGATCCCCCTGTGTCCGGGTTGTGTCCGGGTTACCGTGCTGAAAGGCGAGGACGCCGTGAGGGGGGCTCTCGTAGCGGTCGGGCTTTCGCTCCCTACCGGTTCGCCCGCCTCTTCCGGAGCTCGAGAGATCGGCGGATCGACGCCCTCTAGCTATCTGAGCTATCCACCCCCCGATCGGAAAAGAACCGGTTTCTCGAACCTAGACCGAGCTCGGTGATGGCTCCAGAGTACCCGCTCGAATCTAGCCGGGGTGATGCATCTGCATGACGCGGAATGTTGCCCTCTGGCCTCGCGCTTGCGGAGAACACTAAGGAACGGCAACTCACGATGTCAAACGGACGACTTTCGGTCGACCCGCACCAGGTACGCCGACAAAGTGTGTCGCTGAGGTTGTCGCAGGATCTGTCGGAAATCTACCGACCCGGGAGGACATGGATGAACGGATCGAGGAGACCGGGTAGAGGCTTGTTCACCGCGGCATGCCTCGCGTTAGTGGCGGGCATGTCGGCTGGGTGGCTCAGACCGGCGTCGGCACAGCCCATGACGTTCACGACGCTAGCCGGCCTTGCACCGGGCGCAATTGACGGAACAGGAAGCGCGGCGCGATTCTTTTGGCCGAGTGGGGTGGCAGTGGACGGCGGGGGGAACGTCTATGTCGCTGACACCTTGAACTACACGATCCGGAAGATAACGCCGGCAGGCGTAGTGACGACGCTCGCCGGGCTCGCAGGCAGCGGGGGCAGCACAGACGGAACAGGAAGCGCGGCGCGATTCTTTTGGCCGAGTGGGGTGGCAGTGGACGGCGGGGGGAACGTCTATGTCGCCGACAACTACACGATCCGGAAGATAACGCCGGGAGGCGTAGTGACGACGCTCGCCGGGCTCGCAGGCAGCGGGGGCAGCACAGACGGAACAGGAAGCGTGGCGGGATTCGGCAATAACCCGAATGGGGTGGCAGTGGACGGCGGGGGGAACGTCTATGTCGCCGACACCTCCAACTACACGATCCGGAAGATAACGCCGGGAGGCTTAGTGACGACGCTCGCCGGGCTCGCAGGCAGCGGGGGCAGCACAGACGGAACGGGAAGCGCGGCGCGATTCTACGGCCCGGGTGGGGTGG
>JBBRRY010000043.1:0-21675 GCA_038245905.1 Thermoanaerobaculia bacterium | reverse complement strand
GGGAAAGCGCGGCGATCAGACGTTCGAGGAAGTCTCGTGGGAGACGGCCCTCGACTTCACGGCCGAAAAGCTTCTGAGAATCCAGAAGGAGGCCGGTGCCGACAAGGTTGCCCTCTTCTCGCACGGCTTCGGCGGCTCGTTCTTCAAGCACCTACTCTTCGCCTATGGCTCGGCGAACGTCACGGCGCCGTCTTATGGGCAGTGCCGCGGGCCGCGCGAGGTGGGATTCCAGCTCACGTACGGCTCTCCCGTCGGCTCGCCCGAAGTCCTCGACCTCGCGAACGCGCGCGTCATCACGCTCCTCGGCTCGCACCTCGGCGAGAACATGCACAACACGCAGGTGCAGGACTTCGCGCTCGCGATCGCGAAGGGCGCGACGGTCATCGCCGTCGACCCGCGTTTCTCGACCGCCGCGGGCAAGGCGAAATACTGGCTCCCGATCAAGCCCGGGACCGACCTCGCGCTCCTCCTTGCGTGGACGCACGTGATCATCAACGAGGGCCTCTACGACCGCGAATACATCGAGACGTACGCGACCGGATTCGAGGAGCTCAAGAAGCACGTCGCGGACAAGACCCCCGAGTGGGCCTTCACGGAGACGACGATCCGCCCCGAGGTCATCGTCGAGACGGCGCGCGTGATCGCGGGGGCGCGGCCCGCGTCGCTCGTCCATCCCGGCCGCCATACGACCTGGTACGGCGACGACACGCAGCGGAGCCGGGCGGTGGCGATCCTCAACGCCCTCGTCGGAAGCTGGGGGCGCCGCGGCGGTTTCTTCATCCCGTCGTCGATGAAGGTCCCGAAGACCCCCGTTCCCGAGTACGCCGTGAAGGCGAAGGCGACACAGGACCACCCGGACGGCGTGACGTACCCGTTCGCCGACGAGGTGCTCTCTCACGGCATCTGCGACGCGACAGTTCCCGGCCGGCTCGGCGCTTCGGCGCCCGTCAAGGGGTGGATCGTGTACGGCACGAACCTCCTGCAGGCCCTTCCGCAGAGGGAAAAGGTTCTCGAGGCGATTCAGCACCTCGACCTCCTCGTCGCGGTGGACGTCCTGCCAGCCGAGATCGTCGGCTACGCGGACGTCGTCCTTCCGGAATGCACGTACCTCGAGCGCTGGGACGACATCGCGCCGACGCCCTGGCGCGAGCCGTTCCTCGCCGTGCGCCAGCCCGTCGTGCCGCCCCTCTACGAGAGCAAGCCGGGCTGGTGGATCGCGAAGCAGCTCGCGAACCGCATGAACCTCGGGCAATACTTCCCGTGGGACGACGCCGGCACGATGGTTGAGGCGCGCCTCGCCGCCGGCGGCTACGACGTCGCGAAGATCAAGACGAAGGGCGTCCTCCTGGGCAAGCCCGTGCCCGTGACGACCGAGGACGGGCTCGCCCTGACATTCGCGACGCCGTCGAAGAAGATCGAGCTCTACTCGAAGCAGCTTGAGGCCGCTGGCCTCCCGCCGCTGCCGCCCTACACGCGGCACGAGGGACCCGGTCCCGGCCAGTTCCGGCTCCTCTTCGGACGGACGCCCGTCCACACGTTCGGGCGCACCACGAATAACCGGTTCCTTTCCGAGGTCACGAAGGACAACGAGGTCTGGCTGAACGCGAAGATCGCGAAGGAGCGCGGCCTCGCGGACGGGGAGAAGGTCGTCCTCGTGAATCAGGACGGCGCCAGGTCCACTCCGGCGAAGCTCAAGGCGACGCAGCGGATTCGCCCCGACTGTGTCTTCGTGGTCCACGGTTACGGCCACACGAGCCCCGGCCTGAAGTTCGCGAAGGGGCGCGGCCTCGACGACTCGGAGCTCGTCACGAGGGTCGCGGTGGACCCCGTGGCGGGGAGCACCGGGATGAGCGTCAACTTCGTCTCCGTCGAGAGGGCCTGACATGAGCACGACAAAGAAGCGCTACGCGATGACCGTCGACACCCGTCTCTGCGTCGGCTGCAAGGCGTGCGTCCTGTCCTGCAAGGCCGAGAACGACGTCCCGGACGGCTTCTGCCGCGACTGGATCGTCGAGGACGTGCGCGGGGAGTTCCCGCTCCTCGCCGCCGAGATCCGCTCCGAGCGTTGCAATCACTGCTCGGACGCCCCCTGCGTCAGGAACTGCCCGACGGGCGCGAGCCACGTGAACGAGGGCGGCGTCGTCCTCGTGACTCACGGCAAGTGCTCGGGCTGCAAGGCGTGCATCACCGCCTGCCCGTACGACGCGCGCTTCGTGAACCCGAAGGGCTACATCGACAAGTGCACGTTCTGTCTCCACCGCGTGCAGGCGGGGTTCCTTCCCGCGTGCGTGAGCGTCTGCCCGACCGGGACGCTCGCGTTCGGCGACCTGAACGACTCCGAGTCCGACGTCTCGAAGAACCTCCGCACCCGCCGCTGGAAGGTGAACCACCCCGAGAGCGGCGCGCAGCCGAACCTCTACTTCCTCCTCTGAGGGTATGACGATGACGCCTTCGCTTCTCGAGACCGTCACGACCCGCGCCAACGCGCAGATCGACCCGTCTCTCCACGTCTGGGGCTGGGAGATCACGGTGTACCTCTTCCTCGGCGGGATCGTGGCCGGCATCTTCATCCTTTCGGCGGCTCTCGAGCTCGCCTCGGGCGCGCGCCCGCACTCGCGCGCTCTGCTCCCGGCGCCTTTCGCGGCGCTCGGGCTCCTCTCGCTCGGTATGCTCGCTCTCTGGCTGGACCTCGCGCACCGCCTCTGGGCGTGGCGCTTCTACGCTGTCTTCCGCCCAACCTCGCCGATGTCGTGGGGCGCGTGGATTCTCGTCCTGATCTACCCGGCCGGGCTGCTCCTCGGGCTCGGTTCGTTGGACGCCGTACAGCGCCTCTGGCTCGTCGTACGCATACCCCGCGCGCTCAGGAGCCTTCTCGGCCGTCTCACGGTGTTCGCGGACGGCCACCGCCGCGCGATTCTCGTCACGAGCGTCGTGACGGGCGTGGGCCTCGGGCTCTATACGGGTCTCCTCCTCGGGACGATGCCCTCGCGCCTCGCCTGGAACAGCGCCGTTCTCGGACCGCTCTTCCTCGCGTCGGGCATCTCGACGGGCGCCGCGTCGCTCCTCCTTCTCAATCTCGATGAAGCCGAACGAAGGACTCTGGTCCGCTGGGACGCGATCGCGATCGGCGCCGAGCTCGTCTTGATCGTCCTCCTCCTCCTCGGCTGGGCGACGTCCGGGGAGGCCGGCCGTTTCGCGGCCCGGAGCTTCCTCGGCGGGCCGTACACCGCCGTCTTCTGGTCCGTCGTCGTCGTGATGGGCCTTCTCGTCCCGCTCGGGATGGAGTTCCTCGAGTCGAAGCGTCACCTGCCGTTCGTCGCCCTCGTCCCGGTCCTCATCCTCGCCGGCGGCCTCGCGCTGCGCTGGATCCTTCTCGCCGCCGGCCAGGCCTCGGCCTTCCGGCTCCTCGTCATGAGGTGAACGCCGTGTCCACACTGCAGCCCCCAGTCGAACGCCCCTTCTGGAATCCGTACGTCGCGGGCGTCTTTCTCGGTCTCGTCCTCCTCGCGTCGTTCCTTGTCATGGGCTTCGGCCTCGGCTCGTCCGGCGCCGTGACGCGGTTCGCGGTCGCGGGCGCCCACTTCGTGGCGCCGAAGACGATCGAGACGAATGCGTACTTCTCTCAGTACTACGGCCCTGGCAAGCACGTTCTCGAGGATTGGCTCGTCTTCGAGGTCCTCGGTGTCTTCCTCGGCGGTGTCCTCGGCGCCTACTCGGCCGGGCGCCTGAAGATCGGGATCGAGAAGGGCCCGCGCGCGACCACGATGCAGCGCCTCGTGCTCGCGGTTGTGGGTGGCGTGCTCATGGGGTTCGCGGCGCGCCTCGCCCGCGGCTGCACGTCGGGCCAGGCGCTCACGGGCGGCGCGGCGCTTTCGCTCGGCTCGTGGGTTTTCATGATGGCGGTTTTCACGGGCGGATACCTCGTCGCCCCGTTCGTCCGGAAGGAGTGGCGATGACGTTCCCTCTCTTCCCACACGACGTGTTCGGCGCGTACACGGGCCTCCTGATCGGGACGCTCGTCGGCGTCGCGTTCGGGTTCGCCCTCGAGCGGGCGGGCTTCGGACGCGCCCGCAACCTCGCCGCGCAGTTCTACCTGACGGACGTGCGCGTCCTGAAGGTCATGTTCAGCGCGATCGTGACGGCCTGCGTCGGGATGGCGTTCCTCGCCGGGGTGGGCGTCCTCGATCTCGCGAAGATCACGGTGCCCGAGACGTTCCTCTGGCCGCAGCTCGTCGGCGGCCTCCTCCTCGGAGCCGGCTTCATCTTGTCGGGCTACTGCCCCGGGACGGGCGTCGTCGCGATCGCGTCGGGAAATCTCGACGGCGTCTTCGCGATCGGCGGCGTCATGCTCGGCTCGCTCGCGTTCGGTTTCGGCTACGGGCCGCTCGAGACCTTCTACAAGAGCGGGGCGATGGGCGTCGTCCGGCTCGACCGGCTGATCGGAGTCCCGATCGCGGTCGTCGCGGCGGGCGTCGTCGCGATGGCGGTCGGCGCGTTTCTCGGCGGCGAGAAGCTCGAGGCGATCTTCGCCCCGCGGCAGGGAGAGCTCGTCCCGGCCTCGCCCGCGCGTGTCAAGCTGCGCATCTTCTCCGGCTTCGCCGCCGTCGCCGTGCTGGCGCTCGTCGCCCTCGCGCTCCCGGCGCGCCAAACGGTTGCTGCTTCGAAGGCCGTCCAGAGGATCGGTGCCGCAGAGCTCGCGACGCAACTCGTCGTGTCTCCTGAGTCGTGGTGGGTCGTCGACCTGCGGCCCGAGACGGCCGCGGGGAGGCGCGGACTGCCCGGCGCGATGGCGGCAGGCCCGGAGGAGAGGGGCGCGTCGGCCGTTGCCGCGCTCGCGCCGACCCGGAAGCTCGCGGTCTACGCTCAGGGCGACCTCGCGATCCTCCCGGAGGGCGTGCGGGCGTTCGGAGGCGAGGTCTTCGTCCTCGAAGGCGGATACGACGCCTGGAACGCCGAGGTCCTGACGGCGCCGAAGCCGCCGGGGAACCCGACCGCTGCACAGGTGGCTGCCTATCGCGAACAGGCGGCACTGGTCGCCCACTTCACGGGCGCGGCCTCTGCGGCCTCGCCCGTGTCCGCCGCGCCGCGGCCCGCGGCCGCGCCGGCTGTTGCACCGAAGAAGGGCGGGGGCTGCTGATGCGTCCCGTCGTCGACAAATCTGCGGACCCGAGCGGCCCGCTTTCGAGAAGGAGTGCTCACATGAAGATCCGGATCGGCGTCGCGCTCGTCGCGCTGCTCGCGCTCACCGCCGCCCCCGCCCTCGCCACGGACGGCTATTTCCAGCTCGGCTATGGGACCGCGCAGAACGGAATGGGCGGCGCGGGCGTCGCGCTGTCGCTCAATACGATGTCCCCCGCGACGAACCCCGCGGGGAACGCGTGGGCGACGGGCTACGACCTCGGCATCGCCGTCTTCAACCCGAACCGCGAGTTCACGGTGACCGGCACGCCCTCGGGCTTTCCCGGCACGTTCGGCCTGACACCGGGAACGGTGAAGAGCGGGACCTCGGTCTTCCTCATGCCCTCTATCGGCGCGAACTGGAAGCTGAACGACACGATGACGCTCGGCATCGCGCTCTACGGCAACGGAGGCATGAACACGGCCTACGAGGAGTCGGTCTTTTACGCCGGCCGCACGGGTGTGAACCTCATGCAGATGTACATCGCGCCGACCTTCACGTACAAAGTCGCGGAGGGCCACGCGTTCGGCGTGAGCCCGGTCGTCGGGTACCAGCGCTTCCAGGCCGAGGGAGTCGGGAGCTTCGCGCCCTTCTCGTCGTCGGCCGCGAGCCTCTCGAACAACGGCTTCGACACGTCGCTCGGATGGGGCGTGCGGGTCGGGTACCTCGGCAAGCTGACGCCGTGGCTTTCGGTCGGCGGCTCCTACCAGACCGAAATGGAGATGCAGAAGTTCAAGAAGTACGCCGGGCTCTTCGCGGAGCAGGGCGACTTCGACATCCCGGCGAACTGGACGGTCGGTGTTGCGATCAAGCCCGCCCCGTCTTTCACGGTCGCGTTCGACGTCCAGCAGATCTATTACAGCAAGACCGAGTCGATCGGGAACCCGCTCATTCCGAATCTCATGACGGCGCGTCTCGGCGACGACGGCGGCGCCGGCTTCGGCTGGAAAGACGTCACAGCGTACAAGCTCGGTCTGCAGTGGGCTGCGAGCCCGGACTTGACGCTCCGTGCGGGCTACGCCTACGCGAAGCAGCCGATCCCGGAGTCCGAAGTCCTCTTCAACATCCTCGCCCCCGGCGTCATCGAACACCATGTGACGCTGGGTGCGAGCGCGAAGGTGGGCGACAAGACGAAGGTCAACCTCGCGGTGGTGCGCGCTCTCTCCAAGTCCGTCTCCGGCCCGAATCCCCTCGAAGTGCCCGGCAAGCAGACCATCGAGCTGAAGATGGACCAGTGGGTGTTCGACCTCGGCCTGTCGTTCGGCTTCTGAGGACGCCGTGAAACGCCTGATCGCGCCGTTCGTCCTCCTCGCCTTCGCGGCGCCCGCCCTCGCGGCGGGCGTCGAGAGGACGCAGGGGGTCACCGTCACGCTCCTTTCGGGTCTCAAGGCCGACGTCCCGGAGACGTCGGCGAAGGCGGAGGCGGCGCTCAAGGGCGCCGGCTTCACGATCCTCGCGAGCTTCGACAATGGCGTCCCCGCGGGCTGCCAGGCGAAAGCGCGAACGATCGTGTTCGCGTCCGAGCCATGGGCCGCCGAGGTCCTCTCCGGAGGCGCCGACAAGGCTTTCGGACTGCCGATGCGCCTCGCGGTATACGGTAACGCGTCCGGCACGAACGTCGCCGTCGTGAACCCCGTCTCGCTCCTCCGGACGTTCTATGCGTCGGATGCGAAGGACGCGGCGGGCCAGAAGGCCGTCGACGACGTCGCCGCCGCTCTCGCGCCGCTCGGGCCGGTCTCGCAGAAGCAGGCCGGGCAGATCCGCGAGAGCGGAGCGATCGGCGGAATGGGCGGAGGCGCGTTCCCGGACAAGATCGTCCCGGTGCTCGCGTCCACGAAGGCGCCAGCCGAGCTGGCCGAGGCGATCCGCGCAGGTGTCGCGGACGCCGCGGGCTGGCACGCCGTCTACGCGTACAAGGCGTCGGACGAGGTCTTCGTCGTCGGCCTCACGAACCCGAAGACCGAGGGCCGGGCGTTTGGGATCGCGGGCGAGAAGCGGGCGACGGAAGCGAATCTGTTCCCGGGGATCGACCACGCGGCCGCGTTTCCGGTCGAAGTCGTCGTCACGAAGAAAGGCGCCGGCAGCTCCGTCACTCTCCTCAAGGAGATGTGGCGGATGAAGCTCTACTTTCAGGACGCCGGGAACTGGGCGTTCATGAAGAACATGCAGATGCCGGGCGACATCCAGAACGAGATCGAGGCCGCCGTGCGCAAGGCGGTGCGCTGAAGAGGCCCTTGTCGACCCCGGAAGCGAGAGACGCCGCCGTTCGGAGCGGCGCCGTCTCTCTTCGTGTTTCGGTGACGGAGCGATGCGACCTCCAGTGTCGCTACTGCCGGACCGGACTCGAGCGTGAGCCGGCCGATCGAGCTCTCCCGGCGCTCGGCCGGTTGGCGGCCGCGGTCGGCTGGGCCGTCCGCCGCCTCCCGGTGACGCGCGTCAAGATCACCGGAGGCGAGCCGTTGCTCCGGGCGGGTCTGGTCTCGTTCGTCAGGGCCCTCGCGGGGGAGCCGGGAGTCGGCGAGATCTCCATGACGACGAACGGGTCCCGGCTCTCCGCGCTCGCCGCCGGCCTCGCACCCGTGAAGCTGAACGCCGTGCTCAGGCGCAGCACGTTCGAGAGCGACGTTCCGGCGCTCCTCGAGTTTGCTTCCGAAAGAGGCCTCGAGGTCCGCTTCATCGAGCTGATGCGGACCGGGCCCGCCGCGGCGTTCGCGACGGACGAGTTCGTCTCTTCTCGCGAAGTGCGCGAGCGGCTGGCCCTGGGCCTCGGGTGCGCCCTCGAGCCTTCGGAATCGGGAGCAGGGCCGGCGCGCCGGCTCCGCGTGCGCATCCAGGGGGTCGAAGTCGTCACGGGCTGGATCGAGCCGATCTCGCACTCCTTCTGCGGCGGCTGCCGGCGTCTCAGGCTCGATTCGCGTGGCGATCTGAGGCGCTGCCTGATGGACCCGGAGCCGCTTCCGTTGCTCGCACGGCTGGAGGCGGGCGACGGCGACGGCCTCGAGGAAGACGTGGATCGCTTTCTCCTGGGTAGGCGTCCGCCCCTCTCGTTCGAGACGCCGCGGTCGATGGCCGCGATCGGCGGCTGAGGGGGGGGAAGGGCCGTCTTGACATATAAAGATTTCTTGATACATTGAAGGCATGGCGGCTCTCCTTCCGGCCCGTATGCTCGAGCGCCCTCGTGACGTGACGCGGCTCGCGCGACTCTTCCACGCCCTGTCGGACGAAACGCGCCTCAGGATCGTCGGGAAGCTCCTCGGCGGCGAGCAGTGCGTCTGCACCCTGACGGACGCGCTCGACGCGGGACAGTCGCGGCTCTCGTTCCACTTGAAAGCGCTTAAGGACGCCGGCCTCGTCTCCGACAGGCGGGAGGGGCGCTGGGTGCACTACGCGCTGAACCCGGACGTCCTTCAGGAGATCAAGAGTTTCATCGGATCCGTGCGGGAGGTCGCCGCGCGCTGCTGCTGAGAGTTTCGTGTGACCGATACATCAAGAACTGTTGATGAGAAGGAGGAACCCATGGTGGAAGCGAACATCAAGACGGAAACGAGCATCAAAGACGTGGTCAAGGAGAAATACGGAGAGGCCGCGCGGCGGGCCGTGGCCGGAGGGACGTCATGCTGCGCGCCGACGTGCTGCGGCGGCGAGAAAGACCCGATCACGTCGAATCTCTATTCGCTGTCGGAGACCGCGGGTCTCCCCGAGCTGGCGGTGTCCGCGTCGCTCGGCTGCGGCAACCCGACGGCCCTCGCGGAGCTCCACGAAGGCGACACGGTCCTCGACCTCGGCTCGGGAGGCGGCATCGACGTTCTCCTCTCGGCGCGCCGTGTCGGCCCCACCGGGAAGGTCTATGGCCTCGACATGACGGACGACATGCTCGCCCTCGCGCGCGCGAACCAGCAAAAGGCGGGTGTCACGAACGTCGAGTTCCTCAAGGGCGAGCTCGAGAGCATCCCGCTCCCTTCCGCGAGCGTCGACGTCATCATCTCGAACTGCGTCGTGAACCTCTCGGCGGACAAGGATTGCGCGCTGGCCGAGGCGTTCCGGGTGCTGAAGCCGGGCGGACGGTTCGCGGTGTCGGACGTCGTCGTGCGGGGCGAAGTGCCGTCCGATGTCCGGAAGAGCGTCGAGCTCTGGATCGGGTGCCTCGCGGGCGCGCTCGAAGAAAAAGAATTCGAGGCGAAGCTGAAGAGCGCGGGCTTCACGGACGTCGAGATCGTCCCGACACGCGTCTACACGATTGCGGACGCGCGGGACTTCCTCTCGACTGCGGGGATCGACGCGGACGCGATGGCGCCTCTCGTGGACGGGAAGTTCATGAGCGCTTTCGTGCGGGCCACGAAGCCGGCGTAGATCCGATGACCGACGGCATCGCGAGGAAGCTCTCCTTCCTCGACCGCTGGCTCACCTTCTGGATCTTTGCCGCGATGGCGGCGGGAGTGGCCGTCGGCGCGTTCGTTCCGGGGGTCGAGGGATTCATCAACTCGTTCCAGGTCGGTACGACGAACGTCCCGATCGCGGCGGGGCTCATCCTGATGATGTACCCGGCGTTCGCCAAGGTGAGGTACGAAGAAATGGGCGACGTCTTCCGGGACCGGAAGATCGTCGGGCTCTCGCTTCTTCAGAACTGGGTGATCGGCCCGATCCTGATGTTCTTCCTCGCCATCGTGTTTCTCCACGACCACCCCGACTACATGGTAGGGCTCATCCTGATCGGCCTCGCCCGTTGCATTGCCATGGTCATCGTCTGGAACGAGCTCGCGAAGGGAGACACCGAGTACGCCGCGGGGCTCGTGGCCTTCAACAGCGTCTTCCAGGTTCTCTTCTACAGCGTCTACGCGTGGTTCTTCATCACGGTGCTCCCTCCCGTGTTCGGCCTCGAAGGAAGCCTCGTGAAGGTCGGCATGGGGGAGATCGCGAAGAGCGTCTTCATCTACCTGGGCATTCCCTTCCTCGCCGGCGCCCTCACCCGGTTCGTCGGCGTGAAGCTGAAGGGAAGAGAGTGGTACCACCGGGAGTTCGTCCCCAGGATCAGCCCGGTGACGCTCGTGGCTCTCCTCTTCACGATCGTGGTGATGTTCAGCCTGAAGGGCAAGCTCATCGTCTCGATTCCGATGGACGTCGTCCGGATCGCGATCCCGCTGCTCGTCTACTTCGTCGTGATGTTCCTGCTCTCGTTCCTCATGGGAAAGCGGGCCGGAGCCGGCTACGCCAAGACGACGACCCTGGCCTTCACCGCGGCCAGCAACAATTTCGAGCTGGCGATTGCCGTGGCCGTCGCGGTCTTCGGGATCAATTCCGGGGCTGCCTTCGCGGCGGTCATCGGGCCGCTCGTCGAGGTGCCGGTGATGATCGGACTCGTCAACGTGGCGTTCTGGTTCCAGCGGCGGTACTTCGCATGAGCACGCCTCGCATCCTGATCCTCTGCACAGGCAACTCGTGCCGGTCGCAGATGGGCGAGGGCTGGGTCCGCCACGACCTCGGCGATCGCGTCGAGGTGCATTCCGCCGGGACGCGGCCATCCACCGTGCATCCGCTCGCGATCCGCGTCATGGGCGAGGCGGGAGTCGACATCTCGTCGCACCGCAGCAAGTCCATCGAGGCGCTGAAGGGCCTTGCGTTCGACCTCGTCGTCACGGTCTGCGACTCGGCGCGGGAAGCCTGCCCGAACCTGCCAGGCGCACGGAAGACGCTCCATGAGACCTTCGAGGATCCTGCCCTTGCCGGCGGCGGCGAGGACGCCCTTCCTGTCTTTCGGCGCGTACGCGACGAGATCCGCGCACGCCTGGTTGTTCTCGTTGCAGCGGAGTTGAAATGAGCGAAGCCCTCGTCCTTCCTTCCTACGAGCCGCAGGGAGCCCCGACGGCCGGCCTCCGGCTCCGGACGGTCCTGCTCCATCTCGCGGTCTTGGCCGCCTGGGTCGGCGCCTATGTCGTGAACGGAGACGCCGCGCGATTCGTCACGACCCGTCTCCTCGGCCTCGCGCCCGAGACGCATTTTGGCGAAGCGGTTCAGTTTTTCGTCTTCGAAGTCCCGAAGGTCCTTCTCCTCCTCACGCTCGTCGTCTTCGTCGTCGGCATCGTGAGGAGCTTCTTCACGCCGGAGAGGACGCGGACCCTTCTGGCCGGGCGGCGGGAGACCGCAGGGAACGCGCTCGCGTCGCTTCTCGGCGTCGTGACGCCGTTCTGCTCGTGCTCGGCGGTCCCGATGTTCATCGGCTTCGTGACGGCCGGCGTGCCGCTCGGCGTGACGTTCTCGTTCCTCGTGGCCGCGCCCATGGTCAACGAAATCGTGCTGGCGCTTCTCTTCGGCCTGTTCGGCTGGAAGGTCGCCGGCCTCTACCTCGGCACCGGCCTCCTGATCGCGTTCGCATCGGGCTGGGTCATCGGCCGGCTGAAGCTCGAGGCGTGGGTGGAGCCGTGGGTCTATCAGAGCCGTGGTCCCGTGGGCTCTCCGGCGGGGGAGAAGCCCGGCTGGGAGCAGCGCCTCGCGATCGGACGAGGGGAGGTCCGCGAGATCGTCGGGAAGGTCTGGCCCTACGTCATCCTGGGGATCGCCGTCGGTGCGGGAATCCACGGCTGGGTGCCCGAGAACTTCATGGCGTCGATCATGGGCAAGGGCGCCTGGTGGTCCGTGCCTCTCGCCGTCCTGATCGGGATCCCGATGTACTCCAACGCCGCGGGAATCCTCCCCGTCGTGCAGGCGCTCCTCGGAAAGGGGGCCGCTCTCGGCACCGTCCTCGCGTTCATGATGTCGGTCATCGCCCTGTCGCTCCCGGAGATGGTGATCCTCCGCAAGGTCCTCACCCCGCGCCTCATCGCGGTCTTCTTGAGCGTCGTGGGAACGGGAATCCTCCTCGTCGGGTACCTGTTCAACGCGCTCCTTTGAGGTCACGGCGAGGTGCCTGATGCAGGCGCCTCATGCCGGGGGAGCCGGGCGGCCGGTACATTTCGGCTTGTGCCGAAATGACGAAGTCAGGCCTCTCCGCCACGACCCGCGATCGGGCACGACCTGCAGGAGGCGTAACGAAATGAGCGAGAAAGTCAGGATCGGCATCATCATCTGCGACCGGTACAAAGGCTGCGCGGGAGGCAAGTGCTTCCGCGCCCTGCGCGAGAGGGCGGGCGCCTTCGCGGCGTACGCGGGCAACGACGTCGAAGTCGTGGGATTCACGTCCTGCGGAGGCTGTCCCGGAGGGAACATCGAGTCCGCGCCGGAAGAGATGAAGAAGAACGGCGCGCAGGTCGTGCATCTCGCGACGGGGTTCCTCGTGGGATACCCGCCGTGCCCCCACGTGGAGCACTTCATCCGGATGATCCCAGAGCGGTTCGGCCTCGAGGTGAGGGTCGGCACGCATCCCATCCCGCAGAAATACTTCGACGCACACCGAGCGCTGGGCACCTGGGAGGGGCCGGCCTGGGAGAACCTTTTGGCGCCGTGCCTGGTCGACGAGGCGACGCGGATCGCTTACAACTGATTGGTCCGCAGGGCACGCTGATGAGCCGGGTGTCCCTCGATCGACGGCTCTGGGTGGGCGTGGGGCTCAACCTGCTCATCACGATCGTGGAGATCGTCGGTGGGCTCGCGAGCGGGAGCCTCGCGCTCCTGTCCGACGCACTTCACAACGCGAGCGACGTCGCCGCGCTCCTGCTCGCGATCGGAGCCCGGGCCCTCGGCCGCAAGTCGCCGACGGGGCGCTTCTCCTACGGATTCCGGCGCCTCGAGGTCGTCGCGGCGCTCGTCAACGCGGCGGTTCTCGTCGGCCTGGCGGCCCTCGTCGGGGGAGCGGCGGTCGATCGGCTCCGGCATCCCGCGGCCGTGGACGGGAGCACGATGCTGGCCGTCGCACTCGTGGCGTTCGTGGCAAACGTCGGGGCCGTCCTCCTGCTGCGCCGGCACGAGAAGCACGACCTCAACGTCCGAGGCGCTTTTCTCCACCTCCTGCAGGACGCTCTCGCCTCACTCGTGGTCGTGGCGGCGGCTCTCCTCGCTCGAACACGAGCCGGCCCGTGGCTCGACCCCGCCGCCTCCCTCCTGATCGGTGTCGTGGTCGTGGTGAGCGCGGGACGGCTGATCTGGGAGAGCATCCGGATCCTCGTCGAGGCGGCCCCGTCCGGCCTGGACGTCGAGGAGCTTTCGGCGGGTCTCGATGCGGCGTTCGCCCCGGCCCGCTTCCACCACGTCCATGCGTGGACCGTCGGCCCCGGGCAAGTAGCCCTGACCGCTCACGTGAAGCTCGAGGGTGGGAGCCTCGAGGAGGTCGAGGGTCGGCTCGCCTCGATCCGGACGCACCTGGCGGATCGATGGAACATCCATCACGTGACCCTCGAGCCCGAGAGCGAGTTCTGCTCGGGAGCCGGGATCCCGGAGAACTGGAAAGCGTCTTCGCGATGAACGTGGCGTCCCCACAGGACCCGCCGCCAACCCTCATCGCCCTGTTCGCGTCGTTTCTGCGTCTCGGGTCCGTCTCCTTTGGCGGACCGGGCGTCATCGCGTACATCAGGCGTCTTGCTGTCGTGCAGCGGCGGTGGATCGACGAGGACGACTTCCGGCTGGGTACGGCGCTCTGTCAGGCCGTGCCGGGCGCCACCTCTATGCAGGCGGCCGCCTACGTCGGGCTGCGAACGAGAGGGCTCGGCGGCGCCGTCGCGGCCTACGCGGGGTTTGGCCTGCCGGCGTTCTCGCTCATGCTCGCTCTGTCGCTCGCCTATGAGAGGGCCGTCGCTTTTCATTCGGTGACGGCCGCCCTGACCGGTCTCCGTGCGGTCGTCGTCGCACTGGTCGTGAACGCCGCGTGGGCGTTCGGCCGCCCGGCGGTTCGCAGCGTGAGGGACGCCCTGCTCGCGCTGGCCACGGCCGCGCTCTTTCTCGCGGGGGGCAGCCCTTTCCTGATCGTCCTTGGCGCGGGCCTCGCAGGCGCCGTCTTCCTCAGGGGTGAGCGGAGCAATGGAGGCGATGGGAGCGTACCGCGCCGGACCCCGAGAAACTGGTTGCGCGTTCTGCGATCGCCATTCCTGGTCGCGGCGACGGGCGTCGTCTTCATCGGAACCCTGTGGATCGTCGATCGGAAGCTCGCGATCCTGGGGGCCGTCATGATGAAGGTCGATGCGTTCGCGTTCGGAGGCGGGTTCGCCTCCGTCCCTCTCATGTTCCACGAGGTGGTCGAGGTCCGCGGATGGCTGCCATCGCCAGTCTTTCTCGACGGCATGGCGCTCGGGCAGATCACTCCCGGGCCCGTCGTGATCACCGCGACGTTCGTCGGCCACCGCGTGGCGGGCTTCGCCGGGGCGCTGGTCGCGACCGTGTCGATCTTTCTGCCCTCGCTCTTCGTGCTGCTGGCGCTGGAGCCCTTCTTCCGGAGCGTGCGGTCCCGTCCGTCCTTCGCGGGCGTGGAGCATGGCCTCGTTCTCTCGTTCGTCGGGCTTCTGGCATCCGTCGCCGTTCACTTCGCGCAGATCGTGCCGTGGAACATGACCTCGGGCGCCGTCGCGACGCTCGGCCTCGCGGCGTTGCTCCTCGACGTCGACGTCGTGTGGGTCGTTCTCGCGGGCGGGGTCGTCTCGGCGCTGTTCATGTGACCTGGAACAGACGAGCGCTGCGGAGCCTGGAATTCAGGCCGTGGCTGCCGTCACCCGATGAGACGGAACTCCCATCCGCAGTGGCCCTGCGCGTCCAGGTCCGGCGGGCAGTGGAGGCAACGCGCCGTGATGCGCGGGTCGACCGTGCGCGCGAACGTCTCGAACTCGACCTGGCCGACGGGCTTGCACGGGAAGTCCGGGAGGCCCTTGCGGCGGCGGGTCTCCTGCACGCGGCAGGACGTCATGAAGAAGCGCAGGACGTCGCCGTCCCTCTCGATCCGGCTCGGGTTCACGAAGCTGTAGGCGCGGAAGGCGAGCGCCCGCGCGAGCGCGTCGAGGCCGCCGTCCTTCGGGATCGCGTAAGCCTCCATGATCCGCCGTGCCTCGGCGGCCGCGAAGCGGCGCCATGCCGCGGCGTCGAGCTCCATGGCCGTGTCCATTCCGAACCGTTCCTCGGCCGCAAGGAACCAGCTTCCGTCGTGGGCGAGCCAGTTCTTCGCGAACGTGTCGAGCGCCGTGAAGAGTCCCGCGCGGTCGAGGGCCTCGAAGGCGGGCGGCACCGGAGCGTGCACGGTCGCGGGTCTCCGGAAGGCCGCGAACCGCTCGTGATGAACCTCGGCGACGGCCGTCTCCGGGAGCCCGGCGGCCGAGAGGAAGCCGCGGGCCCAGTCGAGCGTGACCGGCCCTTCGGGGTGCGTGCCGCCCTCTGCGGCGTGGACGCGGGCCGCGAAGGCGAAGCCCTCGGGCGAGAAGTCCGCGAGGACCAGCGCGCCGCCGGGCCTGAGGACGCGGACGAACTCTCGGAGGACGGAGGCGCCGTTCGCGAGGTGGTGGAGGACGTTGTGCGAGATGACTGAGGGAAACGTGCCGTCGGGGAAGGGAAGGGCGGAGCCGTCGGCGGGCGTGAAGCGTATCCGCGCTTCGAGGCCCGTTCCCGCGGTGAGCGCGGCGGCGACTTCCTGGTCCTCGGCGTTCACGTCCACGCTCTCGACGAAGAGGCCGCGGCGCGCGAGCTCGCGGGCCATGACGCCCATGCCGGAGCCGACGTCGAGGACCGGGCCCTCGAATGGCCCGGCGGCGTCGAGGACGAGCGCGGCGGCGCGGCCCGAGTCGTGCCCGAGAGAGGCGAATGCCTCGCGCCGCTTGCGGAAGGCATCCAACCGGCGGTCGATCTCGTGAGGGGGCAAGGTCACGCGTCGGTGTCCTTCTCCGCCTCCGGCTGTTTCGCACGGGGCGGCCTCGAGCAGCTCGTCCCGCCACCGGCGGGACCGCGCGTCCCTCACGTCGGGACGTCGAGGCGGGGGAAGATGAACTTCTGGAGGAGGATCCAGGCGAGAAGGGCGCCCCACATCCACGCGGCGTCGGAGCTCATTTCGGGTTCCCGGGCCCGTGCCCGTGACTTGCATCTCTCATAGATTCCAATATAATCATTAAGCGATGAATGGTCAACCCGACGTGGTGAGCAGAGATCGAGCGCCATGTGCCATCGCGTGACGTGTCCGCAGTGCGGAAAGCCGACGTGGTCCGGGTGCGGTCGGCACGTCGAGGAAGCCCTTGCGGGCGTTCCTCGCGAGAAGCGCTGCACGTGCCCGCCGCCGAAATCCCTCGTCGAGAGCCCCTTCGGCCGCGGCTCCCGCTGAGCGGCGGTCAACAAGGAATTCACCTCCGGCAAGGAGCGAGAGCGGCTGACCGGGAGGCGTTCTACACGTAAGGCGTCCGTTCCCTCCCCAACCTGATTCTCGTCGGCCCCGACGGCAAGGAAATCACACGGTATTCCCCCGGCATCCAGCCCGTCGACGCCGTCCCGTCGGGCATCCCCGGCAAGCCGGGCCGCTGACCCCGGGTTGCTCGTGGAGACGCTCCCCGTCCTGCCGATCGTGATGGCGGGGCAGCCGGGAGAGCACAGGCTCCGTCCTCGGCGCGTCGCTCGGGCTCGTGTGGATCCCGTGTGTCGCACCGTTCCTCAGCGCGGTCCTCGGCATGGTCGCGGCGAGGGCCCGGCTGGGCGAGGGCGTGGCCCTGCTGGGCTTCTACAGCGTCGGTTTCGCGCTCCCGATGCTTGCCGCCGGATACGCCTCTCAGGCCTTCCGGGAGAGGACCGCCTTCCTGCGCGCACGTCCCATGGTCGTTCGGGTGGCGAGCGGGGGTCTGCTGGTGGGGCTCTCGGCGTGGATCCTCACGAAGGGGCTTTACGGCACGCCCTGGTGACGAGGACTCTGACAAACGGACCGCGAGTTCTTCGCGCCTGGTCCTCGGGGCTCAGGCCTGTAAGGCCGTAGCGTCGACGGGCGCCGCCTGCGCAGCGACCTCGAGCGCCTGCGAAAGGTCGGCGATCAGGTCGCGCACGTCCTCGCAGCCGACGGAGAGACGCACGAGGTCGTCGGAGATCCCGGCGGCCTCGCGCTCTTTCTTCGGCATCCCCGTGTGCGTCATGGACGCCGGGTGCTCGATGAGCGTCTCAACGCCGCCGAGGCTCACGGCGAGCGTCGCGAGCCTCACGGAGTCGATGAGCGCCTTGCCGGCTTCGAGGCCGCCCTTCACACCGAACGAGAAGACGGCACCCGGCCCCGACATCTGGCGGAGCATCAGCGCGTGCTGCGGGTGGCTCGGGAGGCCCGGGTGGAGGACCCACGCGATGCCGGGATGCGTCTCCAGGTATCGGGCGATCTCGAGCGAGTTCGCCTGGGCGCGCTCCATGCGGAGCCCGAGGGTCTTCACGCCGCGCAGCACGAGCCACGCCTGGTGCGGGTCCATCGTGCCGCCGAAGGCGACATGAACCTTCCGGAGCCGGTCGAGGAGTGCGGGCGCACCCGCGACGATCGCGCCGCCCACGACGTCCGTGTGCCCGTTGATGTACTTCGTGAGGCTGTGGACGACGACGTCGGCCCCGAGCGCCAGCGGATGCTGGAGGACGGGCGAGGCGAACGTGTTGTCGACGACAAGGAGCGCGCCGTGGGAGTGCGCGATGTCGGCGCACGCCGCGATGTCCGTCAGCTTCATCGTCGGGTTCGCGGGCGTCTCGATGTAGACCATCCTCGTCGTGGGCCTCATCGCGGCGGCCACGTTCTCCAGCTTCGAGGAGTCGACCCACGTCGAAGCGACGCCGAAGCGCCGGTACTCGTTCTCGAGAACGAGGCGGGACGGGCCATAGACGGAGTCGGTCCCGACGACGTGGGCGCCCTGCTCGAGGAACGTGACGTAGACCGTGTTGATCGCGGCCATCCCCGTGGCGGCCCCGAGCGCACCGCAGCCGCCCTCGAGGATCGCGAGGCACTCCTCGAGCGCGGCGACTGTGGGGTTGCCGAGCCGGGTGTACTTGTAGCCGGCGTCGCGCCCCTGAAAGCGGGCGGCACCCTCGTCGGCGTTTCGGAAGGCGAACGTCGAGGTCTGATAGATCGGCGTCGAGACGGCGCCCGTCGCGGGATCCGAATGCTGCCCTGCGTGGATGATCCGGGTGGCTGGGTGCATCTTGCGGATGTCTGTCATGTCGTCTCCCTTTCGTGCGACGCCGTGGGCACCGGCCCTCGCCGCGCCCACTCGCCCGTTTCGTCGCGCTGCTCGTAGTTCTCCGCGAGCTCCCGGCCACGGCGCGCGACGTGGTCGACGCCCTCGAGAAGAGCCTGGAATTCGTTTTCACTCACGGTCGGAGACAGGCTGATCCGCACCCAGCCCGGCTTCTCGCCGAGGTGGCCCTCGTCAAGCCGGTGGCGAATGGCCTTCGAGCGCCCCTCGTCGATGTGGAGGAGGAGATGGCCGTAGGGCCCCGCGCACATGCAGCCCGCGCGCACCTGGATCCCGAAGTGGTCGTTCAGGAGGAGCGCCGCGAGGTTGTGGTGAACGCGGGGGAAGATCACCGAGAGGACGCCGAGGCGCGGCGCCTCGAGGTTGCCGAGGACGAAGAGGTCGTCGCGCCCGCGCCAGGCGCGGATCGCACGGGAGAGGTAGTCCTGTTCGACGCGCCGGGTCCGGGCGGCCCCGACGGCCGCCTTCAGGTCGAACGCGAGGCCAGCCTGGATCGTCTGGACGATCGGCGGCGTCCCGCCCGTCTCGCGCGACTCGATCGCGCCGAGGTAGCGGTGGTCCCACGGGGACGTGTAGAGGACGGTCCCGCCACCCGGTTCGGCCGGCACGCGATTCGTGAAGAGACGCCGGTGCGCGACGAGGAGCCCCGGCGAGCGCGGGCCGCCAAGGAACTTGTGGACCGAGAAGAACACAGCGTCGAGGGCGGCCGCGGGATCGCCCGCTGGGTGCATGTCGATGTCGACGTACGGGCCGGCGGCCGCGAAGTCGAAGAACGCGAGCGCGCCGTGGCGGTGGAGGACGCGCGCGAGGCCGTGAACGTCGTTGAGGATTCCCGTCACGTTCGAGGCCGCGCTGAACGTGCCGATCTTCCACGGCCGGTGCGCGTGGGTCGCGAGCTTGCGGTCGAGGTCGTCGAGGCTGATGCGTCCGTTCGCGTCGAACTCCACGTAGACGGAGTCGCCGATCGTCTCGCGCCACGCGATGTCGTTCGAGTGGTGCTCCATGAGCGACCGGAAGACGACGGGCCGGCTCTCGGCCGGGATCCGCCCCGCGAGATCGAACTGCGCGTCCAGCTGGTCGGGGAGCCTAAGGCCGAGGACGTGGATGAAGCGGTTGATCGCGCCCGTCGAGCCGGAGCCCACGGGGATCACGACATCGTCGGCCGAAGCACCGACGTAGGCGCTGATCTTCCGGAGCGCCGCCTCGTAGCGCTCCGTCATGAAGTGGCCGGTGAAGCTGCTCTCCGTGTGCGTGTTCGCCATGAAGGGCAGAACGCGCTCGTTCAACTCCTCCTCGACGTCGCGGTGGAAGCGGCCGGAGGCGATGAAGTCGAAGTAGCGGAGCGGCTTCTCGCCGAAAGGGCCGGGAATCGTCGCGTCCGATCCGATCACGCGGCTCTGGAGACGGAAGAGGAACGCGGCTTCCTCGACGGGCGAAGACGTGACGATGGAGCCGCGGGGCACGGCGGAAGCCGCGTCGACGAGTCGGGGCGAACCGGAGGGCCTGGCGCTCAGCGGCGGCCGCCCCGGCGCGGGCGCCCGAGGATCGCGTCGGCCTTGCCCTGGGCCTGGCGCTCGACGCCGTCGCAGACGATCGAACAGATCTTGAGGAGCGTCGGATCCGCGATTCGGTACACGGTCCGTGTTCCGTCCTTGCGGCGGTCCACGAGGGCCGAGGCGTAGAGGATCGAGAGGTGCTTCGACACGTTCGCCTGCGTGCCGCCGACCTCGTCGAGGATCTCGCCGACGGAGGCCTCGCTCCGAAACAGGCGCCTCAGGATCTTCAGGCGCATCGGCTCGGAGAGCGCCCGGAACCGCAGTGCGACTTCTTCGCAGCCGACATCCGTCAGGGACAGATGCGCATGGATCGCCATATAGCGATCATGGGGTCGTGCCCCTGCGGCGTCAATCGTGCCGGTGCATCAGGCAGGGGGTCGAGGGCCCCGGCGCTCCGGCGCCGACTCCTCGAGAAGAGCCGCGGCGACGGCGGCGAGGAGATCGGCGGCGGGCCGCAGCCTGTGCGCCGGCACTCCCGAGAGAACGCGTTTGACAACGGCTTCGACCGTCCCGGCGGAGGGGATGTCGAGGGCGCGCCCCCTGGGCGTCAGGGCGAGGCGGGCCCGACGCCCGTCCTCGGGATCGCGGGTCCGCTTCACTAAGCCGCGCTTCTCGAGGCGGCTCAGGATCCCCGTCAGCGTGCTCGGGTGGATCCGCAGGATCGACGCGAGGTCCCCTGCCGAGATTCCGGGCCGCCGGCCGAGGACGCGGAGCGCAACCCGCTGGGGGCCCGTGAGCCCGAGATTCCTCTGCATCCTCTTCGAGAGGGACTGCAGCCCGTGGTCGAGCGCCCAGATCAGGCGCATGAAGTCCAGCACCCGGCCGAGACCTTGAAGGGGTTTCGTGCCGGCACGCATCTCGGCGATCATCTCACAAAAATTAATTTGACCTCAAAACAAAAAAGCGGGAAACTCCCCGCGGAAAAGGAGCTTTCGATGTCATTGCGCTTCCGTCCCCTCCCTGCCGGCGCGCTCGCCGCCGGCGCCCTTCTCGTCGCGGCCTGCTCGTCCACGCCTCCTGCCCAGACCGTGGCGCCCGCCTCGACTGCCACACCCATGGTCGTGACGCTCGAGCCCGCACCCGCGCCCACACCCGCGCCTCCACGCGTCGCGGAAGATGTCCTTCCGTCGTCCGTGGACGAGATCAACCGCCGCGGATACCTCAAGGACGTGTTTTTCACCCTCGACGGGTACGCGATCGAACCGGCCCAGCGCGACGCCCTTGCAGGGGACGGGGCCTGGCTGAAGGCTCACCCGACGGTCAGAGCGACGATCGAGGGGCACTGCGACGAGCGAGGAACGGCTGCGTACAACATGGCGCTCGGCGACCGCCGCACGACCGCCGCGCGCGAGTATCTCGCGAGCCTCGGCGTGGACGTCTCGCACCTGAAGACGATTTCCTACGGCAAGGAGCGTCCCTTCGCCACGGCGCACGACGAAGCGGCGTGGTCCCAGAACCGCCGGGCTCACTTCGTGGTGACGGCGCGCTGACGGTGGACGTCGAAGAGCCGCCGCCCGCACTGGCGGACGAGAACCGCTGGTACACGGAGCACACGGCTCTTCTCATCAGCACGCTGAAATGGGCGGTGCTCGGAGCGGGGGCCGGCCTCTGCGTCGGCTTCGGAACACGGGCGTTCCTGTGGGCCCTCGGCGCTTCGGACGCGTACGTGAAACGCCACACGCCGGCCGGCTTCTCGCCCACTTGGCTGCTCCCGCTGGCGCTTCCGGTGTGCGTCTTCCTCATCCGGACCTTCGCGCCGTCCGCGCGCGGGCATGGAACCGAGGCCGTCATCGCGGCGGTTCACCGGGACTCGGGCCGGACCCCGTGGAGGGTCGCCCCGATC
>JBBRRY010000042.1:0-24511 GCA_038245905.1 Thermoanaerobaculia bacterium | reverse complement strand
GGGCAACCGCTGGCTGAGCTGCGCGGTCTTCGACCCGAAGGCGTTCGGGGCGACGCGGGAGGACGTCCGTCTCGCCCTCGAGGCCGAGGACATCGAGTCGCGACCTCTCTGGAAGCCGATGCACCTCCAGCCCGTCTTCTCCTCCTGCCGGCGCGTGGGAGGGGGCGTCTCGGCGGCACTCTTTGAAAATGGACTCTGTCTCCCGAGCGGATCGAGCCTTACGGACGAGGACCGGAACCGCGTCGTCCGGATCGTCCGCGACTGCGGCCGGGGCGTCGACGGCGGATAATCCCGGGGTGTCACCCTCCGGAAAGAAGAGAAAGGATTCCCTCGGCTGGCTGAGGCGCCGGCCGGTCCAGTACGTTCTGGACCTGATCGTCCTCGCGGCGGCGTTCTTCGTTGCCTACGCGATCCGGTTCGAGTTCGCGATCCCGCCGGACATCCTGGCCCGCAGCCTGCAGCAGCTCCCGGTCGTGGTCCTGATCCAGTTCGGGACGCTCTCGGCGTTTGGGATCTACTTCTTCATCTGGCGGTACGTGGGCATCGCCGAGGTCCACGCGTTCACGAAAGCGGCGCTCGTCAACCTCGTGCCGCTCCTCGCGATGCGCTTCGCGCTGCCCGCGGCGCTCGAAGCCTACCGGGTTCCACTTTCCGTCGTGCTCCTCGACACCTGTCTCGCGTTCGGGGGCGTCCTCGCGCTGCGCGTGACCCGCCGGATCCATTACGAGACCTACGAGCGGATCGGGGATGCTGCGCGGTTGGCCGTGACGCCGCGCCAGCGCGTCCTCCTCGTGGGCGCCGGGCGCGCCGGAGTCCTCGCCTCCCGCGAGATTCTCGGAAAGGGCGACAGCGAGCTCGATGTGAGGGGCTTCGTGGACGACGACCCTCTCAAAAAGGACAGCCGGATTCACGGCCTCCGGGTGGTCGGAACGACCGCCGAGCTGCCGGGACTCGTGCGCCACCTCGGGATCGAGCAGGTCATCATCACGATCGCCCGCGCGCCGCGGCGCGAGATCCGGCGGATCGTTGAGATCTGCGAGTCGATCCCGGTGAAGGTCCGGATCATGCCGGGAATCTGGGAGATCCTCCAGGGCAACGTCCAGATCAGCAGCATCCGCGACGTCGAGATCGAGGACCTGCTCGGCCGGGACACCGTGCGGCTCGACGAGGCGGAGCTCCGGAGATTCCTGACGGGCCGTCGCGTGCTCGTGACTGGCGCAGGAGGGTCCATCGGCTCGGAGCTCGCCCGGCAGGTCGCCCGCATGGCCCCCGGGAAGCTGCTTCTCGTCGAGCGCGCGGAGTTCGCGCTCTTCGAGATCGATCGCGAGGTCCGGCGCCTGTGGCCCGAGTTGGGCGTCGCGGCCCTCGTCGCGGACGTTGGCGACGAGGTGAGGATGCGCGGCATCTTCTCGGAATTCCGCCCGCAGGTCGTCCTCCATGCGGCGGCGCACAAGCACGTCCCCCTCATGGAGTCGAATCCCGCGGAGGCCGTGAAGAACAACATTCTTGCGACCCGCCGCCTCGGGGAGATCGCGGGCCGCGAGGGCGCGGAGGTGTTCGTCCTGATCTCCACGGACAAGGCCGTGCGGCCGACCTCCGTGATGGGGGCTTCCAAGCGGGTCGCCGAGCTCGTCATCCAGGACCTCGATCGGCGATTCCCGACGCGTTTCCTTGCGGTGCGGTTCGGCAACGTCCTCGGGTCCGCGGGTTCCGTGATCCCGATCTTCCGCGAGCAGATTCGTGCCGGAGGGCCGGTCACGATCACGCACCCGGACATGGTGCGCTTCTTCATGACGATTCCCGAAGCGAGCCAGTTGGTGCTCCAGGCCGGAACGCTGGGCAAGGGCGGGGAGATCTTCATTCTGGACATGGGAGAGCCCGTGCGGATCATCGATCTCGCACGCGACATGATCGCGCTCTCCGGCCTCAGGCCCGACGAAGACATTTCGATCGTGTACACGGGCGTGCGCCCCGGCGAGAAGCTCTACGAGGAAGTGGCGAGCAAGGCCGAGAACGCCGTGACGACGGGGCACGCCAAGATCTTCGTCGGCACGATGCTTCCAATGAAAACCGCCGACCTCGACCGAGGTCTCGCCGAGCTGGAAGCGCGCGCACGCGACGAGGACGCGGAGGGGATCCGGCAGTGCTTGCAGACTCTCGTTCCCGAGGGCTCTCTCGGAAATACCGAGGAGTCCGCCCTCGCCGAGCCGCGATCGGCCTGAAGCGTCGTCCGGGCGTGGTCGGGGTGGCTATACTCCGTCGATGTCCGCAGGCGGCCGGCAATCGCTGAAGTTCCTGGTCGGCGCGGGTCTCGCAGCGGTGGCGGTTGGCCTCCTCGTCGCGCTCGTGGCTTCGCTCCAGCAGAAAACGTACGTGAGCCAAGCCTCTGTCGGTCTCGCCGTCTCGACGCAGAACGTCTCGGGAGCACTGGTGAGCGGCCAGCTGCTCGCGAACCTTCCCGCACCGGCCGCACTCGCTCAGGCCTTCACGCAGCGTCTGGACACGAGGGCGTTCAGCGAGGCGCTCGGTGTCGAGCGGCCTGACCGGATCTACGAAGCCCGCTACGACGAACGGCGGGCGCTCCTGACGCTCCGCGCGAGGGGCGGAACGCCGCGCGAGGCACGCGAGCGAGGCGAGAAGCTCCTCGCGGTCGCCCAGAGCTATCTCCAGGAACGGCTCACCTCGGCGGCCCGGACGAGCGCCCTGGCGGCGGCCGAACAGGCGCGCCTCGATCTCGCGACGGCGCGGAAGATCCTTGAAGGCGTGCGTGCGGTTCTCGGTCCGGGGGGGCACGCGGCCGGCGCGTCGGGGTCGGGCACGGCGGCGGCCCTCGAAGCGGCCAAGGTCGATCCCGTGATCGCGCGGGCCGCGAATCCGGCACGCACGTACCTCAGCCTGAACGAGGCGCAGCAGGAGGTGGGTCTCGAGATGGCGCAGGCCCGAGGCCAGGCCCTCGAAGGAGTTCTCCGCGATCCCGCGGCCCTCAGCGCGCTCGTGGGACAGGCCCTTCAGGTCCAGGTGCTCGCCCCTCCCGCCGAGCCGCTCGGGCACGTGTCGCCGCGGCCCGTTCTTGCCGGAGCGATCGCCGCGATGGCCGTCCTCGCCCTGGCGGTTCTGGCCGCGATGCTGCGGGATTCGAACGGCGGCTGACGTGCCCGAACGGGTTCGACGGCCGCCCCGCGATGGCTTGATTCGGTCATCTACTGGACATGAAAAGCGTTCACGTCGAAGAAGAGATCGACGACGTTCGCAGACTCGTTGACGACCGTGATCTGCCCCGCGTTTGCGCCGGTGCCGAGCGGCCCGACCGCGGCGTCCGCAAAGAGAGCACGCTTCCCAGGAGGCTTGGCGGCCCGTACGCTCCCGTGAAGCCATTGCCGCGCGTGTCGGCCACCCCGGCACGGAGTGATCGGAATGAACGTCAGGGGTGTCGGCTGTGTGATGATCAGGGGTGTTCGCGGGGCGAGCACGCCGGCCAGGGCCGCGGCTTTGGCGTCCTGTGCGACCGCCGCGGGGGTCCTGAACCGCGGCTGCGGAGTCAGGCGACCACTTCTCGGGGCCTGCCAGTTTGGGATCTCCGCGTGCCCTCTCGGGTTCGCATCCGGCCTAGTTGCAACCGCCGACGTGGATGCAAGGGCGATGGCGAAAAGAATGGACTCGATCCTGCGGATTCTCATTGGTGATCCACCCTCTGCCACACATCGGGAGGGATGCTTTCGGGCGGGGCTCCGGCCGAGGGCGGCGTCAGAGTCCCACGGAATAGCGCGAACCGACAAGCGCGATCGCTGTCCAGACATGAAGAGCGGCGAGAACCGCGAGGGCAAGTCGAGTGGGCCCTGCTCGGGACACCGCCTCTCCGGCCCGGGCGAGCGATGGGAGTGCGACCAGGGGAAGAGCCGGCAGGATGAACCGCCCCCACGGATTCGTCGGCACGAAGTAACGCAGGGAGTTCGTCACGATGCAGACCGACAGGGCGAAGCCCGACGCGGCGAGGAGGAAGGCCGAGCGGGCCGGGCTGCGCTGGGTGAACCTCCAGCTCAGAATCGGTAGGGCGAGGAAAAGCCCGACACAGCCCCAGCGCGCGATTGCGTAGAACACGTCCGGGTACGAGACGTCGGCGTAACCAAAGACGCCCCAGTACATCTTCCAGGAGAGGACGTCCTGATCGAAGGCGAAGTTGTTCGACCAGAAACTGGCCCAATGGGCGGCGACTTCGTCGGGATAGTCGAGACGGGTCGTTTCGAACGGTATGGTCGTCCACGGCGTCGCAATGAACATTCCGACGAAGAGGGCGATTAGCGCCGCCGAGCGGATTCGCGCGGCGCGCTGGCGAGTGGCTGCCGCCCATTCGCTCGAGCGGACGATCGCGAGGACGAGGATGAGGCAGACGACGAGTGGTGCGGCTGCCATGGCGAGGAGGAGCCAGAGCGACGGGTCCTCGAAGCCGCCCAACTCCTTGGGAAGTCGGGCACCGAGGCTCGAGATGAGCCGGCGAATCCGGCCGGTAGCAAGAGCGTACGTGAGCGCGATGGTTAGAGGGACGCCGATGGAAAGGACCGAGCCGGTCGCGAGCCTCCGCGTCCCGCTGGCCGGGAGGCGCCAGGCTGCTGCCGCCGCGAGAAGCGTCAAGGCGATGAGAGACGGTAAGGCGAAAAAAACGAAGTCGTCCCACACGCCGATTCCGACGAGGCTCACGAAAGAAAACGCGGCAGCCGCGAGGAGCCTTGTGCTCTGCCTCCCGGCGAGAACACCTGCGACGAGGCACGCCGTGAGGAACTGGCCGATCCCGATCGCGAGGGAGTAGTTGGAGCAGCTCGCGACGACGCCGACCGAGTATGGCCAGAGGGAGACGAGCCCATAGATCGCGACGATGCTCGTGTCGAGGCCGGCCCGTGCGAGAACCCAGAGGCCGGCGAGAAAGAAGCCGAGGGACATCAACGTGGAAAGGACGACGTAGGCCTCGACGCGATCGAGGACGCTGAGCCGCTTGAGAACG
The DNA here is from genome assembly GCA_038245905.1 of Thermoanaerobaculia bacterium. Classification (GTDB taxonomy): domain Bacteria; phylum Acidobacteriota; class Thermoanaerobaculia; order UBA5066; family UBA5066; genus Fen-183. The sequence goes on along the minus strand of JBBRRY010000042.1, from coordinate 19,515 downwards.
GAGCCAACGAGGCGGAACGAGTTGTAATAGAGGGGCGCGCGCGTCCGCGGGTTGATCAGGAAGGCGTCGGGTCTGACGCCTGCGTCCTCCCGCGCCTCGGAGGCGAGAACTTTCGAAACCGAGTCTCGTGTTGCGTCCCGGTTCTCGGGGAGAAGCCCCGTTACGGGGATGTCGGGGTATCCGGCCCACGAGAAGTAGCCGATCGCCTCGTACAGCCGGGCGATCGACTTCGGATAAGCGCTGGGGTTCTTGAAGAGGTCCGGGTTGAAAAGCACCGCCTCGACCGTTCCGACGTGCGTCGCCTCATCGGCGCCTTGCAGCGGCGCGAGGCAGCATGCGTGCAGGAGCGTCAAGGCGGGGACGAGGCACGCGACCGCGCGTGCGGCGCGCTTCTCCCACAGCCACCACCAGCCGGCGAAGAGCAGAACGAGGGCGGCGAAGCCGGTGGCTTGCAGGACCCGGCTGCAGGAGATGAAGAAGAAGAACCGGGCCAGAGTCTCGCCCGGTGGGACGGGCGCGGGGACGAGGAAGCGGTAGCGCGGGAGGATCCTGAGCGGCCGGGCGCGCGGCGAGTCGGGCCGCGCGATGCGGACCTTCGCGATGGCCGGCCGGTCGTCCGTGAAGATCTCGTAGAAGCCATACGGGGCGGGCAGGAGGCCGACGACCTGCACCTCGAGCGGTGCGCCGTCGGCGGGCATCTCTCCGAGGTCTAGCCAGCCGCGATCCGGCAGAATCTGGAGGCTCTCGCGCCCGCGAAGAACTTCCCACCATGAGACGGACGTGTTCGGGTGGCCCCCGCGCACGACGAGGATGCGCGTCTGCGCCGTAGCGAGCTGGATCATGAGGCGCGCGCCCTGCGGCGGCCGGACGCCGCCTTCCGCCTCCGGGACGAAGGTGAGGTCGTAGACGTGTCCGGGCTGTCCGGTGGGGCGGATGTGCGCCAAGAGAACCTTCCCCGTCGACCAGTGGGGTGTCGGGAAGTTCTCGAGGACAACTTTTCTCGCGTGTGCGCCGCGCCAGACGAGCTGCCCGAAGCAGGCCAGGATAATCCCGGCGAGGACCAGCGAGCGAAGAAGGAAGCGGCGGAGCACTTGTGTTGAGGAGTGTAGCGAGAGGGCCCGTAGACTTCGTTATATGGATCGGCGAGGTGGACCGTGGCTCTGTAGCCGGGGGTGGGCCGTGGCGGCGGCCGTGGCGGCCTCGGTGGCGCTGGTGACGATCCCCTATGCCCCGAACTGGTGGCTGAAGGTCATCCTGCCGCGGCTGCAGCCGCACGTGACGCTCTGGTACGTCGACAGACGAGGTGAGCCAGAAGTTCATCCCGATGCGGACGTTCCGGTGGCTGACATTTTCGGGAACTACGCCGGCTCGCTCCTGGGCTTCTGGGGCTGGCTCGCGGCCTCGCCGCACAGCCCGTGGAGAAGGGACTCGAAGACGGAACGCACCGCCATCCCGGCGTGACTCACGGCCCGCCGCTAGCATTCACTTAGTCTATCGCTTAGTCTATCCTTCGCACATGTCGAAAGTCGTGAACGTCCACGAGGCGAAGACCCATTTCTCGAAACTTCTCGTCCGGTTGAGCCAGGGAGAGGAGATCGTGATTGGAAAGGCGGGCCGCCCCGTGGCGCGCCTCGTGCCGTTTTCGGACCGCACGGCCCGCCGGGAACCCGGAAGCGCGCGCGGCCGATTCACGATGAAGGGGAACTTCGATGCCCCCCTTCCAGCCAAGCTCCGACGTTTCTTCGGATTGTGAAGCTGCTGCTCGACACCCACGCGTTCCTTTGGTGGATCGGCGACGATCCGAGGCTTCCGGCGAAGGCGCGAAAGTTGATCTCGTCAGAGCGGAACGAGGTCTTCCTGAGTGTTGCGAGCGCCTGGGAGCTTGCGATCAAGACGAGAATCGGACGGCTGCGGCTGGCGGAGAACCTCGAGGACTTCGTGACCAAACACGTGGCGGTCAACGGCATTCATGTTCTGCCGGTTCACCTCCGGCACGCGCTACACGTCTCGACGTTGCCCGACCATCACGCCGACCCGTTCGACAGGATTCTCGTCGCCCAGGCTCAGATCGAGAACCTCGTTCTCGTGAGTGGCGACGCGCAGGTCGCGCGATATCCCGTCACGGTGGCGTGGTAAGGGAAGACTTTGACTTTCAGCGCTTCGCCCTGCGGACGGTCTCTCTCCTTGGTTTCTGGGGCTGGCTCGCGGCCTCGGGGATTGGTTTCACACATCGGCACGAATAGCGCGCAGGCCTATCCGCTTCTGGGTCCCGTGCTCCGTGGGAAGACGGCAGCGCAGCTGCTCGACGAGGAAAGGGGCGACCGCTGAAGCTGTACGCGGAAAACAGCGCCACGAGCCGGTGCGAACTCTGGACGCTCTCCACCTTTCGAGCGCCCTGACAGCCCGCTCTTCCATCCAGGAGCTGGTGTTCCTCAGCCTCGACGAGCGTGTGCGGCGGAATGCGAAGTCGCTGGGGTTCGCTCTTCTGCCGGCGGCCCGGCGCGGCTCCAAGTCGTGACCGGGTCGTGCGTACACGGTGACGCCGTGGACGGCGCCGTCGCTCGTCTCGATCTTCACGGGCCGGCGGGGTATTCGTTCGAGCCGGGGGACCGCGAGAAGCTCCTGGCGCTGTACGACGCGGACGTGGCGCGGATGGACGCGGACCTCGGGAAGGTCCTCTCGGCGATTGCGAGACGCGGTCGCGAAGCCCTACACGAGGTAGGACTTCAGGACGCTCGAGACCTGACGGCGGTCCGCAGGAGTGAGCGAGCCGATTTTTCGGATGAACAGGCGGTTGTCGAGCGTAAACACTTTCAACCGGACGATGCACGGGAGCGGGAGCCCAGCTGCGTCCAGCCCCGCGATCTCCACGTCTCCCGGCCAGGCTCGATGTGCTCGGGTCGTGATCATGGCCAGCATCGTGTGACCAGCCTTGTTGAACGCCTGCCGGCTAAGGACGAGAGCCGGCCGTTTCTTCGTTCCCGGTCGCTCGCTGAAAGGGAACGGGACGGCGACGACGTCCCATGCGTCACAGATCACGAAAGGCCCTGTCGTCGTCGATGGAACCCCACTCCTCGAGTGTCTCGGAAACAGCGGAGTGGTAGGCGGCATCGAAAGGCTCTGCCCGCCGCAGAATCGCCTTGTCGTCTTTCACTTCGTAGGCGACCAAGTCGCCCGGTTCGAGGTGCAGGGCCGCACGGACGGCGTGCGGAATCGTGACCTGACCTTTGCTGGAGAGCCGGCTCGTCCTGGGCTTCATTCTTTACTCTTTACGTAAAGACTAGCTTTGCAAAGACGAGGTGTCAAGGCTCCCTGAAGCGGCTGGGGACCACCCTGGCGGCAGTTGTTTGCGGCCCTCAGAGGATAATCGAACCATGGTAGCCCGCATTCCCGAGATCGAGCGCTTGCTGGAGCGGCTGCTGGGCGTGTGCCAGGGGTTTTATGGCGACCGCCTCGTCTCTCTCGTCGTCTTCGGATCGGTGGGCCGGGGAACGCCGAGGCCCGACTCGGACATCGACATTCTCGTCGTGGCCGATCCGCTTCCGGACGGACGGATCCCGCGCGTACGGGAATTCGACGCGGTCGAGAAATCGGTCGTCTCCGGGAAGCCGGCTGACTCTGCGCACAGGCTGTCGGCGATTTTCAAGACGCCTCGCGAGGTGCGGCGGGGAAGCCCGTTGTTCCTCGACATGCTCGACGACGGCCGGCTTCTATTCGACCGTGACGGCTTCTTCGCGGGCGAGCTCGCGGCTTTGAAGACGCGTCTCGACAAGCTGGGCTCGAAGCGCATCTGGAAAGACGACACGTCTTACTGGGATCTGAAACCCGACTTCAAGCCTGGCGACGAGATCGTGCTGTTTTGAGCACGACCTCGAACTTGCGCGACACGAGGTAGGACTTCAACGTCTCAGAGATCGCGAAACGCCTTGTCGTCATCAGCGGAGTTCCACTCTCCGAGCGTTTTCGAGACCGTCTTGTAGTAGGGCGCGTCGAGCGGCTCGGCGCGGCGGAGGATCGCCTTGTCGCCCTCTACCTCGCAGGCGACCAGATCGCCGGGCTCGAGGTGCAGCGCAGCGCGCACGCCGCGCGGGGTCGTGATCTGTCCCTTGCGGGAAAGCCGGCTCATTCTGGTTCGCATTCCTTGCTCTCGACGCAAGACTAGTTCGGGAAGGGCGTCGCTTCAAGTAGCGCTTGAAAAGCCTGGCTTAACGGATCAGCCTCATCTGATGAAGAGGACGCGCAAGGTTCACCGCAAGAGGGGTAATGCGGCATCGGGACGACGAAGCGAAATCGTGCTCCGAAAGAGATCTCGCACCGCCGGCGATCTCTATCGGGCGCTGACGGCCTTCCACTTGCCGGAGGACTTTCCCGACACGATCGGCGACGTTTTAGCCGACGTACCCCCGCGGCTCTGAGTTCGTCACGAACAACGTTCGAGAATTCGAGAGGATTCCCGGTCTGAAAAGCCTGGCTGAAGCGGCCAGTCGAGGCGCAGCGCCCGCGAACGCTTGACAATTCAAGTAAAGAGGATAAGCCTTTACTTTATGAAGAGCACGATTTCCTCCAAGGGTCAGATCACCGTTCCTGCGGCGGTGCGGCATCGGCTTGGCCTCTCTGCGGGCACGCCCGTGGTCTTCGAGCTTCGGCGGGAGTGTGTGGTGTTGCGCAAGGGAGCCCGGGGCCGGCATCCGGTGGACGAGGTCTTCGGAATTCTTCGACTGCCGAAGAGTGTCGACGCAACCCTCGACGAGATGAGAGGGCCGCGGCCGGGGCGCCGGTGAGAACCGCGGTCGATTCGTCCGTCCTCCTGGACGTGCTTTCCGGGGACGAGAAATTCGGTGAGGCCTCGCGGATTGCCATCAAGAGCGCCTATGCCCAGGGGCCTCTTCTCGCCTGCGACATCGTGTGGGCGGAAGTGAGCGCGACTTTCGGCGACGACCAGCCTTGCGGCCCCATCCTGTCCCGCCTGGGTCTGGAGTTCGAGCCGGTCTCGACCGCCGCCGCGGAACGCGCCGGGCGCGCCTGGCGCACCTATCGAGCGCGCAAGGGCTCCCGAAAGGAGCGCATGATCGCCGACTTCCTGATCGCGGCGCATGCGCTCGATTCGGCGGACAGGTTGTTGTCGCGCGATCGCGGCTTCTTCCGGTCGTACTTTCCAGAGCTGGTACTCGTCGATCCGTCGGTTCCCTGAGCAACTTCACTCCCGGGTCGAGCCCAGCAGCTCGTGGTACCCGCCCGCCACGTCGATTCCGGCATAGGCCTCCGCGCGCTTGAGCCCCTTTCGGACGAGCGCGGCACGGGTCTCTTCTTCCTTCCCGAGGCGCGACATGGTCGCGGCCATTCCGGGCACGTCCTCCGGGTCGAAGAAGAGCGCCGCTTCGCGCGCGACCTCGAGCAATGAGGGAAGGTCGGAGCACGCGACGGGCGTACGGAGCGCCATGGCCTCGAGAACCGGAAGGCCGAAGCCCTCGAAGAGAGACGGGAAGACGAGATATTCGGCACCTTGGAGGAGGGCGGTCGTGTCCGCGTCGTCGAGATAGGGCAGGAGGCGGACGTTCGCGCCGAGATCCAGGGCTTCGATGCGGCCGCGCAGCTTCTCGCGGTTCTCGTCGAGGGCGCCGCAGAGGACGAGCCGGAACTCCGGGTCCTCGCGCACGATGCGCGCCGCCGCCGCGAGAAGGCGCTCGTGATTCTTGTGCGGCCAGAAGTTCGCGGGATAGGCCGCGAAGTTCGCGCGGAAGAGGTCGAGGGCGTCGAGGCGATTCAGCACCTCGCGAGGGTCGAGCGCGCCGCGCAGCGGGCCCGCGACGGGCGGCAGAACCGTGATCCGCTCGGTCTTCACGTGCACGCGCTCGATGGCCATCGCCTTCGTGGCCTCGGAGATCGCGACGACGCGGTCGGCGCGCCTTAGGTCGCCCCGGAATCCGATGCGGCGGCGGCGCTCGTCGGGATCGAAGAACTCCGGATAGACGAGGTCCTGAAAGTCGTACGCGACGACGACGTGCGGAAGCCCGGGCTCGTGGAACGCCGCGGTGCCGAGCGGGCTGAAGAGGACGTCGGCGCCCAGCCTTCTCAGCGACGAGCGGTCGGGGGCGGCGAGATCGAGGAGAGGCTGGAAAAAGCCGTGGAGCCTGCGGCGCGTGCGCAGGAGGCGCCGGGGTTCTTCGACGTCGAGCCCGGGACCGAGGCGCCGGAGAATGGCGCCCTTCGCGAGGAGCGGCGCGACGACCGCCTCGGCTTCCGGCTTGACGAGGAGGTTGATCTCGTGAGCGTCGGCCCGGCCGAGAAGCGCGGCGAGGAGGTCGAGCGTGAAGAGGCGCGCTCCGCCATTTCCGCCATCCGGCGACAGGGGAGCGAGATCGACGAAGACCCGCAGGCTCCGCCCCTTTGACATCCTCCTACTTTCCCACAAACTGTCTCTCATGGCGCGCATCCTGATCTCGGGCATTACCGGTCAGGACGGTTCCTATCTGGCCGAATCTCACCTCGCGGGTGGGGATGAGGTGCATGGACTCGTCCGGCAGTCGAGCCTTCTGCAGCGCACGCGGCTGGATTCCGTGCCGGCTCTCGTTCAGGCACGGGCCGTGTCCCGGCTGATGCTGCATTACGCCGACCTGTCGGATACGAGCAGCCTCGTGTCGGTGCTCAGGAACGTCAAGCCGGACGTGATCTACCACCTCGCGGGACAAAGCCACGTCAAGATCTCGTTCGACCTTCCGGAGTACACGGCTGACTCGACGGGCCTCGGCACGCTGCGGCTCCTCGAGTCGATGCGCCACGTGGTGCCGGACTGCCGCTTTTTCCTCGCGGCCACGAGCGAGATCTTCGGCGAGGCGAAGGAGTCGCCCCAGACCGAAAAGACGCCCATGAACCCGATCAACCCGTACGCGGCGGCGAAGGTCTATGCGCTGAACCTCGTGCGCATTTACCGGAACGCCTACGGGCTCTTCGCGTGCGCCGGCATCCTCTTCAACCACGAGAGCCCGCGCCGCGGCGAGAACTACGTCACGCGGAAGATCGCCCGCGGAGCCGCTTCCATCGCGCGCGGGCGGCAGAAAGAGCTGCACCTCGGCACGCTGACGCCGAAGCGCGACTGGAGCTATTCCCCGGACATCGTGGAGGGCATGCGCCTCATCGCCTCGGCCGCGAAGGCGGGTGACTACGTCCTCGCTTCGGGTGTCTCGCACTCGGTCGGCGACTTCTGCGAGGCCGCGTTCCGGATCGTCGGCCTCGACTATAGGAAGCACGTCGTGCTCGACCCGACTTACGCGCGCCCTGTCGACATCACGGAAACGCGCGGCGACGCCTCGAAGGCGCGTGGCGAGCTGGGCTGGATCCCGAAGACGGGGTTCGAGGAGCTGGTCAAGATCATGGTGAACGCCGAACTGGCCGAGCTCGACGGGCGGGGGGCCGCGGCCTGAGGCCGCCGGCCGTTCTCATTCCCGCCTTCGAGCGGGTCGAGGCGTCGCGGCGGGCGATCGCCTCGCTGAGGGAGGCTGGCGTGGAGCGCATCGTGTTCATCGACGACGAAGGCTCCGCCGGGGGAGGCGCCCTGGCCCGCGAGTTCCCCGGCGTGGATGTGATCCGCACCGCGGCGCCGGTCTGGTGGACGGGCGCGATCGTGCTCGGGATCGAACGAGCGCGCTCCCTCGGAGAAGAAGCGGTTCTCTTCTTCAACCAGGATGTGACGTGCGCGAAGGACTACTTCGCGAGGCTCGGCGAAGCCGTCGAAGGGAATCCCGGAGCGCTCGTCGGCAGCGCCGTGATGTACGCGCAGGAGCCCGGCCGCGTCTGGTCGGCGGGCGGGTCGGTGGAGTGGTGGGGTCGGGGGATTCGCGTCTTGCGTCATGGCGCGCCCGTGGCGGACCTGCCCGTGAAGCCGTACCCCGCGGACTGGCTCTTCGGGATGGGGACGTGCGTGCCGTGCGCGGTCTTCGACCGTATCGGCCTGCCGGACGCCGCGCGGTTCCCGATGGCGTGGGGAGATCTCGACTTCTCGCTGCGCGCGAAACGGGCGGGAATTCCCGTCCTCGTCGCGCCCGCAGCGCGCCTGTTCCACGAGGTGGGCGATTACGACGCCCGGATCGCCGGCGCTCCGACCGCGCGGCAGTACGCGGGCTGGATGGCCGACGACAAGCACAACCTCTCGCTCTCGGCGCACGCGGAAATCTGGAGGAGGCACGGGCCGAAGCTGATGTGGCCTCTATCTCTCGCCATGAGGACCGGATTCCTGCTCCTGAACTTTCTCAGAATCCGATTCCTCTTCTCGCAATGAAGATCTCACTGGTCACCCCCTCCCTGAACCAGGGGAAGTTCATTCGAGCGACGATCGAGAGCGTCCTCGAGCAGAACTATCCGTATCTCGACTACCGGGTGCAGGACGGAGGATCGACGGACGGGACGCTGACGGTGTTGCGCTCGTACGACGGGCGCGTGCCGTTCGTGTCCGTCAAGGATGCCGGCCAGGCCGACGCGATCAACAAGGGACTCCTCGGCGCGACGGGTGACGTCCTCGGGTATCTCAACAGCGACGACGTGCTCCGCCCCGGCGCGCTCGCCGCCGTCGGCGAGGCCTTCGCGGCCGACCCCGCTCTCGTCTTCGTGTGGGGGCGCGCGAGCTATCTCAACGAAGTCGGAGCCGAGATCTCACCGTATCTCGTGCGCCCCGACGCGATCGAGCACCTTGCCGATGCCTGCTTCATCGCCCAGCCCGCGGCTTTCTTCAGAAGAAGCGTGTGGGACGAGATCGGTCCCTTCGACACTTCGCTGCACCACACGATGGACTACGACTACTGGCTGCGCATCGCGGCGAAGTACCCGGCCTCGCGCACGAAGTTCCTCGACCGCGACCTCGCGGGCTGCCGGATGCACGCCGACGCGAAGACCGTCGCGGGCTGGACGCGCGCGTTGGAAGAGATCATGGATCTCGTGAAGCGGCGCACGGGCACCGTGTCGCTCTGGTGGTGCGTCGCGAAGTGGGATCACCTCACGGACGGCCGCAGCCAGGCGACGGAGCCGCACCCCGTGCCGTGGCGGGCGTATCCGCCCGCGATCCTGGAGTTCCTGCGGCGGAACCCGGCGAGGTTCTGGACTCGCGGCCTCGGGGGAGCATTCAGAGGCTTGCGGAAGAGGCTGCGAGCCGCCTGACTCCGGTGCCGCGGGAGGCCGCGAAGTCGGCCTTTGTCGCTCCGGCGCCAGAGAGTGTCGCGCAGGAACCACTTCCGGCCTTGCAATCGACTTCGGCAAGGCATAGCTTGTCCCACACCAAGAAACGCATCTGTATCGCGCTTGTACCAAGACTCACAACAGGAGGAGGATTCATGAAACGCGTCCTCGGAATCGCCCTTTCCACAGCGCTCGCCGTTGTCGTGGCCCTGCCCGCCATCGCGGGCACCGGAATCAAGAACTGGTCGGCTCCCTCCACCTGGTCGGCGCCGTCGACCGCCGCTTCGGCGTCCTCGGGCCGGTCACCCCTCATCGTCACGGGCAACCCACCGCTGCCGTTCATCCCGGTGACGCCGTGCCGCGTCGCGGACACGCGCGGCAACGGCTTCACGGGCGCGTACGGCCCGCCGAACATCGGGGGAGGCGCGTCGCGCGCGTTCACGGTCGCGGGGCAGTGCGGGATCCCGGCGTCGGCCGTGGCCGTGTCGTTCAACTTCGCGGTGTGGAACACGGTCTCGTACGGGGACTTCAAGATCTACCCGACGGGCGGGACGGTGTCGGCGGTGTCGACGCTGAACTGGGGCCCGGGCGTCCTCGCGCTCGCGAACGCGGCGGTCCTTCCGCTCGGGACTGGCGGCAGCGCGGGCCAGATCACCGTCGTGAACGAAGGTTCCGGTGCGGTGGATCTGTTCTTCGACGTGAACGGCTACTACGCTGCGACGCAGCCCACGGCCACGACGTTCACGATCTCGACGCCGGGCCTGTACGCAATCGTGGGTCAATCCACCGCGGCGGGGACCGGTGTCGGCGTGTTTGGCGTTGCCAACGGGACGACGGGATACGGTGTCCTCGGATCAGGCACGACTTACGGGACTTATGGGAATTCTTCAGCCGGCACTGGGGCGTATGGCGTCTCAAGTTCCGGGACCGGCGTCTTCGGCATCTCGAGCACGGGTCTCGGCATGAGGGGCGAAAGCACCGCCTGGAACGGCGTCTGGGCCCAGAGCACGACCGGGGACGGGCTGTTCGCCACGGGCGGCCGGCACGGAGCCTACATCACCGGCGCCCAGTATGGCGTCTGGGGCGTGTCCACGGGTACCAGCGGAGTCCTGTACGGGGTGATCGGATCGACCGCCTCAACGTCCCTCACGGCCGCCGGGGTGGTCGGTCAGGACCTCGCCACGGCTCTTCCGGTCGGAACGAACAACTTGCGTGCGGGGGTCTACGGCCTCAGCAAGAGCCAGATCGCCGTGGAAGGCCTCAGCGAAAACGTTGGAGTTAGAGGAGAGTGTTTTACGTCGGCGGGTGCTTTTCGGTCTCTCGGGCTCCTTGGCTATGGAGACTACGGCGTTTATGCCAACGGCAACATGTTCGCGTCCGGAACGATCTCCGGTTCGATCAAGTCCTTCGTGCAGCCGCATCCGACCGATTCAACCAAGGAGATCCGCTACGTTTCACTCGAGGGGCCGGCCGCCGAGATCTACTTCCGCGGCTCGATCAACGTGCCCAAGGGCGTGACGACCATCGAAATCCCCGAGCACTTCCGTATGGTTTCCCGTCCCGACTCGTATTCGGCGATCGTGTCGCCGCTTGGGAGATTGGCCTCCGTGGCCGTGATCGAGGAGGGAGAGAACGGGATCGTGGTTGAAGCCTCGCGCGACGTGAAGATCAACTACGTTGTCTATGCCGAGCGAGAGGTCTACAAGGACAACGCCCCTGTGACCGCGAACATCCACTTCGTTCCGGACTCGGAAAAGGGCCTTCTGGGTATGCCTGAGGCGTACCGGCAGATCCTGATCAAGAACGGAACGCTGAACCCCGACGGAACGACGAACCTCCGCACGGCCGAACGGAACGGCTGGAAGCAGGCGTGGGAGGAGAAGCGGGCCACGGAAGAGGCGGAAGTGGCCGCCGCGACGGCAGCCCGGGCTGCCGTATCTGCCGCAGTGAAGACCCCATAGGCGGGTCGCCCGGCCATCGAGGCAACCCTGAGAGACTCCGGGAAGGGCTGTGGGAAACCGCGGCCCTTTTTCTTTCCCCTAGACTCGAGGCGTGTGGCGGGTGAGAGGCCGAACGCGCTTCGCGGTCGTTCTGGCGGTCGCCGCGGCGAGTTTCGCGGGGTGCTCCCGTCTGCCCTGGGTCCCTCGCGCGAAACCGCCCGTCATCCTGATCTCGATCGACACGCTGCGCGCGGACCGGCTGCCGGCCTACGGCTTCACGGGCGTCGAGACGCCGGCGATCGACGCGCTGCGGCGCGACGGAATCCTCTTCACGCGCGCGTTCAGCCATGTGCCGCTCACGCTTCCTTCACACCTCACGATGCTCACGGGCCGGCTGCCGTTCGAGCACGGCGTGCGGGATAACTCAGGCTACGAATTGCACGCAGACGTCCGGACGCTCGCGGAAGAACTCAAGGTCGACGGGTACGCGACGGGCGCCGCGGTGTCGTCGTTCGTGCTCGCGAAGGCGACCGGAGTGGGCCGGGGCTTCGACTTCTACGAAGATCGCCTCGAGCCGTCGGCTCCCTACGAGGCGATGGGCGAGGTGCAGAGGCCGGGCGCCGTGACGGAGGAGCTCCTCGAGCGCTGGATCGAAAGCGTCGGCGAGCGGCCGCTCTTCGCATTCCTGCACCTCTACGAGCCGCACGCTCCGTACGAGCCGCCGGAGCCCTTCCGGAGCCGCTACGCGGGCCAACCGTACCTCGGAGAGATTGCGGCGGCGGACGAGGTCGTCGGCCGCTTTCTCGGGTTCCTCAAGCGGCGAGGCCTCTATGATTCGGCGCTGATCCTCTTCGTGTCCGACCACGGCGAGGGCCTCGGCGATCACGGGGAGATGGAGCACGGGATCTTTCTCTACCGCGAGGCTCTGCACGTGCCGTTCGTCGCGAAGCTCCCGCGCGCGCTTCGTACCGGTGCGTCTTCGGACCTTCCGATAGGTCTGGCGGACGTCTTTCCGACGGTCCTCTCCGCCGTCCGCGGGTCGGTGCCGCCGCTGCCGCATGCGATGGACGCGCTCGGCGGCCGGACGGAGAAGCCGGCCGTGGCCCGCCGGATCTACTCGGAGACGCTCTACACGCGCCTTCACCTCGGATGGAGCGACCTCGCGTCGCTGACGGACGGCCGATGGCATTACATCGAGTCGCCGCGAAGCGAGATCTACGACATGGACGCGGACCCCGGAGAGCGCACCGATCTTTCGGCGGGCGCGCCGGACGCGTTCCGCGCGCTGCGCGTCGCGCTCTCGGCTTACGAGAGGTCCTTCCGGCCGCCCTCGGCCGCAGATGCAGAGCGCCAGGCGAAGCTCGCGTCGCTCGGGTACCTGACTGCGGCACCCGGAGCCGCGGGGCCCCTCCCCGATCCCAAGGACCGGATCGCGGACTTCGCGGTCGCCCAGCGGGCCATGAGTCTCAGCGCGGTCGGGCGAGACGCCGAAGCGATCCCGCAGCTCGAGGCCGTGCTGAAGGGGAGCCCGACGTTCTTCGACGTCTGGTTCTCCTACGCGCTCTCGCTGTCCCGCGTGGGCCGGCTGAACGACGCCATTGAGGCCGGGCGCGAAGGCATGCGCCGCGCCCCGTCGGACTCGCCCCAACTTGTCCACCTCCTCGCCGAGCTGTACCTGCGGCAGGGGAACGCCGCCGAGGCCCTGCGCCACGCACAGCTCGCGCGTCAGATGGGCGAGGTGACGGCGGACTTCCTCCTGCCCGACATCTACCTCGCACTGGGCGACGTCGGCCGCGCCGAGGAAGCCGCCCGTTCGACCGTCGCGAGCGCGTCGTCCCCGACGCTGCCGCACATGATCCTGGCGCGGGTCCTTCAGGCGAAGGGCGACCTGCAGGGGGCGTTCGCTCAGACGGATCTCGCGCTCCAGGCTCTCCGGGAGTCCGGCGGGAAGCCGCTCGTTCTCTTCCACCTCTACCGCGGCGAGCTCCTCGTCGCGCTCGGCCGCCTGCCGGAGGGCGCGGCGGAGATGGAGACCGAGCTCCGGCTCTTCCCCGGACGCGACGAGTCGACGCTCGCCCTCTGCCGGGCCTATGCGCTCGAACGCCGCACACCGGAGGCCCGCAAGCTCGCGGACCAGGCGGTCGCACGGAGCCCGCGGAGCTCCGAAGTCCTCCAGAGAGCCATGATCGCGCTGGAAGCAGGAACGGACGCGGAAGGGGCCGCCGTCCTCAGGCGCCGGGGGCAGCGCGCCTTCCCCGGGGACGTCCGCTTCCAGATCCCGCGCTAGTTGAGATAGCCGAGGCCTCGCGTACGAAGTTCCTCGACCGCGACCTCGCGGGCGCACGGGCACCGTGTCGCTCTGGTGGTGCGTCGCGAAGTGGGATCACCTGACCGACGGCCGCAGCCAGGCGACCGAGCCGCACCCGGTGCCGTGGCGCGCCTATCCGCCGGCGGTTTTCGAGTTCCTGCGCCGGACCCGGCGCGATTCTGGCCGCGCGGGGGCTTGCATCTCGCTGAGACCGGATATACGTTAGCCGGGACTTAGAACGAAACAACCCGGCTCGTATCAACCATGTGCCTTCGGGCACCACAGGAGGTGGGTCCATGAAACGAATCCTCGGTATCGGTCTTTGCGCTGCCCTCGCCTTTGCGGTCGCGTTGCCTGCTGCCGCGGGCGCGAGCGGCGGTATCAGCAACTGGGCTGCCCCGTCAACGTGGTCGGCTTCGCCCGGAGGCCGGACGGCGCTTGCCGTGAGTGCTGCCCCGCTCCCGTTCATTCCGATCGCGCCGTGCCGCATGGCCGACACGCGCGCGGGCAGCGGATTTCCGTCGGGCTACGGCCCGCCAAGCATGACCGGGGGCCTTTCGCGCGCGTTCACGATCACAGGTAAATGCGGGATCCCGACGTCGGCCGTCGCCGTGTCGTTCAACTTCGCAGTGTGGAACACGACCTCCTACGGTGACTTCGCCATCTATCCGACGGGCACGCCGGCGACGGTGTCCACCTTGAACTGGAGCCCGGGCGTCCTCGCGCTGGCGAACGCGGCGGTCGTCCCGCTCGGGACGAGCGGGCAGATCACGGTCGTGAACGAAGGCTCCGGTACCGTCGATCTCTTCTTCGACGTGAACGGCTACTACGCCGCGACGCAGCCCACGGCGACCACCTTCTTCATCAACACGCCTTCGAATTACGCAATCTGGGGTACTTCCACGGCGTCCACCGGTTACGGCGTTTTGGGGTACGGCGGCTCGAGCGGAGTCGGCGTGTACGGCTCCGGAGGCACCGGCGTCTTCGGAACCTCGAGTGTCGGTAACGGTGTCTTGGGGCAGTCTACGGCCGCCGGAGTCGCGGGCGTTCTCGGGCAGAACGGCAACAATGCGGACGGGACCCACGGCGTGGGCGGCTACGCTGGCGGAACGGGCAAGGTCTTCGGCGTCCAGGGCCAGATCGGCACCACCGCTGCCGCGGGCTCGGCCGGCGTCCACGGCATCGGGGCAAGCGTCGTGGCCGGAAAATCCTATGCGGTCTTCGGCGAGACGGCCGACAGCAGCTCTGATTCCTCCGCTGTACAGGGCTCCATTACGGGAGCGGGAGCGGCGGTCGGGATCCCTGCCGGTTGGGTCCCGGGTGGCATACGAGGGGACGGCAAGGACAATGGCGTCTGGGGATTCTCGAACACCTACGCCGTGTTCGGCCGCGCTTACACGGCAGCCGGCGTGACTGCGGGGTACGGAATCCTCGGAGACAATGCGACACCGACCACAACGTACGGCGTCCACGGGGGTGCGGGCACGTCCGGTACGACGAACTGGGCGGTTTACGCCAGCGGCAACATGGGCGCGAGCGGCGCGAAGCCCTTCGTAGAGCCTCATCCCACCCAGGCCGGGATGGTCATCCGCTACGTCGCGCTCGAGGGCCCGGAGGCAGGGACCTACTTCCGCGGCCGGGGCCGCTTCGTCGGCCGGCAGGCGGTCATCGAGGTGCCCGAAGACTTCCGGCTCGTGACGGACACCGAGGGCCTGTCGATCCAGGTGACGCCGATCGGCGACCTCTCGCAGGTTGCCGTCGTGTCGATCGGTCTCGATTCCATCGAGCTGAAGTCGTCGAGGGACGTGGAGTTCTTCTACCACGTGAACGGGATCCGGAGGACCTTCAAGGACTGGAAGGTCACGGTTCAGAGCAACGAATTCATGCCGGACGGGCCCTCGGCGAAGATGCCCGACGGCCTCTCGGCGGAGCAGAGGCTCAGCCTCGTCCGCAACGGCACGTACAACGAGGACGGCACGCCGAACATGACGACTGCGCGACGACTCGGGTGGGACGTGGAATGGTCCCATCGGTCGACGCAGAACTTCGGTAAGGTCGTAGACAAGACGCAGAAGTAGCTTCCCGCGGGAATTCGTCTTTGGGGCCGCGGCATCCGCCGCGGCCCCAACCTGGCGTTCTGAACCACGACGACCTTCTCCTCGCGAACCACTTCGAAGGCACTCCCGAGAGACCGCAGCCGGCGGGCGGGCTCGGCGCTGCGGCTACGGACCCCGGAGGTATCCGAGGCTCTTCAGATGGGCGAGCACTTCGTCGCTCGTCGGGCCTTGGAGGATTGGTCGCACGGTCTTCCGAACGCGGAACGCCGAGTGCGGGCTATTCGTGTCGACGACCTGGTCCGTCTTCTCGGAGGTGACGTTCAGCCGATAGGGTGGAAGTTCGCCTTTCGCGTTCGCGGATAGGATCAGTCGGAAGGGCTCCTGCGCCGCCAGGGTCTTCTGAATCGTCAGCGCGTCGCCTTCCGTCATCGAAGGCGCGTGGAGTGCGTCCTCAAAGGTCAGGAATGGCTTCGGGAAGTCCGAGAGGTTGGCCTTCAGGTCGATCAGGAGCGCCTCCTCGCCCTCCTTTTCGAGTCGCAGCGTTGGGCATGAGTCGATCTCCCGGCGCCGCAGCTCCTCCATCAGCCGGAAGAGGCTCGTGGACCCGGCTGAGCCCGGCGCTTCGGCCGTGACGGCGACGCCTGCCTTTTCCGCCGGGTCCGCGTCGAGAGCGAACGACGTGCGCTTCGCGTGCGGGTAGAGCGTCACGATGAGCTTCTCGGACCCGCGCCTCGCGCCGTAGAGCCGGACGTCGTCGATATCCTCCGAAAAGTAGAGCGTCGGCGAGGCGTCCGGAGTGAGCAGGCTCCGGCCGACCCAGTCGCCCGATGGCTTGAGACCGAGGAGACTCGCGACAGTCGGGACCACGTCCGCGAGGCTCACGAGGTCTCGCCTCCGTGTGCCGGCCTGACGCCCCCCGGGCAGTTTCACGACGAGCGGAATCCGGATTTGCTCCTCGTAAAGGGTCTTTCCGTGACCCCAGCCGCCGTGCTCTCCGAATTCTTCTCCGTGGTCCGCGGTGTAGAACACGAGGGCCGAGTCCCAGAAGCCCTTCGCTTTCAGCTCCGCGACGAGACGTGCAAACTGGTCGTCCGCCTGGCGGACGGCACGGTCGTAGTCGGGCGGAGTGCGCTCACCGGCGCCCGGCGAGGGCTGCGGCGTGTCGCCGGCGAAGAGGTCCCGGTAGGCGGGCTCGAGATCGTAGACGTTCTTGCCCAGAGCGGGGTCGGGTCGGTCGTGCGGATCGACGACGTGGACGTAGAGGAAGAAGTTGGGGCTCGTCCGGCTTCGTACGAACCGGAGCGCGGGCTCCACGGCTTCCCTTGCATAGGCTTTCCCGAGGTGCTCCCGCCCGGGAATCGGTTGGAACGTGTCGAAGCCTCTCTGAAAGCCGAGACGCAGGTCGAAAACGTTGCCATTCGTCACGAACGCGGCAGTCGCCCATCCCGACTTCCTGAGCATCTCCGGGAGGTACGGAATCGCAGGGTCGAGAACGCCGTACCGACCGATGGCGGCGATCGACGCCGGGAGTCGAGACGTCAGGAGCGTCCCGACGGACGGCCGGGTCCAGGAGGACAGGGAATAGGCGTTCTCGAAGACGATCCCCTCGGTCGAGAGCCGCTCGGCCGCAGGAGTCGTCGGATGCGGGGCGCCATAGACGGAAACACGATCTCGTCGAAGGGTGTCGATGAGGTACACGACAACCGGGCCCCGCAAGCCGCCTCCCGGAGTGATGGCGGCAGCAGAAGTGGGGATCAGGGAACCCGAAGACCACAAGAAGACACTGAAGATCCGGCAAAGAAATTTTCCGCGCACCTTCTTCGTCACGCGCTCATCCGCCTCCTAGAATACTTCCGCACGGGAGAATGTCGATCCGAGCATCGTGCGATCGGCCGGCTCACGGCACGAGCTGTTTCTCCTCGAGCGACCGGTTCTTGAGACTCGAGACGGGCTCGTTCCACCCGGTTCCGAGGCGCGCGTTCCGCGGAACCGGTTCATAATCCGCGCCCCCATGGACTCGATCGTCATTCGCGGAGCGCGCGAACACAACCTCAAGAACATCTCCCTCACGATCCCGCGGAACGCGCTCGTCGTGCTGACGGGAGTGTCGGGGTCCGGAAAATCCTCGCTCGCGTTCGACACGCTGTTCGCGGAAGGGCAGCGGCGTTACGTGGAGTCCCTGTCCGCATACGCGCGGCAGTTCCTCGAGCAGATGGAGAAGCCGGACGTGGATTCGATCGAGGGGCTGTCGCCCGCGATCTCGATCGAGCAGAAGACGACCTCGAAGAATCCGCGGTCGACGGTGGGCACGGTCACGGAGATCTACGACTATCTCCGTCTCCTCTATGCCTCGATCGGCAGGCCGCACTGCCCGAGCTGCGGCAAGGAGATCGCGGCCCAGACGATCCAGCAGATGACGGACCGCATTCTCGCGATGCCGGAGGGCACGCGCTTCATGCTTCTCGCGCCGTTCGTGCGGGGGAAGAAGGGCGAGTACCGGAAGCAGATGGAGGAGATGGTCAAGCAGGGGTTCCTCCGGGCCCGGGTCAACGGAAAGATGGTCGACCTCGAGAGCCCGCCCGAGCTCGACAAGCAGAAGAAGCACACGATCGAGGTGATCGTGGATCGCCTGGTCGTCAAGCGCGACGACGACACGCGCCGGCGCCTGACGGACTCCCTCGAGACGGCGACGAAGGTGGGGAAGGGCCTCGTCACGGTGGCGACTCTCGGCGCGACTGCCGACGGGCCGACGACGGACGAGACGCTTTCGACGAGCTACGCCTGCCCCGACTGCGGGACGTCGCTGACCGAGATCACGCCGCGTCTCTTCTCGTTCATCTCGCCGTTCGGCGCGTGCCCCGGGTGCAGCGGTCTCGGCACGGTGCAGAAAGTGGATCCGGACCGGCTGATTCCGGACACGTCGAAGTCGATCCGCGAGGGCGCGATCGTGCTCTACAAGCAGGGCTCGGCGAACTGGCGACTGCGGCAGATCGAGCACCTCGCGAAGGTGATGAAGTTCTCCCTGGACGTGCCGTTCAGGAAGCTCTCTAAGGACGTGCAGGACGTCATCCTCCACGGCTCGGGCGCGAAAGAGATCAAGTGGAAGTGGAAGTCCGAGAAGGGCGAGTACAACTGGTCGTCGGCCTTCAAGGGCCTCGTGCCGCTGCTGGAAGGCAAATACAAGGAAGTCGAGAGCGAAGAGGCGCGGGCCGAGCTCGAGAACTACATGTCGGCCTCGCCCTGTCCGGCGTGCAAGGGCCGCCGGCTGAAGCCCGAAGCGCTTTCCGTGCTCGTGGACGGCCGCCCGATCGACACCCTCACGGCCGAGACGCTCGAGGACTCGAAGGCTTTCTTCGATGGCTTCAAGCCCTCGCCGCGCGAGCGGGAGATCGCCGGGAAGATCCTGAAGGAGATCGGAGACCGCCTCGGCTTCCTGAACGACGTCGGGATCGGCTATCTCTCGCTGTCGCGCGCCTCGGCCACGCTGTCGGGCGGCGAGGCGCAGCGCATCCGCCTCGCGACGCAGATCGGCAGCAAGCTGATGGGCGTCCTCTACGTCCTCGACGAGCCTTCGATCGGTCTCCACGCGAAGGACAACCGGAAGCTCATCGACACGCTCGTCGCGATGCGCGATCTCGGGAACACCGTCGTCGTCGTGGAGCACGACGAGGAGACGATCCGCTTCGCGGACCGCGTCGTGGACCTCGGCCCCGGCGCGGGCATCCACGGCGGCGAGATCGTGGGCGAGGGCCATGCCGACGAGCTCGTGAACTTTCCGCGCTCGCTCACGGGCAAGTACCTCTCCGGCGAGCTCGCGATCGAGGTGCCCGCGAAGCGGCGCTCGGGCACGGGGAAGTTCCTGACGGTGGCGGGCGCGACGGAGAACAACCTCAAGAACGTCACCGCGAAGTTCCCGCTCGGTGTCTTCACGGCGGTGACGGGCGTCTCCGGCTCCGGGAAGTCGACTCTCGTGAACGACATCCTCTACCGGGCCGCGGCGCGCATGTTCTACGAGTCGTCGGGCAAGCCGGGGGCCCACCGGAAG
>JBBRRY010000041.1:0-25667 GCA_038245905.1 Thermoanaerobaculia bacterium | reverse complement strand
GAGAACGAGGGGCTCCGCCGAGCCGCGTGCGACGAGGGCGTGCGCCACCGAAGCGGAGCCTTCCACCGTCGCTCTTGCGGAGCGAGCGAGCAACGGGTCGTCCGCCCGGACGCGGACTCGCGTCTCGAACCGCGCCGACGTTATTTGTGCCGGCAGGTCGATGCGCCACGCGACGGCGGCGCCCGGGGCGAGAACGAGGTCGAGGCGGCGGAAGTTGCCGGCATCTGCGGGCGTGCGGCCGTCCCGTGAGAAGAAGGCTCTCCGGGCGGACGTCGCGAAAGACACGCGTCCGACCGCGACGTCGCCCTGCAGGAGGTACGTGCGCGAGGGGCCGAAGACCGAGAGCCCGCGCCTCTCGAGTGCCTCCCCGAGGACGGCCAGCTCGTCAGGCCGGAACCCGGGCTTGCCCCACTGGAAGACGCGGTCGTGACACTCCGCGGGAGCCGTCCGCCACTCGCGCAGGCACGCGGCGGAAGCGGGCGCGCGGGACGGAAGGTAGAAGGACTTATCCTCCCATGTGCGATTCGAGAAGAGGAGCCCAACGGCGATCGACGCGAACCCGGCGAGCGCGAGGCAGCGCGGCGCGGCCGCCAGGAGGCAGGCGAGACCCAGCCAGAAGACCGTCATCGGCGCGATGTACCAGGGCGCGACGTCCGTCCGAAGGACGGAGATCTGGACGGCGAGGAGGAGACTCCAGCCGAGGACGACGAGGGCCGGCGTTCTCTTCTCGAGCTCGCCCCGAGCGCACCACAGGACGGCCACGGCGAGCGCCAGGCCGCCGGCTCCGATGACCAGCGCGGACGTGCGGTGGCTGAAATCGGGGCCCGTCCCGTTCACGAATGGGCGTCCGAGAAGGTCCGGGAGGTGCCAGAGCCCGTGCAGTCCCGGACTCGTCACGACCTGCGGGAGGGGCTTCACCAGCAGGAACCAGACGTACTGAGAGAGGCCGAGTGCGGCAGCGGCCATCCACCACGCCCAGCGCCGCAGGGCGCGTTCGCCCGACGCGAAGAGAGCCACGGTGAAGACGGGCCACGCCATGACGCCGCCGCCCCAGGACCACGATGCGAGAACGCCGCAGCCGGCGAGGCTTGCGGCGCGCAGGTCCGGTCGGCCCTCGAGGCGCGCGAACGCGAGACATCCTGCCGCGAGAAACACCTGCGCGAGCTGCATCTGCAGGGCCGACTCCCCGAAGGTGAAGGAGGTGACCATGGAGACGGAGAAGGCGAGCGTCGAGAGGACCGGAAGGAGCGCGAAATGCGCTCGTCGAGATACGAACCGTGTCGCCGCGCGCCACACGAGGAGCACCTTGAGCGCGGACAGGAGAAGGCCGATCCCGAGCTCCACCCTCAGGTCCCAGGCGAAGAACCGCGCTTCGAACCAGTAGATCGGCAGGATGGTGAGCCACGAGTGCCCGCCCCAGATCCACGCGTCTCCGAAGATGTGCGTGAACGGGTAGCGTCCCTCGAGGATTTCCGCGACGACGGGCACCCGCGCGACGTAGTCGTTCGAGAGGTTGTTCTCTCCGAACGTGAAGACGATCCACGCCATCCGTGCCGGGGCGAGGAGCGCGAGGAGGATCGCGAGCGTCTTCGCAGCAGAGGAGAGCGGCCGTTCGCCCGTGCTCACAATCCGAGAGCGTACGCCTCGACCGCGAGGCGTACGTTGCGGCGGGAGTCCGTGAGGCTCGCGGCGAGGTCGAGCGCGTCCGAGGCTGCGTCGAGGAGGCGCGGGGCCGGCGCCGCGCCGAGACGCGCGAGGTCCTTGAAGCGCTCGCGGAAGAGGACGTAGCGCCCGGCCGGGTCGACGGGCGCCGCCGCCGCGTCGCGGAGGAGCTGCGCGAGGAGCTGGAGGCGGCGCACGGCCTCCGGGCCGTCGCCTTCTCCCAGGAGCGTGCCGAGCGCGAGCGCCCACGATAGAGAGCCCGTGAGGAAGACTCCGCTCGCGGCCTCGAGGAGGGCATCGCGCACGGCCCGCGCCTCCGCGACGTCCAGCTCGGCGGCTTCGTCCACGTCGTGGGGCAGGAAGGCGGCGCGGGCGGCGGCTTCCTCCTCGCCGAGCCCGCGGCCGAGGAGGGCGGCGGCGGTCTCCTCACGAGTCCCGCCCCGGACAGGCCGGAGCGCGACGCGCGAGAGGATCGTGGGCGGGAGGAGGCGCGGCCGCGTGGCCGTGAGGACGAAGCGCGTCTTCGCCGGGGGCTCCTCGAGGATCTTCAGGAGCGCGCTGAAGGCGGCGGCCTCCGTGCGATCCACGTCGAGAAAGACGATCGCGCGACGCGCGGCCTCGTAAGGGAACCGCGTGGCGTCGGCGGCCACCGCGCGGACGAGCGCGGTCGGCAGGGTCGTCTCTTTCGTGTCGCCTTCCTCGAAGGCCGGGGGATTCACGCGGCGCCGCCGCTCGGGCGCGGCGACCATGAGGTCCGGGTGCTCCTTGCGGAAGACGCGTCGGGCGGAGGACGATTCGGGATCGAAACCGGGCCCGCAGATGGCCTCGGCAGCCGCCTCGAGAGCCAGTGCCTCGAGCCGGCGCGACCCGGGGCCCGCGAGAAGGACGACGGGCGTGCCGGACGTGCCGGACCTGCCGATCACGGGCGGCGCCTCCGGAAGAGAGATTCAAGATTTTCTTCGAGTGAGAGAAAGATGTCGTCCGGGGGCCGCGAGGCGTCCATGACGACGAATCGCTTCGGCTCCTGTCGCGCGTGGCGGCGATAGGCGGTCCTCACGCGGCGGTGGAACGCGATCTCCTCGCGTTCGAACTTGTCGATCTTCTCGCGGCCGGCGCCGCTCCTCTTGGCGACGCGCCCGAGCGCGACCTCGACGGGGCAGTCGAAGAGGTACGTGCGATCGGGGACGCGCGGGCACCACCGGCGGTGGAGCTCGTCGACGGCCGCTTCCCCCAAGGCCCGGCCGGCGCCCTGGTAGGCGCGTGAGGAGTCCGCGTACCGGTCGCAGAAGACGGTTACGCCGGCCGCAAGGGCAGGCTCGATCGTCTCGAAGAGGTGCTGCCGCCGGTCGCCCACCATGAGCAGGAGCTCGGCGCCCGCTTCGACGCTCTCTCGCGCGTGCAGGAGAGCGTACCGGATTCGCTTGCCGAGAGCCGTTCCCCCAGGCTCCCGCGTCGTCAGGACGGCATGCCCCCGGGTTCTCAGCCAGTTGGCCGCGCGGTTCAGCTGGGTCGATTTCCCACAGCCCTCGATCCCCTCGAATGTCACGAAAAGCCCGCGGGTCACGACGACGGGATTCTTGCATGCGCGGAGGGCCCTCGGCTCCGGAACCACCTTGGCACGCCATTCGTATACTGAATGGAAGCATGTCGGTTCTGTCGCCGGATCCGAGCAGCCCGGAGGGCGCGGGCGGCGTACCCGGCCGCTCGCGCTCGCCGAGACCGCTCCTCGTCTTCATCGGCGTCCTCGCATGCCTGCTCGCGGTCCTGTCGGTCGTGGACATGTTCATGCCGAAGGCCTACGACGGCGTCGTGCCCGATCCGTACTCGACGGGGGGCATCGTCGTCCGGGACCTCGTGCCGGGCGGGGCAGCCGAAAAGGCAGGCCTGAGGACAGGCGACACGGTCCTCGGTATCGGCCACCGCATGCTCAACAAGGCGGCCGAGGCGCCCCCCGAGCTGCGCCGGCACGGAGCGGGCGAGGCCGTGGACTACCTCGTGAGCCGCGAGGGCGAGGTCTTCGAGACGAAAGTGATTCTCACGCCGTTCCGGCTCGGATCGGCGTCCTACTTCTACTTCGCGTTTCTGGGGCTTCTCTTTTTCGTACTCGGGGCGTTCGTGGTCTCGCGGCGCCCGGAGGACCCCGCTGTCCAGGTTTTCTACGTCCTCTGCCTCCTTTTCATGCTCTTTTTCATCTGCCGGCTGAGGCCGTCCAGCTACTACTGGATCGACTACGTCGTGCAAGTGGCGGGGACCCTCGCCCTCTTCCTACTGCCGGCCGTCTTCCTCCACTTTTTCCTGCTCTTCCCCGCGAAGAAGACGTTCCGGTTCGCGGAGCGAGCCGCCGGCGTGCCGCCCTCCGCCCGGTGGCTCGGCACGCTCCAGCGCTTCCTGAACCGGTCGCCCCTTCTCCTCACCCTTCTCTACACGCTGCCGCCGGTCCTCTACGTGCTTCAGATGGCGGGCGCGCACCAGGGCAGGCTGAGGCGCCTCATCTACGGGGCCCCGACGCTGAACTGGATCCTCCTCGCGGACTACCTCATCCTCGGGCTCCTCGCGCTCGCGCACACGTGGTGGACGAGCGAGGACCGTGCCCAGCGCCGGCCCATCCTCGTCCTCCTCCTCGGGACCGTGGCCGGCATCGTGCCCTTCGTCGTTTTCGCCGTCTTTTTCCCGTCGCTGTTCCGCGAGGACCGCTATCTCGCGTGGGGCGTCGTTCCGATGGCGATCATTCCGCTCACGTTCGCCTACGCGATCGTGCGGTTCCGGCTGTTCGACGTCGAGGTCATCGTCCGCAAGTCGCTCGTCTACGCGATCCTGACGGCCGTCGTCACGGGGTTCTACGCGCTCTGCGTCGTGACGGGGAACGCCCTCGTCTCGACGGTCTCGTCGTCGACGCTCCTCGCGTCTCCCGTGTTCGCGTTCGGCTTCACCCTCGTCGTCGTGCTCCTCTTCGACCCCCTGCGCAGGCGGATGCAGCGCGTCGTGGACCGCCTGTTCTTCCGCGACCGCGCGGACTTCCAGCACGCGCTCCTCGAGATGAGCCGCTCGGTCGTCTCCCAGCTCGAAAGGCCGAAGCTGCGGGCGCTCCTGACGTCGAGGACGGCCGAGCTCCTCCGGCTCGAGAGCCTCGATCTACTTCTTCCGCGAGCCGAGGACGGCGCCTTCGCCGACGGGTCCGGCGCCGGCGCGGGGCTGCCCGCGCTTCCGATGGGGGCGGTGCTGCCTCGCCTCGTCCTCGAGAAGGGCGTGCCGGTCCGGCTCGCGGAGCTCGACGGCTGGACCCTCGACGCCGATTCCCGCGCCTTCGTCACGGCCGCGAAGCGCCGGCCCGTCACGGTCCTGCTGCCGCTCGCCACGCACGGTAAGCTTCTCGGGCTTCTCGCGGTTGGGCGCAAGCGCTCGGAGGAGGAGCTTTCCCGTGAGGACCTCGACCACCTCCTCACGATCGCGAATCAGGGTGCCCTCGGACTCGAGGCCGCGGGCCTGCACGAGGAGCTGACGAAGCGCGCCGAGATGGAGCGCGACCTCGACATCGCTCGCGAGATCCAGACGAGCCTTTTTCCGCGCGCGCTGCCGCGCGTGCCCGGCGTCTCGTTCTTCGGCGTGAGCCGTCCGGCCCGTGTCGTCGGCGGCGACTTCTACGACTTCCTCGAGGTGGACGGCGACGTGCGCAAGGGCGGACGCCTCGGCCTCGTCGTGGGGGACGTCTCCGGGAAGTCGATTCCGGCCTCCCTCCTCATGGTCGCGGCGAAGGAGATCGTCTACGCGCGCGCGATGGCCGATCCCGATCCCGGCGTCGTGTTCCGCGAAGCGAACCGGCGCCTCTACGACATCAAGCGGCGGATGTTCGTGTCGCTGGCGTATTTCCTTTTCGATCCGAAGATTCTGTCTCTCACATATGCGTTCGGCGGGCAGCCGACCCCGCTTCTCGTCCGCGCGGGCGCGGGTGCCGCAGTGGAGATTCCCGCCCCGGCGAACCGGCTCCCTCTCGGCGCCTTCCGCGAAGTGCCTTACGACACCGTCACGTTCTACCTGGCGCCCGGCGACCTCCTCCTCTTCTACACGGACGGCCTCAACGAGGCGATGTCGGCCGAAATGACACCGTACGGGGACGAAAGGCTCAAGGCGTCGTTCGTACGCCATGCGCGGCTGCCGCTCCCGGAGCTCGCGGACGAGCTTCTCGAGGACATCCGGCAGTTCACCCAGGAGGCCGAACAGTACGACGACCAGACGTTCGTTCTGATGCGGATCGGGTAAAACTTCGACGCAGGCGGCGCGTATCATCGGGTGGTGACGTCTCCCCGCTCCCTGCGCCCCATCCTTCTCACCCTCGTGGTAGCCGGGCTGGCCGTGGCCGGAACGGCCGGGGCATACTTCATGAGGGCCCGCCGGGACGTCACGACGTCGTCTGAGAAGGCCTGGAAGGCGTATCACGAAGCGTCCGAGAACGACCTGAAGATGTACGAGCGCGAGGCGATGTCCGGCTACGCGGCCGCGCTCCAGGAAGACCCTCACTTCGTCATGGCGACTCTGCGTCTCGCCGACAAGATGCGCGGACGCGATCCCGACCGGGCCAAATCGCTCCTCGCGTCGGCGGCGCGCTATCGCGACGAGATCACCGAACGCGAGAAGCTCGTGCTCCGGATCTACGAGGAGCGCTGGGGCCGGCGAGACATGGCCGTTCTCGGAAAGCTCTTCGACGAGTACGTCGAACGCTTCCCGAACGACCCGGAGGGCTACCGGCTGCGGGCGAACCACCTGTCGAACGTCAACCGGAACGAGGACGCCATCGCGGAATACGAGCGCCTCCTCGCCATCAATCCGAACTACGCGACCGCTTACAACGTGCTCGGTTACTACTGGGCCGAGCGCGGCGACTTCGCGAAGGCCGAGGACTTCCTGAAGCGGTACCGGTATCTCGCGCCCGATCAGGCGAATCCATTCGACTCGCTGGGCGAGATGTACGCTCGCATCGGGCGGTACGACGAAGCCGAAGAGAACCTCCTGAAGGCTCTCGCCATCAAGGAGGACTTCTTCGCGTCCTATGGTCACCTTGGCTCGGTGGAGCTGGGCCGCGGCCATCCCGAGAAGGCAGCCGCTTTTTTTCGCAAGGCCGCCGACGCCGCGTCCGGCCCCTGGATCAGGGCGGATTTCCAGTTCCTCGCGGTCCTCGCGCTCTTCGACGCCGGAAAGACCGAAGAAGCGCGCAAGGAATTCGACGAGATGACGGCCGAGGCACGGACGTTCCCGGCCGGAAGCGAAGCGGACTCGATGGCTCTCAATACGCTTTTCCGTCGTACCGTCTTCCTCGCGCGTGTGGGCGATGCCGTTGGGGCCGAGGCGGCTCTCGAGGCTCTCGAGAAAGCCGTCCCCACGGAGGGCGAGCCGGAAAAGATGAAGGGCTACGCGCGAGATCTCAGGTTCGTTCGCGGCCTCGTGGCCTTCAAGGTGGGTCGATTCGCCGAGAGCGCCGACCTTTTCGGGAAGGTGCTTTCCGAAGGAGGGCCTTCTGGCCTCGGCGGAACGGATTACTACTCACGCACGGACACGGCGCGAATTCTGCTGGCTGGCTCTCTTTCCCGTCTTGGCAGAAAAGACGAGGCCGAGAAGGCGCTTCAGCCGGTTCTCGCGCGCAATCCCCGATACCAGCCTGCGCTCGACGAGCTCGCGCGCATCCACGGATGAGGGCATGAGCGGGGGCCGCCCGCCGGGGCGCGACCTCGAGGCCTTCGCACTCAAGAAGAAGGTCCTGCGCCTCGAGACTCTTTATGACGTGAGCCGCTCGCTTACGTCGGCGCGCGAAGAGAAGGCGCTTCTCGAGGAAATCCTGGCGCGTGCCGTTCCGGTCCTGGACGCGGCCCGCGGTTTTGCGGCGGCCTTCGAGGACGCCGAGGGCTCGGGGACGGTTGCCTCGCTCGGGCTCGAGCCCGAGCCGGGACCGCTCGCGATCGCATCGGACCCGTTCGTCCTCGATCTCGCGCGCGCGAAGACGGCGCTGTCGCGCGGCGGAGAGACCGTCCTCGGCGCGCCGGTCGAAAGTGTGGCCGGAGTCCCGCTTCTCACGGGAGGCCATGTGCTCGGCGTTCTCGTGGTCCTCGATCGCGAAGCGCGGGGTGGCGGCGCGCCGTCCTTCGACGAAGAGGATCGCCGGTTTCTCGTTTCGCTGGCGGGGCTCGTCGCGCCGACGCTTGAGTCCGCTCGACGCCTCCGGGCGCTCGCGGTCGACCTCGACCGACTCCGGGAGGAAAACCGTTCGCTCAAGGGAAGTCTCTCCGTAGACGAGATTCTCGTGGGCGACTCGCCGGCGATGCGGCGGGCCAAGGAGCTCGTCGCCCGGGCCGCCGCGTCGCGGGTCAACGTCCTTGTCACGGGCGAAAGCGGCACGGGCAAGGAGCTCGCGGCGAAGCTTCTGCATGCGGGTTCGCCGCGCCGCGAGGGTCCCTTCCTCGCGCTCAACTGCGCGGCCGTTCCCGAGAGCCTCCTCGAGAGCGAGCTCTTCGGGATCGAGCGCGGCGTCGCGACGGGCGTCGAGGCGCGGATCGGCAAGTTCGAGCTCGCGAACGGCGGGACGATCTTTCTCGACGAGATCGGCGACACGCCGCTCGCGATCCAGGCCAAGCTCCTCCGTGTCCTGCAGGAGCGGGAGATCGAGCGCCTCGGAGGCCGCGCGAAGGTGCCGGTCGACGTGCGGGTCATCTCGGCGACACATCAGGATCTGCCGGACGAGATCCGCGCCGGGCGCTTCCGCGAAGACCTCTTCTACCGGCTGCGCGTCGTCGAGATCCGGATGCCTGCCCTGCGCGAGCACCGGGAGGACATTCCACGGCTTGCGGGGCACTTCCTCGGGCGAATCGCCGCGCGGGAAGGCCGCCGGGCGCCTTCGCTCTCTCGCGACGCCGTGAAAGCGCTTCTCGACTATCCGTTTCCGGGCAACGTGCGCGAGCTGGAAAATCTCCTGGAGGGGGCCGTGGCGCTCGTCTCGGGCGAGACGATCGAGGCCGCTGACCTGCAGTTCGGCATCGCGAAGGACAGCGGGGACGAGCCGCGCCTCACGTCCGTGGACCTAAGGAACGTGGAGAACGCCCACATCCGCCGCGTCCTCGCGCAGGTGAAGGGCAACAAGAGCCGCGCGGCGAAGCTCCTCGGCGTCAGTCGGCGCACGCTGTACCGGAAGAGAATCTAGGGACCAGAGGGCATGGGCCCCACGACTCTCGTCGCGCTCTTTCAGATTGTCACTTCGGTAGGGGCCGGCGACGCGCGTCTCTCCGTCGAGATCCGGCCGGCACCCGCTCCTGCCATCAGCGTGCGACTCGTCTTCACCGACGGGGCGGGTACCGTTCTCAAGGACGAAAAGGTCCCTTTCGAAAAGGGTGCGGCGAAACCGCTCGCTCCACCCGGCACGCTCTTCGTGCAGGCGCTCGGCCCGGGCACGTTCAGCGAACGTGCATTCACGCGTGGAGGCGAACCTGTCACGCTCGCGGCTCTCCCGACCGGAGTCGTGCGCATCGGGGCCGTTTCTTCTCAGGGAAACCGGCGGCCGGTCCTTTTTGCGGCGCTCGACGGCCCGCACGAAATGCGACAGACGGCGCAATTCGAGGTTCTTGAGTCGGCGCACGGAACGGCCGGCGGCGTTCCGTGGTCCTCATTCCGCATTCCCACAGGCCGATATGGATTTGCGATCGAGCGAGGCCCGACGCTACCCGTCCTCGTGGCAGCAGGAGATGTTCTGGCGAGCCAGGAATCTTTCATTGTCGCGAAGGAGCTGCAGAGCCGGGCCCTGACGATAGGCGCCTTCGACGCGCCAGCGAGGAAACCCATTCGGGGGGCGCGACTCGACGGGATCACCTTCGAGACGCCCGATCGGGCTCTTGCCGTGCTTCTCGCGAAGCGGGTCGCGCCGGCAGGGGAGAACGGAGTCATGGATCTCGCGCTCGTCCCCGCGGAATCGCCGCTCAGCATACGCATTAAGGCGGCGGGATTTCGCCCGTCGACGCTGAAGCTCGGCGCGCTTTTCGAGGCCGGCCGCCGCGACGTCTTTCTCGTGTCGAACCCGGACGTCGAAGTGCGTGTCTCTGGGCTGACCACTCGTCGGGGTGAGGCCCGGCCAGGGGCCACGCTTGCCCGCTGCCGGAATCAAAAGCCGCGGACGAGCTGCTTCCCCTTCGATCCGCGGCGCGAGCCGATCGACGACACCGGGCGAGCGCGCTTTCCCCGCGTCGACGGCGGCATCTACCAGGCCGAGCTTCGGATCCCGGGGCTCGGGAACACGCACAAGACGGTTGAAGTTGCGCAGGATGGCGGCGATGAAACGCTCGTCGTCGACATGCCGGTCGCGGAGTGGACATTCCGGGGAACGACTCATCTCCACGGTGGCGCGGCCCTACCGGCCCGCGTGGATGCAACCGAGTTCGTCGATGGACTCGGCGAGGGGACTGCCGCCTCGACGGTCTCGGCCGCTGACGGGACTTTCGAGCTTAGTGTCGTCTCGACGAGGGGGAACAGGATCGGCCTCCGGGCGGAATCGGACGACCCGAAGGCGGTTACGACTTCGCAGTCCTCGACACCGCTCTCGGACGACAGGCCTCTCGTCGAGGGCATCGATCTGGAGCTCGACGCCACGGGCCTCGAGATTGCCGTGCGGGACGCACGGACCAACGAGCTGCTTCCGGGATGTCCCGTGGACCTGACCTGGGACAAGATCGGAGAGGCCTCGTCCAAGTCCATGACCCGGAACGCCGACGACCTGGGCCTCGTTCGGGAGTACGGCCTGGCGGAGGGTGTCGTTCGTGTGGCGGTGAACTGCTCGCGGCACTACGCGAAGGACGTAGGGCGCGTCGACGTCGTGCAGGACGAGATGAAGCACCTGGACGTTCGGGTGGATCCGGCGCAAGACCTCGTGCTCGTCGCCGTCGACGAGAGGGACGCGCCCCTTCCCGGCGTCACGGCGATGATTCTGGCATCGCCTTTTTCGTACTACACGGGTGGGGGGCGGATGGGCGCGGTTGCGACCGTGGGGAGTACAGACTCGCAAGGCGAAGTGCTCCTTCGTGGAGACCGGTATGGCGGAAAGCCTTACTTTCTCGTCATGGCCGGGCAGGCCCTTGCGATGGGTGTTCTTCCCTCACCGGCAAGCTGTGACAAGCTCGAAGATTGCCGCGTGAAGGTGGCGTTGCGACCACCCGCCGCATTTGGCGGCCTGACGATTCGGCGCCAATCGGAGACTCCCGCGCGCTTCGGCCGCTACGCCCTCTCGAAGGCTGGAATTCCCATCCCGCTCGAGCTCGTTTCGGCAGTCCTCGCTGCCAACGGCGTCGGGTCGGACGCGCCGTCTCCGGTCGTGGCGGTAAGCGTGGCGGCGTTCTTGTCGGAAGGCGTCTACACCCTGAAGACGTACCACTTCGTTCCCGCGGCGGAAGGCAAGAGCACCCGCCCCGTCGACTCCTCCGTCGGTACGTTCATAGTCCCCTCGTTCGAACGGCTCGAGCTGGTGGACGCGGACGGACCCGCGGCGAAACCATAGGGACCTCACTCCTCCTTACGGATCAGTCTCCCGAGCGCGGCGCGGTCCGGCGCGAGGAGCTCGGCGATGCGCGGGTGGTTGACGTCGGCCACGATGATCTGGCCGACCTCGGTGTCGACCTGGCGGAAGATGCCGTGCGACTTCATCTTCGCGGTCTGGTACTGGTTGTCCTCGGTCGGGGTCACGTAGTGCACCGAGTCTGCTTTGAAGCGGTGCACGAGGAAAAGGTGGACGAGAGTCATCAGGCGCTTCTTGCGCAGCGGCTCCCCGAACGTGTTCTGGTCGCGCACCGAGAGAATGCTGCGACCGCGCCGGTCGTGAATCGGGGCGAAGATGACGTTTGCGAGCTTCTCGGCCCCCTTGCCGAAGACCCCGAGCTCGAGCAGCTCCGAGCCGGCGCGATGCGGCCGCAGCTGAACGAAGAGCCCGTCGGGAAGGCCGTAATGCTTCGTCCACAATCCCAGCCACTCCTCGAGGAGCTTCTTCGGCACCTCGGTCTGCACGAGGTGCTGGTGCTGCGTCGAACCCGTGCCCATCGCCATTGTGGTCGCCGTGCGACCCGACGTGGCGACCAGGGCGGCGTCCGCACGCGGCCCGCCGACGAGGGTCTGGGGTGTGCGGTACGGAGACTCGACCATTCGGAGTTTGCGCTGCAGGCGCGCGAGGGCCAGCATGCCGTCCTGCCTGAGAGCGGTCGCCAGCTCCTCGGCGGCGACACCATCGATCTGGTGGCCGCCGTATGTGATGAAGTTGAAGACGAAGCCCAGCTTGCCGAGCTCCTCCGGGAAGCGCCGCATGTCCTCGTCGCTCATGCCTGTTGTGTCCCAGCTGAACGACGGCGAGAGGTTGTAGGCGAGCATCTTGTCGGGGAACTCGGAGTGGATCGCCTCGGCGAACTTGCGCGCGTCGTGGAGGTCGGCGGTCTTCGTCTCCATCCAGAGCAGGTCGGCGAAGGGCGCCGCGGCGAGCGACTTGGCGATGGCGTACGGAATACCGCCGCGAACCTGGTAGTAGCCCTCGGGCGTCTTCGCGAGCTCGCAGTCCCATCCGATGTCGACGCCGAGTAAGCCGGCCTTCTCGCGGGCGGCGTAAAGCGAGGCACGCGCCGCGAAACGCCGCCACTCGTCGGCGCTCGTCTCGAGCGTCTCGCCCTCGCTGGCGCGAAACTCGAGCACTTCGGCGACCGCGTCGCCATAAGTCTCGAGACCAGCGTCTTCCTCCCACGCTGCCGCGAGCCGGGAGGCGACCTTGTCGAAGATGGTGTCGAGCGAGGATTCCTTTCCGTTCCCATAGGCGGCGACGGCCTCCGTGACCTGGCCGAGGAGCCCCTTCCGCTCGAGCCAGCCAATGGCGTGCGCGTGGGCGCCTTCGGGAATCGCGTAGAGGAGGTGACCATTGAGGCCGTGGACGCCCATCTCGTAAAAGCTGCGGATAAGAGCGAGGTAGCACGCCTTGTAGGCCGGCACCTCGAGGTTCGTGGCGCCGAGGAGGAACGGCTCGTCGCGCTCGTCGCCGCGGCTCTCGAGCAGAGTGGCCGCCTCGGCGTCGGTGCGGGCGACGATGATGCCGGGCACGGCCATGACGTCGAGCTGGAAGCGCGCGGCGTTCAACCGCTTGTTTTGCTCGTCCTGCGCCACGAGCACCTTCCCGCCCTGGTGGCCGCATTTCTTGGTCCCCGGACGCTGGTCCTCGATGTGGTACCCCGGCACGCCGGCCTCCACGAAGCGGCGGATCAGGTTCCGGACGTGCGGGTCGCCGCCGTGGCCCGTGTCGGCGTCGGCGATGATGAACGGCCGGAAGTCGTGGGCCGGCGTGGCGGCGCGCTGCGCGTCGGTCATGCGCAAGCGCAGGTAGTGCTGGTTACGGTCGGCGGTGAGCAGGGCGCGCACCAGGGTTGCGGCCTCGTCGGGCACCTGGCTGAGCGGATAGCTCGCGAGATCGGGCCCCGGATCTTCGCTCGTCGAGCCCTTCGCCGACGTCGCCCAGCCGCCCAGGTAGATGCCCTCGATTCCCATGCGCTTGATCGCGACGGCTTGCCCCGGAGAATAGGGGCCGAAGGTCGTGATGCTCTTCTTCTCCGCGAAGAGCTGGCGAAGGCGGTCGAAGAACGCGGTTGCGGCCTCACGTGCGACGGTGTAGTCGTGCGCGATAGTGCCGCGTTGTTCGACGACCTGGCGCGCCGTATAGAGGCGGACGATCCCCGCGAAGCGTGGGCTCTCGAACCACGCCCGGGTCGAGGTGACTTCCTTTTCGAACAAGCTCATGGCGGACTCCTTGCGGAACGCGACTTTTATCAGTATTGGGCGCGCGGCGGCCATTGTGCCAAGGAAAGCCGCCTGTGTTGTTGAGACTATTAGTTACATAGAGACATATAGTCTCATATTTGTTAACTTCTTTTTTTAGAATGGTAAAGACATTTGGTGCGATCCATTGCATGTTAGCGTGACATTATGACGCACTTAGGTGTGGCTTACTCTCTGCCTATATTACGTTCAAGGAAACCTAATCTTTTCAACAGTTTAGATTCACTTCACCCTCCTCGGTGAAGCGCTCTTCATGCGTGGCCCGCCAATTGCGATGCAAGCCGCAACCGGAGGCACCAGATGTTCAGCGAGGGCGGAATCAAGGCTGTGACGGCACGCGCTTTGGTGCGAGTCGCGTCCCTGCCGCTGCGCTCTTCCTTCTCTCAGGCGTCCCTTCCGGCGGCGCTCGGCTCCTCGATCCGCGCGTCCCGCTTGATCTTGCCGCTCCTTGTTGCCGAAGCCGCTGCCTTCGCTCTCGTTTCGGGGTCGGGTAAGATTCCTGCGTTCCTCTTCACGGCGGTTCGCGCGCTTCTGACGTTCTAAGGCTCCGAGAGGGGATTGCCATAAGCTGATGTCGTCGGTCGAACATCGCGAGGTGCACCTGACCATTCCGGTCGCGCCGGAGATGGAAATCGCCGCCACGGCGCAGGTCGCGGCCCTGGGCGAGTGGATGGAGATGGGCCGCGACAAGATCGACGAGGTAAAGATGGCCGTCGTCGAGGCCTGCATCAACGCCTTCGAGCACAGCGCGACGCCGGATCACAAGGTGGAGCTGAGCTTCCGCGTCGGCGCGGAAGAAGGCGGCCGGGGCGCGTATCTCGAGGTGGGCGTCGCGGACTCGGGGCACGGGTTCGATCCGACCCGCCTCAAGACTCCCGAGATCGCGGCCGCGCTCCGGTCCAGCCGGAAGCGCGGCTGGGGGATCAAGATCATCGAAAGCCTGATGGACGACGTCCGAATCGAGAGCGGCGAACAGGGCACGCGCATCGTGATGCGCAAATATCGATAGGGTATAAAGGACCGAATGAGCGAGACCTTGAAAGTCGTCGTGGACCGGCCCGATGCGACGGTCGCGATCCTCCGCACGGACGGTTACATCAATAACACCGGCGGTGAGGAAATCGCGAAAGAGGCCTATGCCCTTCTCGGGTCGGGGGTGAACCGCCTGCTCCTCGACCTCGAGAAGACGAAGATCGTCAACTCCATCGGGATCTCGATTCTCATCGAGATTCTGGAGAAGCTCCTCGATCAGGGGGGAAAACTGGCCTTCTGCCGTCTGACGCCGACGATCGAGAAGACGTTTCAGATCATGGGGCTCGCTCAATATGCACGGATCTTTCCCGCTCCCGAGCCCGCTCTCGCCTGGCTCCGGGGCGAGTCCGAGTAGCGCGGCGATTTCCGGGCCCCTCGTCCCGCAGGCAGAGGCGCGCGCCGCGATCCTGACCGCCCACGAGACTCTCGCAAGACTCGACCCGTTTTCCGATCGCGAACGCCTGTTCGACGGAATCCTCGCCGCTCTCCTGACGGCAGCGCATGCGGAGCGGGGAGTTCTTCTGGATCCCACGCATCCGGCGAAGCCCGGCGCGAGCGCGGATCGGCCCGTTGCGATTCCGCTCACCGCCCGCGAGGAAACTCTCGCGATCCTCGAGCTCGAAAAACCTCCCCTCGACCCGGTCGGCCTCGCGTCGGTCACGGCGCACGCGGCCCGCCTTCTCGACTCTCTGCGCATGGCCGACAAGGTGCAGAAGGCGGACTTCGAGCTGAAGTATCGGGTCTGGGAGCTCCAGAGCCTCTACGACGTCGGGCTCTCCATCGCGGGAACCCTCGACCTCGACTCGCTCGCCGAAGACATCCTCTACAAGTCGATCTCGCTCCTGAACGCGCGCACCGGAACGCTCATCGTGTGCGACCGCGCGGCGGACACGCCCGTCTACGTGCGCCATCTGGGCGTTCCGCTTCTGGACGGCGAGTCGGCCCGCCTCCTCCCGCCGACGGTGCTCCGCTGCAACACGATCCAGGAGCGCGTGGGACTTCTCGTGAACGCGCCCGCGGAAAAGCTGCTCGCGGTGCCGATCCTCGCCGACGGACGCTGGCTCGGCGTGCTCGTCGTGGCCGACAAGGAGAACCGCGCCGGCTCGATCGACGATTTCACCGAAGCCGACGAGCGCGTCGCGTCCCTCTTCGCGAACCAGGCCGCGATCGCGCTCGAGAACGCGCGCCTCCACCGCGAGGCGGTCGAGAAGGAGAAGATGGAGCGCGAGATGGAGCTCGCGGCCTCCATCCAGAAGACGATTCTTCCCGACACGCTCCCGGACGTTCCCGGCCTCGTCTTTTCGGGCGCGAACCGGCCGACGAAGCAGGTGGGGGGCGACTACTTCGACGTGTATCCGCTCGAGGACGGACGCACGGCTTTCTGCGTGGCCGACGTTTCGGGGAAGGGCGTGCCGGCGGCGCTTCTCGTGTCGACGGTTCACGCCTGCCTGCATCTTCTCGTGCCGAACAACGCCTCGGATCTGCCGGGCCTCGTGGCGCGGGTGAACCGACATCTCGTGGGGTTTTCCTCGACGCGCAAGTTCGCGACGCTCTTCATCGCGGTCTTCGACCCGGCGGACGGAAGGCTCACGTACGTGAACGCCGGGCACAACCCCGGGCTCTGGATCTCGCCGGGAGGCATCGTCCTCCTGCCGAGCGGGGGAGTGCCCGTCGGGATGATGCCGGGCGTCGTTCACAGGCAGGCGTCGATCCGGGTCGCGCCCGGCGACACGATCCTCCTCTATTCCGACGGGATCACGGAGGCCCTGAACGGGAGCGACGAGGAGTTCGGCATGGACAGGCTCACCGCGCTGGCTATCGCGGGGCGAGCGGAAGCTCCGGCCGAGATCTCGCGGCAGATTTTCAGCGCCGTAAACGACTTCACGACCGGCGTCGCGCAGTACGACGACCAGACCGTCCTCATCGCCCGCGTCCTGGCGGCGCCTTGAGACGGGCGGGCGCCGGCCTTTTTCTGGCCGCGCTCGGCGCCCTGGCCTGCACGTTCTCGCGTGATTTCGCGGTCCTGCCCCATCAGCTCGCGAAGCCGGTCCCGATCGGGCTCGTGAACTCCTTCAACGCCGAAGAACAGCTCGCCCGCGGCTACATTCCCGAGGTCGCGGAGTTCCTGTCCAGCGCGGGCGGTCGAAGCCTCGACGCCGTCCGATTCGACCGCCTGAGCGGCCAGGTGCTTCTCGAGCGTGGAGACTTTCGCGGCGCCGCGCCGCGCCTCGAACGCGCGCTCGCGGGCACGGGCCGCGCGTTCGAGCGGGCCGAGCTCGCCTGGCTTCTCTCGCAGGGCGCCTACTGGGAAGGAGAATTTTCCACGGCGGGGCGCTGGGGGCGCGTCGCCCAGCGGGAAGGCAAGCGCGTTCCGGACGGCTGGCTCGTCTTCCTCGAGTCGCAGTCCCGCCGCGTTCCCTACGGCGGCGCGTCCGGCGGCGAGCGGTTCTCGCTGCCCGTCGCGTTCGGGAGACCGAATCTGCTCCGCCTCGCCGTGCGCGTGAACGGGCACGCCGCGGAAGAGATGATCCTCGACTCCGGCGCCTCGCTGTCCCTCCTGACCGAGAGCGCGGCGGTGCGCCTCGGCGTCACCTTCGTGCCGGGGGCGACCGCTTCCGCGAAAGGCCTCCATGCGACGGACCTCCCGATGCGGCTCGGCTGGGTCGATTCCCTTCGTCTCGGCGACGTCACGCTCACCGACGTCCCGGTGGGCGTCCTGCCGGACGGAACGCTCACGTTCGAGACGGCGGCTCTGGGGGTTTTCAGCCTGAACGGCGTCCTCGGCGCGCACTTCATGAAGGAGTTCGACTGGCGCCTCGCATACGGCGACCGGCTCGTCCACGCGCGGCGGCTCGAACGGTCCCTCGTGCGCGGGTCAAAGGACCAGAATCTGTTCTTTCGCCGGATGAAGCCCATGGCGCGCGCATCCCTCAACGGGCACCCCTGGTCGCTGTTTCTCCTGGACACGGGTTCGGAGCCTTCGATGGTCACCCGCCGCGGGCTCCGTAAGACGCCTCTTTTCGAGATCGAAGCCGCATACCCGGTGACGCTCGAAGGGATCGGGAAGTCCCGCGTGTCGTGGGCGAAGATCTCGAACGTGACGGTGGGTGTAGGTGCGTACATGGTGCGGTTCCGGGACATCGTCGTGAAGGAAGAGGCGGACGGGATCGAGGATGGAATCCTCGGTGAGTCGTTCCTGTCCCCGTTCGACGTGGAGATCCGCTTCGGCGCCATGATCCTCTCCCTCGAAAATCCGCTCCAGCGCCGGTTGCGCGCTTCCGAGGGTCCCGCTCCGCCCGGCGGATGACCTCAGAGCGCCTCCGCATAGAATGGCGTCCGTGGAGGCCCGCCCGCGCTCACGGGAAGCCGCCGCCGCGATCGCGGCGGCGATCCTTTTCGCCGCCGCGGCGTGCCGGGAGCCGGCGGATCCGATGCAGAAAAAGCGGAGCGGCATGGTCGAGAACCAGATCGCGGCCCGAGGCATCAGAGACCCGCGGGTACTCGAGGCCATGCGCGCCGTGCCGCGGCACCTCTTCGTCTCGCCGGCCGAGGTGCCCTCCGCTTACGACGACCGGCCGCTGCCGATCGGGAGCGGCCAGACGATCTCCCAGCCCTACATCGTCGCGTTCATGGCGGAGCAGCTGCGCCTGAAAGGCACGGAGAGGGTTCTCGAGATCGGAACGGGCTCCGGCTATTCGACGGCGATCCTCGCGTCGCTCGCCGCCCGGGTGTACTCGATCGAGATCCGCCCGGAGCTCGCGCGCGAGGCGAAAGAGCGCCTCCAGAAGCTCGGCGTGAAGAACGTCGAGCTGCGCGCGGCGGATGGCTACCGTGGCTGGCCGGAGCAGGCGCCGTTCGACGCGATTCTCGTCACCGCGGCGCCGGAGAAGGTCCCGCCGCCGCTGCTCGAGCAGCTCTCCGCGTCGGGGCGAATGGTCATTCCCGTCGGCGCGTTCTATCAGGAGCTGAAGGTGATCGAACGGCAGGGCGGCGGCTACACCGAGCAGAGCGTCCTGCCGGTGCGTTTCGTCCCGTTCGTCGGTGAAGCAGAGGGCGGCCCTCCTTCGCCGCGCGACCCGGCGGCTTCGCGATGAGCGCGATGAGCGCCGCGCCGACTCTCACGAGCCCGGTCGTTCTCATCGAGCGCGTGCCCGTGAGGGAGCGCGGGGCCTCGTTCACGGCCGCGGCGTGGAGCATCGCCGTCCGCGCCGACGAGGGCGCGGGTACGATCGTCCGTCTCGAGGCCGCGGACGGAGCCGTTCACTTCCGGGGCGACGGCCACTTTCTCGGCTGGAGCCGGGAAGAGATGGAAGCCGCGTGGGAGGCGATGGCGCACTCCGATGCGCCGGCCGAGCCGGAACTTCCGCAACTCGGCTGAGGTGAGCCACGAGCGTCGCGAGCGGTGGGTTAACGCGCTTGACTCTCATTCTCTTCGGGCGCACCGTCTCTTGGGACCCTCATAGGGCGGTCGCCTCCGGGCTGGATCGCCTTCAACGGAAGGAAAACTCAGTGTCGAAAACCAAGGGTGTCCTTCTCGCGCTCACGCTCTGCCCGAGCCTCTTTCTCGCCGCGTGCAACAAGGCCCCGGGAGAAGCGGCAAAGGTCTCCGCGGGCGGCTCGACGCCGCGCGCCGGTCGATCCGCCGCGAAGGGCGCGGCCGACCCGATGCTCACGAAAGAGGAAGTTGCCGCCGTACTCGGGCAACCCGTCACGTCAGTGGAAGGCACGGGAACGAGCCTCACGTACAAGACCGACGTGATGCAGCTCGAGGCGGGCATCGAGGTGGAGCAGGGGAGCGACGTCGCCGACGCCGTCGAGACGATGGAGGGAGCGCGCAAGGCGACGGGGTTGCTCGGCGGCAAGCCGGAGGCCGTACCCGGCCTCGGAGACGAGGCGTTCTTCGGCGCGATGTCCTTCCTCTACGTCCGCAAGGGGGACGCTGTCGTCACGATCACGCCACCGAACCTGCAGCAGGTCGCCGGACTCAAGGTGGCCGAAAGGATGCGCACGGCGAAGCTCGGATCGGACGAGCAGATCAAGGCGCTGGAGGAGCTCAAGGGGATCGAGAAGAACGATCCCATGGCCGCCGGTCTGAATAGCGGGGAAGCCATGCAGGGAGCCCTCGCCACGATCAAGGCGTCGAGCCAGAAACAGGGCACGCAGTACGAGACGGATACGCGCGCAATGGCGCAGGCCCTCGCCACCAAGGTCCTGGAGAAACTGTGAGGCGCGCCGTGTCTCTTCGCGTGATCGTCCTAACGGGGCTTGCCGCTCTGTCGCTCGCGGGCTGCGGGAAAGGCAAGCCGCCAGGATCTCTCGCCGAGGGCGCATCCGCCGCACCCCCGGCGGGCCGCTCCGCCCGAAAGGCTGGTGGGGACGCGTTCCTCACGAAAGAGGAAGTCTCGGCGATCATCGGCGAGCCCGTGACGGCGATGGAGCCCTCCGGCCGAAACAGCATGACGTACAAGACCGCCGTGATGGGGCTCGAGGCGCATCTCGAAGTCGAGCAGAGGCGAAGCGTGGCCGACGCGGTACAGGCGATGCAGGGAGCACGCACCGCGACCGGATTCCTGGGAGGCGCGCCGGAGCCGGTGCCCGGTCTCGGAGACGAGGCGCTCTTCGGCGCGATGAACACGCTCTACCTTCGCAAAGGGGACTCTTTCATCCTCGTCCAGCCGCCGAACCTGCAGCAGGTGGCCGGATTCAAGATCATGAACAAGGTGCAGAGTCTAAAGATGGGGTCGGACGAGTGGGTCAAGGCGATGGAGGAGCTCAAGCAGAATCAGAAGGGCTCTCCCGCGGCCGCCGGCCTGAACGGCGGGGACGCGACGCAGGGGGCGCTCGCCGTCGTCAAGGCCTCGGCGCAGAAGACCGGCACTCCTTACGAGACCGACGCGCGCGCCATGGCCCAGGCCCTCGCCGCGAAAGTCCTGGAAAAGCTGTGAGCCGCCGGAGATTCTCTCTTGTCCCGATCGGGACCGCCCTCGCGCTACTCGCGGCGGCGCTCGTTCGGCCCGCGTTCGCGGAAGACGATTCGGGCGAAAAGCTGAACATCACCGTCGTCGTCCAGCCGCAAGTCGGACTCGCGAGCGCGATGGTGAAGGTGTCGGGCAAGACGGTCGCCCTCGGCGACAACCCGACCGTCAAGATCTCGTTTCTCGTCGACTCCCGTGCGGACCACAACGACAAGGCCCGCACGGTCCTGGCGACGGCCAAGGTCGATCCGCAAGGGGACTACACCGCCATGGTGCGGATGGATCAGCCCGGCGTTTACATCGTGAAGGTAACCGCGCCCGACGGGAAGGGGACGGGAAGCTCGACGTTCACGCTCCTGGATCCTCCGGACCTGAGGGACAAGCTCGACGCGAGCTTCGACAAGCTCTACGCCGAAGGCCTCGAGAAGCTCCTCGCGAGTCTGAGATCCCAGATCGCGGGGATTCCCGCGAACCCCGCCCGACTCCAGGCCGAGGAAAAGCTGAACGCGGTCGCGACGAAGATGAAGGAGTGGCCCGATCAGTCGAAGAAGATGAAGGCCGCTGTCGACAAGTTCCAGGACGTCCCGAAGAAATACCCCGCGACCGCTCCCCTCTTCCAGCCCAGGCTCCAGCGGCTCGCGGAAGTCGTCGGAAAGAACAAGGCCGAGCAGGCGGTGATCGACCAGGAGCTGGCGAAAAGCCGCGCGGCCAGTGCGACGTGCGAAAAGCTGGACCAGGTCATCGAGAGCCTGAAGGTCCTCTCTGCCGCGCTGAACTTCGTGCAGGACGGACTCAAGGAGGTCGGCTTTGCGCTCGGACTCGACGCCGGCGCGGATCAGCTCGCCGCCACCCTCGTGCCGAAATCCCTTCAGGGCAACCCGGCGGTCGCGTTCGCTGTCAAGGAGTCGGTCAAGCTCACGACGAACTTCATGCTCGGCCCCGTCGGCTGGGCTACGGCGATCGCTGGCCTCGTGGTGGATGTCTCGGGCTTCGTGCAGGAGCAGAATTTCGCGAAATATTGCGAAAAAATCGAGGGGCCGATGACGGCCACGATGCACGCGGCATTCACGCAGGACACGTCGACGTGGTGGACGTACGACATGACGCTCCAGGGAAAGCTCGTCCTTCGCTACGCCAAGGGCGCGGCACCCGGCGCCGCCGTGCACGTCAACGGCGAGTTCATCGGCTCGGCGACGAAGCTCGGCGTCTGGGAAGACGCTCTCGCGGTCCTGTATCCCGTGACCGCCAAGACCTCGACTCTTCTACGGAAGCTCGTGGTCCCGCCGGGATTTCCCTACTACGACACCGAAGGCAATACGATCGGCGCGGCCTCACCAACGGCTTTCAACGTGGCCGTCGATGGCGATATCGTCGGGAGCAAACTGACCCTGCGACTCGGGGACGCTCGATCGGATTTCAGCGATTCCATGGAGGCCCACGTCACGTACGTCCTCATCGGGCCGATGATCCTGGCTCCTATCATCGTGAAATACGATCTGCCCTTCACGAAGGCGCATCTTCTCCTTTTTCGCGCGATGAACGACGGGCCCATCGAGATCCCGGTGGTCGTGACGACCAAGACCATGACGCTCCAGAAGGCCTTCACGCGCAAGCGCCCCGCACAAGGCAACGTCGTCGACTACACGCTCAACATCCGCGCCTGCAATCCGGGATGCAAATGAACATGAGTCGTTCCCTCCTCGTCCCCTGCGTCGCCGCCCTCGCCGCGAGCCTCGCTGCGCGCGGCGCGCCGGCCGCGACCGCCCCGGCCACCCCGCTGAGGATTCCGCTGGTGAAGGGCCTGACGGTGATCGGCGCCGCCAGCGAAAGGCAGGGCGACTACGAATCCTCGATCACCGTGGACTCGGTCGAAGCGGACGGAAGCCTTCGTCTCACGACCTCCGCGGAGGTGCCCGGCCCCTCTGGCGGGCGCACCGAGACCGTCAGCGTGACGCGGCATGTGCGGACCTCGGACCTGAAAGACGGCCGCACGTACAAGTACCTGTTCACCACCGGGGGCGAAGAGGAATACACCGGGACGACGGCGATGGGGACATCGACCGCCGTCATTTCGGAACTTCGCGCGAAAGGTAAAGCCACGGTCAAGCTCGACGGGGAAGCGGGCGGAATCGCGGGCATGATGTCCGGACTCCTCTCGATGATGCCCAGCGCCGACACCAAGGGTGCGGCGAAGGGGTATCTGACGGCGTCCGGCAATCTGAGTCTCGCGGAACCGAAACCGGTGCCGTTCCGGGTAATCGTGAACAACGCCCTCGCGTCCCTGCTGGCCTGGCACGTCAAGGGGCGCTTCGGCGACGGGGACCAGGCGGTGGACGTCGAGTGGTTCATTCTCGACGACCCCGCGAACGCGCTGTCGCTGCGGTTCGCGTTCGGCAAGGACAAGCTCGAAATCGTCCGGATCGAGTTTCCCGTCGAGAACGAGGCGACGGCCCTCGAGAGCGCGCTCACCGAAAACAAGCGCGCGGTTCTGTACGGGATCTACTTCGATTTCGCGAGCGCCACGATCAAGCCGAAGTCCGAAGCGGTGCTGCGCGCAATTGTCGACGTCATGAAGAAAGATCCTGACTGGGTCCTCGTGGTCGAGGGCCACACCGACAACGTCGGCGGCGATGCGAAGAACCAGGATCTCTCGTCGCGCCGAGCGGCAGCGGTGAAGACGGCTCTCGTCGAGCGCGGCGTCTCGGCGACCCGGCTCAACACGGCAGGATACGGGGCCTCCGTGCCGCGGGAGACGAACGCCACCCTCGCCGGACGTGCGCGGAACCGGCGCGTCGAGCTGACACGACAATGAACGAAGGAACCATCATGCCAACGATCTCGTCACCAGGAGGATTCATGCGATTTTCGACCCTCACGCTCACGGCTCTCCTTTTCGCCGCTGGCACTGCCACTGCTTCCGATGACCTCACGATCGTGTCGAAGCACACCCTCAACGGAAAGCCAGGCGGCAACTCGACGAGCTACATGACGAGCGATCACGTGCGGATGGCGCAGGACGGTGGTCACGAGATGATCATCGACCTGAAGACTGGCGTGATGACCACTCTCGACGACACGAAGAAGACGTACTACACGACGACGAAGCAGGACATGGAACAGTTCGCGGCCAAGATGCAGGAGAAGATGAACGACCCGGAGATGAAAAAGGGCATGGAGATGATGGCGAAGATGAGCGAGGGGATGGCAGGCACGATCGAGGTGAAGAAGACGGGAGAGTCCCGGAAGGTCGCGGGGTTCCGCTGTGAGGAGTGGGCGATCACGATGAATCAGTACACGACGATGAAAGAATGCATCACCGGGGACTTGCAGTACCCCACGCGCTCGTTCGAGGCATACAAGGAATACTCCGAGAGCATGAAGAAGATGATGAGCGGCTTCGGAGCCATGGCCAAGAGCGGCGCGGAGCTCGCCGAGAAGATGAAGGCGATGAAGGGCTATCCCGTCGCCACGTCGATGAAGATGGACGTGATGGGGACTAAGACCACGAGTGAGAGCGAAGTGGTCGAAGTCCGCAAGGGCTCGATTCCGGCCTCCACGTGGGAGATCCCGGCCGGCTTCACGAAGATCGACAACCCTATGCTGAAGGCGTTCGAGGATCAGCCTCACAAGCGCCCTCGCCGCTGATCGGCCGGCCTGGTGCGGCTGATCGAGGAGCTCCGCGCCGAGCACGTCGTCATCGAGTGCACGCTCGGCGCGCTCCGGACGTACGTGGCGGCGCGCCTCTCGGGCGGAGGCGACTGTGCGGACGGCGCCGCCTTCACGCGCTTCTTCACGATCTACGCGGGCCGGTACCATCACGCCCGCGAGGAGGACACTCTCTTCCCGGCCCTTCTCGCGCACCTGCCGATCCGGCCGGACTCGGGTCCCGTGCGCTCGCTCTTCGACCAGCACATGGCGATGGCCCGGACGCTCGCCGGGGTCGCGCCGCTCCTTTCTTCGCCGGCCCTCGGGGCGGATGACCGCGTGCGGCTCGAGGAGCTCGCGACGATTTACGTGCGGAGCCTTCTCGCGCACATGGACGCCGAGAACTCGGTGCTCCTGCCCGAGAGCGAGGCGCGGCTCCTGGGGGCCGGCGTCGCGGAGTTGGACGCGCGCGGGCCCGACGCCGAGGAGCGCGCGGCGCTGGACGAGGCGGGCCGCCTCGCGGGAGCGTATCCGCCGAGCGAGGACGCCGGGGCAATCCGCGGGGAAGGCTGTGTCATCTGCACGTCCTACGGCACCACGTGCGAGGGCCTCGAGCGCGAATGGTGGAGCGAGGGGGAATGGGACGACTTCCGGGAGCGCGACGGCTAGACGCCGGCCCAGCCGGGCTCGAGGCGCGCCCAGCCCTCCTCGATCGCCCACAGGTCCATCGCGAGCGAGACGAGATCATCCACTTCCGGCAGCGGCCGGGCGTCGAGCGTGAGATCGAGCGACTTGACGTAGAGGCGGCACGTCTCACAAGCCTCGATGCGTACGTTCTTGTGCACGTCACTCTGGAAGGCCGGCAGCTTCGCGGGGTCTTCCTCCTGGCAGGAGGGGCAGCGGATCCGGTTGAAGGGCCAGTCAGTGCCGCAGAGCCCGCAGCCGAGGAAGCGTGCACCGCCGTTCGTTTCAGGGAGCTCCTTGCGGTACGAGACGATCGGAGCCGATCCGCAGGC
Organism: Thermoanaerobaculia bacterium; assembly: GCA_038245905.1. Taxonomy (GTDB): domain Bacteria; phylum Acidobacteriota; class Thermoanaerobaculia; order UBA5066; family UBA5066; genus Fen-183. The sequence continues at coordinate 514 of JBBRRY010000041.1, read as the reverse complement.
GGGGCAGTGACCCGCGTGCCGGGGCCGTTCCATGACGATGCCCGCGCGCGCGAGAACCTCTGCGAACGGCCGCAGGAACGCCCGCGACAGATAGTCGTCCTGCGCCTCGCGCTCGCCCTCCCAGTAGACGCGGAGGCGGCTCGCAGCCGTGGCCGGATCGTCCTTCGCGCGCGATTCGGCGGCCTCCGCGATCTCCGAAGGCCCGTCGGCGGTGGCGAACGCGAGGAGCGGAGGAAGGAGATCGACGAGACGCGAAAGGTCGGCCGCAGTCCCCGAGAAAGGCGTCTCGGCGTGGCGGGATACGACCGCCGCCGCGAGGCGGCCCTGCAGGCGGAAGAGCTTCCCCGCGAAGACCAGCGGCTCGGCGACCGCAGGCGCGGAAACGGAAAGGGCCTCCGCGCGGGAAGCCCTCTTCTCGAAGCCTTCGGAAACGGAGGCCAAGCCGGACGAGCCTATTTCTGCCCCGTGACTTCCTCGTACCACTTCGGATGGTGGAGCCTCGCCCACGCCTTCG
>JBBRRY010000040.1:0-27560 GCA_038245905.1 Thermoanaerobaculia bacterium | reverse complement strand
TTCACCTTGTGCAGATTCGGAGGGGTCGGCATGGACGGCGGGAGCTGCGAGAGCGTCGCCGCGATCGCCGTCTGCACGTCCTGCGCGGCGGCGTCGATGTTGCGATCCAGGGAGAACTGCAGTGTGATCGACGTCGAGCCCTGGCTCGACGTCGAGTTCATGGAGTCGATCCCGGCGATCCCCGAGAACTGCCGCTCGAGCGGCGTCGCGACGGCGGAGGCCATCGTCTCCGGACTCGCGCCGGGGAGGCTCGCACTCACGTGGATCGTCGGAAAGTCGACTTTCGGGAGATCCGCGACCGGGAGCGAAAGGTACCCGATCGCGCCGAAGAGGAACAGGCCCGCCATGACGAGCGTCGTCATGACGGGCCTTCGGATGAAGAGTCCCGAGACGTTCGCCTGGACCGGCTTGGGGCCGCCTCCGCTCACGCCGCGGGCTCCGGCTCGGCGTCCTCCGGAAGGTCCGGGAGCGGCGCGGGCGTGAGCTTCGCCTGGAGCGAGTCGAATGCGATGTAGACGACGGGCGTGAGGTACAGCGTGAGGACCTGAGAGACGAGAAGGCCGCCCACGACCGCGAGGCCGAGAGGCTGGCGCGATTCGGCACCGGCGCCGATTCCGAGCGCGATCGGCAGCGTGCCCATGAGTGCCGCCATCGTCGTCATCATGATCGGGCGGAACCGCACGACCGCGGCCCGGCGGATCGCCTCGGCTGGCCCCTTCCCCTCCGTGCGCGCGGCCTCGATCGCGAAGTCGATCATCATGATCGCGTTCTTCTCGACGATGCCGACCAGCATGATGAGCCCGACGAACCCGTAGACGTTGAGGTCCTTGCCGAAGAGAAGGAGCGTGACGAGGGCGCCGAGGCCCGCCGAGGGGAGCCCCGACAGGATCGTGAGCGGGTGGATGAAGCTCTCGTACAGGATCCCGAGGACGAGGTAGATCACGAGGATCGCGATCACGAGCAGGAACGCGAGGCCGCCGATGGACGACTGGAAGACCTGCGCCGTCCCCTGGAACGTGGCCGGGATCGTGAGCGGGAGGATTTCGTTCGCCGCCTTCCTCACGCGCGCCGTCGCGTCGCCGAGCGCCACGCCCCGCCCGACGTTGAACGAGAGCGTTGCCGAGGGGACCTGTCCAAGGTGGTTCACGGCCAGCGGGCCGGCGTTCTCGTCGAAGCGCGCGACGGACGAGAGCGGAATCAGCGTTCCGGCCGCGTTCCGGACGTAGAGGAGCGACAGGGCCGCGGGGTTCGTCTGGTACTCGGGGAGGAGCTCGAGGATGACCTGGTATTCGTTCGTGGACGTGTAGATCGTCGAGACCTGACGCGTGCCGTAGGAGTTGTTGAGCGCGTCCTCCACCTGCGAGGCCGTCAGGCCCAGCGCGGAGGCCTTGTCGCGGTCGATCGTGACCGCGAGCTGCGGGTTCTTGTTCTGGAGGTCCGTCGTGACGTCGACGAGGCCGGGCAGGGTCTTGACTTTCGCCTCGAGGGCCTCCGTGTCGCGCGCGAGCTCGGCGCGGTCGGAGCCCTGCAGCGTGATCTGATAGGGGCTTCGCGTGACCTGGCCGCCGATCGAAACCGACGGAGGGTTCTGCAAAAAGACCTTGATGCCCGAGACGGCCGCAAGCTTCGGGCGCAGCTCCTCGATGAGCTCGTCGACGCCCTGCTTGCGCTGGCTCCGCGGTTTGAGGAGGACGAGGAGGCTCCCGGAGTTCCCTGCAGGGCTCGCGTCGCTCGCGCCGACGGTCGACGAAACCCCGCGCACGGCCGGCTCCTTGCGGATGAGATCCGCGACCTCCTTCTGGTGGCGTGCCATCTCCGCGAACGAAACGCCCGGCGGTCCCTCCGTGTAGCCGATGAACTGCCCCGTGTCGTCGCTCGAGAGGAACCCTTTCGGAATCACGACGAAAAGGAGCCCCGTGACGGCGAGCAGGGCCCCGGACACGAGCAGCGTGGCCCGCTGGCGCTCGAGGATCCACCCGAGCGTGCGCTCGTAGAGGCCGAGCCAGGCCGTGAAGACCCGCTCCGTCGCGCGGAAGAAGCGCCCCTCGCTCGCGACATGGGAGGCCTTCAGGAACCGGCTGCAGAGCATCGGCGTCAGGGTGAGCGAGACGAAGCCCGAAACGAGGATCGCGACGCTGATCGTGACCGCGAACTCCTTGAAGAGCCGCCCGAGGAGCCCGCCCATGAAGAGGACCGGGATGAAGACCGCGACGAGCGAAATCGTCATCGAGAGGATCGTGAAGCCGATTTCCTTACCGCCCTTGAGGGCGGCCGTCAGCGGATCCTCCCCCCCTTCCATCCGGCGAACGATGTTCTCGAGCATGACGATCGCGTCATCGACGACGAACCCGACCGAGAGCGTGAGGGCCATGAGCGAGAGGTTGTCGAGGGAGAAGTTCAGGATCGACATCACCGCGAACGTGCCGACGATGGAGGCCGGGACCGCGAGGCTCGGGATGAGAGTCGCGCGCACGTTCCGCAGGAACAGGAAGATCACGAGGACGACGAGGGCGATCGTGAGAACGAGCGTGAACTCGACATCGTGGACGGACTCGCGTATCGGGACGGAACGGTCGAAGAGGACGTCGAGCCGGAGAGCGCCGGGGAGCTGCGACCTCAGAGACGGAAGCTTCGCCTTGATGGCGTCCACGACGGCGATCGTGTTCGAGCCAGGCTGGCGCTGGATCGCGAGCGTGATGACCTGCCGGTCGTCATACCAGTTCCCGATCCGGTCGTTCTCGACGCCGTCCACGACCTGCCCGAGGTCCCCGAGGGCCACCGGCGAGCCGTTGCGGTACGCGACGATCATCGTCCGGTACGCGGCCGCGTCGAAGAGCTGACCGTTCGCCTGCACCGTGAGGGACTGGTGGACGCCGTAGAGCGTCCCGACCGGCAGGTTCGAGTTCTGCCGCTGGATGGCGGTCGCGACCTCGTCGATGCCGATCCCGCGGGCTGCGAGCTTCGACGGGTCGAGCCTGGCTCGCACCGCGAACTTCTGCGCGCCCGTCACCTGGACCTGGGCGACACCCGAGATCGTCGAGAGGCGCTGCGCAATGAGCGTCTCGGCGACCTCGTCGACCGCCGTGAGCTCCATCGTCGGCGACGAGAGGACGAGGTAGAGGACCGGCTGGTCGGCCGGGTTGACCTTCTTGAGCGTCGGGGGCGAGGGCATCCCCGGCGGAAGCTGGCGTGCGGCCGCGGCGATCGCCGTCTGGACGTCCTGCGAGGCCGCGTCGATGTTGCGGTCGAGCGCGAACTGGAGTGTGACCTGCGTCGTGCCTTGCGAGCTCGTCGAGTTGATCGAGTCGAGGCCCGCGATCGCGGAGAACTGCCGCTCGAGGGGTGTCGCGACGGACGCGGCCATCGTCTCGGGACTGGCCCCCGGAAGGCTCGCGGTCACCTGGATCGTCGGGAAGTCCACGTTCGGGAGGTCGCTGACGGGCAGCGATCGGAATCCGATCGCGCCGAACAGGAGGATGCCCGCCATGACGAGCGTCGTCATGACGGGCCGCCGGATGAAGGGCTCGGTGATGCTCATCCTTTGGTCTTGAGCTCGACCTTCGCGCCCGGGAAGAGACGCAGCTGACCGTCCGTGACGACGCGATCGCCGGCCGCGAGGCCCTTCGTGATCACGATGACGCCTTCCGTCGACGCGCCGGGCTTTACGGGCCGCGGCTCGACCGTCAGATCGTCCTTCACGACGTAGACGTACGGGCCGTCCTGCCCCGTCTGGACGGCCTGCGAGGGAACGACGAGCGCGTTCGCCTCGACGCCCGTCGTGATCGTGACCTTGACGAACTGGCCGGGCCAGAGGCGCCGCTCCGGGTTGTCGAACGTCGCCTTGAGCCGGATCGTCCCGGTCGTCGAGTCGATGGAGTTGTCCACGAACGAGAGGACGCCCACGACGGGATGGGCCTCGTCGCTCGGAAGCGCGGCCTCGACCCGCACGGGCCCCGCGGCGCGCGCGCGGTTCACCTTCGCGAGCTCGCCCTCGGGCACGGAAAACGTAACGTAGATCGGCGTCGCCTGCGTGATCGTGACGAGTGGCGTCGTGTCGTTCGCCTTCACGAGGTTCCCCTCGTAAACGAGGAGGTTGCCCGTCATCCCACTGATCGGCGAGCGGATCGTCGCGAACGAGAGCTGGACCCGCGCGCTCTCGACGGCAGCCTCGTCGGCCGCGACGAGCCCGGCAGACGTGTCGGCGCTGGTCCGGTACTGGTCCCAGTCCTCCTTGGAGGCGATCCCTTGGTCGAAGAGCTTCTTCCAGCGAATCTCGAGCGCGTGGGCGTTCGCGAGCTGCGACTTGTCCTTCGCGAGCGTGCCCACGGCCTGGTCGAGCGCCGCCTGGAGCGGGCGCGGGTCGATCGTGAAGAGGAGGTCGCCCTTCGTCACGTCCTGGCCCTGCCGGAAGTTGATCTTTCCGAGCTCGCCCGAGACGAGTGCGCGGATCGCGACCGTGGAGAACGCCTCGACGTTGCCAATCGCCTTCGTCGTCAGCGGGACGGATCTCTGCTGCACGGCGGCCGCGGTGACGGGCACGACCTCCTGCCGGGGCCCGGACTTGCCGGACGATTTCAGGACGGTGCGCGCTGAGGCCGCGACGACGAGCACGCCCGCCACCACGACGACGATGTTGCGCGTCCGGTGACTCGGGGAAGGGTCGGCTGCTGCGGCGCTCTCGTTGCTCATGAACGTTCTCCGGCTCTCAGGTAATCGAGTGCTTCAGGGCCTGGCCCACGACCGATGATTATGGACGAAGCATTGTCGATGTCAGGCGCCGAGCCGCCGCGCGATCTCGGCGCCGCTGTCCCGGACTTTCGCGAGAACCCTCCCCTCTCTGTCGAGCAGCACGGGGATCTCGTTTCCCCACCGCGCCGAGAGAACCGGGTCGGAGTCCACGTCCACCGTCTCGAGCGTCCCGCCGAGGCTCGTCACGAGCGGCGAAACGACGGCGCGCATCTCGTCGCAAAGGTGGCATCCGGGGCGGGACAGGAGGCGGAGCGCGGGAGGCGTGCCCCTGCCCGCGCACGGGGGCCTCACGCGGGAGGAACGGGAGGCGCACCGCCCGCCGCCGCCGGACGCGGCAGCCGCGTCACGACCCGCCACGAGTAATGGAGACCGGACGCCGTCGCGAACACCGCGACGAGCTGCATGCAGACGCGGGCGACCACCTCCGGCAGGCGATGGACGTTCACGAGCAGGATCGCAACCACGGTCGAGATCTCGAGAAACGTCGTGAGCTTCCCGAGGATCGACGGCGGAAAGTTGCGCATACCGAGCGCGAGAAACAGGACGAGGCAGATCACGAGGATGAACACGTCGCGGAAGATCGTCAGCACGAGAAGCCAGATCGGGATGTGGAGCTGGGTCGGGGTCGACGGCAGGGCGAAAACCACGAACGTCGACACGAGGAAAAGCTTGTCGACGATGGGATCGAGCCAAGCGCCAAGAGGAGAGCCCATCCCGAAGCGCCGGGCGACATACCCGTCCACAATGTCGGTCACCGCCGCCACGAGAAAGATCGCCAATGCGACACCGTGCCGTCCGTCGAGGATCGCCATCACGAGGAACGGGAGCGAGGCGAGCCGCGCGAACGTCAGGAAGTTCGGCAGCGTCCAGGGGCGAAGTTCCATGGCCAGGGACTCAGCCCGCCGTGGCGGGCCCGCCGGGCGGGGCGGTGTCCGCCGGGTCGAGCTTGACGTAGACCGCCTTGCCCTTCGGGACGATGAGCTGCTCCGCTGCCATCTGCGTCATCGTGCGGGAGACCGTCTCGCGCGAAGACCCGATCGTGTCAGCGATCTCGCGCTGAGAGGGGCGAACGACGACGGACCACCCGCCGCCGGCTTTTCGCCCGCGCGTGGCGGCGAGCTCGCGGAAATACCGCGCGAGCCGGCTCTTCACGTCGAGCGATGCGAGGCCCTCGATCGTGGCATTCGCGCGGCGCAACCGCGCCGAGAAGGCCGCGAGGAGCGCGCGCGTGAGGACGAAATTCGATTTCAGGAGATCCAGGAAGACGGCGCGCGACAGGATCGCGAGGTCGGATTTCTCCTGGGCGATGACGCTCGCCGACCTGGGCGCATCGTCGAGAAGAGCCATCTCGCCAAAGTGGTCGCCTTCACCGAGGGTATTGAGCACGACCTCGCGCCCGTCCGGCGCGACGATCGCGACCGCGACGCGGCCCCGAACGAGCACGTAGAACGCGTCCCCGGGCTGGCCCTGCTGCACGATCGTCTCGCCGCGCCGGTATGTGCGTAGCGTCGCAGCGCGGGCGAGCGCGGCCCGGTCTTCCGCCGAGACTCCCTCGAAGAGAGGGACCCTCGAGAAGAGCTCCGTGATCACCATGGATGACCCTCCTCTAGCGGGAGAGCCCGAGCGTCCCGTCGATGGCGGCGAACGCCTCTCTCCCACTGATCTGCCGGGACGTCGTCTCGGGGAGTATGCCGCAGGTGGCCAGGGAGGCGGGCGCGACGAAGCACGTCTCGTCGTGGCTCCCGAGAAGCGCCGCCAGGCGCCTGAGATGGCCAGGCATCTCGCTTCGGGCCACCGAGGTGTCCGCTCCTACGAGGTGCGTCCCTCGCGCAACGGAAAAGAACCCGAGCGCGATCGCCTTGACGAGGGGCGCGCGCTCCGGGCGGTCGATGACGTCGACCGCCACGTCGCCGCCCGGCGGCACGCGGGCGGATGCCACCTCGGGAACGAGCGTGAAGAGGAGAGTCGCGAACTGGGCGCGGGTGATGCGGGGCGCCGCGACGGCCTTCCGTGCCGCGGCGGGAAGGTTCTGCATCTGAAACTCCAGCCGCGCGGCCGCCTGCTTCTCGCGCAGGGACGGGTCGTCTTTCGCGAGCTCGCCGTAGAGTGCCTCTGCCTCGGCGAAACGCGACGTCTCGAGCGCGAGCGCCGCGAGCGATTCGGTCAGGGAGGCATCTGCGGGAGCCCGCGCATGAGCCGCGGAGGCAGCCGCCCACGCGTCCTCGAGCGTTCCTTCCGCCTCCGCGGCCGCGGCGAGCACGTGATATCCCGCCGGCGAATCCGGGTCCACCTCGACGAGAGCGAGCGCGGCCCGGCGTGCCGCCGCAAGGTCCTCGCGCGCGAGGGCCGACTCGGCCTCCAGACGGAGAGACGTCACGGACTCCGCGCGAAGCTCGGCGACCCGCTCGCCGTAGCGGGCGTCCCCGGGCACGAGGCGCGCCGCCTCGCGATACTCGTCCAGCGCGTCGCGCAGCCTCCTGGCGGCTGCGTCTTCTTCCGCGCGTGCCGCGAGGACGGCCGCGCGCGCCTCGGGCGACGACGGATCGACGGGAGGCGGCCCCGAGGCGCATCCGAGGAGAGCAGCCGCGACTACGAAGACGACTCCCGGGACGACTCCGAAACCAGGCCGCTCGATCAAACCAGCGGTGCCCGCAAGGTACCCGCGGCCGGTGACACTGCCGGATTCCCACCCAGAGACGCAACCGAAGAGATGGCATGCTTGTAGATCAGCTCCTCGCGCCCCTCCACGTCGAGCACAACCGCGTACTTGTCGAAGCGCCGGATACGTCCCACGCGCTTCTTCTCGGAAATGAGCATGACCTCGACAAGCGTGTTGTCCTTCCGCAACTGATAGAAGAAACCGTCCTGAACGTTGATGGGCGGCTTGCTCGGTCCGATCATGGTCATCCCCCTTCGCCGGCGTCCGAAAAAAGAAAAAGAGGTCGCGCTTCGCGCACGACGAAATCGACGAGATCAGGGCGGTCCGCGCGCACGGGCACGAGTCCGCTCTCGCGCCGGAACCACGCCTCCTGCCTCTTCGCGTAACGGCGGGTCGCGCGCAGGAGCCGTTCGGCCCACACACCTTCGGTAAGCGTGCCGGAAATCATGGCCGCCGTGTCGCGGTAACCGATTGCCGCGAACGCGGGGGCCGCGAGCGGGATCCCCGCCGCGAGCAGACCGCGCACTTCCGTTGGCAGTTCGTTCACGAAATCCGACTGAAACCTCGCGGCGATTCTTCCATAGAGGACTTCGCGCGGCAACGTGAGGAGGATCTTCACGAACGGCTTCTCCCACGCGGGCCCCGGCCGGTCCCGAAAGAGGCGTGAGGGACGCGCGCCCGAGAGGAGCAGGATCTCGAGAAGACGAATCGCGCGGGCGGCGTCGGCAGCACCCACGCGTTTCCCGCTTTCCGGGTCGAGGAGCGCGATCATCCGGACCAGGAAGCCTGTGCCGCGACGCGCCCTCACGGCCTCGAGGGCACGCCGGAGCGCGTCGTCCCGGCGCGGCCCTTCGAAGAGCCCGCCGAAAAACGTACGCACGTAAAAGCCCGTCCCGCCCGCGAGGATCGGGAGGTTTCCGCGCGCGAGGATCTCCTCGCAGAGGCGCCTGGCCTCGGCGGCGAAGGCACCGGCGCTCCAAGGCTCGCACGGATCCCGGGCGTCCACGAGGTGGTGCGGAACGCGCGCCCGGAGCGCCGCGGAGGGTTTCGCCGTTCCCGCGTCGAACCCGCGATAGACCGCGAAGGCGTCCGCCGACACGACCTCGCCCCCGAGACGTTCGGCCACGGCCACGGCAAGCTCGGACTTCCCCGTCGCGGTCGCTCCCACGATGGCGAGGACGCCCACCGGGCGCCTCCCGTTCACGGCGCCACCCGGGCAACACTCTCGGGAAAAACCGGCAGGATGTGGCCGCCCGAGAAGACGAGCGCGACCTCGCCATCGCGATCGGTCCGGAACGTCCGGACTCCAGCGGCGTGGAGCCGCTTCACCACATCGGGCGCCGGGTGGCCGAAACGGTTTCGACGCCCGACGCCAATCAGCCCCAGCCGCGGCGAGACGCGGGAGAGAAATGCCTCGGCGGTGGACGTCCGGCTCCCGTGGTGCGGCACCTTCAGGACGTCCGCGGCAAGAATGCGGCCCCTCGCGACGAGGTCGCTCTCGGCCAGCCCCTCGATGTCGCCCGTCAGCAGGGCCGTGCGCCCCTCGAGCGCGACCCTGAGGACGAGTGAGCCGTTGTTCTCCCGTGCGCGCGGGTACGGCCCGTCTCCCGGATGAAGGACGTCGAACGAAAGACCAGCGGCCGTGAAGCGCTGGCCCGCCCCGAGGCGCTCCAGCGTCAGGCCCCGGCGGGCGGCCGCCTCCTCGAACTCGTCGAGGAACACGTTACGCGGCGCGCCCCGGGGCAGGACGACGCGTTCGACCGGAAGGGACGTCAGCACGGCGAGCAGACCCCGCGCGTGATCGGGGTGCGGGTGCGTGAGGACGACCGCGTCGAACGACACCGCCCCGAGGTCGGCGAGGCGCGGCACCAGCCGGAGCCGCCCGAAGTCGTATTCGCGATCGGGGCTGCCTCCGCCGTCGACAAGAACCCGGCCCTGGGGCGAGATCAGAAGCCACGCGTCTCCCTGGCCCACGTCGAGGGCCTGAAGCCGGATCGTGTCCGGCGCGGAGACGACCGGAGGCGCGAGGACGATGGCGAGCACGACCCCCGCCGTGGCCAGCAGCGATCCGCGCCGGAGCGCCGGACGGCGCGTCAGGCCCGCCACGAGGAGGAGCCCTCCCGCGGCCGCGACCAGCGCAAACGCGGGCGTCGGAACGATCCGCACCGCGTGGAGCCGGTCGAGCGCCGCGAGGAGGACGAGAAGGGTGTCCGACAGAAACCGCAGCGGAAGGATGGCGAGAGACGCCGCGGCCGGAGAAAAGAGCAGGAGCGGGAGGAACAGCAAACCTGTGAACAGGAAGAGGCTCGACAGCGGGACGACGAATGGGTTCGACAGGAGCGCGACGACCGGGACGATATTGAAGACGAAGAGCTGCACCGGGAGGACCGCCAGCTCGGCGCCGGCCGTCGCGCCAACCGTGTCCGCGACGAGCCCTGGAAATCCCGCCCGGCGCAGCGCAAGCGCCGCAGGCACGCCGAACGCCGCGAGGCCGAACACCGCCGTGAAGGTCAGGAGGAATCCGACGTCGAAGAGATTCGCGGGATCGGCCGCGAGAAGCACCATCGCCGCGAATCCCAGGACGTGCGCGGCTGAGGTCGGCCGGCCGAGGAGGCGCGCAAGGAGATAGAGGCCAATCATCAAGGCGGCGCGTACGACAGGCGGCCGGCCCCCGGCGAACAAAGCGAAGAGAGCCGTCGCCACGAGCACGAGAGCGTCGCACGCGGCGAGGGACGCGCCCACCCGCCGCGCGAAAAAGCCCAGCAGGCCGGCTACGAGGCCGACCTGCAGGCCCGAGATCGCGACGATGTGCGCGACTCCGCCGTCGCGGAACGCGCTGACCGTCGAGCCGGGCAGATCCTGTGTCTCCCCCATCACGAGAGCCAGGAGGAGCGCGAGCGCGCCGCGTGCCGCGGGCTCCGCGCCGGCCAGGTTGGAGCGGAGGCGCCTTTTCACGGCCGCATGGGCGACTGCCACCGGCGCCAGCAGGCCTGCGGGAGGACCGATGCGCTCGATCTGGGCCGCGCTCTTGAGCGCCAAGCGCGGCTCCATGGGCAGGTCGAATGGAGACCGCGACGGTCCGCCCGCCTCGGGCAACCGGAGCACTCCGCGGAGGCGCACGCGCTCGCCGAGCTCCGCGACGACGGACGGATCCTGCTCGCCCGCGACCGTGACCGCGAGCCCCGCTTCGAGAAGCATGGGCCGGCCGTCGGCGCGCGCGGATTCCACTGCGAGCCGCGTCCGCCGGAGCGAGCCGCTCGACGTCCAGGGCGCCTCCAGCCGTCCCGTTGCCTCGAGAAGGACGCCGTCGGCCGCCGGATCTTCCGCGCGCGCCGAGAGGAGGCCCCGGCGCGCCTCCTCCACCGTCCGGAAGGCCGGGAGCAGGAATCGCTCGCGGGCGTTCCAGAACCCAAGGCTCGCGAAGAGGGCCAGGCCCGCGAACGCACGGATGCCACCTGCGGGCCTCGCGAGTGCGACGCCCGCCGCCGCCGCGAGGATCAGGGCGGTCCCAAGGGCGCGCCCCGGCGGCACCGCGAAGACGACCGCCGCGAGGATGCCCGCCGCCATCGCTCCAGCCAGTGGAAGCAACGGCGCACCGGCGTTCCGAGACCAGGAGGCGCGCATGGCGCGCTTCTATCCGACTTTCCGCCGCGCGAGCAAGGCGATCGTCTCGACGTGGTGGGTCTGGGGAAACAGATCGAGAAGCGTCAGCCGGTCGACCGCGTAGCGGGCTTTCAGGGCGGCGAGATCACGGGCGAGCGTCGGGGGATCGCACGAAACCATCAAGATGTGTCGCGGCGCGATCCGCAGGATTCCCGCGCGCGCGGCGGGCGACAGGCCAGCTCGCGGCGGATCGGCGACGAGAACGTCGACCGGAAGATTCGAAGGTTTCTGCGAATGAAGAAAAGACTCCGAGGACGTGCGGACAGCCCGCGCGAGCGGAAGCCCCTCGGAATGCCACGCCTGAAGATTCTTTGAAAGGGAATATGACGAAGACGGGTCGACCTCGACACAGGTCACGTCGACGCCAGCGGACGTCTCGGTCGCAAGCTCCAGAAGCGGGCGCGTCAGGAATCCGACCCCCGCATAGAGGTCGAGGGCGCGAACGGGCAGCACGCTCCCCTCTTCCCTTCTAAGCACGGCGCGCAGCGCCGTCCGAATCTCTTCGAGAAATGCATCGAGGAGATACAGATTTCCTTGAAAGAAAGAAGATACAGAGACCTCGAAAAGCGCCCCTCCGGCCGAAAGCGTGAGCGCCTCCAGCCCATCGCTGGACAAGACTCGGGCGTCCGCGCCGACGACCCGAAACCCGTCGAACGGCCCTCGCCCTCTCTCTTTCACATTCGAAGAAATCTCCAGACCCTGACTCTCGCCGACCCGCAACTCGCCGAGCAGCGTCCTCCCCTCCCGGTCTTCCAGCGTCCAGAGCTCCCCTTCCAACGGCCCGAGCCCGGAGAGATGCTCGCGAATCGCGGGCAGCCGCGCGAGAAGCGCCCGCGACACGATCTCGCAGACTTCGAGGTTCGCAACGGCCCTCGAACGCGGCGCGAAGAACCCGAGCCGACCCTCCCGGTCGAGATGCAGGCGATTCCTGAGCCGATAGTTCCGCGCGGACCCCCTCCAACCCGCCTCGGGCAGATCCTCCGGGCTGAGGCCGGCAAGCCGGCGGAACGCGTCGAGAACGAGCGATGTCTTCAACGCGCGGTGGTGCTCGAGACGCGCGGCGGGCCAGTCGCATCCGCCGCAGGAGGCGTCTCGGGCGCGCGGACAGAGCTCGTCGTCGGGGCGCCGCGCCTCGCCCGGAACGACCACCTCGTCGAGCGTGCCCCTTACGAGACGAGGAGAGACCTCCGCCACGCGCACGCGCACGCGGTCGCCCGGCAACGCTCCCGGCACGAGCGTGACGACGCCACCGATCCGGGTCAGGCCCGCCCCACCGGGCACGACGCGCTCGATGAGGGCCTCTACGGAATCGCCCGGCCGAAGTTCAGCCATGCAGCAAAGTCAGCGGCGGGAAGCCGGCGAGCGCCCTCACTTCACGGCGCGTCAGCGCCTTGCGCATGCGCTCGACCACGTGGAGAGAAAGTCCGGAAACGTCTCCCAGCGCCTCCGACACACGGGCCTCGACGAATGCGAGAGAAGAGAAATTCATTGCTTTCAGACCCGTCTGCACGAGAGACCTCTCGATTGAGGAAAGGTCGTGTTCGATTTCTTCGAAAGGAAGATCGGCGGAGAGCGCCTCGATCTTCGAGGCGGCACCGTGCAACGCCGCAAGGAGACGGGAGATTTCTTCGAATGGTCCCTCGCGCGGACTCGCCCCGCGCAGGCCGGCCACGAGCGAAGCAAGAGTCTCTTTCCTTGCGGCCGCGTCCGCGGCCGCTGCGGGGGGCGCATCCTCCTTGCCGACGAGGCCGCGGCGTTCCATCTCCCACCGCTCTTCGACGGTACTCGCGCAGTACGCGAGGGAGGAGATCTTCCCGGCCTGGCCCCGGGCGCGGCGCCTCTCGAAGGCCTCCCTCACGGCACGCACGACCGTGTCCACCGGGACGCCGGTTTCTCGCCAGCCACGAATCAATCCCCAGTCTTTCGAGGAGACGAGGAACGGCGTGCCGCGCTCGGCGATGAACGCGTCCTCGATCCGCGTCGCGTAACCGGCTTCGTCGAGATCGTCCCTCAGAAGAGGACCACGTCGCCGGAGAGGACCGTTTCCTCGCCATGCCCCATTCCGAGCCGAAGCGCGCCATCCGCGTTCACGCCGCGGAATACCCCGGAGACGGTGCGACCCGCGTTCTGGACGCTCAGGGCGTCGCCCGGCGCATGGGCGGCGACGGACGCGAACGCTTCCGGCAGCGGCTCCGTATCCGGCTCGGCCAGCGGCACATCGAGAATGTCGAGAAGCGACGAAAGCGGGCGGACTCCCTCGAGCGTTCCGGCGGGCGCGCCCGCCTCCTCGAGAGACGTGGCGTCACGGAGCCCGTGAGAGTCCAGCTCGCCTCTCTTGCCTTTCACGTTCAGCCCCACTCCCACGATGGCCCAGCCTTCGCCCTCGTCGTTCGCCCGCGCCTCGACGAGGATGCCGCCGACCTTCTTGCGGTTCACGAGGAGGTCGTTCGGCCACTTGAGGCGCACGTCGAGTCCGAATGCCCGCGAAAGGCCGCGCGCGAGCGCGATCCCGGCACGCAGAGGCAGGTGAACTCGCTCCGGGCCGGCCGGCCACGGCACGATGACCGAGACCGCCAGGCTCCCCGGAAGGGAGACCCAGCTCCGACTGAGGCGGCCGTGTCCCGCGGACTGCTCGCCCGCGACGAGGATCGTCGGGCGAACGTCTTCGCTCTCGGCGAGCATTTTCTCAACGATCGCCTTCGCGACGTCGTTCGTGGAAGGCGTGGCGGGCAGGTAGATGACGTTTTCGATGTGCCGGAAGGTCCGGCCCTCGAGAGGAGCGTCGAATCGATCGCCGGGGCCGCTCATTCGCCCGTAGTCTCCACGAGATTTCCGGAGAGACGCTTCTGACGCTCGGAGAGTTCTTCGAGCTGTTGCTTCGTTCTCTCGACGACGGCCGCGGGTGCGCGCGCGAGGAAGCTGGAATCCGCGAGGCGCGCCCGGATCTTCTCCGCCTCGGCCTGCAGCTTCTCGATCTCCTTGCGGATCTTCGCTTCGTCCTCGGAGGAAATCTCCTGCTTCGGTAGCTGCACGACGATCCCGGCGTCCGCGACGACGTCGCGATGAGCTCCCGGCCAATTCACACTCGAAGAAATCTCCACCGCGCTGAGACGCGCGAGATGGCTCAGGAGAGGAACGAGACGCCGCATTTCCTTCGAAAGGGGTCCAGCCGGCAGCTCGATGCCCAGCCGGAGCACCTCGGTCTGCGGGAGGCCGCGTTCGGCGCGGAGATTGCGGACTCGCGTCACGATTGCTCTCAGGAGCACGATGACTTCAGTAGCACCATCGTCCTTCCATTCCGCATTCGGTTCCGGGAACTTCGTCATGGCGAGGCGGAGACCGTCCCCGTTCAAGGCCTCGCGGATCTCGCAGGAGACGAACGGCATGAACGGGTGCAGGAGCGCGAGAGAGTCGAGCAGGACGCGCGTGAGGACGCCCCGCGTCTTCTCTTTCTCCCCCTCCGGGACTTCCGCGCCCCGCAGGGCGGGCTTAACCATCTCGACGTACCCGTCGCAGAAGTCGGACCAGAAAAACTGGTAGAGCGCATTCGCCGCCTCGTCGAAGCGGTACGCTTCGAGCGCCGCATTCACGTCCGCTGTCGCCTTGGACAGGCGCGCGAGAATCCAGCGGTCCACAGTGCCGAGAGACGCGAAATCGATCGCGTGAGGCGGGACCGATGTGCCGCCGTCTCCGTCCTCGAGCATCTGCAGCGCGAAGCGCGCGGCGTTCCAGACCTTCGTCGCGAAGGCGCGGTACCCCGCAACACGCGTCTTGCCGAACGGCAAGTCGCGGCCGGTGCCCGAAAGCACCGCGAGCGTGAACCGCACCGCGTCCGCGCCGAACTCGTCGCACATCTCGAGCGGGTCGACGACGTTGCCCTTCGTTTTCGACATCTTCTGGCCCTTCTCGTCGCGGACGAGGCCGTGCAGGACGACGTCGGCGAAGGGCGCGCGGCCGTCGAACGTCGTGCCCGCCATGATCATCCGGGCGACCCAGAAGAACAGGATGTCGAACCCGGTGACGAGGACGCTCGTCGGGTAGAAGCGCTCGAAGTCCGGGGTCTTTTCCGGCCAGCCGAGAACCGAGAGCGGCATGAGCCAGGACGAGAACCAGGTGTCGAAGACGTCGGGGTCGCGCACGAGGTTCCCCGCGGCGCACGTCGCACACGCAACAGGATCGCCCGCTCCCGGCTTCGGCACGGTGACATGGCCATCCGGACAGTACCAGGCGGGAATCTCGTGGCCCCACCAGAGCTGCCGCGAGACGCACCAGTCGCGGATATTCCGCATCCACTCGTCGTAGGTCTTCTTCCATAGCTCGGGCACGAAGCGCGGCTCGCCCGCGTCCGTCGCGGCGACGGCCCTCGCCGCGAGGGGCGCTGCCTTCACAAACCACTGGAGCGAGACGAGCGGCTCGACGACCGTGTCGCAGCGCTGGCAGCGCGCGAGAGGGATGACGTGGCTCTTTTCGCCGCGGCGGAGGCCTTCGGCGTCAAGGTCGCGCAGGACCTTCTTGCGCGCCTCGAAGCGATCGAGACCGGCGTACGCGGCGCCCGCGGCCGCGGTCATCTTCCCGTCGAAGCCGATCACGACGATCGACTCGAGCCCATTCCGCTTCCCCGCTTCGAAGTCGTTCGGATCGTGCGCGGGCGTAACCTTCACGACACCCGTGCCGAACTGCCGGTCCACGAAGGAGTCCGAGATCACCGGGATGGTGCGGCCCGTGAGAGGCAGCTTCACCCGCTTCCCGTCGAGCCCCGCGTAGCGCTCGTCGTCGGGATGCACGGCGAGCGCGGTGTCTCCGAGCATCGTCTCCGGCCGCGTCGTGGCGACGACGAGCTCGCCCGGCGCCCCTTCCAGCGGGTACGCGATCGAGTAGAGATGACCCGAGCTCTCGACGTGGTTGACCTCGAGATCCGAAAGCACCGTGGCGCAGCTCGGGCACCAGTTCACCATCCGCTCGGCGCGGTAGGCGAGGCCTTCGTGGTAGAGAGTCGTGAAGACGTGACGGACCGCCTTCGAGCGCGGCTCGTCGAGGGTGTAGTAGACGCGCGAGAAATCGCACGACGAGCCAAGACGCCGGATCTGGTTCAGGATGTCGCCGCGCCGCGCCCCGGCCCATTCGCGGCAGAGCACGAGGAAGGCTTCGCGTCCGATGTCGTGGCGGCTCTTCCCGGTGCGCTCCTTGAGATCCCGCTCGACGACCATCTGCGTCGCGATGCCGGCGTGGTCGACGCCGGGCACCCAGAGCACCGCGCGGCCTTGCATCCTCCGCCAGCGGCAGAGCACGTCTTCGAGGGTGCGCCCGAGAGCGTGCCCGACGTGGAGCCGGCCGGTGACGTTGGGAGGCGGGATGACGATCGTGAAGGGCTTCGCGTCCTTCGCGGCCGCCTCCGGGCGGAAGAACCCGGCGTCCTCCTGCGCCTTGTACCAGCGCATCTCGAACGAGGCGGGTTCGAAGTTCTTTCCGAGCATCGACGAACCGCGAGGCCGGATTTTCTAGTCGTCCCGATCGATTTCGTCGAGGCGCTCTTTCACGAGGCGCTCGGCGAGCTCGGGCACGACGTCCCACGCGATTCTGCGCACGATGCGCTCGCCAGAGAGCTCGAGGACGCGGCGCGCGATGCGGTCGATGTCGTCGTCGGAGAGTGGACCCGCAGCGGTAGCTGCAGCAGCCGCCGCCGAGGCCGCCGAGGCCGATGCCGTGGCCTGCGGAATGAGGCTCTTGAGGTCGGTGAGGCTCGCCTCCGCGGCAAGGGCCTCGAGGTCGCCCTGCGGGTGTTCCGCAGGGGAATCCGAGTCTGTCGAGGATGCCGTAGCCGCCTTGACTGCGGGCGAGTCCCAGAGATCCGGCCGGGTAGTCCCTCGGCCGGACGCCTCGAATGCCGCGATGTCCTCGTCCAGGTCGCGATGGGGCGGCTCGTCGTCGAGGGCGCCGAGGTCCATTTCGTAGTCCGCCGCAGGGGTGACCGGGAGTCCGAGCGGTTCCGTGGGCGGATCGGGAGGCGGCGCGACGACGATGGCCGGCGCGTCGAGGGGCATGGGAATCTCGATCTCGGTTTCCCGAAAAGCGGGAATCGCCGACGTGGCGTACATGTTCTCCTCGGGAGCCGCCTGGGGCGCCTGCATCGCCGCCATAGGGACCGTGAAGAATGGCGCATCCCCGGAAATCGTGGGGTCGGTGGACTCCGCGCGTTCTTCGACGAAAGACGGCGGCGTGGCGGGAGGAGGAGGAGGGGGAGGAGGCTCAGGCGCAGGGGGCGGCTCCGGGGGCGCCGCGGCACGATCTTCCGCTGCCCTCTTCACGAGGTCGCGCACGAGCGAGGCGAGCCCTTGCGAATCGAAGGGCTTCGTGACGCATGAATCGGCGCCGGCGTGCTCGGCGCGCGGTTTGTCGAACGGTTCGAAAGTTCCCGTGAGGAGAACCACCGGCACGTACCGGCCGCCCGGCCGCCTCTTGATCTCCTCGCACAACTCATAGCCGGTCTTCCCCGGCATGACGCAGTCCGCGAGGACGATGTCGGGCAGGAAAGACTCGAGGAGCGGAAGCGCCAGATCGCCGTTTCCGACGGCTTTCAGCTCGAACTCCGTTCCCGAGAACGTCAGCTCGATGACCTTCTGAATGGTCAGACTGTCGTCTGCCAAGAGAATCCGATGCGGCATTCGATCTCCTCGCAGGGCCCGGTGTCGGCTGAGTTTACACCGCCTGCGGCGAGCAGGCGGTGTTGACCGCCTGATAGACGCGGGAGACCGGGCGCCGCGCGATCGCGGCGGAGAGGGCCCGGCTCGCGGCCACGACGAGAGACAGGTCCACGCCGGTCTCGTAACCCATCCCGTGAAGAAGGTAGACGAGGTCCTCCGTGGCGACGTTTCCCGCCGCACCGGGCGCGTACGGGCACCCCCCGAGACCGCCTGCCGAGGAGTCGAAGATTCGGACGCCCTGCCGGAGGCTCTCCGCGACGTTCGCGAGCGCGGTGCCACGCGTGTCGTGGAAATGGAGCGCGAGACGCGAAAGAGGCACGCCCGCGTCGACGCAGCGTTCGACGACCTCGGGCACCTGGGTAGGAACCCCGACGCCGATCGTGTCTCCGAGCGAAACCTCGTCGCATCCCGCGTCGAGCAGCCGCCGCGCGACGCGGGCTGCCGAAGGCGGCGCGATCGTGCCTTCGTACGGGCAGCCGAAGACACACGAAACGTACCCGCGGACTCGCATCCCTGCCGCACGGGCACGCTGGATCACGGGCGCGAAACGAATGAACGATTCGTCGATCGAGGCGTTGATGTTCTTCCGGTTAAACGTCTCCGAGGCCGCCGTGAAGACCGCGATTTCCCGGACGCCGGCCGCCTCCGCCCGATCGAGCCCCTTCTCGTTCGGCACGAGGACGGGATACCGGACGCCGGGATGTTTCGCAATCCGTCGATACACCTCTTCGCCGTCGGCCAGCTGCGGAATCGCCTTCGGCGAGACGAACGCCGTCGCCTCGATGACCGGCAGGCCCGCGGCCGAGAGGGCGTCGACGAAGGCGACCTTCACGTCCGTCGGAACGGCCGTCGCCTCGTTTTGCAGGCCGTCGCGCGGACCGACCTCGACGACCGTGACCCGCGGTGCGCTCATGCCATTTCCACGAGGAGGTCGCCGAGGCCGACCATCTGCCCCTCGGCGACGAGGACGCGCGTCACGGTGCCGTCCCGCGGCGCGCACACCGCGTGTTCCATCTTCATGGCCTCGACGAGGACAAGCGTATCCCCCTTCTTTACGGTTGCGCCGATGGCCGTGCGCACCCCCAGGATGCGACCCGGCATGGGTGACTGAAGCGAGTGAGTCTCCTCATGGCGAGGCGCCGTCCGCGGAGAGAAACGGGGGACGGCCGACAGGCGATACGTCTCGCCCCGGTGGGACACCCACGCAACATCGCCGATGCGTACGGCCGTCGTGCCGGGCGCCACGCCCGTACCCGCCACCTCGCGCTCCGCCCCGGTCCGGAGATCGCGCAGCCTCATGCGCCACCTCCCATTCGGAATGGCGTGTCGAAGGGGCCGGGCCACGAGCTGTTCGTTCTTCCCGGAGCCGCCGAAGCGGGACCGGACAGAACCGAGGCCGCCGCCACGAACACCTCGCCGGGAGGAGAGGGCGGGGCGGGAAGCAGCAGGGCCCCGACCAGACCGGTGTTCGTCTCGCCGCGGACGACAGGGTCCGACTCGAGCAGTCGAACGAGCCACGAGAGATTCGTCGCGACGCCGAGGGCGACGGTCTCGCGAAGGGCCGCGACGAGTTGCCGCCGCGCTTCCTCGCGCGTCCGCCCCTTCGCGACTATCTTCGCGAGCATCGGGTCGTAATGAACGTCCACGGCCTGCCCGGAGATCACACCCGAATCCACCCGCACTCCCGGTCCCGAAGGCTCGACCCACGCAAGGAGCCGCCCCGCCTGCGGGAGAAACCCCGCGTCCGGGTCCTCCGCGTAGACCCGCGCCTCGATCGCATGGAAGACGGGCGCAGCGGGAAGCTCGGGGAGCCGCTCGCCCGCGGCAATGCGGAGCTGGAGATCGACGAGGTCCACCGAGAAAGCCTCTTCCGTCACCGGGTGCTCGACCTGGAGGCGCGTATTCATCTCCAGGAACCAGAACGCGCCCGAGGGCTCGAGCAGGAACTCGACCGTTCCCGCGCTGACGTAGCCAACCGCCCGCGCCGCCTCGACGGCCGCCTTCGAGAGGCGCGCGCGGAGCTCCGGCGTCACCGCCGGGGACGGACACTCCTCCACGACCTTCTGGTGGCGCCGCTGGAGCGAGCACTCTCGTTCGCCGAGCGCGACGATGTTCCCGTGCATGTCTCCGAGAATTTGCACCTCGATGTGCCGGGGCGCATCGAGATATTTCTCGACGTAGACGGTGGAATCCCCGAATGCGGCCAGCGCTTCGCGCCGGCAGGACGCGATTGCTTCGGAAAGGCCGGAGGGAGACGTCACGACGCGCATCCCCTTGCCGCCGCCGCCAGCGGATGCTTTGACCACGACCGGGAGACCAAGAGAAAGAATTTCTTTGAAGGTGCCAGAGGCAGCGGGGGGAATCAGAGCACCCGGAACCACGGGCACGCCGGCCGCTTTCATCCTTTCTCTAGCAGAAATCTTCGATCCCATGGCTTCCATGGCTTCCGCAGGAGGTCCGATCCAGACCATCCCGGCATCCGTGACCGCGCGCGCGAAAGCCGCGTTCTCCGAAAGGAAGCCGTACCCGGGATGGACCGCGTCGCAGCGCGCCTCCTTCGCCGCCGAGAGGAGAAGGGGAATCGAAAGGTACGACTCGCTCGCAGGCGCCGGGCCGAGTCGCACGGAGGCGTCCGCAAGGGCGACGTGCCGTGCGTCCCTGTCCGCGTCCGAATACACCGCCACGGATTCGAGTCGGGCGGTCCGGCAGGCGCGGATCACGCGCACGGCGATCTCGCCGCGGTTTGCGACGAGCACGCGGCTCGACCGCCGGGAGAAGGTCACGGCTTCTTCACGGCCGGTTCCGCCGCCCAGGACGGCTTGCGCTTCTGGAGGAAGGCCGCGAGGCCCTCCCGCCCCTCGGCCGAGGCGCGGCGCTCGGCCAGGCGCTGGATCGCCATGTTCGTGGCTTCCCGGAGCGGCATCGCGGCGATCGCACGGGCGAGGTGCTTGGCCTCGGCGACGGCTTCGGGGCCCCCCAGCAGGATCGCGTCGAGAACGGCTAGCGTCGCGGTGGCGAGATCCTTCTCCGGGACGATGCGGTGCACGAGGCCGGCTTGCCGGGCCTCTTCCGCCGAGATGCGCTCTCCCGTAACGAACCAGGCACGCGCGCGCGATTCGCCGATCTTGTGCACGAGATAGGGCGAGATGACCGCGGGAATGACCCCGAGCCTCACCTCCGTCGTGCCGAAAATCGCGTTCTCGGCAGCCACGACGACGTCGCACACGGCGACGAGGCCGGTCCCCCCTCCCAGCGCCGCGCCCTGGACGCGCACCACGATCGGTTTCGCGAGCTCGTCGAACGCGCGGAAGAGTGAAGCCAGCTCGGCCGAATCGCGAAGATTCTCCTGCATCGTGAAGCCGGAGACCTTCTTCATCCAGTCGAGGTCGGCGCCGGCGCAAAACGCCTTGCCCACGCCCGAGAACTCGATGACGCGGGTCGTCGCGTCGCTGCCCAGCTCGCGCACCGCACGCTGCAAGAGGGCCACGAGCTCGCCGTCGAAGGCGTTCCGCCGGGCCGGGCGGTTCAGGATCAGGCGCGCGATCCGCCGATCGGACGCGCGCTCGAGGAGGACGCCGGACTCGCTCATCGCATGACCTCTACTGATCCCGGAAGGTCGAGGGGCACCGTCAGAATGTGGTCCCGTCCCACACGCACGGAGACTCGCGCGACGAGCCGGCCGGCCACGCGGCCGCCGCCGGCTACCGCGCTGCCCAAGGCGGACAGGAGATCGACGCTGGACGCCGTGATCGGAAGCTCGACTGCGTTCTCGCGGCCCGGGTGAAGCCTCAGCCCGTGACGCTCTCCCTCGGCGATTCGTCGATCACCCACCCAGACAGAGTATGTGAGGTCCTTCACGTCGAGCGGGAACGAGAGGGGGTTGAAGAACGTCGCGGTCGCCTTTCCCTGAACTTCCGTCAGGGTCATCCCCGTGAAGCGCGCTCCCGAAAACCCGGCGAGGGCCGCGCCCATCGGCGCGGACGCGCGCACGTCCGGCGAGCCGATTTTCAGGACTCCGGCGGCGCACACCGGAGCCTTTGCTGCGCCCGAACCGGCGAGATATCCCTTCACCGTCACGTCGAGAGCGACCGGGTGCACGCGGGCGATCAGTGTCTGCGGGATCTTCGCGAGATCGAGGTCCACGAGAAACACGACGGAATTTCCGCCGACACCCGGCTGAACCATGGCCGTCAGCGAGGCCCCGACTGGGAGAGGCGTGTTCGCCACGGCGATCTCACCGGCGAACGTCTGCCTTCCGCCGTCCGCGACCTCGGGCAGCGACGCACGCAGGAACGCGGTGAGCTTCGTCCGCGTCAGGGACGTGATCTCGACCGCATCCACCGTGCCGCAAGGCGCGCGATCGTCCGCGCGTGACGGGAACGGCAGGAGCAAGGCGAGGAGCAGCGTGAGAAATGCGCGCCGCATGCCTACATCCGGAACACGCCGAAGCGCGTCTCCCGCCGCGGGCCGTTCGCCGCTGCCGCGAGCCCGAGCGCGAGGACCCGGCGCGTCTCTTTCGGATCGAGAATGCCGTCATCCCACAGGCGCCCGGTCGCGAAGTAGGGGTTGCCCTCGACCTCGTATTTCTCCAGCGTGGGCCTCCGGAAGGCGGCGCGCTCCGTGTCGGTCATTTTCGGACTCCCCTCCCGAAGGCGCTGATCGTCCTTGACGGTTGCGAGGACGTCCGCCGCCTGCTCGCCGCCCATGACGCTGACGCGGGCGTTCGGCCACGTCCAGAGAAAACGCGGCTGGTAGGCGCGCCCGCACATCCCGTAGTTTCCCGCGCCGAAGGAGCCGCCCACGAGGAGCGTGAACTTCGGGACAGCGGCATTCGCGACCGCATGCACCATCTTCGCGCCGTCCTTCGCGATCCCGCCCTGCTCGTATGCCTTTCCGACCATGAAGCCCGTAATGTTCTGGAGGAAGACGAGCGGAACGTCGCGCTGGCAGGCCATCTCGACGAGGTGCGTCGCCTTGAGGGCGGACTCCGAGAAGAGCACGCCGTTGTTCGCGAGGATCGCAACCGGGTAGCCCGCGACGTGCCCGAAACCCGCCACGAGCGTCGGGCCGTAGCGCGGCTTGAACTCGTGGAAGCGCGAGCCGTCGAGGAGGCGCGCGAGGAGCTCGCGCACGTCGTAGGGCCGCCGGATGTCTTTCGGGACGACGCCGTAGAGCTCCTCGGCGGGATACCGGGGCTCCTCGGGCGCGACCCGCCCCGGCGCCGGGGCCGGCGCGCCTCCGAAGTGCGCGACGATCTCGCGCACCATTTCGAGCGCATCCGCGTCGTCCTCGGCGAGATGGTCGGCGACACCGGACAGGCGCGTGTGCACGTCGCCGCCTCCCAGCTCCTCGGCCGTCACGTCCTCTCCGGTCGCGGCCTTCACGAGCGGCGGGCCCGCGAGGAAGATCGTCCCCTGGTTCTTCACGATGACCGTTTCGTCCGACATCGCGGGCACGTACGCCCCGCCCGCCGTGCACGAGCCTAGGACGGCGGCGATCTGCGGCAGTCCCGCCGCGCTCATGCGGGCCTGGTTGTAGAAGATTCGCCCGAAGTGATCGCGGTCGGGAAAGACTTCAGCCTGAAGCGGGAGGAACGCGCCGCCCGAGTCCACGAGGTAGACCGCCGGAAGGCCGTTCTCGAGGGCGATCTCCTGAGCCCTGAGGTGCTTCTTCACGGTAATCGGGTAATACGTGCCGCCCTTCACGGTGGCATCGTTGGCAACGATCATGACCTCGCGGCCTGAGACGCGGCCGACGCCGGTGACCAGGCCCGCGGAGGGCGCCGTGTCGTCGTGGAGTCCCCAGCCCGCGAGCGGCGCGACCTCGAGAAAGGCCGTCCCCGGATCGAGCAGGCGTTCTAAGCGCTCACGAACGGGAAGTTTGCCGCGCGCCACGTGACGCGCGCGCTCCTTCTCGCCACCGCCCTCCCGCACCTTCGCGAGCTCGGCGCCGAGGTGCGCCGCCAGGGCGCTGTGATGAGCGGCGTTCTCCCGAAAATCGGGCGAGGACGGAGAGAGTTGCGAGACGAGGACTTCGCTCACGCCCGCTCGCCCACGAGGCGGCGGATCGCGTCGACCGTGGCGCCCGTGGTGGTCCCGGGAAGGAAGATGTCGCGCACGCCCTTGGCCTTCAGGGGCGCGATGTCCTTCTCGGGAATGATGCCGCCCACGACGACGGCGATCCCCTCGCCTCCGCCCTCCTTGAGGGCGTCGATCACTTCGGGCACGAGCACGTTGTGAGCGCCGGACAGAATGGAAAGCCCGACGACGTCGACATCCTCCTGGACGGCGGCCGCCGCGATCTGCTTCGGCGTCTGCCGGAGTCCCGAGTAGATGACTTCCATGCCGGCGTCGCGCAGCGCGCGCGCGATGACCTTCGCTCCGCGGTCGTGCCCGTCGAGGCCGGGCTTCGCGACAAGAACGCGGATGGGCCGGTCGCTCATGCGTGCGATTCTACAGGGGAGCCCCGGTGTAAACTGGACTTTCAAAAAAACATGCCGCGCCTGGGCGACCTCCTCATCGAAAAGACGCTCATCACGGACGAGCAGAGGCACCGTGCCGTTCAGCGGCAGTCCCGCCAGAAGGGACGGTTCGGGACGGCGCTCCTCGAGGAGGAGGTCTCCGAAGAGGTCATCCTTCTCGGCCTCTCGATCCAGCACCGCGTCCCTCGCGCGTCGCCCGAGGCTCTCGAGCTGATCCGGGCGGACGTTCTCAGGCTCGTGCCGGGCCGCGTGGCCCAGCGCTTGCACGCCGTGCCATTTCGCAAGGAGGGACGGAGTCTTGCCGTCGCGATGCGCGATCCGGGGGACCTTGCGGGTCTCGACGAGCTCGCGGCGCTGACGGGCTTCCGGATCGCTCCGCACGCAGCCCTCGAGGTGCGCATCTACGCGCTTCTCTACCGCTACTACGCGGCCGACGTCGAGCCGCGCTACCTTTCGGCGGCCGCATACTTGCGGGAAACCCAGCCCCCGCCTGAAACGGATACGGACGAACCGACGCAGCCGACCCGAATTCCACGCTCGAAGAGCCGGCCGGACCTGAAGGTCGTTCCGCCTCCTCCGCCCGATCTGACGTCGCCGTACCCGCAGCGTGCCCGGCGCCTCGATCAGGGCGACCCGTGGCAGTCTGCGGCGGATCTCTCGCCCGCGGCATCGCTCGCAGTCACGGCACGGCGGATGGAGGCCGAGATCTTCGAGGACCCGCTCGAGTCGCTCGACCCGCAGCCCGACTCGATGGAATTCCCACGGCGGCTCGAGAATCCGGCGGAGGCGCGGGAGGCGGAAGCCGCGGAGCTTGCAGGAGACGACCTCTTCGTCGCGAAGCTCGGAGCGGCAGAGAGCCGCGACGACATCGCCGACACCGTCCTGGAGGAGTCCCTGAAGCACGCGAAGCGCGTCGCCCTCTTCGTCGCGTATCCGGATCACGTGCGCGGCTGGGCGTCGCGGCCGGCGGCGCCCGCTCTCGCGTCGTTTCACCTGCCCGATACCGAACCCTCGGTCTTCGCGACCCTGCGCAACACGGAAGGGTTCTACGTGGGCCCGCAGCCGGACCTGCCCGGAACGGCCTCGACTCTTCAGGCGCTCGCGTCGGACGGGCTCGGACTCATGGCCGTCGTGCCCGTCAACCTCAAGGGCAAGACCGTTCTCTACCTCTACGGCGAAGCGGAAGCCGGCGAGAAGCCGCCCCCGGTGCCGGAGCTCAAGCGGCTCGCGGCAATGGCCGCGACGGCCCTCGAGATCATCCTCCTGAAACGGCGTCTCGGCCGCCTCTAGGCGGCCCCGGAACGGCCCAACCGACGCGATTTGAACGAGATGCCCGAGGACAGGTAGACTCCCCTTACGTGATCAAGAACGACATCATCAATGCCGTCGCCGAGGCGGCTCATGTCCCGCGCCAGAAGGCGACGCAGGCCGTCGAGACCATCATCGACGTCTTGCGTCAGGCCCTGACGCGCGGCGAGCGAATCGAGCTGCGCGGATTCGGCGTGTTCCTGGTCAAACCCCGCAAGCGCGGGATTGGCCGCAATCCGAAACGTCCCACAGAAGAAGTCCAGATTCCCCCCGGTTTCACGATCCGCTTCAAGCCAGGCAAGGAATTGCGAGACATGACCGGTCCGGCCGAAACGCCCGCCCCGAAGGCGACCACAAAGGACGAAACCAAAGCCGAGGCCAAGGCTGTCCCGTCCGGCACGCCCCCCACCGGCCCGCAATCCTGAACACATGAGCGACGCCTGGGCGCCGGTCCCGGCCGCCGCGCCGCGGCGGAAAGAGCGGTGGTGGCTGCACGGGCTTCTCCTCCTGCTCACGCTCGCGACGACGAGCTGGGCGGGGGCGGGATTCGCGATCAATTTCCGCCCGTCGCTCCTCGGAAGCGGCGCGACCTCGGCCGAGGTCCTCGCCCATCTCCTCGAGGGGGCGCTCCAGTTCTCGCTCCCGCTCCTCGCGATCCTCGTCGCCCACGAGGCGGGCCACTATGTCGTCTGCCGCCATTATGGGATCGACGTGTCTCCGCCGTACTTCATCCCGTTCCCGTCGCTCGTCGGAACGATGGGCGCGTTCATCCGGATCCGCGAGCCCATCCGTGACAAGAAGCAGCTGTTCGACATGGCGGTCGCGGGACCGATCGCCGGATTTGTAGTGGCCGTGCCTCTCCTCGCGTGGGGCGTTTCGCATTCGCGTGTCAATCCCGTTCCGGCGCTCGGCGACGGGACGGTGATCTTCCAGTATCCGATCCTCGTCCAGCTCTTCCAGAAGGTCTTCGTCGGCGCGACGTATACGAGCATCGACGTCATCGAGCACCCCGTCTTCCTCGCCGCGTGGTTCGGCGTCTTCGTGACGGCGCTGAACCTCCTTCCGCTGGGACAGCTCGACGGCGGCCACGCGGTCTATGCGGTCTTCGGCCGCTTTCAGAAGTTCCTCGCGATTCCCCTTCTCGTCGTCCTCGCGGTCCTCGGGCTGAAATGGCCCGGGTGGTGGGTGTGGGTGCTCTTCACGCTCTTCACGGGCCTCCGCCACCCGCCCGTCCTGAACGAGGACGAGCCCCTCGACGACCGGAGAAAGCTCGTCGCCGCGGCGGTGCTCCTGATCTTCGTCCTCTGCTTCGCACCGGTCCCGATCGAGATTCTCTAGCTCCAGGAAGGTCGCGGCATGAACGACTTCCGATCTTCCCGGCGCGCGATCTTTCCGGTCGCCCTTTCGATCTTCCTGACGGCCTCCTCGTCCTGCGGGCGGGACGAGGCCGGGCGCGCGAGGGCGGCCGTCGCTACGCCGAACGCCTCCGCACGCGTCACGCGGGAAGAGCTCGTGATCTTTCTCGACTGGTACGCCGAGATGCGAGTGCTGATGCAACGAGCGATGGAGGACGCGCGGGCCGTGGTCGAGAGAACGACCGACCTCGACGAGCGGATGCAGGTCACGAATCACTATCGCGCGCTCGCAGAGCCGCTCCTCGCGCGGGAGCCCTTCAAGGAGTCGCGGAAGGGCGCAGCCATGCGCGCCGTGACCGAGGCGTTCTACGGCGTCGGCCCGTTCAACGGCAACGCCACGTTTTCCCGAAACGAGAAGGAGCTTGACCGGCTCCGCGCCGCATACGGAGCCGAGATGATCGACTCCATCGCCGACCAGCAGGCGCTGTTCCGGGAAAAGCTCGGCTAGCAGGCTGTTGAAGAAGGGCCTGTTTTCTGGAGACGAAGGCGAGAGAAGAGATTCTTAGAGGGAAGAGATTGCCGAGGGCGGCGGTTTCGACCCCTACTTTTCGTCTTGATCCGCCGCTTTCGGGCGAATCCGGGGC
>JBBRRY010000039.1:0-29265 GCA_038245905.1 Thermoanaerobaculia bacterium | reverse complement strand
TTCGTAGACGATCTTGCCCACTGTGGCGCCCGCGAATGTGAGGTCGTCGTTCGGAATCCAGCAGAACTTCGACTCGGCGTGTTCGTCGAGGACTTCCATATGGGGGGCCGCGGCTCCTCCCCACTTGAAGTCCCGGAAGCCAGGTTTCATCCCGCCGCTCTCGTCGCCCTTCCCGCCGAAAAGACCCATCGCGTTCGACTCCTTCGAAAGGAAAAGGATAGCGCGTCAGGCTCCCGGTTTCATCGCCGCGTCGAGAAGCTCCATGTCGACACGGGGCATCTCCTCGCCCGCGGCATGTCGGCGCTCGACTTCTGCGCGGACGATCGCCCCTTTTGCCGGGTGTTGACGAAGGGTGTTCACGGCACCGACGGTGATCGTGTACGTTCCGCAGATGCTGCAGCGCATTTCGATTTCGGCGGTCGCGCTCCGTGCTCCGAGAGCGGTTCCGCCGCAGAGCAGACAGCCCATGTCTACGACCGACACAATTTCACCTCGCTGACGGAGGAATTCTTTCACTTCGCAGAGAGGAAGGGAAATGGTACCCCCGGCGGGATTCGAACCCGCGATCTCCGCCTTGAAAGGGCAGCGTCCTGGGCCGCTAGACGACGGGGGCACCCGAGGAACGGCGGATTCTATCGGCTTTTCGCCCCAGCGTCAGTCCGGCCAGAGAGGAAAAGGCTGGTGAGCCGTCTGGGACTCGAACCCAGGACCCCATCCTTAAAAGGGATGTGCTCTAACCAACTGAGCTAACGGCCCGCCCGGCGGCGGAGTGTAGCAGGGGCTGGCTTCTTCACGCCGGCAGACCGACGGTCGCCTTCAGCCAGCCGTCGAGCGCCGTGCCCGGCCGGACGATCGTCTCCTCGCGTTTGGCACCGGTGGAGAGGAGGCCGACCTTCGCGCCGACGATCTCCTCGAGGGCGGAGACGTACTCCCGGGCGCGTGCCGGCAGGCCCTCCCACGTCTCGATTCCCGCGATCGGGGTCTTCCAGCCCGGAAACGACCGATAGACCGGCCGCGCCCGTTCGTAAAGGTCCGCGCGCGCGGGCACGGACGAGACGGGCTTGCCGTCGATGACGTAGCCGGTGGCGATGCGGATCTCATCGTGGTCGTCGAGAACGTCGAGCTTCGTCAGCGCGATCGCATCGAGGCCCGAGACGCGCACGGCGGCGCGCGCGACGACGGCGTCGAACCAGCCGACTCGCCGCGGCCGGCCCGTGACGGTGCCGAACTCGTTCCCGCGCTTCCGGATCCGTTCGCCGGTCTCGTCCTCGAGCTCGGTCGGAAACGGGCCGGACCCGACGCGCGTCGTATAAGCCTTCATGACGGCCACGACCGCGCCCAGCGCGGACGGGGGAAGACCGAGACCCGTGCAGGCGCCGCCCGGCGCGCACGAAGAGGACGTGACGAAAGGATAGGTCCCGTGATCGACGTCGAGCATGACGCCCTGCGCGCCTTCGCAGAGAAGCTTCTTGCCCTTCGCGAGCTCGTCGTGCAGGAACACCGAGGTATCCGTGACGAAGCGCGCGAGCTTGCGGCCGCATTCGATGTAGGTCTCGAGCGTCTCGTCCACGGGCGCGCCCTCGACGCCGTAGAAATGTTTGAGCACGGCATCGTGATGCGAGACGAGCGGACGGGCGATCGCGCAAAAGCGGTCGGGGTCGACGAGGTCGGCCATGCGTAGGCCGCTCCGATTCGCCTTCGACTCGTAGGCCGGACCGATCCCGCGCGAGGTCGTCCCGATGTTCGCGCCGCCGAGCGCCTTCTCGCGCGCCCCGTCGAGGAGCGCGTGCGTCGGCAGGATGACGTGGGCGCGGTCGGACACGAGGAGGTTGTCGCCGATCGTGATCCCCGCGGCGCGAAGCGAGTCGATCTCGGAGAGGAGCGCCCGCGGGTCGATGACGAGGCCGTTCCCGATGACGTTCATGACCCCGCCGCGGCAGATTCCCGACGGGATGAGACGCAGCGCGAAGTGCTTGTCGCCGAACTTGACGGTGTGGCCGGCGTTGTGG
Organism: Thermoanaerobaculia bacterium; assembly: GCA_038245905.1. Classification (GTDB taxonomy): domain Bacteria; phylum Acidobacteriota; class Thermoanaerobaculia; order UBA5066; family UBA5066; genus Fen-183. The sequence continues at coordinate 27,256 of JBBRRY010000039.1, read as the reverse complement.
CCGCCCTGGTAGCGGGCGACGAGGTCGAAGGAGGGGGAAATGAGATCGACGACCTTGCCTTTGCCTTCGTCGCCCCACTGGCCCCCGATGACCGCGAGGGCCGAGCCTTTGGTGTGTGTCACTTTGGAATTGTACCGCCGATGCGAGAATGCGGCATCGTGAAGCGCGTCGTCGAGCTGGACGGGGAATCTCTCACACTGGAGGATCTTTCTTCGATTTCCCGCGGCGAGGCATCCGCGGTCCTTGCGCCCGGCGCCGCGGTCCGCGTCGCCGCGGCGCGCGCCGTCATCGACCGCGCCGTCCGGGAGGACCGGGTCGTCTACGGGGTCACGACCGGTTTCGGGAAGTTCGCCGACGTCGTCATCCCGCGGGAGAAGCTCGGGCAGCTCCAGCTGAATCTCGTGCGGAGCCACGCGGCCGGCACGGGACGCCCTCTGGACCCGCCCGCGGTGCGAGCCGTCATGCTTCTCCGCGCGAACTGCCTGGCGAAGGGATTTTCGGGCATCCGAAGAGAGACGCTCGAGCTCCTTCTCGCGTGCCTCGGCAAGGGAATCCACCCGGTGATCCCGGAGCAGGGCTCGGTCGGTGCATCGGGCGATCTCGCGCCTCTCGCGCACCTCGCGCTCGCCCTCGTCGGAGAAGGCGACGTCGAATGGAACGGGAAGATCCTGCCGTCCGCCGAGGCGCTCGCCGCCGCGGGCCTTTCCACCGCGGTCCTCGAAGCGAAGGAAGGGCTCGCTCTCATCAACGGGACGCAGCTCACGACGGGGCTCGGCGCCCTCGCGCTCCACCGCCTCCTCCGGCTCCTGAAGGCGGCGGATCTCGTGGCGGCGCTCACGCTGGACACGCTCAAGGGCACCGATGCCGCGTTCGACCCGCGCATCCACGCGGCGCGCCCGCATCCCGGCCAGATCGTCTCGGCGGGCAACCTTCGGGCGCTCCTCGCCCATTCAGGCCTCCGCGAGAGCCACCGCGACTGCGGCGTCGTCCAGGACGCGTACGCGCTGCGCTGCATCCCGCAGGTGCACGGCACGGCCCGCGACGCGGCGGCGCACGCGCGGCGCGTGATCGAGATCGAGATGAACGCCGCGACCGACAACCCGATGGTCTTCGCGGAGACGGGCACGCTCGTCTCGGGTGGGAATTTCCACGCGGCGCCAGTGGCCCTCGTGTGCGATCTCCTCACCGCGTCGACCGCCGACATGGCCTCGCTGTCCGAGAGGCGCACCGAGCGGCTCGTCAACCCGGCGCTCTCCGGGGATCTGCCCGCCTTTCTCACGCGTGACGGCGGCCTGAACTCGGGCCTCATGATGATCCACGTCACGGCGGCGGCGCTCGTCTCGGAGGCGAAGTCGAATTCCTTCCCGGCGTCCGTGGACTCGATTCCGACGTCGGCGGGGAAGGAAGACCACGTCTCGATGGGCCCGATCGCGGCCCGCAAGCTCCTGAAAAACGTCGACCTCTTCGAGACCGTGCTCGCGATCGAGCTCCTGGCCGCCGCGCAGGCCCTGGACCTCCGGAGGCCGCTCCGGTCGTCTCCGCCGCTCGAAGAGGCGCACCGGCTCGTGCGCGCGCGCGTGCCGTTCTGGGACGCGGATCGCCATGCGGCGCCGGCCATCGAGGGCGCACGGGCCGTCCTCGGCGGCGATCTCGAAGGCCTCCTCGCGAATCTCGACTAGTCCGCGAGCGCCGACGCGAGGACCGAGGGCAAGTCGTCCGGAGGCGCGTCTGCCTCGGCAACGGCGAGCGCCGGCAGGGCGGCGAGCGGCCCGGGAAGATTGAGGGGCGAGGCCTGGCGTGCGCTCACGCGATTCACGAGCAGGCCCGGCCGGGTCCCGCGGCGCGCGAGGCCGGCGGCGAGGTCGACGGATGTCGCGAGCGCGGAGAAGTCGAGCGTCGTCGCGACGAGGTAACGCCCCTCGGAGAGGAGCCGGGTCGCCTCGCGGCTGCGGTCCCGGAAGCCGTCGTAGAGGCCGTCGAACGCGCGGAAGAAGTCGGCGAGGTCGGCGAGGAAACCGAGCCCGAGGATCTTGTCCGCGGCGCGAAGGAGCGCCGCGCCCCCGCGCGAGGCCTCGGAGAAGGCGCGCCCGAAGAACCCGTCGCGCCGGAGGAAGAAGCGCAGGGCGTCGTTCTCGAGGAGAGTGACGAGGCGCTCCGGCGCCGCCAGAAAATCGAGGCCGCGGGCGGCCGGTGGCGTGTCGAGCACGAGGAGGTCGAAGTCAGGATCGGCGGAGTGCTCGTGGAGCGCCTCGACCCCCATGTACTCGAGGACACCGGGCAAGGAGTCGACGAGCCCGGAGTAGAGGCGGTTCGCGTGGATCCTCTCGAGCGCGGGGGGGCTCGCCGTGCGCGCGAGGAGGCGCTCGAACGTGGCCTTCGGGTCGATCTGGAGCGCAAAGAGACGGCCACCGCCGCCCTTCGGGATGCCGCTCACGTTCACCTCCGTGGGGCGACCGGAGCGCGCCTCCCGGCCCGAGAGTCCGAGGGCTTGCGCGAGGCGCCTGGCGGGATCGACCGTGAGGACGAGCGTGCGCCGTCCGCGGCGGGCCGCCGCGATTCCGAGAGCCGCCGAGAGCGTCGTCTTCCCGACGCCCCCGGGGCCCGTCAGGACGATGAGCTTTTCGTCGTCGAGCCAGGGGCGGAGGTCGAGGGGGCGCGGGAGGACGAAGGAGGGAAAGAGGGGATTTTTGCTTTCCGGAGCAGGGGCGCGCGCCGTCTTCTCACTGCGGACTGCTCGCAAGGGAGACGCCGTATTTTCTTCGAATGTGGTGAGAAAGGCAGAGAAAAACTGCCTGGCCTGTGCGGTCACGCGGCCATTCGGCTCAGAGGGCGCAGGGCGCACAGGACCATTCGAAGAAATCCTCTCTTCCTCTTCAAACTCGTCGGCCTCGATCTCCGGTATCTCGACGAGCGCATTCCCGGTCCCCCTCTTCAGCAGAATCTCTTCTCCCTCTTTTCCCCCTCGCCCGACCCGGTTCACGACGACGAGGCTCGTGGCGAGACCTGCCTTCTCCCATGCGCCCGCGATCAACTCCTCCGTTTCCTTCGCCGCGAAATCCTCGGGCGCCGAGACGACCACGAGCGCCGCGTGCTCCGGGTCCGACAGGAGTTCGTCGAGCCACACCGCGAGCTTTCGTACGGGCCCCACGGGAACCGTCGCGAGGAGCGTGCGGGGGAGCGCGACGAGAGAAAGCGCGTGGCCGGTGGCGGGCGCGTCGAGCACGACGAGATCGACGCGGGGGGCGCGCGCGGTCGATCGCTTTCGCCTGAGGATCTCCCGGATCTTGCCGAGGAGGAGGAGATCGGGGAGGCCGGGCGTCGCCCGCGTGAAGAATCGGAACGCCGGCACGGCGAGGAGGCGGTCGGCGAGCAGCCGGACGGGCGCGACGGCGTGGACGAAGTCGGTCAGGAGGGCGTCGAAGTCGCCCGTGAGGCCATGGAGGCGCGGCGCGAGCTCGGCCTCGTGGTAGCCCGCGTCCTGCTTCCCGAGGAGCGCCGCCGCGTCCCCGCGCCCGTCCGTGGAGACGAGAAGGACGGTGCGGCCCGCGTCCGCGGCGAGCTTCGCGAGCGCAGCCGCGACCGTGGTCTTCCCGACGCCGCCCTTGCCTGACACGACGAGGAACCGGCGGGAAAAGAGGCTTTCGAGGAGGGGTGGACGCATAATGCTGGATTCCTGCAGGAGGCCGACCGACCCCAGGCTTCCGCGAAAGGGTAGCGCATGTCCGAATCCCTGTTCGATCAGCTCCGGGCCCGAGGCGAGGGCTTCCTCACCGAGATTTCCAACAACCTCATGGCGAACCCGGCCTTCATCGAGGTCCTGAAAAAGGGCATCGCCGCCAAGGAAGAGGTCGACAAGCGCGTGGCCGAGGGCCTGAAGGCGATGAACGTCGCGACGCGAAAGGACATCTCGAAGCTGGAGAAGCGCCTCGCCGAGATGGAGGCCGAGCTCGAATCCCTGAAGGCGCGGAGCGCGAGACCGGCGGCGAAGCCCGCCCGCAAGGCTTCCGGGCGGAAGAGGTAGGGGCCCCATGGCGAGAAAAGCCGGCGCCGGCGGGCGCGTCGTGCGATTTCCGAAGGTCGCGGACACCCTGACGCGGCGGCGGAAGGTCGTCGTCACGGGAGGCAGCGGTTTCTTCGGGGAACGCCTCGTCCGCGCGCTCGTCGCGCGTGGCGACCGCGACGTCGTGGTGTTCGACCTCGTGCCGCCGGCGGACCTGCCCGACGTGAAGCACCGCTTCCTCGATCTCAACCTGCCCTTCGCGGACGGCACGCTCTTCAAGCTCCTGAAGGAAGAGAGACCGGACGCCATCGTCCATCTCGCGCAGCTCAGGAGCCCGTCCCGCCAGACGACCTATGCCCACGAGCTGAATTCCATCGGCGCTTTGCACGTCTTTGCGGCTGCCGGCGAGGCGAAGATCCCGCGCATCCTCCTCGGCTCGACGTCTCTCGTGTATGGCGCGCGCGGCGACAACCCGAATTTTCTCACGGAAGACCACCCGCTCCAGCCCGACGCGGAAGACCGCTTCGTGCGTGACTTCGTGGAGGCCGAGAGCCACGCCCGGTCACACGTGCGGCGCCATCCCGACGCACGCGTGCAGATCCTGCGATTCGTCCCGCTCCTTTCGCCCGAGGTACGCGACTATCGCACGCGGCTCTTTGCGGCCCCGTTCTCGTGGCAGCTCATGGGGTACGACCCTCTCCTGCAGGCTCTCGACCCGGACGACGCCGTCGACGCGCTCGTGCGGGCGCTCGACCGTCCCGAGGCGCAGGGCGTCTTCAATATCGCGCCCGAAGGTGTCGTGCCGCTCTCCACCGTGCGCCTGCTCTTCGGTTCGCTCGGGGTGCCCGTGCCGCATCCGCTCGCCTACGCTCTGTACGAGGCCGCGTGGCTCGCGGGAGTCGGCCTGATGCCGGGCGTCCACGCGCATTACTTCCGTTATCTCTGCGTGGTCGACGGCGCGAAGGCCCGGCGGCTCCTGGGCTTCACCGCGCAGCACACGACTCTCGAGGTCGTTCTCGAAACCGCGCGCGCCCGCTTTGGAACGGGGCGCCTCGTGGACTTCGACGCGGTCGCGGATGCGGCCCGGTCCGCGCGTTACACATTCGAGCAGCGCGTCCATCCTCTCCACCGGCCGGGAACCGCGGGGGTGGCCTCGTGAGCGCGCGCCGCCACCCCGCTCCCGACGCGGCGCCGCCCGCCGCTCCCGCCGGAGGGGCCTCGGGATTCGCGCCCTCGCTCCTTCCGCAGAATCCGGACGATTTTCTCCATGCCATGCTGGGCGAGGCCGCCCGGTTCCTCGACGGACATCCGGAGTTCAAATCGCCGCGGGCTCTCGTGGATCTCTGGAACCTCTTCCGGAACCGCTCGCACACTTTCGATCTGGACGACTTCGGCTACAACGAGGTGGCCGCTCGATCCTGGACCGAGCTCTTCGATTTCTTCTACTCCGTGTGGTGGCGCGTGACGTTGTCGGGAGTGGACAACATCCCGATGGCGGGCCGCGCGCTTCTCGTGGCGAATCATTCCGGCGTCCTGCCGTGGGACGGCGCAATGGTCAAGCGCGGCATCGCGCGAGAGCACTCCGCGCATCGCACCGCCCGAATGCTCGTCCTCGACATGTTCACCACGCTTCCGTTCCTTCAGCCGTGGCTCCGGGATATGGGCGAGGTGCGCGCCTGCCCCGAGAACGGGGAACGGCTGCTGCGCCGTGACGAGCTCGTCGGCGTGTTTCCCGAGGGCGTCAAGGGCGTTGGCAAGCTCTTTCGCGACCGCTACCGCCTCGCGCGTTTCGGGCGCGGCGGCTTCGTGCGCCTCGCCCTCCAGACGGGTGCGCCGGTCATTCCGGTGTCGGTCGTCGGCGCCGAGGAGATCCACCCGAACCTTACGCGCATGGATTTCATAGGCAGGCCGCTCGGGCTCCCGTATTTCCCGTTGACTCCGACGTTCCCGCTCCTCGGCCCGCTCGGCGTCCTGCCGCTGCCGACGAAATGGTGGATCGACATCGGCAAGCCCATCGTGTTCGGTCACGGGCCGGAGGTCGCCGACCGCCCCATGATCGTGAACGAGCTCGCGGACCAGGTGCGTTCGACGCTCCAGACGATGATCGACTCGCGCCTCTCGCGGCGCGGCAACATCTTCACCGGCGAATAGCGGGACCGCGGGCGCGGGCTTGTCAGTGGACGCGGGCCGCGTCCGTGACGAGCCTCTCGACGCCCGCGAGCGTCTTCGGGTCGTACGCGAATCGGCGGCGGGCGTCGGCGAGAAGCGTGTCGCGGATTCGGGCGGTCTCGGCGGCGCTCTTCCCACGGAATTGCGCCGAGAGGTCTGTCGAGAGCTTCGTTCGGAAGAGCGTCACGTCCGGGGCTCCCGCCGGCTTCGCCTTCTGGAGCTCGGCGTGCATCAGGCCGACGCGCTTCGAAAGCGCCTTCGAGAATGTCGAGAAGGCCGCCGACGCGGCGAGCGTGGCGCGGACGTGGCGGACCGGCGCGGGTGTCGTCGCGGAGCGGAGCTCCTGAGCGACGTTCTGCCTCTCGGCGAGGGTCTGAAGGCGGACGGCGCGCTCGAGCTTCGCGAGGATCTCGCGTGCGCGGCGGGCGTGGTCTTCAGCAGCATCGGCCTCAGGACGGGGCGCGTCCGCGTAATCCTCGCGCGCCTTCGTCTCGCGATCGACGGCGGGCAAAACGTCGGTTGCGAACAAGGTCTCGGCCACTGCAAGGTCGTTGACGGCGAGGATGACCATGTCGGGGGCTTTCAGGGGGTTCGAGAGTCCATTGTTCAGGACGGCGAGGACGTCGACGATCGCTGCGAGGAATATGGCGAACCCCGCGCGTTGGAACGCGGCCGACCTCTCCATCGCCTGCAGGGAGTGGGAGGCTGCCCTCCCCGCATTCTCCGACAGTGCGTGGGTCTTCTTGTTCTCGTCCTCGATCCCCAGGCGCATGTCCCGCAGGGAGTCGTCCTTGAGGAGCGCCAACATTTCCGCCGCCGACACCCGCGCCGCCTGATGCGTCGACGCCGTAGGTGACGGAGTCTGAAACGCCCGCCCTCCCGTCGAAGTCGAGAGCTTCGAGCCGGCCGGCGCCCGAGCCGGGGGAACGTTCGTCGCCATCGTGGCCGAGGCGGTCGTGAGCTTCCGGAGCCGGGCTTCGTCGTCCCCGACGAGTTTTGCGGCCGTCTGGGCCGAGCGCTCCGCGTCGGCCGCCGCGTCGTCCGCGGCCTTCTTCCAGCCGTTCAGGACGGTCTTCGCCTCGGCCGTCGACGCCGCGAGCCCGCTCTCGAACCCGGCGCGCGCGTCGTCGCGCTCCTGAGTCGCGTGACGCAGCGCGGATTTCAGCGCGTCCAAAGCCAGCTCGATCACGCACGTGAGCCCGCCGGACGCGACGGCGCCCGCGCAGCTCAGCACGTCGTCACAGCAGGCGCGAACCGGCGCCGCAGCGAGGAGGACGGATAGAACTGCCGCGAGGGCGGCTCGGATGTACGGCTTCAAGGGGATCTCCGGCGCGATCATAGCGCGCGGAGACATCGTCTCAGCGGCCGCGAGCCGCCGTCATCCGGTCGAGGTCGGCCTCGAGCGCGAGAAGGGAGGCGGCGAGGCGCGTCGAGGTGCGCTCGCTCGTGCGATCCGCGTGGAGCTTCACGCGCGACAGGTCCCGCGCGCAGGCGGGGCGCAGCGTGAGGCCGTGCTTGGCGAACACGCGCTGGAAGCGCTTGAAGTCGGAGTCGAGGAGCGTCATCGTCGAACGGTACGCGTATTCGGCGATGCGGATGCGCCCCGACGTCCGCATGATGTTTCGCATGAAATGGGGCAGGTCTTCCGGTTTCGGCTCGAAGACGACGATGTCTGCGTCGGGGACCTCGCGCCGGTAGCGCGTAAGGCCGTAGCGCAGCCGGGAGTGGAGCGTCACGCGGAACGCCTGGTCGAGGATCGTCGTGAGGCCGCGGCTCCTGAGCGGTCCCGCCTCCTCGATGCCGAGGCGCCTGATGCCGCTCTCGGAATGCGTGATGTGCATGGGGACGAGCGGGTTCACGCAGATCGTGAGGCCGCAACGTTCGCGGAGCGCGAGCGAGATGTGCGCGGTCTTCCGGACGCCGCCGTCGATGTAGTCGACGCCGTCGATCCGGACCGGCCGGTAGAGCCCCGGAATGGCGCACGACGCGGCGACGGCCTGCGAGATGGGAACGTCATCGTGGCCGGGGGAGCCGAACGCCGTCGTCTCGCCCGAGTCGAGGTCCACGGCGACGAGGCGGAGGGTCTTGGCGAGGCGCCGGAAGTCGTTCGTGCGGCCCGTCTGCGAGAGCCACTTCCGCATCCAGGCCTCGAGCCCCTCGTTCTGGAACAACCCGGAGGGCAGGAGCTGCCCGAGCGACTGCACGAGGTCGGTGAGCGTGGTCTCGCGGCGGTTCTTGTAGAAGTCCCAGGCGGCGTCGAGGATCGTGAAGGGAGCCGTGGCGAGGCGGCCCGCGATCTCGCCGACGTTGAGGCGAAAGAGCGCGAGGTCGTCGATGTCGGTTCGTGTGCCGGCCGAGCGCGTCACGTTCCGGAAGAGCACGCCCGGCGTGACGCCGTTCGCGAGCAAGGCCGAGATGTAGGCGCCGGCGGAAACGCCGACAAAGACGTCGAAGTCGTTGATCGAGAGGTTCTCGAGCCGGTCCTCGAGCGCCGCGAGCGTGCCGATCTCGTAGATCGCTCCCGTCACGCCCCCGCCCGCGCAAACGACGCCGAGGCGCTTGCGGACGGGAGATGGAAACGGCTTGAACGCGCGTTCGGAAAACGCTTTCCCGGGTGTTTCGGGCTCGGGCTGTCGAAAGTGACCGGCCATGTGTTTTCTTGAAATGAAAAAGGCGCCGCCTTGGCGGCAGCGCCGGGAATTCTATCCGATTTCGGACCGGTTCAGCGCGCGCGGCGCGTCGTGCGCGGAGCCTTGCGGGTTTTGAGCGCGTCGATTTTCTTGCCGAGGCCGTCGACTTTGGCGGCGAGCGAGCGGAGCTCCTTGCGGGTCGGAACGTTCAGGCCGTGGAGGCCCTTCTCGACGGCCGTGCCGACGGTCTCGGTCACGTTCTTCGCGACGCCTTCGGCTCGTCGCGCGGCCTCGGCACTGGCCTTTTGGACGCGGTCTTGCACGTCGCCGCCGACCTTGCCGGCGTTCGCCCGGAGCTTCATGCCGAGATCGCGGCCCGACTCCATTACTTCTTCCACGAACGCGCGCGGATTCTTCGCGAAAGACTGACCCGATTTCTTGAGGTCTCTTGCCGCGACCTTGACCTGCTTTTCGGTCTTGGCGGCGACGCTCTTGGCCTTGACGCTGAAGGCGTCGAAGCGGCTGCCAGCCGTCTTCAGGGCCTTCTCGACGGGGGCCGGGACGTTGAAAGGAAGCTTCGGTGCGGTCTTGCGGGTGGATGTCTTCATGCTGTTCTCCTTCTTCTGTTCTGTTTGCGGACGGGTGTCTTGACGGAGGGTTTGGAGACGGGCGCCAAGGTACGCCGCGCGTGAACTGGCTTCGGAAACTCCGCGGGGAAGGCGCTCTTGGCGAGCGATTCGAGCTGGGCGAGACGTGTCCTGAGGTCACCGATTTCCTTCGCGAGCTGGGGCTGCGTGCTGGGTGAGAGACGGCTCGCGATGTCGCGGACGCTGCCGACCACGTCGGCGAGGCTCTCGCGGAAGACGAGGCCGACATCCTCGCGCAGGCGCGTCCCTTCTTCCCATGTCAGGCGGCCTTTTTCAACGAGTCCGCCCACGATTTTCTCCACGTCCTGGCGGGCGTCCTCGAGCCGGCGGGTGAGAGGGGCCAGAGTTCTACCGAGGCGCTCGGGGCTCGCGGCCCGGCGCAGCGAGTCCGCCACCCGGGTGCCACCAACGAGCTCGACAGCCTCCGCGACCGTTTCCGCGGCTTCGCTGCCAGCCCGGAGAAGCCGGGCAAGCGTGTCCGCCGAGGCGAGGACCGGGGTCCGACTCGACGCGAGGGCGCGGGAGAGGACACGGGCGGTGATGTCCTCGCCCGAATCCGCGGCGATGACCTCCACCCGGTCGCCGAGGGATACGGCCTTCGCGAGATCGGACAAGGTCACGAAACGTCGCTCGCGTGCCTCGTAGAGCTTGCGGTTGCGGTAGCGGACGATCCGGCGAAGTTCGCTCATGATCTCAAGGTAACGCGCCGCGTAATTTCTGTCAAGAGAAATCTGACGCGGTGCGTTAGATGCGCCCCAGCGGCTAACATGCAGGCCATGTCCGGCCCATCGGCGCCTGCCTTGTTTTCGCCGCCCGCGGTCCCCCGGGGGACCGCGCTCACCTGCCGCTCCTGGCTCACGGAAGCACCGTACCGGATGCTCCTCAACAACCTGGACCCGGAGGTCGCCGAGCGCCGCGAGGACCTCGTCGTCTATGGCGGGTCCGGTAAGGCGGCCCGGAATCCCGAGTGCCTCATGGCGATCCTCGACGCCCTCCGCCGCCTCGGCGACGACGAGACCCTCCTCGTCCAGTCCGGGAAGCCGGTCGGAGTCTTCCGGACGCACGAGGATGCCCCCCGCGTTCTCATCGCGAACTCGAACCTCGTGCCTCATTGGGCAACGTGGGACGAGTTCCGTCGGCTCGAGTCCCTCGGCCTGACGATGTACGGTCAGATGACCGCCGGCTCCTGGATCTACATTGGCACGCAGGGAATCCTCCAGGGCACGTACGAGACCTTCGCCGAGGCCGCGCGCCGCGACCTCTCGTCCCAGGACGGTTCTCTCGCGGGGCGGCTCGTCGTGACGGCCGGTCTCGGGGGGATGGGGGGAGCGCAGCCGCTGGCCGCGACGATGTGCGGCGGCACGGCGCTCGTCGCGGAGGTCGACGGATCGCGCATCGACAAGCGCCTTGCGACGCGGTACATCGACGAGCGCGTCGACGACCTCGATTCGGGGATCGACCGGGCGCTCGCGGCACGGGACCGCGGGGAGGCCCGTTCGTTCGGCGTCCGCGCCAACGCCGTGGACCTTCTCGAGCGGCTTCTCGCGCGCGGGCTCGTGCCCGACGTCCTGACGGACCAGACCTCTGCGCACGACGCGCTGAACGGGTACGTGCCGCACGGCCTTCCATACGCGGAGGCGCTCCGCCTCCGCGCGGGTGATCCCGAGGCGTACATCCGCCTCTCGATCTCCTCAATGGGCGCGCACGTTCGGGCGATGCTCGCCCTCAAGGCCAAGGGCGCCGTCACGTTCGACTATGGCAACAATCTCCGAGCGGGGGCGGTGACGGCCGGCGTCGCGAACGCGTACGACATCGTGGGGTTCGTGCCGCTCTACATCCGGCCTCTCTTCTGCGAGGGCAAGGGGCCGTTCCGTTGGGTTGCTCTCTCGGGCGATCCGGCCGACATCGCGGAGACGGATCGAGAGATCCTCCGCCTATTCCCGGAAAATACGGCGCTCCGGCGCTGGATCGCGCTTGCCGGGGCGCGCGTCGCGTTCCAGGGCCTGCCCGCGAGGATCTGCTGGCTTGGCTACGGCGAGCGCGCGAAGGCTGGCCTCGCCTTCAACGAGCTCGTTCGGACGGAACGCGTGAAGGCGCCGATCGTGATCGGGCGAGACCACCTCGACTGCGGCTCGGTGGCCTCCCCGAACCGCGAGACCGAGGCCATGAAGGACGGCAGTGACGCGATCGCTGACTGGCCGCTCCTGAACGCGCTTCTGAACACCGCGGCCGGCGCGACGTGGGTCTCCCTCCACCACGGGGGCGGAGTGGGGATCGGGTATTCGATCCACGCCGGCATGGTGGTGGTTGCCGATGGAACCCCGAAGGCGGCCGCACGCCTCGCGCGCGTCCTCACGACGGACCCAGGCATGGGGATCGTTCGCCACGCGGACGCCGGTTACGGAGAGGCCCTGGACTCCGCCGCGCGTCATGGCGTCCGCATCCCGATGGCGCGCTAACGCCCTTGGCCTCGACGACGTTGCGCGCGCGACGGCTCGTCGTCTGCGGGCTGTTCGCCGCAGCGCTCGTCGCGCTCGTCTTCGCGCTCGCGCTTCGCCTCGCCCCCGTCGGCGCCCACGCGCGGCAGGCGCGCGCCCGGCTCTTTCTCGTGGCCGCCGAGGAGGCTCTCGAGCGAGACGGCGAGGCGCTCAGGCGGACCGCCGACCGGATTAGCGGGGGGCGGGAATTCGCCGCGATCGCGGACGGAGGGGGAGCCGAGGTGCGGCCCGCGAGGCTCTTCTCGATTCTCGGGGAGTCGCTCCCGGAGGGGCCTGGGTGGGGCGCCGTTTTCTTCGACCGGACGGGCCGCGCCGTTGCTTGGGCGGGCGAGGCCTCCGGGCTGGAGGCCGAGCGCGGGACCGCGACGGCGGGCTTCGTCACGTCGTTCCACGTCACGCGCGCCGTGCTTGGCTGGGTGGCTCCGCGCGGAGAGCGGGGGGCGCGCGGGACGCTTGTCATCACGCGGCGCTATCCGACGGGCATCCTCCGCCCCGACCTGATCGAGTTTCTCCGGCTTCGAAACGACCCGACGCGCCTGAGGATCCGCCTCGCGGCATCCGAGCGTCGCGACCGGCTTCTAACTTTGTCCGTGGAGGCGTCCGAGCCCGAGGTCGCCGAAGAGGACGCCGCCCGCGCCCGAAGCCGAATGCCGGCGATCGCCCTCGCGCTCCTTGCCGGCGCCCTCGGAGCCGCTGCCCGAAGGCCGGCGACCGCAATCGTGGCGGCGCGGTTCGCGCTCCTCCTCGGAATGCCGCGGGGCGCCTCCGGCGTCTTCGCCGCCGGATGGGACCCGCCAGCGCTCCTCGGGCTCTTCGCCACGCCCGCGGACGTCATCCTCACGGGTTTTGCGGCGCTCATCTTCGCGCGCGCGCTGGCCCGTCAAGCGCGCGGCCGAGACGCCCGACCGGCCACCCTCGGCATTCTGCTCGCACTCCCGCTCGCCTTCCTCCCGGGCACACTGGGGCGCGGCGCCGCTCGCGTGGCGCCCGATCTCTTCGACACGATGAGTCTCGTGCCGCGCGGCCTCCCGGATTTCCTCGCGCAGACGGGTCTTCTTGCTGTCGCGGCGGCCGGGCTCGCCGCGGCGGCTCTCCTTCTTCGTCGCGGCGCGTCGCGGCGCGGGACCACTCTGGCGGCCGCTCTCGGCTTGGCCGCTCTCGCGGCGGCTCTCGCCGCCGGCGGTTCCTCGTTCTTTGCTCCCTGCCTCACCGTCGCGTCGGTCGCCGCGTCATGGGCCCTCTCGAATCGCATTCAGCCGATCCCCGGGACCGATCTCCTGGCGCGCGCCACGACCGCGGTCTTCGTATTCGCGGCGGCGACTCTTCTCTTCGCCACGGGTCTCGCGGACGGCCGCATTCGCCACGCGGACGCCGCGATCGTGCGCGCGGACTCGCTCGCGCGGGGCGACGCGGCCGGAGCGCGCACCGAGGCCGTGCACCGCTGGGAGCAGCGCGTTGCCTCGCCGTCGCTCGAGCCGTGGCTGCCGGCGGGGGAGCGTACGAATCCCGACGATCTGGCGCGCGCGCTCTGGGCGCGGGGCGCCGACGAGACCTTTCCCGAGCTCGGCGACACGCTCACGATTCGGAGTCCGCTGGGCGCCATCGTCTCGTCCTTCGGCGTCATCCACCCGGGGCGGCGGGCGGCCGATCTCGTCCTCACGGCCTCGAATCCGGCCGGGTTCCCCTCGGCCTTCCTGCACGTGCCTTGGCCGCGCGAGGCCGATCGGGATCCGCTGCTCTCGGCGGTCGCGTCGCGCGACGTGCCGGATCGTGTCGCGGTCGAGAGGCTCGAGTGGGACGCCGCCGGACGGACGACCGGTGCCCGCGGCGAGGGCGTCGAGCTGCCCGCCGGTGTCCTCGAACGCGCCCGCCGGACCGGGGAGGCGGTGGCGACCGTCCTGACGCCGGACGGCCTGCGCCGCGTGCGCGTCTCGGCCTCCTCTTCCGGCTTCACGGGATTCGCCGTGCCCGCCGAATCGGCTCTCGCCGTGGCGGGCGCCGCCGTTGCTGCCGGGGAGGCCGCGCTTCTCGTCGTCGTTCCGTTCCTTTTTGCCGGCGCGCCGGTCCGGCGAGGTTCGCTCCGGTTTCCGCGGCGCGTCTTCGCCACGTTTCGCACACGGCTCGTCGCGCTCGTCCTGATCTTCGGCGCCCTTCCTCTCGCGCTGAGCGTCGTTTTCGTCCGGGTCGCCCTCGAGCGCCACGCCGTGCGCGAGACGGCCCGGCGCTCGCGCGACGTCGTCGCCGAGGGCAGGCGGCTCCTCGAAGGCGACGCGTCGGGTGGTGGCCTCTCGGCCGAGGCGGCGCTCAACCGTGCGGCCGCCGTCATCGGCTGGGATCTCCTCCGCTATCGCGATGGGACGCTCGTTGCGGCGTCCCGGGCGTTGCCAGTTGCCGCCGAGGTCGCGCGCGAAATGCTCGATTCCGCGGTCGCGCAGGAGCTCGCGGAAGGACGTCCGTCGGCGTTTTCGTCGCGTGGTGCCGTCGTTCCCGGTGCGCCACGCGTCGTCGAGGCCGCCGAGTCGGTCTCGCCCGACGGGCGAGAGGCGCTGGCGGTGGTCGTCGCCGAAGACGAGGCCGTCCGGTCGGCGGCCGACGCCCTTCTCCTCCTCTCCGTGGCGGTCGCCCTCGCCGCCGTGGGTCTCGGCGGCCGGGCGGCGCTCACGCTGGGAGGGCCGTTGGAAGAGCTCATCGCGGCAACCGAGAACGTCGGCGAGGGGAGGCGCCTGCCGCCGCTCGTCCGGCCGGCGAACGCGGATCTCGCACGCCTCGTCGACGCCTTTACCGAGATGTCGGCACGAATCGAGGAGAGGACGGCGTCTCTCGCGGAGGAGCGAGCGTCCGCCGTGGGCCTCCTCGGAAATCTAACCGCGGCCGTTCTGCTCTTCCGCCGCGACGACGGGACCGTCCTCCTCGCGAACCCGGCAGCGGACCTCCTGCTCCCTGGAAGGTCCCTCCCAGAGCGCCTGTCAGGCGCGGGATGGGAACCACTTCGCGCGGCTCTCGAGGAGGCCGCCGTGCGGCCCTCGCCGTACGAAACTCGCGTGGCCATTCCCGGCCCATCGGGCGAACGCTTCTTTCGGGTCGCGATCGTAACGCTGCCGGGCGAGGAGCGCGGGCCGCGCACGATCCTCCTCCTCGAGGACCTCACGGACTTCCTGCGCGCCGACCGCCTCGCCGCGTGGGTCGAAGCGGCCCGATCGATCGCGCACGACATCAAGAATCCGCTCACGCCGATCCGGCTCGCCGCCGAGCGTCTCCAGAGGTTCGAAGAGCGCCCGGAGCTCGTGCGGAAGACGGCGTTCTCCGAGATCGCCTCGGGAATCCTCCGGCAGGTCGGAATCATGACGCACCGCATCGGACGCCTCGGCCGATTCGGTGACCCGGCCGTCGTGGAACGGCGGGTCCTCGATCGCGAGGCGGTCGCGGCGCTCCTCGACGAGGTCGCCGCCGATTTTCGAGCTCACGAGACCGTGATGATCGAGGTCGAAGTCGCTTCAGATTTGCGGAGGTTCGCGGCGGATCCGTTCCTCGTGCGCGATGCCCTCACGAATTTCGTCGTCAACTCGGTGGAGGCGATCGGCACGTCCGCTGGCCGCGTGCGCCTGTCCGCGGAGAACGCAACCCTAGGCGCAGGCGTGCCGGCGGTCCGCTTCGCGTGTGCCGATGACGGGCCGGGTGTGCCCGAGGAGGCCGCGGGACAGCTCTTCGACCCGGCTTTCTCGACGAAGTCCAGAGGCTCGGGGATGGGTCTCGCGGCCGTCCGGCAGGCCGCCGAGAGGCACTCCGGGAGCGTTTTCGCGCACGCGCGCGCCGAGGGTGGTCTTGTCGTGGGCTTCACGTTGCCCGCGCTATCATCTTCGCCGTGATGGACCCGGCCGCCCGCCGCCGCGGCGCCTATGCCGCGGGCCGTACGACAGGCCGGACCGTCGCCGCTGTTTCTTGCCTCGCTTTCCTCCTGGTCGCGCCGGCGTCGTGCCGAAAGAAGGAGCCCGCTCCGTCCGCCAACGCAACACCGGCGGTTCCTCGCGGCGACGCCCTCTTCCTCGCCGAAGCCCCGGCGTTCGTGCCCGACGACGTCGACGCCGAGCTCGAGTCGATGCGGGTCGTGCGCCTCTACGTTCCGGCGGCGACGATGTCCCGGTCCGGCACGATCACCGCTCTTCCGCCGCCGCCCACGCCGCTCAAGCGCCCGCTCGTTCTCACGGTGCTCGGCGAGGAAGGCGCCGCCGCGGCCGTCGCGGGGCGCGGTGCCGCGGTGGGCTCGGAGTGGGCCCGCGCGCTCGGGAAGATTCTCGGCGAGGCGCGAGGCTGGGGGCGCGTCGAAGGCGTCCACTTCCACCTGTGGCCCTCGCCAGACCTTGCGAAGGACCTCGCCGCAGCGCTCGCCGCCGTGCATCAGGCGCTCTTGGTGCCGGTCTCCGTCACGCTTCCGCCGACC
Organism: Thermoanaerobaculia bacterium; assembly: GCA_038245905.1. Taxonomy (GTDB): domain Bacteria; phylum Acidobacteriota; class Thermoanaerobaculia; order UBA5066; family UBA5066; genus Fen-183. The sequence goes on along the minus strand of JBBRRY010000039.1, from coordinate 10,874 downwards.
GCGAAGCCGGAGCGGTGGAAGCCGCTCTCGGGTATCGCGAGCGAGGCGCTCGTCCTGGCGTTCGGACGGCGGCGCGAGCTCGGCGGCCAGATCGTCAGCGAGCTCCCCGAGGAGATCGCGCGGGAGTTTCCCCTTCCGATTCGGCTGCTCGTGGCCTTCGGCGGATACGGCCGCACGGGTGATGGGACGACGTTCACGGGACGCATCTTGCCCGACGGCATGATCGACCAGCTCTCCGAAGATCGCGCCTTGGACTTCGATTTCGGGCAGGTGTTCTCGTCCGAGCCCGGCACCGTATGCACGTTCAAGCCGCGCGCCGGTACGAAGGGTTCGACGATCGCCGCGGACGGAGGCTACGCACGGTTCCAGTTCCCGACGATGGGCGAGGGCGTACGCTTTCTCTCGGCCACGAGCCGCTGGTCTCTTCCAAACGTTCTCGGCCGCACGTTTCTCGTCGGCGGCGTGCCGAAGGACGGCTACCTCGTGGGCTACGCGGCGGTGAGGGCCCTTTTGACGGGCAAGCCCGTCGAGCCGCGGCTCGTCGTCGAGGCGATTTTGGGCGAGGCGGGACGAGGACACACCGATTTCACGATCCGCGCGACGAACACAGGTCCCACGCCGACCGACCTCTCGCACTACAACAGCTGGGTCCAGGTCCGCGTCGACGGCGGTACCGTGTCTTCCGTGAAGCCGGGCGATTTCGACCGGTACGAGCAGCTGACGTCCGCGGCCGAGGGTTACAAGCTCACGAGTTCGAGCCGCGCGGTCGTCTGCCGGCTGTTCGAGAACATCTTCGCGCCCGGCGAGACGAATCAGTCGGGCGCGATCCGCGTGGCCGGCATGCATCCGCGCGTGTTCTTGAGCTGGCACCTCACGCTGCCGGACGGGAAGGTGACGAGCGGGCCGGAAATCGAAGCGAGCCTGGCGGCGCCTGCCGTCGCGGAGACGCCGTCCCCGAAGTCCAAGTCGAAACGGAAGCCGAAGCCTCACGTGCGCAGTCGCTGATCAGCGCGCGTCAGCCGGCGTTCTCAGCGGGACCGAGCCATCCGCGCTCGCGTGCGGCCTGCTCGGCGAGGCGAACGGCGAGGAGCGCTCCCGCGCGCCTCAGGTGGTCGGCCGCGAGCGTGAGCATCACGCGACGGCCATCTGCCTCGCCCCGGAGGACGAGCGTCTCGTCGCGTCCGGCGGACTCCACGGGGCCGGACAGATTCTCGGGGTCGACGATCTCGAAGGCCTGCTTCTGCTTGCGGAAACAGGCCAGGATCTCGCCCGACGTGGGAGCGTCCGCGCCCAGCCGCAGCTCGACGCGGAGGAGGTGCCCGTGAAAAACCGACGTGCGCGCCGAGAGGATCGTCAGCGGAAGCTCCCGGGCGAGCAGCGCCGCGACATCCTCCGCGACGCGTGCCTCGAAGGCGCGGGAATCGGCCGGCGCATGAGAATTGAAGGCGACCTGCGTGCCCAGTACCGCTTTCGGCATCGGCCGAAACGTGGCCAGCGCGAGGGCCTGCTCGAAGAGTTCGTCCAGCGCCGCCTTGCCGAGCTCGCTCACGGGACGGTCCACGGCGGCCGTCACCCCGACGACGGGCACGATCCCTTCAACCGTTCGTACGACCTCGGCGAGCACGAAGGCCACAGGGTGCGGCGTGAGATACAGGGTGCCCGGAGGAAGTGGTGGCGAGTCACTTTTCTCCGACGGCACGACCAGCGGCTGGCCGTTGCGGACCCCGGAGAGGTCGATTGCGAGGGCGCCGTCGGTCCGGGTCGCGAGAAAGCGCGCGGTCTCGTCCGCGCTCCCGCACAGGAATGCAATCCGGCATGTCTCGAGCGCATCCTTCGTGAGCGGGGCGATGAAGGCAACCTCGTCGTCTTCCGCGGCGAGGACTCCGCCCAGACCGCCGGCCTGGTGGAACAGATGGACTCGGGAGGCGGGGAAAGCGCGCTCCGTGAGGGCGGCGCGCACGTCGCGTCCGAGCAGGGTCGTCGGTTCGACGAGCGCGACGGAGAGGCCGGGCGCGCCCGGCGGTTTCGTCACGCCGCCGCGTCCTTCGAGCGCCCGCGAAAGAGGCCGGCAAAACGCGCGAGGGGCGCCGAGGCCGCGTACGCTACGAGCAGGCCGGCGAGCGCGTACTGGCGCAGCCACCAGATGAGGGCGAGGATCGCCGCAAAGAGAAGGAAATAAAGTCGCCCGCGGCGCGACTTCAAGTCCGTGTCCTTGAACGAGCGGTACCGGAACGTCGACACCATCAGGAACGCGAGGATCGCTGTGACCGCGAGGAACACGCCGCGCAGCGTGTCCGTGAGGTCCGTCGCCGGCACGGCCCAGATCAGGCCGCAGAGAGCGCCGGCTGCCGACGGGATCGGAAGCCCGACGAACCAGCGCTTGTCCACGACGTGGATCTGCACGTTGAATCGCGCGAGGCGCGAGGCCCCGCAGACGACGAAGAGGAAGGATACGAGGAGACCCGCGCGGCCGAAGCCCGAGAGCCCCCAGTGGTAGACGAGAAAGGCGGGTGCGACGCCAAAGGAGACGACGTCCGCGAGAGAGTCGAGCTGCTCGCCGAACGCCGAGGTCGTCCCGGTCATCCGGGCGACGCGTCCGTCCATGCCGTCGAGGAACGCCGCGGCGAAGATGAGAATCGCGGCGTATTCGTAAGCCCCCCTGCTGGAGGCGTCCAGGGAGAGATAGCCGCATAGGATGTTGCCGGCCGTGAAAAGCGCCGGCAGCACATACACCCCCCGGCGCACGCCGCGACGCGGCGATGGAGGGGCTTCGCCCAAGGGCGGCCTAGTGGGCCGAGACGCGCGCGCGATACTCGCGCACGATCTCTTCCATCCGGTCCTTCAAATGGAGCTTGTGCTTCTTCAAGCGCTTCTCTTCGATTTCCTCGTCCGTGGAAAGAAACGTCTTGGAGGCGAGCTCGGCGAGCCGCTTCTCGTGATCGTGATGATCACGCAGAAGGGAACGAAATTCCTCGTTCTGGCTCTCGAGCTCGTGCTTGGTCTCCTCCGTCAAGGTCTGCATCGCCACCTCCTCCTGGTGAATATGGATCAACGACCGGAGTCTCCCTTCATCGCCGGGGGGTCGTCAAGGCGTCTCGGACCGACCATCTTCCGGACCATCACGAGAGCATCCTCGCCATCGAGGTAGTAACGCCCCCTGCGCCCCGCCTCGAGGAACCCCAGCCCCGCATAAAACATCCGGGCCGGCCTGTTCGAAAACCGGACCTCGAGGAAGATCTCCTCGGCTTGCACGCGGGCCGAGAACGCGAAAACCTCGTCCATGAGCGCCGACGCCACACCCTGGCGGCGAGAGTCCGGCGCGACCGCGATCTTGTTGACGTGCACCTCGCCTCCCGCGAACGCGCAGAAGACGTAGCCCGCGAGGGAGCCGCGCGATAACGCGATGCGGTTGAAGCGCCATGGAGCTCCGACCTCGACCTCGAAATACTCCCGTTTCCACGGGACGGGGAACGAAAGGGTCTCGAGGACCGCGACGGCGTCGAGGTCGACGTGGCGCGCGTCCCGAAGCGTAAATGGCTCTGGGAGGGCGCTCACACGGCCCGCTTTTCTTCGGCGGCGCTCGGCCTACCGTACACGATGGACCGCACCGTCGTCTCGTCCCGGGCGGCGACGCGCGCGGCGGCTGCCGCGAGAGGCAGGCCCAGAAGGCCGAGATCGAGGATGGAGATTCCGCGCGCGAAGGCGGCGGCCTCCACTTCGGGCCGGGGACGCGGGGGCCCCGCATCGAGAACGGCGTTCTCCGTCCGCGGAGCCGCGTGCACGTCGCCGCGGCCGGCGTCGAGGACGAGGAGGGCGTTCGCGGGCTCCGGGATGGCCTCGTGGGCGGCCGCAAAAGTCTGGACGAGGATGAGCGGGATGCCGCGCGCCCGCGCGAGGCCGCGCGCGAAGGCGAGTCCCGCGCGGAGTCCCGTGAAGGATCCGGGCCCCGCGACGACCGCGACGCGGTCGAGATCCCGGACCGTCAGGCCCGTCTCGGCGAGAAGGGCGGTGACCGCAAGAGGGAGGCTCTCCGCAGCGCCCTGCGACAAGGCCCGTGACATCCCCGCGCGATCACCGTCGCGGATGGCCAGCGTTGGGAAGGGGGAGGCCGTGTCGATCGAGAGGATGCGCATCCGCGGCGTCCCCTCGATGCTAGCATTCCCGGCTCCATATGCGCGCGACGCCCATGCTCGAGCAGTACTGGGCTCTCAAGCGGGAGGCGGGCGACGCGCTTCTCCTCTACCGCCTTGGAGACTTTTACGAGATGTTCTTCGAGGACGCGGCGTATGCGGCGCCGCTTCTCGGCCTCGTCCTGACCGCGCGGCACAAGGACAGCGACGTCGAGGCGCCGATGTGCGGCATTCCCCAGCATGCTCTCGAGCCTTACCTCGCGCGGCTGATCGCGGCGGGGAAGAAGGTCGCGATCAGCGAGCAGACGGAGGCTGCGTCGAAGGGCCGTGCCCTCGTCGCGCGGAAGATCGTCCGCATCGTCACGCCCGGGACGATCGTGGATCCGGAGCGGCTCGACGCGCGCTGCCCGAACGAGATGGCGGCCGTGACGTGGAGCGGGGACGGCGCCGCGGTCTCGACACTCGACCTCTCGACGGGCGATTTCGCGGTCGTGAAGCTGCCCGAGCGCGCGGCCGTCGCGGAGTGGCTCCTGCGCCGGATGCCCAGGGAGCTCGTCGTCTTTCCCTCCGACCTTGCTCTCGCCGAGTCTCTCGTGGCCGCCCTCGTGTCGTCGGGGGCCGAAGCCCCCACGCTCTCGCCGCTCAAGGACGACTCTCCGCGCGGAACCGGAGCTGTGGAGCTCCTCAAGAGACACTTCCGCACGGCGACTGTCGAGCCGTTTGGTCTTTCGGGCGCCGGCGGCGCGGTGGATGCGGCCGCGGCGCTCCTGTCGTACGCGAGGACGACGCAGCGCGCCGATTGCGACCACGTGCGTTCCCTCCGCTCCGAATCTCCCGAGGAAGGTCTCGTCGTCGACGCCGTGACGGCCGGGCATCTCGAGCTCTTTCGCTCGGCGAGGGACGGCGGTCCGAAAGGAACGTTGTTCTCTCTGCTCGACAGGACGGGCACGTCGTTCGGCGCGCGAACGCTTCGCCGGCTCGTCGAACGGCCGCTCGGCCGGCGCGCCGGGATCGAGGCGCGGCTCGACGCCGTCGAAGAGCTGCAGGAGGATGGAGCACGCCTCGAGAGCCTCGCCTCGGCCTTCCGCGAGATACCAGACCTGCCGCGCCTCCTCGCGCGCCTCGCGGTCGGCGCCGGATCACCGCGCGACGCGGCCCTGCTTGGGAGCGGGCTCGTGCGCGCAGGACGCCTCGCGGCCAGCCTCGCGGCGCCCCGTGCCGCGCTTCTCGCGCCTGGCGGGGACGCCTCGCCGGACGGCGTGCCATTCGCTCTCGGGGAAATGATCGTGTCGCGCGTCGTGCCGGAGCCGCCCCAGACCGCGCGGGACGGCGGGATCTTTCGCGACGGCGTGGACGCCGCCGTGGACGACGTGCGGACGCTGCGCAAGGAGTCCGCGGCGATCCTCGCGCGCGTCGAGGCCGGGGAGCGCGTGCTCCGCGGCATTCCGACGCTCCGCGTCAAGTTCAACCAGGTGTTCGGTCACGTCTTCGAAGTGCCGGGCTCGGCCCGCGCGCGCATCCCGGAGGACGCCCTCAAGCGGCAGACGCTCGCGAACGTCGAGCGCTACGCGACGCCCGAGCTCGTTCTCGTGGACGAGAAGCTGCGTTCCGCGGACGCGCGGTTGGCCGCGCGCGAGCAGGATCTGTTTCTCTCCCTCGTGGCGGAGATCGTGGCGGACTCGTCGCGCATCCTCGCCGCGTGCGGCCGGCTCGGCCTTCTGGACGCGCTCGTCTCCCTCGCGCGCGTGTCCCGGGCCGCCGGCTGGGTCCGGCCCGGGATCGTCGACGAGCCCCTCCTGGTCGTCGACGGCGGCCGCCATCCGGTCGTCGAAGCCCTGCGCCCCCGCGAAGCGTTCATCCCGAACGACACGATGCTGGGGGGGGACGGCGAGCATCTCGTGGTGCTCACCGGCCCGAACATGGGCGGCAAGTCGACCTACCTGAGACAGAACGCCCTCCTCGTTCTTCTCGCGCACGCCGGCTCGTACGTGCCGGCGGCGGCGGCCACGATCGGCCTTACGGACCGTATCTTCACGCGCGTCGGCGCCTCGGACTCTCTCGTGCGCGGCGAATCGACGTTCCTCGTCGAGATGGCCGAGACGGCGCACATCCTCTTGCACGCGACGGCGCACAGTCTCGTCATCCTCGACGAGATCGGGCGCGGCACCTCGACATTCGACGGACTCTCCCTCGCCTGGGCCATCGCCGAGCACCTCCACGACACCGGCATCAGGCGCGTCCTCTTCGCGACGCACTACCACGAGCTGACCGAGATGGCGCTCGTGAAGTCCGGCGTCAAGAACCGCACGATGACCGCGAAGGAGTGGAACGGCGAGGTCGTCTTCCTTCGCAAGGTCGCCGACGGCACCGCCGATCGCTCCTACGGCGTGCAGGTCGCGCGCCTCGCGGGAATTCCGGAAACCGTGCTCGTCCGCGCGCGCGAGATCCTCGGCAACCTCGAGAGGCAGCAGATGGACGTCGGCGGGCGTCCCCGTCTCGCCGAACACGCGGGCGAGCCCGCTCTGAGGGACGCGCAGCTCGACCTCTTCCGCGGGCAGGGCGAGCTCGTTCTCGACGCGATCGGGCGCGTCGACGTCGACGCCTTGACGCCGCTGGCCGCCCTGCAGCTCCTCGCCTCGCTCCAGCATCGCCTGCGCGGGGAAGAATGAAGAGAAAGAGAGAATCCTTGCTTCGGAGGAAGAGAAGAGAAGAAAGAGAAGAAAGATTTCTTAGAAGGTAATAGAAGAAGAGAATGGCTGCCGCATCCGGGTCGCGCTTCGTGTTTGGGCTCGCTGGTCCCTCGGTGTCCGCCGAGGAGCAGGCGCTGCTCGTCGCACTACGGCCTCTCGGCATCTTCCTTTCTAAGCAAAATCTTCTAACACCATCTCAGTCTGCTTCGCTGCTGGAGGCGTTGCGAGGGCTCTTCTCTCCCGCCTCTCCCGCCTCTCCCGCGCCCCTCCTCTTCATCTCCCAGGAAGGCGGGAGCGAAGATCCCCTCGGCCCGCTCCTCGGGACGCCGTCTGCCTCGCCGGCGGCGTGCGCGGCGGCCGGCACGGACCGCGTGCACGAGTGTGCTTACCTGATGGGGCGCACGGGGCGACTCCTCGGTTTCGACGTGGATCTCGCGCCCGGGCTCGACCTCGCGCAGCCGGGAACCGGAGCCGTCATCCTCGAGGGGCGGTGCTTCGGATTTCACGCCGAGGACGTCGTGCTCTCGGGGATGATGTTCCTTCACGGTCTGGCGCGCGCGGGCCTCGCGGCCGGGGTGAAGCACTTCCCGGGGCTCGGGCGGGCCAGCGCGGACACACGTCTCTCGCGGCCCGTGATCGACGCGCACGACGTGGACCTCATGGTCACGGACGTGGCGCCTTTCACGAAGCTTGCGCGGGGCGCGGAGTGCGTCGTGGTCGGGCACGGCGCCTATCCGGGCTTCACGGGAGACGACACGCCGGCGTCTTTCTCGCCGAAGCTGCTCTCGGTCCTGCGCGGGCCTGTGCGCTTCGAGGGCGTTTCGCTCGCCGACGATCTCGTCAAGGGCGCGCTCGACGGGACGCTGCCCGAGCGGGCGGAGCGCGCGGCCCGGGCCGGGTGCGACGCGCTCCTCGTGTCCGCCGGAATGGAAATGTGGGAGGCGTGCGCGGCCCGGGTCGCCGCGCTCGGCGACGACGTGCCGCGCGAGGCCCGCTTCGCCGCTCTCAGACGCCGCGTCGCGGACGCGCCGCGGCCGAAGTTCACGGAAAACGCCTGGGCGAAGCTGGCGGAAGAGGCTATCGCCTTCAGCGAGCTGCTCAGGAAGCCCAGACCCAAGCGAGACCCCCTCTTCACCTTCTAGGCAATCTTTTCTTTTCCTCTCTTCCTAGAACGGCACGTCGTCGTCCGCGTCGCCGCCGCTGTCCGCGGCCGCATCCGGAACCGCCGGACCCGAGGCCCCCGAGGCGCCGGCGCCGTCCGGGCGCCCGCCGAGCATCTTCATGTCGCGGGCCTTGATCTCGGTGGCGTAGCGCTTCTGGCCCGACTCCTTGTCGTCCCAGGTGCGCGTCTGGAGCGCGCCCTCGATGTAGACGAGGCGGCCCTTGGACAGATAGCGCTCGCAGATGCTCGCGAGCTTGTCGAACGCGACGACGGTGTGCCACTCGGTCTTTTCCTGTTTCTGCCCGCTGGCGCGGTCGTTCCACGTTTCCGTCGTGGCAATACGCAGGCGCGCGATGGGCACGCCGCCCGTCGTCGCGCGCATCTCCGGGTCGGCCCCGAGGTGTCCGATGAGGATGACCTTGTTCACGGATCCAGCCATGGAATCTCCTCCGATCGCCCTGGATCCTACAATCGGTCCGGTTTGAGCGACACGCGGAAACTGGTCCGGTCGGCCTGGGGTATCACCGCGTGGACGGCGGTCTCCCGTCTGGCGGGTGTCCTCAGGGACGCGACCATCGCGCGTTTTCTCGGTGCCTCGGCCCTGTCGGACGCGTTCTACACGGCGTTTCGCATCCCGAACACCTTCCGGGCGATCGTGGGCGAGGGCGGTCTGCCGGGCGCGTTCGTCCCGATGGCCAGGAAGGTCGAGCGTGAGCGGCCGGGCCAGGAGGGGGTCTACGCGGGTCGCGTTCTCGTCCTCCTGGTCTGCGTCCTTGTAGGCATCGTGACGCTCGGAATCGCCTTCGCTGATCCCGTCGTTGCGCTCTTCGCGAACGGCTTTAAGGCCACGCCGGGAAAGTTCGAGCTGACCGTCCGGCTGACGCGTTGGATGTTCCCGTACGTTCTGCTCGTCTCCGTGGCCGCGCTGCTCGAGGCTTTCCTGAATTCCAAGGGCTTCTTTCAGCTTTCGGCGGCGACGCCCATCGCGTGGAATCTCGCGATCGTCGCGGCCGCGTGGGCCCTCGCGCCCGCCGGCGTTTCGCCGGTTGCGGCGCTCACGGTGGGCGTCCTCGTCGGAGGGGGCCTCCAGGTCGCGCTTCAGGGGCCGGCCGTGCGGCGTCTCGGCCTCAGGTTTTCCGGCTCGCCGTTCCGCGACGCGGAGGTGAAGCGCACGGCGCTCCAGATAGCGCCCCGGCTCTATGGCTTCGGCGTCGGACAGCTCTCCTTCGTCGTGTCGACCCGGACGCTCGCGGCCCTCGGGGACGCCTTCGTGACGTACAACTTCTGCGCGTGGCGCGTCACGGACTTCGTCCTCGGGGGATTCGTGGTCTCGATCACCCGCGCGATCCTGCCTTCACTGTCCGACCAGGCGCTCGAGAAGGATCGGAAGGCGTATCGCGGCACGATCGGCTTTGCCCTCCGTCTCATCGGGTTCATCACGATCCCCTCGACGGTCGGGCTCACGCTGCTCGCGACTCCGCTCATCGACGTCGTGTTTCGACGCGGGCGTTTTGGGACCGAGGACGTCGACAAGACGGCGCTCGCCGTCGGGTTCTTCGCGTTGGGGCTCTTCGCCGCCGCGGGCGTGAAGATCCTTACGCAGGCGTTCTACGCGCTCCACGACACGCGGACGCCCGTCCTTGTCGCGACGTTCGACCTCGCCGTGTTCTGGGTTCTTTGCGTGACGCTCGCCGGGCCGATGCAGCACGCGGGGGTCGCGCTCGCGACGGCGGCGGGGTTCTGGATCAACTTTCTCGTGCTCCTCGCCGTTCTCCGGAAGAGGCTGGGCGGAATGGGCGGGCGCGCTGTTTTCGCGTCCCTCTTCCGACTCGTACTCGCGAGCGCCGCGATGGGTGCGGTCGTCTGGGCGGTGTCGGCGAAGCTCGTGCCTTACCGGATGATCTGGAATCTCCCATTCCGGATCGGCTGGGTCGCGGCCGTCGCGGCGCTGGGGACCGCGTCGTTCCTGGCGTTCGCGATGGCGCTTCGCGCGCCGGAGGTGAGCGAGGTCCTCGGCGCGCTGCGGCGGAAGCGGCCGTCTTGACGGCCTACCCTGAGCCGTATATGGTTACCATATGTCGCTCAAGACGACCGTCTATCTGGACGAGGCCGATTACCGAAAACTGAAGGCCATCGCCCGAGAGGCCGGACGACCGCCGGCTGAACTGGTCCGGGAAGCCGTCTCCGAATATGCGAGGCGGCACGGGCGCAGACGGCTTCCGAAGAGTCTCGGGGCCGGACGGGGAAAGAGCGATGACGGCGGCAGCCGGGCGGAAGAGCTCCTTGCCGGTTTCGGCCGTTCCCGATGATCGTCGCCGATACCGGCGCCGTGTACGCGCTCATCGACTCCCGGGATCGGCATCATCGCGCCCTTCGAAAGCTCTTCGAGGCCGATCCGGACACCTGGGTTCTTCCATGGGCCATCCTTCCCGAGGTGGACTACCTCGTCGGCAAGCGCCTCGGCCAGAAGGTCGAAGAGGAATTCCTTGAAGACCTCGCCGAAGGGCGATTCGCGGTGGTCCTCGGCGACGAGGGCGATCTCGTGGAGGCGTCGCGGATCTGCCGGAAGCACCGGGCGCTCCGATTCGGCCTCGTCGACGCGGTTGTCATGGCGGTCGCCGAGAGGTTGAAGGCGGATGCGATCGCGACGCTCGACGTCCGCGACTTCGGCTCCGTGACGCTCGAGGGTTCGCCCAAACTCTACCCGCGCGATCTCTGAGGCGCGCAGCGGCGCATTACCCGCGCCGGCGAGCTAGCAGGCTGCTGAAAAAGTCGGATGAGTTAGCTTTCGAAGTCTTGAAGAGAGCGAAGTGCGGAAGCACCTTGTTGGGATGCGTGGAGACAGAGAGCAGCAGCCCGACCTCGTTGTGACGATGACGCCCGAGGAGCTCG
>JBBRRY010000038.1:0-30011 GCA_038245905.1 Thermoanaerobaculia bacterium | reverse complement strand
GCCCCGGATTCGCCCGAAAGCGGCGGATCAAGACGAAAAGTAGGAGTCGAAACCGCCGCCCTCGGCAATCTCTTCCCTCTAAGAATCTCTTCTCTCGCCTTCGTCTCCAGAAAACAGGCCCTTCTTCAACAGCCTGCTAGGCGCCCTTCAGGCCGATCCCTTGGTCTTCGCTCTGGTGTTCGCCCTCGCTCCCCGATACAGCAGGTAGGCGAGGCCCGCGAAGGCGGCGAGCGGTAGCAAGTCCGAGCCGAAGGCAGCCGGCCAGAGGCGCGGCCCGAGAGCGATCCTCGGCAGGTCGAGCTCTTCGTCGAATCCGAGCCCGAACACGGGGAAGTGCAGGAAAGCCACGAGGACGCCCACGAGCGCGCCTCCGGCAATCAGCCCGGACGAGAGGAGCGTGCCTTCGCTCTCGCTCGTGTCGTCGGGCACGCGCCCGTACCTCTTGTCGGCGAGCTTGCGCACGAGCCCTCCGATGAAGATGGGCATCGTGGTGGAAAGGGGCAGGTAGACGCCCACCGCGAACGTGAGGGAATGCCCGGTCAGGAGCTCGATGAAGACGGCGATCGCCGCACCGATGAGGACGAGTCCCCAGGGCAGCTTGTGGTCGAGGAGGCCGGAGATGAGCACGGCCATCAGGTTTGCCTGGGGCGCGGGGAAGTTCCGGTTTCCGATCCCGTCCACGCGGTGGAAGAGAGCCGTGCCGGCCGCACGATCGACGAGATAGTTTCCGGCTTCGAGCGCGGCGACGTCTCCCGCGCCGACCTTCACGAATGCGTAGGTCTTCCCGTCCGGGCCTTTCTCGTCTTCGGCCGCCGCGAGCGACGCGGCGGGGACGGCGATCGGCGACGCGAGCCTCGTGACCCTCGTCTCCGAGGCGTTCAGGGCCCAGGTCGTCCAGCCGATCGCGAGCACGGACGTCAGGACGCCGGCGAGGATGGCGGCCTGCTGGGCGCGCGGCGTGGAGCCGACGAGATGCCCCGTCTTGAGGTCTTGCGCCGTCGTGCCCGCGTTCGAGATGGCGATGGACACGACGGCGGCCACGACGAGCGCGAGGTAGGAGTAGCTCGGTCCGGTCCAGCCGACGGCGAGGAAGATGAGGCAGCTGCCGATGACGACCGCGATCGTCATTCCGGAAAGCGGACAGGAGGACGAGCCGACGAGGCCCGTGATGCGGGCGGAAACCACGGAGAACAGGAAGCCGAAGACGACGATGAGGGCCGCGCCGAGAACGTTCATGCGAAAGACGGGCACGAGCGTGATGAAGACGACGATTGCGAGCGAACCGAAGACGACCCATGTGATGGGCGTGTCGCGCTCTGTCCGGAGAACCTTCGCTCCCCCGTCCGAGCCGCCGCGGAGCTGCTTCACGGACGCGGCGAGGGATTCCCAGATCGCCGGCGCCGAGCGTACGAGCCCGAGGATTCCCCCCATCGCGACGGCCCCCGCGCCGATGTAGCGAAGGTATTTGTCCTTGAGAGCAGCGTAGTCCATGTTCCGGATGAGCGTCGTGGCGGGGGCCAGAGGCTCGGTGAGCTGGCTCCCGAAGAAGACGACCATCGGTCCGAGGATGAGCGCCGCGAGGAGGCCGCCCGCGACCATGACGACGCTCGTTTCGTATCCGATGATGTAGCCCACGGCGAGGAGCTCGGGCGACGTCTCGCACTCGAGCCGGGAGCCCGGATAGAAGGAAAACGACCGCCCCACGTTGTCCTTGAAGACGCCCAGCAGCTTCGTCGCAAGCTTGAACGTGGCGCCCAGTCCGATACCGAAGAAGATCTTTTTGGCGGACGTGCCGCCCTGCTCGCCCGCGATCAGGATCTCGGCGCAGGCCGTCCCCTCGGGAAAACGCAGAGTGCCGTGCTCTTTCACGATCAGGTAGCGCCGCAGCGGAATCATGAGGAGGACTCCGAGGACGCCTCCCGTGAGCGCGATGAGGAACGTCACCGGAATCCTCATCGGAAAGCCGAGGAAGATCAGGGCGGGAATCGTGAAGACGACGGCAGCGGCAACCGACTCGCCGGCCGACCCGGTGGTCTGGACGATGTTGTTCTCGAGAATCGTCGAGTTCCCGAATTTCTTCAGGATCGTGATCGCCATGACCGCGATCGGGATCGAGGCCGAGGTGGTGAGACCGACTTTCAGGCCGAGGTAGACGGAGGCGGCCCCGAAGACGATTCCGAGGATCGACCCGAGGGCGACCGCGCGCAGAGTGAGCTCGGCCGGCGCTTCCGTGGCCGGGATCCAGGGCTCGAAGGGAGGCGAGGGCGTCCGGTCGATCGCGGCCATGACCCCGGGAGTCTACGGGACGATCGGCGCGAGGGAAGGAGCCTTCAGCGAGAAAGGAGAAGCCTTTCGGCGCTTGCGAGCTCCTGGCCGGTGAGCGGCTTGGTGAAGGGGAGCGTGCGCCAGCGCGCCGCGCGCTGCTCTTTCGGGAGGCGCCCGATGAGCCGGATCTCGGATTCGAGCCGTTCGTGGGCGCGCGAGTCGAATTCGTTCATGCGGCTCGCGAGCCGGCGCAGCCCGGCACGCTGGTCTTCGGAAAAGTCGCGGACGAGCGTCCAGCGATCTTCGAGGAGCGCGCGCTCTTCCTCGGGGCGATCGCGAAACGACTTTTCGAGCTCGGCGAGGCGGGCGCGCTCCGCCCGGGGAGAGCGCTGCCAGTCGAGAGTGCGCCCGGTGATCGCATCGGGCGTGTCGGGCGGGCGCGACGGAAAGCCACCCGCCGGAACCGGCACCGGAGCACGTGGACCGACGGGCTCGGGAAAGAACGCGTCGAGGCGCGCGAGCATCCGGAAGGAATTGAGGAAGTCGAAATCGTGCAGCGCGGCGGCCTCCGACTTCTCCTCCGCGCTGAGCGGCGCGGATTGAAACGAGATCGGCGTCGAGCGTACGGCGACGATGTCGGGTGGGCGTGCTTCCAGTGCTGGAGCGGCCGCCGAAGCGGGCACGAGAGCGGAAGCGGACTCCGCGGGCGCAGGCGGTCCCGGCTTCGGGTGCGTTCGAAGAAAACGAGGCGCGAAGAGGGCTGCCAAAGCGAGCACGGCGACCGCGCTACCCAGAAGCCATGCGCTCGAGACCGGGCGCCTTGATCCGACCGACAGTCGAAGGCGCAGCCGGGTCTCGAAGTCGGAGGGCGGCGAGGGGAGAAGCGCGGGTCTCACGAGCCGGTCGAGAGCCCCGAATTCGCGCGCCGCGGCGCGGCAGGCCGCGCACTCTTCGAGATGAGCGACGACGGGGGCGTGGCCCCCCTGCGATGCCGCCGCCGAGTCGACGATCCGCTCACGCAGCTCGTTACAGGTCACGAGGCGGCTCCGGTTGGGTCGCCTTCAGGCTCGCCCTGGGAAGCCGGCACGGTTGGATTCTCGAGAAGCGGAGCGAGAGACGTTCGCAGGGACTCCAGAGCGCGCACGAGCCGGCGCCGCACATCGGTCTCCTGGACTCCCAGCGCGTCGGCTGCCGCGGCCGCGGGAAGGCGTGCGACGCGGGTCAGGAGGAAGGCCGCGCGTTCGGCGGGCGGCAGCGCCGCGATGGCCGAACGTACGAGCGCCGTGCGGGCGGCAGCGGACTCGGCCAGCTTCGCTGCCGGAATCTCGAGGACGCCGCCGTTCTCTCCCTCCTGAACGATCTTCACGGCGATTGCCCAGAGAAACGAAGGGAACAGAACGCCGGGCGCGTAGCGGGGCGAACTCGCGACGAGCCGCTCGAACGTCGCGAGAGTCGCTTCCGTGGCGGCGGATGGCTCGCGCGTTCGCTCAAAAAATGCGTAGACGGGTTGACTCCATCGCGCCACGAGGCGCGTGAGGGCCGCGCTGTCCCCGGCGGCCACCAGCAGGAGATCGCCGGAGTCTGGCGCGGGCTGAGTCCCGCTTCGGGAGGGTGCCACCGGCCCGATTCTGCCAGAGCGCGGGCAGTCGCGCTCGGCGCGGCGCGCTACTTCTCGGTCTTCAGGAAGCGCGTCAGAAAGAACTCCTGGACGGAGGCGTCGCCCTTTCGAGCGAGAGCGGCCATCTCACCCTGCGCGAGGACGTCCATGATCCGCCCGTCCGGCATCAGGATCACGATGCCGGGCTGCTCGGCTGCCGGGTTGACGTTGTAATCGGTAAGAAGCGACGCGTTCGTCCCGCTCGAGACGTCGATGTACACCGGGATGAACTGGTTGATGAACGCCGAGAAAAACTGCTTCTCGTGAATCGCGCGGTTGAACGCGCGACACGGAGCGCACTCGTTCGTGCCGAAGATGAGGAGAAGCCTTCGTCCGGAGTCCAGAGCCACCTTCTGATAGTCAGCAATCTGCTTTTGTCCGATCGCGTCTGAATCGAAGATGGGCGCTGTCCGCGGCCCGGAGGGAGACGCGGCGGTTGTGGCCGCCGGGACGCCGGACTTCTTCTCTGCGCCCGCAGCCGCGGGAGAGAAACCGGCAGAAATGCCGAGCGCGAGGCCGAGGGAGAGAACGAATGGTTTTCGTGCGTTCATCGGTCGTGATCGTCCTTGCTTTGAGCCGTCAGTTGGGTCGAAAGGCTTCGGTGCCGCCCGGCCGCGGCGCGTCGAAGTCGGTGCGAATCGTGCCGAAGGTCTTCTCGTACAGGGCCACGTTCTGCGCAAGAGCGTTCAGAAGCTGCTTGGCGTGGACGGGCGTCGTGAGCACGCGCGAAAGGACGCGGACGTCGCTTCGGCCCGGGACCACGCGGCCGAAGTCGAGGACGAACTCAGCGGGGTTGTGAATGATGTTCGCGAAGTTCACGTAGACGCCGTTCGCGACCGAGTCGTCGATCGAAAACTGGAGGGACGGAGACTGGGGTTCGGCTTTCGGATCCTGATCGGCCACGGCGGCACCTCGTGTTCCTGCGTGAGCCTCTTCGCAAGAGGCGCGCCAGTATAGTGGACGCCATGCGGCGACTCTCCGTCCTGACCGGCCTTCTCTCCCTCCTGACCGGCCTTCTCTCCCTCCTTCCTACCCTCCTCTCGGCGGACGGGCCCGTGCCGAAGCCGGCCGACATCGACCGGCTTTGGGCGTTTCGCGCGGAGGGATCGACCGGGGGGCACGCTCTTTCCGCCCCGATCGACCTCACGATCGGTGCCTGTCGCGCGGCCCTCGCCGCGGAACCGGATTCGCTCGAGGCGCGCTGGCGGCTCATGCGCGCGCTCTACTTCAAGGGCGAGCACACGACGGACGATTCCGCCGCGAAGCGGACGCTCTTCGACGAAGGGCGCACGGTGGCCGAGCAGGCCCTGGCGATCCTGCGTCGCGAGGCCGCGCGCCACTCGAGTCGGGATCTTGCGAAAGCGACGCCCGTGGAGCTCGTGCCCTACCTCAAGGGGACTCCGGTCGCCGTGCCGTCCTTCCTGTGGGCCTCCGTGGACTGGGGCAAGTGGGCGCTCCTCTTCGGGAAGAGCGCCGCCGTGAAGCAGGGGGCCGCCGCGAAAATACGCGATTACGCGCAGGCGGTCATCCTTCTCGATCCCGCGTACGACGGCGGAGGCGGGTACCGCGTGCTCGGCCGCCTTCACCATCAGACCCCTGCCGTTCCGTTCCTGACGGGATGGGCATCGCGCGGCGAGGCGCTGAAGAACCTCCGTCTCGCTGTCGAAGCCGGTCCGCGGAATCTCGTCGGGCGCCAGTTTCTCGCGGAGGCCATCTGGGACTACGAGTCCTCCCGCCGCGCGGAGGCGCGCGCGCTGCTGGAGCGGATCATCGAGGAGACGCCGGACCCCGACTATCTCGTGGAGAATCGCAAGACTCAGGAAGAGGCCGGGCAGCTCCTGAAGGAGTGGGCCGGGCGGTGAGAGAATGAGTCGCATGGGAGACACCCGGTTGCGCGCTGCCATCGACCGGATCGTCACCGGTGCGGAGAGCCGGCCTCTTCTCTCGGCGGTCGACGCCCCGCCGAAACCGCAGAAGAAGGAGATCATCGAGATCCTGCGGATGCTCCAGGAGGTCGTATATCCGGGGTTCTACGGCCATACCGTGCTCTATCGCGCAAACCTTCGCGACCATATCGGAGACGTCCTCTTTCGCATCCATCTGAGGCTCGCATGCGAGATCGAGAAGGCGCTGCCCGAGGGAGCGCGCTCCAGCGCCAACGCCGAGGACATCGCGACGCGCTTCTTCGAGACGCTGCCCAAGATCGCCGACCTCCTTGCCGCGGACGTGCAGGCGGCGTTCGACGGCGATCCCGCCGCGACCGGCTTCGACGAGATCATCCTCGCCTATCCGGGGTTGAAGGCCGTGTTCACGTACCGCCTCGCGCACGCGCTCTACGAGCTCGGCGTGCCGCTGATTCCGCGCATCATGACCGAGTTCGCGCACCTCGAGACCGGCGTGGACATCCACCCCGGCGCGCGCATCGGCCGGTCATTTTTCATCGATCACGGCTCCGGGACGGTCATCGGCGAGACCACGGACATCGGCGACCGCGTCAAGCTGTATCAAGGAGTCACCCTTGGCGCCGTCTCGTTCCCGAAGAACGAGCACGGCGAGCTGATTCGGGGTAAGAAGCGTCATCCGACGGTCATGGACGACGTCGTGATCTACGCGGGCGCGACGATCCTCGGGGGTGAGACGGTCATCGGGAAGGGCTGCGTCATCGGCGGCAGCGTCTGGCTGACGGCGTCCGTGCCGCCGGGGATGCGCATCACGCTTCCGAACGACCAGCTCCGGGTGGAATCGCGGGCACTTCCTCTGGCGACCGCACTCCCCGCGAAATGACTACCAGCCCGCCCTCTCCGTTCGCCTGACGCACTCCATCGAGTCGCGCCGGGCTTCGGCCAGGAGCCGAGCGACCGTTTTTCCGGTTCCCGGCACCACTCGCCTCGCGGCCACATCCGCCAGGGGAACGAGCACGAAGAGGCGCGACGCAATCCGCGGGTGCGGCACGGTGAGCGCGCGAGACCGGATCTGCCCGGTTCCGTAAAGGAGGAGATCGAGGTCCAGCGTGCGGGCGGCGTTCCGCGCGCCACGCGTTCTCGTTCTGCCAGCGGAGATTTCGGATTTTCTTAGGAGGGTGAGAAAGGCCGCGGCCGGCAGTTTCGTTCGTCCCGTAATGACGGCGTTGAGGTAGTCGGGCTGGCCCGGGGGGCCACCGACCGCCGAGGTCTCATAGAGGCCCGACGATCGGACGCTTCCGAGGAGCGCGGACAGGGCCTTCCTTGCCTTTCTAAGAATCTTCTTCCGATCCCCGAGATTCGAGCCGAGTCCGATCGCGACGAATACGGGCCGGCGCGCCGTAGTCTCAGTAGTCGTCTTCGGAGTCTTCCGTGCCTTCGAGCGTCTTGGCCTCGCCGAGGGGCAGCTCTTCGTCGTCATCCACGCGTTTGGCCGCCGGGTCCTCCGGCTCGCCGGTGGCGACGTCTTCGTCCTCGCGATTGCGGTCGAAGACATCGGGATCGGCGAACTCATCGCGCTTCGCCCGGCGCGCGGCGTGGAGCACGACGGGAGACGTCGCTTGTGGGGGAGCGTCCTTCTGGTCGGCGCCGCACTTCGGGCAGTGGACGGGCGTTTTCCTCAGATCGTAGAACTTCGTCCCGCATTTGAAGCAGTTGTGTTTGTTTCCGAGATCCGGCAATTCGCCTCCTGCAAAACGGGCCGGAACATAGCATCCTTAGTTTTTCAGGGTCAACGCGCCCTCTGACCGTACACTGGGGGCCCCTATGCCGACGCGGTCCGCTCCGCACCAATTACGGGTCTTCGCGGCGTTTGCTGCCACTCTCCTGTGGGCGGGCGCCGCCCGCGCTCAGATGCCGTTTTCTCCTTTCGGCGCGCGCTCCATCGCGCTTGGGGGCGCGTCTGTCGGGCTCGGTCCGGACGTCGCCGCCGGGATCGACAACCCCGCGGCCGTTCCGGATCGAAACTTCGCGTTCACGGTCTCCGCAGGGCTTCTCACGCGAGAGAGCGGGGATTTTTTGACTCCGCTTCGCGTCCTCTCGGGGAACAACCCCGTCGCGCTCGCGTCCGGTTCCCAGCCTCAGAGTTTCGCGGACGTCGTCCAGGCGCTCCATACGCTTGCCGATCCGGGAAACGGGTTTGCCGGAAACGGCCTAGCCGGTCTCGCGATCGCGCACGGTGGCTGGGAGCTCTCGTTCACGGACTGGGGTTTCAGCGGCCTCACGGCGCGCACCGACCTCGTCCATACCGCGCTCGGCGCGAACCCCGCCACCTCGATCGCCTTCAACAACTCCGCGGCCGCTTTTCGAGGTCTCGAGCTTCAGGACCTCGCGCTCTCGAAGTCGATGTCGTTCTTCCTGGGCCGGGTCACCGTGGGCGCTTCGGTCCACGCGCTCTTCGGCTCGACGTATACGAAGGAAGAAACCGCCTTCACGACGGAGGTGGGCGAACCGTGGAACCTCGCGCAGCGCGCGCTCACGGGCCGGCAGCGATCCCACACGGACTTTTCCTTCGACGTTGGCGGCCTCGTGTCGCTCGGCCCGGTCCACGTCGGCGGGGTCGTTCGGGGGATCAACAAGCCCACGTTCCCTTTCGCGGACGACGGCCCGGCGGCGGATCGCGGTCGCTCCGTGACCTACGGTCAGCAGGCCCGCATCGGCGCGTCCGTGAAAATTCCAGTGGTCGGCCTCCTCGTAGCCGCGGACTACGACCTGACGGCGAACGAGACGCTCGTCGACAATCTCCACGTACGGCAATTGGGAGGCGGCCTCGAGTGGACGTTTCTTCTCGTCGTCGTGCGGGGCGGCGCGTCGGTGAACCTCGAGTCGCAGGACAAGACGCCGGTTTTCACGGGGGGCGCGGGGGTGGTCATCGGTCCCGCGAGGGTGGATCTCGGAGGCTGGTACCGGACCGACAAGAGCGCGCTCGGCCTCACCCTCACGGCCCGCGTCGGCCTGTAGCCTCGATGCTGCGCTTCGAGGTCCTGTCCCCCGCCGGCGGCGGCACGCGCGGCCCGCGGCGCGGGCGGCTGACGCTCGACCATGGGAGCGTCGAGACGCCCGCGTTCATGCCGGTCGGCACTGCTGGAACCGTGAAGGCCGCGCGGTGGAGCGACGTCGAGGCCGCGGGTGCCGAGATCGTGCTCGCGAATACCTATCACCTCATGCTCCGTCCCGGCGGAGACGTCGTCCGGCGCCTCGGCGGGCTGCACCGCTTCGTCGGCTGGGAGCGGCCGATCCTCACCGACTCCGGCGGCTATCAGGTCATGTCCCTGGCAGGAAACCGGACGCTCTCCGAGGAGGGCGTGCTCTTCCGGAGCCACGTCGACGGCTCGGCGCACGCGCTGAGCCCCGAGCGCGCCGTGGACCTTCAGCTCGAGGACTTCGGAGTCGATGTCGCGATGGTGCTCGACGAGTGCACGCCGTATCCGGCGACGGAGGACGCGGCGAGGACGTCGATGGAGCTCACGCATCGCTGGGCGCGGCGGGCGATCGAACGGCGCGACGCGCGCGCGGGAACCCGCCGCGCGGGCGCGCTTTTTGGCATCGTGCAGGGCGGCATGTTTCCGGGCCTCAGGGATCAGAGCGCTGCGGCGATTGCGGCGTTGCCATTCGACGGGATCGCCTGCGGGGGCCTCTCGGTGGGTGAGCCGAAGGAGGAGATGCGCGCGATGGTCGCGCACACGGGGCCGCTCCTTCCCGAAGGCAGGCCGCGTTACCTCATGGGCGTCGGCCGGCCGGACGACCTTCTGCACGCGGTCGCGCAGGGTTTCGACATGTTCGATTGCGTCCTCCCGACGCGCGCGGCCCGACACGGCCTTCTCTACACCTCCCGGGGCACGCTTGCGATCAAACACGCGCGCTATCGCGAAGACGACGCGCCCCCCGACCCGGCGTGCGGCTGTCCGACCTGCCGGAGGCACTCGCGCGCATACCTGAGGCACCTCTACGTTGCGGGCGAGCCCAGCGCCGCGACGCTCATGACCGTTCACAACCTGACCGCGATCCTTGACTTGATGCGGGGAATCCGTGAGGCTCTCGACGCGAATCGGTACGCGACGTGGGCGGCGGAAACGCTCCCGAAATGGTCGCGTTCCGTCGGAAAGGACGTTCCATGAACCCGTTCCACCTCCTGCAGGCGGCGCCCTCGATCGCCGCCTCGCCGCTCGTGCAGATGGTTCCGTACATCCTCATGTTCGTGATCTTCTACTTCGTGCTTCTGGCTCCGATGCGCAAGCAGCAGAAGAAGCAGAAGGAGCTCCTCGCCGCCCTGAAGAAGGGCGACCGGGTCGTCACGTCGGGCGGCATTCACGGCACCATCGCGCAGGTCGAGGACCAGATCGTCTGGCTCAAGATCGCCGATACCGTCAAGATCAAGGTGAACCGCAGCGCCATCTCCGGGGCGACGGGCGAGGCCGACTCGAAGGAATCGGCCGCGTAGTGCGAAACTAGGGGGTGATCTCCGGGCGCCCCCTGACGTTTCTGCAGTCGTCGGACTGGCATCTTGGCTCCGCCCTGACCGGCGGCGGCCTCTCCTACACACCTGAGGCGCGCGCCGTCCGCCGCGACGAAGTGGACGGTGCCGCGGAGCGTGCGGTCGCGGCCGCGGCGTCCTGCGGCGCCGAGGCGCTGCTCGTCCCCGGGGATCTGTGGGACGCCGAGAGCGTTCCTCCCGCGACGATTCACCGCCTCCTCGAAGCCTTCGCATCGTTCGCGCCGCGACCCGTCTTCGTGGCGCCCGGGAACCACGACTTCGCGGGGCTCGGCGGCTACTACGACCCGGCGCTCTTGTCTGCGCTCGGGATGAGGCCCTGGCCCGGAAACGTCTTCGTCTTTCGCGGCCCGGAGTGGGCGGCCGTCCCGTTTCCGGGGCGCGACGACGTCACCGTGGTCGGACGTGCGTTCCTCTCTTCCGCCGTGGTCGTCGAACGCCCGCTTGCGCCCCCACCGCCTCGTCCGTCGACTCTGCACGCGCTTCTTCTCCTGCATGGCTCCCTCGAGTCCTACGCGGGGGCCGATTCTCCGAGAAGCACGAAGCGCACCGCGCCGTTCTCGGCGGACGAGCTCACCGGAGCGGGCTTCTCGTGGGCGGCGCTCGGGCACCATCATCACGTTCACGTCGTGTCCGACGACGAGGGGCGCCCGCGTGGGGCCTATGCCGGATGTCCGACGGGCCGCGGGCTCGACGAGGCAGGCCCGCGGTTCTTTCTCCGGGTGACGCTGCCTGGAGACGGATCGCCGATCGTGGTCGAGCGGATTCCGGCCGACACGCGCGTCGTCCGGGACCTGTCCGTGGACGTGAGCGATCTCGAAGCGGGCCCGCTTGCCGAAAAGGTCGAAGCCGCGCTCAGGGACGCCGGTGCAGCGGCGCCGGACCTCGTGCGCGTGACCCTGACCGGGACGCAGTCGTTCGGCGCGCGGGCGGCGGACCTCCTGCGGCCCCTGGCCGTCTCTGTGAAGCACCTCGCCGTGCGCGACCAGACCGAGCCGCCCGCGCCCGAGCCCGGGCCGCGCTCGGCGGAGGGCCGTTTCGCGTCCGACCTCCTGGTCATTCGCGGAGCGGCGGCGGACGATTCGCAGCGCCGCATCGCTGATCTCGCGCTCCGGCTCGGACGTGACGCGCTCCTCGGGAGACCGATCCGGCCGCCGGAAGCCGAGGACCGATGAAGATCGAGCGGATCCGGATCGAGGGATTCGGCGCCCTGCGCGATCTCGATCTCGCCTGGCCGGAAGGGCGCGTCCTCCTCGCGGTCGATCCGAACGAGACGGGCAAGACGACGCTCTGCGAGGCCATCGTGGCCGCGCTCTATGGTCTCCCGAAGACGCGCGGGGTGGCCGGGCGCGTCCGGGAAGTCCGTCGGCCCCGGAGCGGCGCCCCTCTGCGCGTGGGCCTCGACGTCACCGCAGGGGAGACCCGCTGGTCCGTAGACCGCGACCTCGAGGCGGGAACTGTCCGCGTGGTGGATCGCGATCGCGGCCTCGACTGCACGCAGGGGTTCCTGCGTGCGGGGGGACGTGATGTGTTCGGTGAAACCGTGACAGGGGGCCTCACCGAGGCCCTTTTCCGCGCGACAGCCTACGTCTCTCAGAACGTCCTCGACCGCGACTCGCTCGACGCCGGCCTGACCGTCGAGCTCGCGCGCATCGCGGACTCGGGGGGAGGCGAGGCGTCGGTCGTGCGCGCGCTGAAGGGTCTCGAGGCGGTCCGCGCCGAAATGCCGGAGCCCGCCGCGGGCTCCAAGATCTCCGTGGACACGGAAATCGCGAGACTCGGCAAGCGCGTCGAAGCACTTCGGCAGCGGCGATCGGAGCTTGCGGCGCGGCGCGGCGCGGCGGCGCAGGCTTCGGCGCGCTTGTCGGGATGCGCGCGTGCGCGCGACGACGCTCAGCGAGCCGCCGGGATCGCCGCCCTCGCTGAGATTCTCGCGCACCGGCGGGCGCTCGCGCGGCGGCGGGAGACGCTGGGGTCCGCGCTTCGGAAACGGCGCGCGGTCGAAGACGAAGCCCGGGAGCTGGCCCCGGAAGCCGAGATCTTCTCGGACGCCGCGCTCGCCGCCGTCGACCGCCTCCGTGAGGAGCGCGGAAATCGGCCGCAGGCCCTCGAGACGGCGCGGGCCGCAGCGGCCGAAAGCGCACGGATCGCGACGCGAGAGGTCGAGGGGAACGCGCGCCGCTTCGGGCCCGCGTTTCGCCTCGGCGAAACCGAATGCGACGGGCTGGAGGAGATGCTCCGCGCCGAGCTCTCGACGGCGCGGGATCTCGTCGAAGCCGAGCGCCTCCTCGAGGAACGCTGGAACATCCTCCGCAGCGACGGTCTCGCCGAGGATTTCGTGAGACTCGAGGCTCTTGAGCCCGAGGACCGCCGGTTCCTCGCGGGTGCAGAGGAGGAACGGGCGGCGCTCGAGCTCGAGGGCGTCAAGCTGGACCGGCGCGTGGCCGACGCGGGAGCGACGGCGGCGATCGCCGTCGGAGAACGGACGCAGCGGGTGAGGCTCGCACGTTCCCTCGTCGGCGTCGCGGCGGTCTTCGTCCCATTCGCCTTTTGGCTCGCCTTCCGGTCCGCCGGCACGCCGGTTTACATGACGGCCTCGCTCGCCGTATTCGTCCTGTCGCTCGGTCTCTTCGGAGGCATCGTGTGGGCCCGCGCGTTGGGCTACCGGCTCAACGACGAGGCGCGCGCGCGCGAGGACGAGGCGGCCAGCCGGCGCAAGGCCGTCGAGATCCGGAAACGGCTTTCCGATCTGCGTTCCCGGCTGGACAGGCTCGCCCGCGGGGCGGCGTACCGCGACACGTCGTCGATGCTCAAGGCCCACCGTCGTGCCCGTGGCGCGGAGGAACCGCGGCGCTACGTTGTGGCTCTGACGGCGCGCCGCGACGATGCGAGGGAGCGCCTGCGGGCGCTCGACGAAGCTCTCCGGCCGCATCGAGCGCTGCTCGCGCTGCCGGAGGGACTTCCGGCTCCCGAGGAGGCGGAGCGCGCGTTGGGATTACTCGCGGAGCTCGCGCGCACCCGGCAGGACGACCGAATGCGTGGGGAAGTC
Organism: Thermoanaerobaculia bacterium; assembly: GCA_038245905.1. Classification (GTDB taxonomy): domain Bacteria; phylum Acidobacteriota; class Thermoanaerobaculia; order UBA5066; family UBA5066; genus Fen-183. The sequence goes on along the minus strand of JBBRRY010000038.1, from coordinate 16,590 downwards.
CTCGCCCGCGAGGCGGAGCGCCTCGACCGCGAGGAGGCGGATCTTCGCGAAATCGAGGGAAGGCTTCGGGATGCGCTGGGCCGGATGGGGGTCCCCGGTTCTCTCCCGCTGGCCGAAGGCTTGCTGGCGGTGGAGGCCGGCCGGCGCAAGGCCGCGCGCTTCCGGAGGCTGCTCGACCACGAGCTCCCGGCGTGGAGGGAGGGCGGCGGCGAAGGGGAGGAGACGGACCTCGCGTCGCGACTCGCCAGTCTCGACGACGAAGGCGCGCGGCTCGCCTCGCTCCTCGCAGTCGACCCGCAGGCGCTTGCGCTTCCCGAGACGCCCGAGGCGGCGCGCCGGGCAGCCGACGCCGCGCGCGCGGCGATGACGGCCGCCGAGAACGCGCGCGTGGCAGCCGAGCGTGAACTGGCGGACGCCGCGCGCGAAGGGGGCGAGGTGGCCCGCGCCGTCGAGGAGGATCTCGCGGCCGCCGAGGCGTCCCGGGTTCGCGCGGTCCTGTTTCGGGACGCGCTCGACCTTGCCCGCACCACGCTGGCGGCCGCCGCATCGTCCGTATACGGCGACTTCCGCCGCGGGCTGCAGACGGCCTCGAAAGAGATTCTCGCGTCCTGGCAGACGCCCTACGAGGCGCTCGAGTTCGGCGACGATCTCTCCCTTTCGGCGCTCCTGCGCGGGGGACGCGTCGCGACGAAGGGCGAGATCCAGTCGGGCCTTTCGACCGGCGCGCGCGAGCAGCTGCACCTGACGGCGCGCCTCGCGGCCCTCAGGTACCTCGGTACGGGAGTGGCGGGCGTGCCGCTGCTCCTCGACGACCCTCTCGTCGGCGCGGACGACGAGCGTTTCCTGGCCGTGATGCGCTTCCTCGCCACGGACGTCCTCGGCGAGCGCCCAGTGCTCGTCGTGTCGTGTCACGCCTGGAGGCACGAGAGGCTTTTGGCGGCGCTTCCGCCCGACGTCGTGCAGAGGCTGACCCGCGTCTCGCTGGCCCCGTATTCCTCGCGGCCGTCCCCCCCGCGTTCGCCGAATCCTGCGGCGTAAGGGTTCTGCTAGACTCCGCCGGTTCGCCCGGAGAAGCCGGGCGCATCCCGCGGTCTCCTGACGAACGGGTGGCTCTTAGCCGCCTTCCGGACGGGCCCGCGCCCGGAGGTTGCGTTCGTGAACAAGCCTACCGGATGGCGCGTCGGTGTGACGTTGGCCGTCCTTCTCGGTTCGCTCGGTGCGTATTGGTGGCGGGGCCACGAGGCGCTGAAGAAGTCGCCAACGGCTCCGCCGAACCCGACGATCTCGGACATCCTCCGGAACGGCCTCAAGCTGGGGCTGGACCTTCGCGGCGGCATCCACCTCGTCATGCAGGTCAAGACGACGGACGCGCTCAGGGTCGAGGCCCAGGACACGCTCGAGCGGCTCAAGGACGAAGGCGGCAAGCGCGGTGTCTCCGTGATCGCCGCCGGTCCCGCGGACGGCACGGGCTTCACACTCAGGATCGACGAGAAGACGGACGCCGCGAAGCTCAAGGATCTCGTCACGGCAGTTCTTCCGCCGAACGCGTGGTCCGTCGACCAGCGCGGGCGCGAGTGGAAGATCTCTTACAAGGACTCCGAACGGATCACGATCGAGGACCAGGCGACGCGCCAGGCCGTCGAGACGATCCGCAATCGCGTCGACGCCCTCGGCGTCGCCGAGCCGGTCATCCAGCGGCAGGGCACCGACCGCATCGTGGTCGAGATTCCAGGCGTGGACGACCCGAGCCGCGTCAAGGAGATCATCGGGACCACGGGCCTCCTCGAGCTCAAGCTCGTGGATGACCGCGGCGGCCCGTTCCCGACGATGGAGGCCGCCCGCTCCTCCTACGGCGGTACGGTGCCCGAGGACCTCGAGATCGTCGAGGGCTTCAACGAGGACGCCGACGCCCGCACACGCACGCCGGTCTGGTACGTGCTCAAACGCGCCGCCGCCGTCACGGGCCGCGACATGAAGAACGCGCGCGTCGACCGCGACAAGTTCAACCAGCCCGCCGTCATGTTCTTCCTGAACGCCGCCGGAGCGACGAAGTTCGCCAAGGTAACCGGCGAGAACATCAACAAGCGCCTCGCGATCGTGCTCGACAAGCGCGTCCAGTCCGCGCCGAACATCAACAGTCAGATCAAGGAGAGCGGCATCATCGAGGGGAACTTCACAGCGGAGAAGGCGGACGCGCTCTCTCTCGTTCTCCGTTCGGGCGCGCTTCCGGCCGAGATGATCATTCTCGAGGAACGCACCGTCGGGCCGTCGCTCGGTCTCGACTCCATCAAGAAGGGCGTCCTCGCGTCGATCGTCGGCATGATCTGCGTTTTCATCGCGGTCGTTTTCTACTACCGGCTCTCGGGCGTGAACGCGGTCGTCGCGCTCACCCTGAACGCGCTGATCCTTCTCGGCGCGATGGCCTATATCAACGCGACCCTCACGCTGCCTGGAATCGCCGGATTCATCCTGACGATCGGCATGGCCGTCGATTCGAACGTGCTGATCTTCGAGCGCATTCGCGAGGAGATGGACAACGGCAAGGCTCCGAAGGCCGCCATCGACCTCGGCTTCAAGCGCGCGTGGGGAACGATCGTCGACACCCACGTGACGACCATCACGGCCGCGCTCTTCATGTTCCAGTTCGGCACCGGCCCGGTCAAGGGCTTCGCCGTCACTCTCGTTATCGGCCTCCTGGCGTCGGTCTTCACCGCGGTCTTCGTATCGCACCTGCTTTTCGACCTGATCTACGGTCCGAAGGAGCGCGTCGAGACCCTTTCCATCTGAGCGTCTTTCCATCCGACCCATAGAGCGGAGCCAACGTGCGCCTGTTTCACAAGACGAACGTCGATTTTCTCAAGATCAAGTGGATCGCGATCTCGCTTTCGATCCTCTCCATCGTCATCGGCACGATCTCGCTGGTCGCCAAGGGCGGCCCGAAGCTCGGCATCGATTTCACGGGCGGCGCCCAGATCGTATACGGGTTCTCGAAAGCTCCCGACGAGGACGAGGTGCGCAAGATCGTCGAAGCGGCGAACGTGAACGTCGTCTCGGTCCAGCGCTTCGACAAGCCCGAGAAGAACCAGGTTCTCCTGCGCGTGCCGCTCGAAAAGAAGGAAGGTCGCGACCTCTCGAAGGAAGTGACGACGGCGCTCACGAAGGCGCTCTTCCCGCAGGGTGCGAACGCCACGGCCTTCGACCTGAACCTGAATGGCGCGGACACGCTTCTCGGGAAGATCATCGCAGACGACCCCGAGAAGCTCGCGACGCGGCCGAACGCCGACCCCAAGATCGAGTACGGGCGTGAAGCACAGGCGATCATCGCGGCGCGTTCGGAGAAGGGGCTTTTCCGCTCCGTCGACGAGGCGTCGAAGACGCCGGGAGTCTCGCCCGCGACCGCCGAGTGGCTCAAGGCGAAGACCGTCGCCGGCCCGTTCACGCTTCTCTCGGCCGAGAACGTCGGGCCGCAAGTCGGAAAGGACCTGCGCGAGAAGGGCATGTGGGCGATCCTGTTCTCGTGGGCCGCGATGCTCCTCTACATCGCGTTCCGCTTCCGTTCGGCCTCGTTCGGGACGGCGGCCGTCGTGGCCCTCATCCACGACACGTGGACGACGCTCGGCATCTGCTCGATCCTGAACATCGAGATCTCGCTCACGGTCGTGGCGGCGTTCCTCACGCTCATCGGCTATTCGGTGAACGACACGGTCGTCGTGTTCGACCGGATCCGCGAGAACCGCGAGAAATCCAAGCGGACGCCCCTCCCGGAGCTCGTGAACCACTCCATCAACCAGACGCTCTCGCGAACGGTCCTCACCGCCGTGCTGACGTTCGTGGTCGTCGTCGTCCTGTTCTTCCTCGGGGGCGAAGTCCTGCGCGGTTTTTCCTTCGTGATGATCATCGGCATCATCGTCGGGACGTACTCGTCGATCTTCGTCGCCGCTCCGCTCGTCGTCGTGTGGGGGGAGTGGAAGCAGAAGCGCGCGGCATTGAAGGCGCAGGCGAAGCCCGCGTCCGCTCCCGCCCCGGTCAAGCCCGGCAAGGCAGCCGCAAAGACGCGCGGCTGAGCGCGGTCAGACGGCTTCAGCTCCGTCGGAGGCCTCGGCCCCGAGCACGCCCTCCCACTTCGCGACGACGACGGCCGCGACGCAATTGCCGGCGAGGTTGATCGACGTGCGGGCCATGTCCATGAGCTCGTCCACCGCGAGGATCATCGCGACGCCCGCTTCTCCAGGCAGGTTGAACGAAGCGCAGCCCGCCGCGATGATCACGAGCGAGGCTCTCGGGACGGCGGCGACGCCCTTGGACGTGAGCATGAAGACGAGGCACATCGTGACCTGCTCGAGGAGAGAAAGGTGGCGGCCGGCGGCCTGCGCGATCGTCATCGTCGCGAGGACGATGTAAAGCGTCGAGCCGTCGAGGTTGAAGCTGTAGCCCGCGGGGAGGACGAAGCCCGCGACACCCTTCGGAACGCCGAATTCGACGATCCGCTCGAGTGCGCGGGGGAGCGCGGCCTCGGACGAGGCCGTCGAGAACGCGATGAGGAACGGCTCGCGAATCTTTCGCACGAAGCGCCGGACGGAGACGCCCGCGAGCTTGAGAGCGGGCACGAGGACGATCAGGGCGAAGACGACGAGAGCCGCGTAGAGCGAGAGGACGAGCTTCGCGTAGCTCCCGAGAACCGTGATCCCGTGGTGCGAAACGGCGCCCGCCATCGCGCCGAAGACGCCGAGCGGCGTCAAGGACATGACGTAATCCGTGAGCTTGAAGAGGACCGCGACGGCCGCCTCGAAGAAGTCGACGAACGGCTTCGCCTTGACGGCGCCGACGTGCGCGGCGGCGACGCCGAGAAGCGTCGCGAAGATGACGATCTGGAGGATGTCCTGCTTCGCCATCGCGTCGACGGGGTTCGACGGGAAGAGGTGGAGGAGCGTCTCGACCAGCGTCTTCGGCTTCGCGAGGCCGGTCTCGCCGCTGGCCGGGAGCTTGAGGTCGAGGCCCGGTTTCACGAGGTTCGCGAACGCGAGACCGATGACGAGCGCGATCGTCGTCGCGACCTCGAAGTAGATGAGCGCCTTGACGCCCATGCGGCCGACCGCCTTCACGTCGCCCGTCTTCCCGATGCCGAGGACGATCGTCGCGAAAATGAGCGGAACGACGAGCATCTTGATGAGGCTGATGAATGCCTTCGACAGGAACCGGAACGACTCGTAGGCCCAGGGGTACGTCTCGGCGGGCAGGAAGTGCCCGAGGACGACGCCGAGGAAGAGTGCGTAGAAGATGAGCGCCGTGGAGGAGAGCCAGCGGCTCCGCGCGCGGCCGCCGCTCACGCGGGGGCGCCTCCGTGCTCCCTGCGGGCCTTCCACCACTCCCAGGCGAGGGGGAGCACGGAGATCCCGATGATCGCGAGGACGACGAGCGAGAAGTTCCGTTTGACGATGGGGATGTTTCCGAAGAAGTAGCCCGAGAAGACGCAGATCGCGACCCAGGCCACGCCGCCGATCACGTTGTAGGCGATGAACGTCCCGTACGTCATCGAGCCGACGCCCGCGACGAAGGGCGCGAACGTCCTGACGATCGGGACGAAGCGCGCGAGGATGATCGTCTTCTTCCCGTGCCTCTCGTAGAACGCCTCGGTCTTCCGGAGGTGGTCCTGCTTGAGGAACCGGATCGAACCGTCGAACGCGCGCGGTCCGATTTTCTTTCCGATCCAGTAGTTCGCGGTGTCGCCCAGGATGGCCGCGGCGGAAAGCAGCACGAAGAGGACCCAGACGTTCAGGGTGCCGAGGGACGCGAGCGCGCCCGCGGTGAACAGAAGGGAGTCTCCCGGCAGGAAAGGCGCCACGACGAGGCCGGTCTCTGAGAACACAATCGCGAAGAGGAGGGCGTTCGTCCAGGCCCCGTAATCCCGCGTGACATCGGCGAGGTGCCTGTCGAGGTGCAGGAAGACGTCCACGAGCTGTTTCAAGAGGTCCATCGGGGCTCCTTCGGTGGCGGGGAGATTAACCGGAAAGGCCCGTGTGCCGCGATAATGGGGCCGTGCTGCGCTTCGAGGACATCCTCGAGAAGGTCGAGTCCTACCACCCCGCCGTGGACGAGGACCTGCTGCGCCGCGCCTATGTCGTTTCGGCGCACGAGCACAGGAACCAGCTCCGGTCCTCCGGCGAGCCGTATCTCATTCACCCGCTTGCGGTCGCCATGACACTCGCCGAAATGAAGCTCGACGACGCGTCGATCGCCGCCGGTCTCCTCCACGACGTCCTCGAGGACGGCTCCGTCTCGAAGGAACGCATCGGCGAGCTGTTTGGCGCCGATGTCGCGCACCTCGTCGACGGCGTCACGAAGATCGGCAAGTACGCCTTCACCTCGAAGGAAGCCCAGCAGGCCGAGACCTTTCGAAAAATGCTCCTCGCGATGACGGACGACCTCCGCGTCATCCTCGTCAAGCTCGCGGACCGCCTCCACAACATGCAGACCCTCGAGCACGTGCCGGAGGCCCGGCAGCGCGCGACAGCGGCCGAGACGTTCGAGATCTACGCTCCGCTCGCGAACCGGCTCGGAATGGGCAAGATGAAGGGAGACCTCGAGGACCTTTCGTTTCGCTTCCTCCACCCGGAAGAGTTCGAGGCCCTGCGCGCGGCGGTGGACGATCGGATGGCGGCGTCGGCGGCAAACGTCGAGAAGATCCGCGTCGAGCTCGTCGCGAAGACGAAGGCCATGGGGATCGAGGCGGAGATCACCGGACGCGTGAAACGCTACTGGTCGATCCGGCAGAAGCTGATCCGCCAGGCCATTCCGCTCGAACAGCTCTACGACGTTCTCGCATTCCGGGTGCTCGTGGACTCGATTCCCGACTGCTACACGGTTCTCGGAATCGTCCATCAGTCCTGGCGCCCCGTGCCCGGCCGCATCAAGGACTACATCGCGATGCCGAAGCGAAACTTCTATCAGTCGCTGCACACGACCCTCGTGCCCGAGGGCGCGCCCCCGTTCGAGGTGCAGATCCGCACGCGCGAGATGGACCTCGTCGCCGAGAACGGGATCGCGGCCCACTGGAAGTACAAGGAAGGGAAGCTCGTCCGGACGGATGCGCGGCACGAGGAGCACGTCGGCGTGCTCCGGCAGATCCTCGAGACGACGAAGGACGTGTCCGACCCGCGCGAGTTTCTGTCGTCGCTCCGGATCGACCTTTACCCGGACGACGTCTACACGTTCAGCCCAAAGGGCGCCGTGTACGCGTTCCCCAAGGGCGCGACGCCCGTGGACTTCGCATACCGCGTCCACACGGACGTCGGGCACCACTGCATGGGCGCGCGCGTGAACGGGCGCCTCGTGCCCCTCAAGTCGCCGCTCGAGAGCGGCGACATCGTCGAGATTCTCACGGCTCCGTCCGCGCACCCGTCGCGGGACTGGCTCGCGTTCGCGGTGACGTCGCGGGCGCGCAACAGGATTCGAGCCTTCATCCACACGGCCGAGAAAGAGCAGTCGGTCGAGATCGGCCGGCGCCTTCTCGAACGCGAGCTCAAGAAGTGGAAGAAGAGCCTCGCGAAGCTGCTCGAGGCGAAGTCCTTCGACGCGCTGCTCGGCGATTTTGGCGTCGCCAAGGTGGACGACCTCATCGCCGACATCGGTTACGGGAAGATCGCGCCGCGTGCCCTGGTCGCGAGGCTGCTGCCGGAGGCGGCCGCCCCTCCCGAAGGCGTGCCCAGGGCCCCCTCCCGGGTCTCCGCGATCTCGAGCGCGATGCGCCGCGTGCTTCCCTTCGGCGCCGCGACCGGGATTCGCGTCAAGGGGGAGAACGATCTCCTCGCGACGATCGCCAAGTGCTGCCAGCCGGTGCCGGGAGACGACGTCGTGGGCTACGTGACGCGCGGCCGGGGTGTCTCGGTGCACGCCACGACCTGCACGAACGTACGCGCGCTCCTGTTCGACCCCGGCCGGGAGATCCCGGTCGAGTGGGAGACGGCAAAGGACGTGACGGTGACCGTGGATCTCGAGATCCGCACGGAGGACCGGCAGGGAATGCTCGCGCGCATCACCCAGGTGCTGTCGGCCGCGAACTCCAACATCCGGTCGATCGAGGCCCGCACGAGCCGCGACGGGAACGCGTCCATCGAGGCCAGCGTCACCACCCGGGACCGCCGGCACCTCGAACGACTGCTCGTGTCCCTCCGGGCCCTCCCGGGCGTGACGGATGTGCGGCGCAAGCTGCACGACACGGATGCCGAAGCGGGCTGACGGCCCGGACGCGCTCCCGGAGATTGCCGATTTTACGTGCTGTTTTTTGGAGCGGAAAGAGCGCGCCTCCGGGGGCCGTACCGCAAGGGGAGAACGCGGCTTCGCCCCTACGCCTTGCGCCCTCGTCCTAGGGGATGGGGCGCACTTATACCAACAAGGTTGCACAGGAGCAAGGGAAATCGTGCGGAGCTAACGACTTGACACCCTCCGTGGGGGGGCGACAAAATAAGGCGAGTCAATCCCTTTTCGTGTCAAGCCCCCGGGGGACCGGGTCGAGGGAGGGCAACCCTAACGTGCTGTTCCGAAAGGCGAAAAACCTGGTCGGCCTCGACATCGGCTCGTCGGCTGTGAAGCTCGTCGAGTTGAAGGAGGGCAAGGAGGGAACGTTCCGGCTCGTGAAAGCGGGGCTGGAGGTCCTCTCTCCCGAAGCGATCGTCGACGGGGCGATCATGGACTCCTCCCTCGTCGTCGAGACGATCTCGCGTCTTCTCGCGTCCACGGGCGTGAAGAATCCGAACGTGGCGGTGTCCGTGTCGGGCCACTCCGTCATCGTCAAGAAGATCATGCTTCCGACCATGCCGGAGGAGGAGCTCTCCGAGTCCATCCGGTGGGAAGCCGAGCAGTACGTGCCCTTCGACATCAACGACGTCTACCTCGACTATGTCGTGCTCGATCCGGGTGCGGTCGGCGAGACCATGGGCGTCCTTCTCGTGGCCGCGAAGAAGGAGAAGGTGGACGACTTCAAGAACGTCGTCACTCAGGCGGGGCGCAGCCCGTCTCTCGTCGACGTGGACGCGTTCGCGCTCCAGAACTGCTACGAGGTCAACTACGGGGCCGACCCGGGCCGCGTGGTGGCGCTCGTGAACGTGGGGGCTTCCGTCATGAACGTGAACATCCTCGCGCAGGGACAGACGGTCTTCTGGCGCGACATCACGTTCGGCGGGAACCAGTTCACGGACGCGCTCCAGAAGGCCTATTCGCTCAACTTCGAGCAGGCCGAGTCGTTGAAGAGAGGCGAACCTGTCGCGGGGCAGACCGCCCAGACGATTCAACCCGTTCTCACGGGCGTGGCCGAAGACGCGGCTGCCGAGCTTCAGAAGACGCTGGATTTCTTCCAGGCGACCTCGGGCGCGGACCGGGTCGACTCGATCATGATCTCGGGCGGCGGCGCGAAGGCCGCCCATCTCGAAGACGTCCTGAAGGACAAGTTCGGCCTGCCCGTCGAGGTCATCAACCCCTTCCGGTCGATCTTCACCGACGATCGCGCGGTCGACGCCGCGTGGCTCTCCGAAGCGGCACCGTCGCTCGCGATCGCCGTTGGTCTCGGCGTCCGGAAGATCGGGGAGTAGCGGCATGATTCGCATCAACCTCCTCTCCGAAGCCCGTCCGCAACGCAAGAAGAAGGGCGTCTCCGCGCTGGGCGGCGCCGGGCGCCTCAATACCCTCCTCATGGGGGGCGCGATCGGCCTCGCCATTCTCATCGGGATCGTCCACTACTGGGTTCTTCGCTCGCAGATCAAAGCCCAGGAGGAGAAGATCCGGATCGCCCAGGTCGAGGTGGCACGTCTCGAGGCCGTACTCAAGGAAGTGAAGGACTACGAGGCCAAGAAGGCCCGCGTCCAGCGGAAGGTCGACCTGATCAACCAGCTCAAGCAGAATCAGCGCGGCCCGGTCCGGCTCATGGACGAAGTCTCGAAGGCGCTCCCGGACCTCGTCTGGATCGAGCGAATGGATTACCGCGGGAACGCGATCTCGATCGACGGAAAGGCCTTCAATCCGCCGGCGGTGGCGAACTTCGTCGCCAACCTCAGGCTCGTGCCCTCGTTCCAGGAGCCAAAGGTCGAATTCTCGGCGTGCAGCGGCTCCTCGGGCGCCGCGCTTTACTGCTTCAAGACGAACTTTGTATTTTCGAACATCGACCGCACGCAGCCGGAAGCGGGAGCGCTGAAGCCTCCGGAAGTGCCGAAGAAGGCCGATGCCGGAAGACCCGCAGCTCTGTCCGCCCTCGCCGCTCCGGCGGTCGTGGCGGGGATGTAGGGGGAGAGCCATGGCGTCGCTCGACCTCAAGCAGCTTGAAGGAAAGCCCTGGTATTACGGGCTCGGCATCGGCCTCGCGGTCGCGATCGCGCTCTATGCTGCCGCCTACTATCAGCTCCCGAACTTCAGCGAGATGAAGCAGACTCTGGAGAACAAGAAGAACGAGCTCGAACAGCTCAATTCGAAGATCACCCAGGGCCGGGCGGCCGAACGCCGCCTGCCTCAGCTGCGCGAGGAGGTCCGCCGGACCGAGCTCGACCTGCAGCGGCTCCTCCAGATCCTGCCCACCGCGCGCAACGCCGAGGAGCTCATCAAGAAGATCCAGGCGCTGGCCGGGCAGGGCGAGTTCTTCCTCAAGAAGTGGGCTCCGAAGGAGTACATCAACAAGGACTTCTACGCGGAGTGGCCGATCGACCTCCAGGTCGACGGGACGTACCATAACCTCGCCCTCTTCTTCGAGAAGGTGGCGCGTTTCTCGCGGATCATCAACATCGAGGATCTCTCGATGGTCGGTTATCCCGACGCGACCGGCGGACGCACGCTCGGCGCGAATTTCACGATGAAGACCTTCATCTACCTCGGAGACGCCGCCGCGGCCGAGCCCGCCGTAACCGCCGCGCCCGCCGCGCCGAAGAAGCCTGCCGGGGCTCCGGGGAAAAAGGATTCGTTGGAGTGATGAGAATTCGCCGTTTCCTCGCCGCTCCCGCCTCCGTCGCCCTGCTCTTTCTGAGCGTGGCCGCGATCTCGTTCGCCCAGGCGCCTCCCGAGGCTTCCGCGACGCCGGCTCCGGCCGAAGCCCCGGGGGTTTCGAGCGCGCCGGGTAAGGTGACCGAGCAGGATTTCATTCCCTCCGTCTACACGTACGAAGTCGGGGGCCGGCGCGATCCCTTCCGCTCGCTTCTCGTGCGCAACCCGTCCGAGAAGGACCGCGTGCGCCCGCCGGGCCTGGCAGGGGTCATGGTGGACGAGCTCGAATTGCAGGGAACGATCAAAGTCAAGCAGGGCTGGGTCGCGATGATGCGGGGCCCGGATAACAAGTCGCACCTGATCCGTAAGGGCGCCACGCTCTTTGACGGCGAGGTTGTCGAAGTGTCGGCGACGGAAGTGACATTCCGGCAGAACGTGAACGATCCGACGAATCCGAAGCCGTTCCGTGAAGTGGTCAAGGCGCTCACGCTCGGGAAGAAGTCGTGACCGAAGGGAAGTCCATGACGACGATGCTGATGGGCTCGAGGAACTCGAAGGGCACGGGAGATCTCGTGTCGTCCGGGGGAGGAAGCATGCGGCGAAACCGAAGGGGAGTCGCGTCCCGTTTTGCGGCGCTCGCGCTGATCGTTCCCGTGCTGGGCGGCTGCGCTTCGCATACGGACCGGGTCGTCGCGGGGGACCCGTCCGCGGCCGGAGCGGCGCCCGCAACGCTTACCGGAGCCACGCTCCTTACCGACGGAGAGACGCCGCGGCTTCTCCTCACCGGCAACGGTCCTCTGGCACCCACCCTTTACAACCGCGAAGGTTCGATGAAGGTCGTCATCGACGTCGCGAACGCCGTGATGTCGCCGGGACTCGAACCCCCGCGCGCGGACGGCGTGATCCTGTCGCGCCTCGACATGAGGTCGTTCACGGAGATGGGCAAGCCGCACATCCAATTCGAGCTCACGGGACGTGCGCCGATCGAGCCCACCATCACCTCCGATTCCGGTTCGCCCGCGATGGCGATCACGCTTGGACGACCTGCGCCGGCCGCGACGACGAGCCTCGCGCCCGCCGCGCTGCTCGCCTCTGCCTCGACGTTGCCTCCGGAACCCGCCCGGGCCGTGGAAGCGACCACGCTGGAACCGGCCGTGAGAGTCGAGGAAGTGCCCGTGCCTCCAGTGCCTGCAGCGCCCATGGCTGTGGCGGGCGCCGCGCCTGTGCCCGTCCGGCACGCCGCCCTCGGTCGCGCGGCGACTCGCCTGTCCGCGGTCGGCGTGCAGACGATCGACGGCAAGCTCGTCGCGACGCTCGCGGGCAACGGCAGCTTCACTTACGAGACTTTCACGCTCGAGAATCCGCCGCGCTATGTTGTGGATCTCCCGGGCGTGCTCCTCGCGACCGCGAAGAAGTCGCAGGACGTCCGGCATGCAGCCGTGAACCGGGTGCGGGTCTCTCAGTTCAAGGGCGGACGCGAGCCCGTCACGCGTGTCGTTTTCGACCTCCCGGCTCCCACGGAGCCCGCGGCGAAGAGCTCGGCCTCGGCGCTTGCTCTCTCCTTCGGAAGCGCGTCGACCCTCGCGGCAAGACCATCGGCTCCGTCTTTGGCTCCGCCGTCCGTGGTCGCCGTGAAGTCCGCCGGGAGTCCCCCCGAAAAGCCCGTTGAAGCGAGGCCCGCGCCCGTGCGAGCGGCGCCCGAGATGGTCGTGGTCGCTTCGGCGGTGCCGGCCGCGGGATCCTACGAGAAGCATGAAGTCGACGAGCCGAAGGAGCCCGTTGTGCGCGAAGGGCATGCGCTCGACGTGACGACCTCTCCGGTGTCTCCGGTGTCTCCGGTGTCTCCGGTGGCGCCGCCCGCTCCCTCTCCGTCTCCTCTCTCCGATGCGCCGCGCCTGGCGCAGGCCTCGCCCGAATTCCGCGAGGTCAAGGCTCCGCTCCTGTCCCCCGCCGCTTCCCCCGTCAAGACCGCCGCCGCGGTCGGACCGCGCCGCAAGAAGGTGCCGACGGCGGAGGACAAGGCCCTGATCGAGGCGGCCGAAGCGCTTCTCGTCCAGCAGGACGGCTCCTCGCGTCCCCGCGAAATCGCGAATCCTTACGAGGCCCGCACGCTTGGCTCCGGGGACAAGCAATATACGGGCGAGCCGATCACGCTGAATCTCAAGGACGCGGATATCAAGGACACGCTGCAGCGGTTCAGCGAGCTGACGCAGCTCAACATCGTGCTCGACCCGGACGTCCGCGGAACGGTCACCGTCAGCCTGCAGGACATTCCCTGGGACCAGGCCCTCGAGTTGATCCTCAAGATCAACCAGCTCGGCTACGTGCTCGAGGGAAACATCATGCGTATCGCCTCCACGAGCAAGCTGACTCAGGAGGAGAACTCGCGGCTCCAGTTCATCCTGGCGCAGGACAAGAACCGCCCGCTCCGGACCGTGCTCCAGAAAATCTCCTACGGAAACGCCCAGGAGATGGCGGCCACGGCGCGCAGGGTCATGTCGGCGCGCGGCGACATCTTCATCGACACGCGCTCGAATACGCTCGTCATCAAGGAGCTCCCGGACTACCTCCCGACCGTCCTCGACCTCATCAAGAACCTCGACATCGCGAGCCCGCAGGTCATGATCGAGGCCCGGATCATCGAGGCAAACCGCACGTTCTCGAATGAGATTGGAATCGTGTGGGGCTTCAACGGGGTCGCCGATGCCTCTCACGGCAACACGACCGGCCTCGTGTTCCCGAACTCGGGATCGGTCGCTGGGAACATCTCGCTTCCGAGCGGCGCCTCGCAGGTCCTGAAGCTGAGCCTTGCGAACGTGCTCAACACGTTCGCGCTCGACGCGGCGATTCATGCCGCGGAGTCCCGCGGCCTCGTCAAGGTCGTGTCCACTCCGAAGGTCCAGACGCAAACCGGTGAGCTGGCGTCGATCCAGTCGGGATTCCAGATCCCGGTCCAGACGACCGTTAACAACACGACCTCGGTCCTTTACATCAACGCGACGCTCCGTCTGGACGTCACCCCGCAGATCACGAATGAAGGCACGGTCATCATGGACGTCACGATCCAGAAGCGCGAGCCGGCCGTCGGCATCAACATCGCGGGGGGCCAGAACATCCCGCTCACGACGCGGGACGCCAAGACGCGGCTCATGGTGCGCGACGGCGGCACGGCCGTGATCGGCGGTATTTTCAAGATCACGACGAACGACGGCCAGTCGATGATTCCGGGCCTCTGGAAGATCCCGATCCTCGGCAATCTATTCCGGAGCCGTACGCAAACCGAGAGCACGGACGAGCTGATGATCTTCATCACGCCGCGGATCATTCGCTGAGGTGCGAACGATGAAAAAACACTCTCTTTCCGTCCTGGTGGCCGTCGCGGCGCTGGCCCTCTCTGCGCTCCCGGGCTGCTCCACGAACGTTCAGGGCGACAGCGCCACCCCGGTGTTTCTCGTGGGTAACTTCCAGCTCTTGCCTCTCACGATCGACGTGGCCTCGAACGTACCCGTCCAGTTCGCGACGACTATTCTCACGTGCCGTCTCAAAAACCCGAACGTAACGTCGCTGCAGTTCCTCGACGTTCAGATCGACAAATACACGGTCGTCTGGAGCCGGCTGGACGGCGGGACGAAGGCCTCGCCTCAGGAGGACTTCCCCGGCAATATCATCGTGCCGGCGAACGGATCCTCGACGCTGACGAATTACCCGTACATGTCGCGGGATGGCCTCATCCGCCCACCCCTGGACCAGCTCTTCCCCTTCAACGGGGGAATCGACAAGGAGACCGGGCGCTCCCAAATCCGCCAGGTGGGGCGTGTCACTTGGTACGGCCACACGCTGTCCGGGCAGCCTGTGGTGTCCGATGTGGCGACCTTCGGCCTGGACTTTATTTACGTTCCGACCGCTGGACGCATCGAGCTGAAGCGTGTCCAGTGACGAGGTGACTTCCATGCGACGTTTTCAGATTCCGAACGCCGCGTTGATCGCGGGCCTTGCCGCTCTCCTGAGCGGCTGCTCCGGCGAAACGCCGACCGCGCCCGGTGTTGCGACCCCGCCCGGCGGCGTCCCGCCCGGCTCGTGCACGACCCTCATCTCGCTGACGGCCACGGCGGATAGCCCGTTTGTCGGCTCCGGCTCGATTGTGCGCGCGACGGTCACGAAGGCCGGCGTGCCCGTAGCCGACGGCGGGTCCGTCCAGTTCACGACGACGCTCAGCTTTTTCGCGGAAAACGGCCTCCAGACAATCTCGAAGACGACGGTCGGCGGTGTTGCGGACGTGACGGTCACCTCGCTGAACTCCGGAACGGCGCGGGTGACCGCGGTATACGACTGCGCGCGTGCGCAGAAAGACCTTCAGTTCCAGGGCGTTCCGGACTCGGGTCCCGTCATCACGTCGTATCTGCCGACGAGCGGCTCGTGCGCGGGCGGCGACACGGTGACGATCAATGGCGTGCGCTTAGGCAACGGCACGGGCGTCCGGGTCTTCTTCGGCGGAATCGAAGGTTCGGTCACGACGAGCGGGAACACGCAAATCAAGGTCCTGACGCCTGCTCGTACCCTGAAGAACTCGGCGGTTCCGGAGTCGGTGCCGGTCGTCGTGGTCGTGAACGGTGTGTCCTCGCAGCCCGCGTCGATCCTGTTCACATACGCCTGCATCCCGATCGAGCAGAAGATGTCCATCTCGTCGATCACGCCGACGGCGGGTTCTCCCGCGGGCGGCGACCTCGTCCAGATCCTCGGGCGGAACTTCGGTAACAACTTCGCCACGACCCAGGTCACCTTCTGCGGCCGCTCCGCGCAGATTGTCGCGCAGCAGGATCAGCAAATCACCGTCTCGACGCCGACGCATATCCTGGCGAACCCGGCGGTGTCCGAAGCGTGCGACGTCATCGTGACGCGGGACATCGGCCTCGTTTCCCAGCAGACCGCCATCGCGCCGAAGCCGTTCACATACAGCGGAACGGGTGGAAACTCGGTCTGCAATACGGACCCGAGCTTCTTCATCTCCAGCATCTCGCCGAACAGCGGCGGGCCCGACGGCGGGACGGCCCTCGTGATCACGGGCGGCGGATTCGGCTCGAACGGATCGCTCCTGCGCGTCGATTTCGGCGGCATCCCGGCGACGATCGTCGGGAGCATCTCGAACACCACGATTGCCGTGTCGACGCCGCGGCGGACGCTCGCGAGCCCGGACGTACCCGAGACCGTCGACGTCACCGTGACCGATCTCGGCAGCCCGGTTCAGCGCTGCGCGCGCGTCGTGAGCGGCTTCGCCTACACGGCGAAGGCCCTCGATCCGGTTATCTACTCCGTCTCGCCTCGCACCGGCCCGAATGATGCTTCGACGCGGGTCTCGATTTTCGGCACGGGCTTCCAGTTCCCGATGCAGGTCTTCTTGACGTGCGGAGCGCAGCGCGTCGAGGCCGAGGCTTCCAGCATCTCGCTGAACACGATCGTCTTCAAGACGCCCGTCGCCGCAGGCGCAAACGTCTGTCTCGCGAATCAGCTCGTCGACATCGTGATTCTGAACCCGTCGACGGGGAAGACGGCGTCGTGTCCGGCGTGCTTCAAGTACTACAGCTGTCCTACGATCACGTCGATCGGCCCAGGCTTCGGCTCGTACCTGGGTGG
>JBBRRY010000037.1:0-33551 GCA_038245905.1 Thermoanaerobaculia bacterium | reverse complement strand
CGATGCGCCCTCCCCCGCCAGTCGGTGCGGTCGGATGGGTGACGAGGAGCGTGGCGGTCGCCGAGCGATAGCGATGCGGCGTGTAGAGTTTGAGCGTCTGGTTCGAATCGATGGCCGCGGGCGGGATCTGGAGCTTCGCGACCTGACAATTCGGCGGGGCGCACACCGTGCTGGTCCCGAGGCGCCGTGCGGCCTCGCCCAACGTCACGGCGATTCCCCCGGTCATCTCGCCTGAAGTGGCGTTCGCGGCGCCCTCCCCGTGGATAAACAGGTAGTTTTGCCCCACGTAGAGCAGCGGGTTGTTGAGCTCGCGGTCGTCGTGGACTTCGGAGATCGAGAGCGGCAGATTGCGCTCGCAGTTGTCCCGGGGGTTTGACGGACCGGGCAGGGTGACGGCGACTTCCGGGTATCGACACCTGTAGGTACCGTTGTCGAAGAAGCGCTCCCCGCCTGGACGACACGTCGTCTGGTTCTTGCACTGCCCGTTTCCCCGGTTCCTCACGTGTACTTCGCACTCGAAGTGCTTCGCTCCGTCGTTGTAATCGAGCCCGTTCCCGAATTGATCTCTCGCTCCATGGACGGGGACCCCAGACCCGCAGACGTTGCAGAGCACGTCTTCGACCTTCGACGGAGAGACGACCTTCTTGTTCGTGGTCGGGAGCAGATCGCAGGGCGTTCCGGCAAATCCGACGGCCGGAATCGCCAGAACAGCTGCGAGAAAGGCTGAAAGCGAGGCGCGGTTGGTCATGGGCGTGGGCTCCTTCCTTCATGAACGCGCGACTTGCCGTCCGAAGGGGTCACGGCCGCGGCTAGAATCTGTAGCGCAGGAACAAGACGATGGCGACTGATCCGTCCTCCGACGTGACGCGGATGCTCCAGGAGTGGAGCGCGGGGGACCCGTCCGCGGCGGACCGGCTCCTTCCGATCGTCTACGGCGAGCTGCACCGGCTCGCGGCGAGCTACCTGCGGCGCGAGCGGACGGGCCACACGCTCCAGTCGACGGCCCTCGTGAACGAGGCGTGGATGAAGCTCGCCGACCAGAGCGCGCCGTGGCAGAACCGGGCGCACTTCCTCGGCGTCGCCGCGCAGGCGATGCGGCGCATCCTCGTGGACCACGCGCGGCGCAAAGCAACGCACAAGCGCGGCGGGGATGAATTGCGCGTGACGCTCGCGGACGTCGCGGCAAAAGAGAGCAACGAGGTCGACCTCGTGCGCCTCGACGTCGCCCTCGAGAAGCTCGCGGCGCTGGACGAGCGGCAGGCAAAGATGGTCACGATGCGGTTCTTCGCGGGCCTCACGGTCGAGGAAACGGCCGAGGCCCTCGGCGTCTCCGAGAAGACGGTCAAGCGCGACTGGGCGGCCGCGAAGGCGTGGCTGCACCGGGAAATGACCCGATGACTCCTGAACGCTGGCAGGCCGTCCAGCGGATCTTCCACGAGGCTCTTGAACGGCCAGCCGGCGAGCGGGCGAGTTTCCTGGCCGGCGCAGCGGCCGGGGACGCGGAGCTCGAGGCCGAGGTCGCGACTCTCCTCGCGTCGGCCGACACGGACGAGGGATTCCTCGAGACGCCGGCGGGTCCGCCACCGGAAGCGCCGCGGGCGCGGATCGGTCCGTACGACGTCGTGCGAGAGATCGGTCACGGCGGAATGGGAACGGTCTATCTCGCGATGCGGGCCGACGAGCAGTTCCGGAAGCGCGTCGCGATCAAGGTCGTTCGGCGCGGGATGGACACCGAGGCCGTCATCAGGCGCTTCCGGCAGGAGCGCCAGATTCTCGCGGGCCTCGACCACCCGAACATCGCGCGCCTCCTCGACGGCGGCAACACGGAGGAGGGCCTTCCCTACCTCGTCATGGAGCACGTCGAAGGCGAGCCCGTCACGGCGTGGTGCGACCGGCACTCTCTCGCGCTCCGCGAGCGCGTCGCGCTCTTCCGAGCGATCTGCGCCGCCGTCCAGTTCGCGCACCAGAATCTCGTCGTCCACCGGGATCTCAAACCCGGCAACATCCTTGTGGACGAAGGCGGCGCGCCGAAGCTTCTCGACTTCGGAGTCGCCAAGCTCCTCAACCCGGAGGTCTCCGGCCAGACGCTCGACCTCACGGGCGCGAGTGTGCGCGTGTTCACACCCGAGTATGCGAGCCCCGAACAGATCCGCGGCGAGCGCATCACGACCGCGACCGACGTCTACGCGCTCGGCGTCCTCCTCCACGAGATCCTCACGGGCCGGCGGCCTTCGGGCGACGCGGACCGGACGAAGCGAATCCTGCCCGCCGACCTCGACACGATCGTCGCGATGGCGACGCGCGAAGAGCCGGCGCGGCGCTATGCGTCGGCCGAGCAGCTCTCCGAAGACCTCCGCCGGTGGCTCGACGGGCTTCCTGTCAAGGCGCGCCGCGACACCTTCCCCTACCGCTCCGGAAAATTCCTCAAGCGCCACAAGGCCGGCGTCGTGGCCGCGGCGCTCGTCGCCCTTTCGCTCGTTGTGGGGATCGTCGCAACGGCGCGCCAGGCGAGGATCGCGGAGGCCGAGCACGCGCGGGCCGAACGCCGCCTCGAAGATGTCCGCAAGCTCGCGAGCTCGTTCCTGTTCGAATTCCATGACTCGATCCGGAACCTTCCGGGATCGACTCCGGCGCGGGAGCTGATCGTGAGGCGCGCCCTCGAATATCTCGGGACGCTCGCCAAGGAGGTCAGCGGGGACCGCGCGCTCCAGCGCGATCTCGCTGAGGCCTACGAGAAGCTCGCCGACGTCCAGGGGCTGCCGGGCGGGGCCGGACTCGGCGACTCGCCGGGAGCCCTCGCGAGCATGAAGGCGGCCGTGCAGATCCGTGAGGGTCTCGTCGCATCCGTCCCAGCGGACGTCTCGGACCGCAGCCTCCTCGCAAAGGCGCTCGGTGTCTGGGGGTCCGCGCTCGCGACGAGCGGGGACATGGCGGGAGCCGTCGCGGCCTCGCGGCGCGCCGTCGAGCTCCTCGAAGCGGCCGTCGCGCAGAAGCCGAAGGACGCGCAGCTCTTGCGCAGAGTCGCGCTCGCGCACTTTCTCCTGAGCAACCGCCTTTCGAGCGCAAGCGACAACGCGGGGTGCATCGAGGAGATGCGGAAGTCGCTCGCGCTCTATGAAGGGCTTCGGGCCGAATTGCCGAGGGACGTCGGGCTGCGCCGCGCCGTCGCGCTCTGCAACAAGTACATCGCGAGCGCGCTCATCGAGGACGTGCGCCTCACCAAGGACTACGAGTCCGCTCTGGACGGTTACCGCCGGTCGCTCGAGATCGAGGACGCGCTTGTCGTGGAAGACCCGACGAACGCGCTCTACAAGCGGGATCTCTCGCACAGCCTCGCGGGCCGCGGCCAGGTCTTCTACAGGGTCGGCCGCAGTGCCGAGGGACTGGCGGACTACGACCGCGCGATCGCGCTGCGCAAGGAGCTCGTCGCCGCGGATCCGAAAAGCGCGGGGACGCGCTATGCGCTCGCACGCGCGTACCAGGGTCTCGGCCAGGGACAGGTCGCTTCCGGAGACGCGCGCGCCGCGCTCACGACGCTGAAAGAAGGACTCCTGATCTTCACGGACCTGCGGGCCGCTGACCCGTCGAACGCGGCTATCGCGAGCGACGCCGCCCTCACGAAGAAGTTCGTCGGGGACGCCCACGCGGCCCGCAAGGAATGCGGCGAGGCGCTCCGCTGGTACGAGAGGGCCCGCGACGACTTCTCGTCCCTCGAGGCTTCCGGCAGGCTCTCTCCCGGCAACCGCCTCCTCGCGGACGAAAACGCACAGGCCCTCGCGCGCTGCGAGTCCGCGCTCGGAGGATCGAAGAACCGGCAGGCGCCCGCCGCGGCCCCGAGTCGTTAAGATCCCGCGGATGGCCAATCGCCGCGTCGTCGTGACGGGACTGGGAGCCGTGACCTCCCTCGGGAACGACCTCGCGTCGACCTGGGAAGGCCTCGTCGCGGGCCGCTCGGGAATCGGCCCGATCACACTCTTCGACGCGACCGCCTTCCGGACCCAGCTCGCGGCCGAGATCAAGGAGCTGCCCGCGGGTCTCGAGCCGCGCCTCGCGCGCCGCCTCTCGCGGACGGACGTCATCGGCCTGACCGCGGCGGCGGAAGCCCTTGCGGACTCGGGCCTCGACCTCTCGCGCGAGGATTCCTCGCGGATCGGCGTCGTCCTCGGCGCGGGCGTGTCCGGTCTCCTCGACAGCGAGAATTATTTCCGCGATCTTCTCGCCGGGGGGGTGCACCGCGCGCGTCCCACGAAAGTGCTCAACCATCCGCCCGACCAGACCACCGACCGCATCGCCGAGCGCTGGGGGTTCCTCGGGCCGCGCTCGACGATCACGACAGCATGCTCGTCCTCGGCCACGTCCCTCGGCTACGCGGCGGATCTCATCCGCCACGGCTTCTGCGACGTGGTCGTAACGGGCGGCGCCGACACGTTCGCGCGGCTCACGCACGGGGGATTCAACGCGCTTCGCTCGGTCGATCCCGAGCCCTGCCGCCCGTTCGACCGCCGCCGCAAGGGACTCACGATCGGGGAGGCGGCCGGCCTCCTCGTCTTCGAGGACGAAGCGCATGCGCGCCGCCGGGGCGCGCGCCTTCGCGGCCGCTTTCTGGGCTATGGCGTGACGTCCGACGCCCACCACATGACGCAGCCCGAGCCCACCGGCGAGGCCGGAGCCCGCACGATCGCGGCCTGCCTGCGGGCGTCCTCGCTCAACCCCGAGGACGTCGACTACGTGAACGCCCACGGCACGGCCACCCCGCAGAACGACTCGGCGGAGACCGCCGCGATCAAGAGAGCCCTCGGACATCGAGCCCGTGAGATCCCGCTTTCCTCGATCAAGTCGATGCTCGGCCACTGTCTCTGCGCGGCGGGCGCGATCGAGGCCGTCGCGACCGTCCGCACGATCGAGACCGGCCTCATCCCTCCGACGATCCGCCTCGAGGAGCCCGATCCCGAGTGCGATCTCGACAACGTTCCGAACGTGGCGCGCGAGACGCGCGTGAAGGTCGCGCTCTCGAATTCCTTCGCGTTCGGGGGGAACTCGACAGTCGTGGCGTTCGGGGCCGCGTGAAGGCGCCCGTCATCACGGGAGCCTCCGCGGTCACCGCGCTCGGCCGCACGCTCGCGGAGACGCGGGCGGCGCTTGCCGCCGGGCGCTCGGCGATCGCTCCCGTCGAGGAAGACGGCACGCGGAAGGCCGCCGACCGGTCGCCCGCAGCGCGCATCGGCGTCTTCACGACGGAACCGGAGCTCGCGAAGGGCAAGGCCCGCCGCCTCGACCGCGGCAGCCAATATGCCGTCGTCGCCGTCCGACAGGTTCTTGCCGACGCCGGCTATTCGCTCGAAGGACGCGAGGAACGGACGGGGATCCTGCTCGGCACGGGCTCGGCCGGCGCGGGCCCGCTGACCGAGTTCGAACGCCAGATGGCCGTCGAGTCGCCCGACGCCGGGTCGCCGTTCCTCTTTCCGAACACGGTCGCGAACGCGCCCGCCTCACAGGCCGCGATCGACGTGGGCATCAAGGGTCCCAACGTGACGATCATTCAGAAGGACCCCGCCGCTCTGAACGCGCTCTTCTACGGCCGGATGCTCCTCGCGGACGGCCGCGCCGACGCCCTCCTCGTGGGCGCCGCAGACGAATGGAACCTCGTCTATCACCGCGGGTACGAAAGCGTGCGCGCCACGCGCACCGCGGGACGTCCCGGGTTCGTTCTCGGCGAGGGCGCGGGAGTCGTGCTCGTCGAAGACGAAGCCGCCGCCCGCTCGCGCGGGGCCCGGATCGACGCCCGGGTCGCCGGGCTCTCCTCGCGCGGAACGGCCGTCTCACCCCACGTGCGACGCGCCGATCCCACCGTCCTCGCCGCGGCGATCCGGGAGGCGCTCGCCGAGGCGCGGCTCTCTCCCGCGGACGTCGGCCTCATCCACCTCTCGAAAAACGGCTCGCCTTTCACGGACGCCGCCGAGGAGGCCGCGCTCCATGACGTCTTCGGCCCGAGCCTTCCGCTCACGATGGCCGTGAAGGACTCCCTCGGGGAGAACCCAGCGATCGGCGCGATCCAGCTCGCGCTCGCCGCCGCCGAGCTTCGCGCGAATCCCGGAATGGGCGCCATCCTCCTCGACGCCTTCGGCGCCGGGGGCAACGTCCTCGCGGCTGTCCTCACGACACCATGACGACACGCGCCTTCACCACCTCCTTCGAGGTGCGCTTCCCCGAGGTCGACTCATACGGCGTCGTCTGGCACGGCCACTACGTGCTGTACTTCGAAGTGGCACGGAACGCGCTCTGCGCGGCGTTCGGCCTCACGCCGGCGGAGGCCCTCGCGCACGGCTACAAGGTGCCGATCACGAAGGTCGAGATGAGCCTCAAGAGACCGGCGAAGCTCGACGACCTTCTTGAGGTGTCGGCGGTCCTCGCGCCCACCGAGGCCGCGAAGCTCGTGATGACCTACGAGATCCGGCGCCTGCCCACGAGGACTCTGCTCGCGACGGGTTCGACGGAGCAGGTGATCCTGAATCCGAAGGGCGAGCTTCTGCTCACGTTCCCTCTGCCCGTGAAGACGCTCGTGGCGCGCGTTCTCGCATTCCAGCGCGGAGACGCCGAACCGGACGGGACGAAGATCCTGCCGCCCGCCTGACGCCGGCGATCCGGTCGCTCAGGCTCCCTTCGGAAACGTCGCGACCGCGCGGGTTGGCTCGCCGGGAGACGAGGAAAGCGCCAGCGTCCCGCCGTGCGCCTTCACGATGCGCTCGGCGATCGGGAGACCGAGGCCCGTCCCCGCGGGCTTCGTCGACACGAAGAGCTTGAAGAGGTCGGCCGTCCTCGCCGCCGGCACGCCGGGCCCGCGGTCTTCGACCGTGAGGCGCCAGAAGCGTCCCGCGTCTTCGACACGCGTCTCGACTTCAAGCGCCGCGGCGCCCTCCGCCTCGACGGCATCGAGCGCGTTGCCAACTAGGTTGAGAACGACCTGCCGCACGCGCGACGGGTCCAGACGCGCGGGGGCGCCCCCCGGCTGCGGTGCAAACGTGAGCCGGATGTGGCGGCGCCCGGCCTCGGGCTGGAGAAAAGCAACGGCCTCACCGGCAGCGTCGTTCAGGTCAGCGGGGACAGGACTGAGCGGCGAGGGGCGCGCGTAAGAGAGGAAGTCCGTCAGGAGCCGGGCGAGGCGGCTCGTCTCGACGCGTGCCGCCTGCGCGAGCTCCACCGCCGACACCGTGGCGGCGCCACGCGCGCCTGTGCCGCTTTGCGCGAGATTCTCCTCGAGGAGCTCCAGATTGAGCCCCATCGCGTTCAGCGGATTCCGGATCTCGTGCGCGAGCCCGGCCGCCACCTCTCCCAGCTCGGCGCGGCGCTCGGCCTCGAAGTGCGCCGCCTCGAAGCGCCGCGTGCGCCGGTACAGGAGGATGACGGCCGCGGAGGCCGCGAGGATTCCGAGGAGAGACACGATCGCGGCGGCGAACGTCTTCACGTACAGCTCCCGGCGCAGCTTCTCGACCCGTTCGGCAAGGACGCGGCGGGAGACGCCGAAGCGCAGCACGGCGAAGTCTCCGACGTTGACCTCCATGTTGAAGGGATCCTGCTCGGGGGCCTCGAGCGTGGAAATGCGGGCGCTCGTCCCGGGTTCCACCGGCTTCATGTCGAGGACCTTCGGTCCCTCGACGCCGGGTTGGGCCTTTCGGTCGGGAACGGTGAGAGTGCCCCGGTAAGCGTAGAGGACTTCCTTTCTCGCGCTGTCGAGGACCTCGACCTCCGTGAGGATCTGCCGCTCGGACAGACCAGACGTTACGAGCCGGTCGATCTCCGTCTGTTTCAGCTTCAACACGTATGGGTCGCCGGACGAGCGCTCGGCGATACCGCGCGCGAGGCGCTCCGCGTCAAGCTTCGTGTGAAGGATCGCGTCGTTGACGACGTCCCTGGAGAGCGACTTGAAGAGGAGATGCCCGAAGAGCACGACCGCGCCCGCCGTCAGCAGGCCCAGGATCGCGAGCACGAGGGTCAGGGAGCGCCGGAAGGCCCGGCTCTCGGGATCGGACACGGCC
This sequence comes from Thermoanaerobaculia bacterium, assembly GCA_038245905.1. Lineage (GTDB taxonomy): Bacteria > Acidobacteriota > Thermoanaerobaculia > UBA5066 > UBA5066 > Fen-183. Next base: position 25,518 of record JBBRRY010000037.1, on the reverse strand, counting down.
TGAGTCTAGCGGGACTCCGGCCGCATCACTCGGGCGGGCCGTCAGTCTCCGCGCTTCAGGTAGCGGAAGTCCTTGATGTCGTACTCCTTCATCTTCGCGATGAGGCTGCCGCGCGAGACGTTGAGGAGCCGGGCGCCGAGGGACTGGTTGCCGCGTACCTTGCGCATGACGCGCTCGATGACCTGGCGCTCGACCTTCTCGACGATCTCTTTGAGGTCGTCGCTCTCCTTGAGCGCGAGCTCGACGTGCTCGCCCGAGAATTTCTGGTCGAGGTCGGCAAGCGTGATGGCGCCCGCGCCGACCTGTGCGGCCAGCCGGCGGACCTCGTTCTCGAGCTCACGCACGTTGCCGGGATACGGATAGTTGAGGAGCGCATTCATCGCCTCGACGTCGAACTGCTCCGCGGCCGGACCGCCGTGGCGGACCGCGAGCTCGTCGAGAAGAGCCGGCAGGTCTTCCTTGCGGTCCTTGAGCGGGGGGATCCGGAGGGTGAGCGCCGAAATGCGGAAGTAGAGGTCGTCACGGAACGCGCCGTCCTCGACCGCACGGGTCAGCGGGCGAGAGGTCGTTCCGATGACGCGCACGTCGACCGGAACCGTGCGTCCGCCGGGTGCCGTGACCTCCCGCGCCTCGAGGAGACGAAACAGCAGCGCCTGCGTGGGTGCCGGCAGGTCCCCCACCTCTTCGACGAGAAGCGTGCCGCCGTCGGCCTCGAAGAGGCGCCCGGTCCGCTTGCGCCGGTCGCCCGCGATCGCGGCGATGCCGATGAGGTCCTCCTCGAGCGCCTGCGGGCTGGCCGCGGTGGCGGCGACGCGCACGAACGGCCGCCCGCGACGCGGGGAAAGGGCGTGAAGCGTCTCGGCTACCAGCGTCTTTCCGCTGCCGACGTCGCCCACCAGAAGAATAGGTGCCCGCGCCGACGCGACCCGTGAAAGGGAGGCCTTGAGATTCGACAGAGGCAGGGAGCCGCCGACCAGACGGGAGAGCGGATCCTCCAGCGAGACACCGGCGGGCGCGGGCGCGGAGGAGGCTCCCCGCTCGCCGAACGCCGCCTCGCTCCTTTCGCCGTGCACGAAGCCAACAGCGGCCGCGGCGTGCGCGATGAAGTCGAGGAGGGCCGGATCGGTCACGGTCTCGGCCGGCACGAGGAGGAGGCCAACCGGATCGCCGCCCGGCCGCGGGACCGGAAAGACGCGCAGGCGGGCGCCCGCTTCGAGCGTCTCCCAGGACGAGAACTTCCCACGCGCCTCCGCGAGCGTCCGCGCCGACAGGCGCGGAAGAGTCCCCTTCCAGAGCGCGGCGATCGCCTCGCCCTCGTTCGGAGGAAGAAGCGAGACGAAAGCGAGGCTGTGGATGGGCGTCGAGGACGCGACGTAGGCCGTGATCTCCTGAAGCAGATCCTCGAATGGGACCGGACGGTGGAGGCACTCGAAGAAACCGGACCACGGGTCCGAGACCGGGCGATCCTCCGGGCGTTGAGAGCTTTCCGCAGGAGTCGCGGCGGGACGGGGACCCGGAATCGCGAGGGGACGCACGGCGACCGCGACCGGTTGAGAGGCCGCGAACGAAGCGGGGACTGAGGCGAGGGGTGCGAGCGCCGCCGCCGCGAGCGACAGAGCATCACGCCCGCGAGGGGGCGGAGCGGCCATCCGGTGAGGGTTCGGCGCCGGGCCGTTCAAGAGGGTGATCGTGGCTTCGCCGATGGCGATCCGGTCTCCCGCCGCGAGGGCGGCGGACTTGACGACCGAGCCGTTCAGCGTGACGTCGGATCCCGGCGCGCTGCCGAGGACCTCGAGGCGCAGCTCTTCGCCCGTCACCGAAATCCGCGCGTGCCGGCCGAGAACACCTCGAGCGCGCACAACGAGATCATTTCCCGTCGAAGCGCCAATGTGGATGACATCCCGATGGACCTTGCGAACTTCCGATTCGCCGCCGCTCTTGCGGACTTCAAAACTCAACATGGAACGGATCCTCCGCGGGAGGGAGACAGTTTCCTGAACAGACATGAGCCTATCACGCACCCCGCGGGCTGTCCGCCCGGCGTCAACACAAAATGAACGACGACGGGCCGAGGACCCGGAACGCATACAATAAGAACGAGGGCAGAGCGCCACCCATGCCGGTTTCCCCGCTCGACGGCCCCCCCTTCCGGGGGCGCCACACTGCGACGCTGACACGCATCGTCGGCACCGTGCGTTCGGTCCTCGACCCGGACTCGGTCGAGATGGAGTACCTTTTCGAGCCTTCCGGGCAACGCTTCCGGTGGCGAGCCGTCGGCAGCCGCGTGTTCTCGGCGGGCATGACACGCCCGGCCCGGCGGAGGCCCGGCCCGGCGGAGGCCCTCGCCGTCGAATTCCACGTGACCGGACTTCTGAACGGAACGCTCACGATGATCCGCGGACCGCGCCGGCCGTGGACAGAGCCCGAGATCCTGCGCTTCGAGGTTCTCCGGCCTCTCCTCACCCAGCTCCTCGAGAGCGCGGCCGCCGCGGAGATTCACGCCGCCGCGCGCCGCCGGCTCGAGAGCGCCGCCGAGGCCGCGTCCACTCCTATTCTCCTCGTAAGGCCATCGGGCTCCGTGCTCTACGCGAACCGCGCCGCCGCGGCGCTCCTGTCGGCGCGCCAGCCGCTCGTCGTCCTCCCGGAAGACGGCCGCGAAGCCTTCCTCCCGGCGTGGATCGCGCGCCTCGGCGCGACGGCCGCCGCGGGCGAAAAGCGGCGCGCGACCCTCGCCGACGGCCGCGCGCTCGAGGCCTCCGTCGCGCGCTTCGCCGACGACGAAGAGGACGACGTCGCGGTGCTCACGCTGAGAATCCAGTCCGCGCTCTCCCACGAGGACGTGAAGGAGAGGCTCGCGACACGCGGCGTGTCCGGCCGCGAGGCCGAGGTCGTCGGGGCCGTGCTCGAGGGCCTTCGAAACGCCGAGATCGCGAGCCGCCTCTTCATCACGGAATGGACCGTGAAAGATCACCTCAAGCACGTCTTCTCGAAGCTCGGAGTGAGCTCGCGATCAGGTCTCCTTAAGGCTCTCGATACGGCGCCCCGATCGGCCCCGAAACCCCATCCGGTTGAGTCCACGGGCAGGCGACACCTCAAAATGTAGTGGTAGGCTCGGAGCGTTCATGTTTCGACTGAAGAAACTCGAGATCCAGGGCTTCAAATCGTTCGTGGACCGCACGTCGGTGACGCTGCCGTCGCGCATCACGGCGATCGTCGGCCCCAACGGCTCGGGCAAGTCGAACATCTGCGACGCGGTGCAGTGGGTCCTCGGCGAGCAGTCGGCGAAGAGCCTGCGCGGCACGACGATGGAGGACGTAATCTTCAACGGGGCGGCGCACCGGCGCCCCCTCGGCATGGCGGAGGTCGCCATCACGCTCGAGTCCCGCGGCGGCGACCAATGGGCCGACAGCGGCGGGGAGCTCGTCCTCACGAGGCGCGTGACGCGCGACGGCGAGAGCGACTACATCGTCAACGGAAGGAAGTCTCGCCTCAAGGACGTGCAGGAGATCCTGACCGGCACGGGCCTCGGCGTGCGGGCGTATTCGATCATCGAGCAGCAGAAGATCGATCTCATCCTCTCCACGAAGCCGCAGGACCGCCGCCGGCTCATCGAGGAAGCGGCGGGAGTCTCGAAGTACAAGATCCGAAAGCGCCAGGCCGAAGTGAAGCTCGAGGAGACGCGCGGGAACCTCCTGCGCCTCACGGACATCGTTTCGGAGATCGACCGCAACTGCACCTCGCTGAAGCGCCAGGCCTCGCGTGCCGCGCGCTGGAAGGAGCAGGCCGACGTCCTCTCTGTTCAGAAGAAGCGGCTCGCGCGTCTGCGGACAGACCGGCTCCAGGCGGGCTTCCTGGGGGGCGAATCGGCACTCGCAAAAGCGACGGATGCAGAGGCCACGGCCCTGTCCGACCTCTCTCGCCTCGAGGCCGGGCTCGTCGAGGCGCGCCGCCTCGCCGACGAGGAGGAGCACGCTGTCCGCGAGGCGGGCGATGCCCTCGGCCGCGCGCGCGAGACTGCTTTTGCCGCGGTCGCCGCTGTCGCGGCCGCCGCGCGCGATGCCGAGGAGGCGCTCGCGCGCCAGGAGCTGCTCGAGGGGCAGCGGAAGGAATCGGAAGCGGATCACGGCCGGTACGTCGAAGAGGCCGGCCGCACCCTGAAGGCCCGGGACGAGGCGCAAGCCGCGCTCGCCGAGGCCGCGGCCGCGGTCACCGTCGCGGCGCAGGCCCTCGCCGAAGCCTCCGCGCGCGAAACCGACGTGACGGGGCGGCGCGAGGCTTCGCGCCGTGATCTTCTCGCGGCCGGGGGGCGTTCGGCCGAAGCCACGAACCGCGAACGCGAGGCCGCTCTCCTCGTCGACCGGCTCGGATTCGCGCTCGCGAAGCTCGAGGAACGCGGCGCGCGCGCCACGGCGCTCGTCGACGAGCGCCAGAAGGCGTCCGCCGAAGCCGGCGCGCTTCTGAACGCGGCTTCTCTGGGCCTCGAGCAGGCGCGGCGGCACCTCGAAGAGGCGAGTCACGGCCGCCGCGCCGCCGAGGACCGCCTCGCGACGCTCAAGGCTCTCCGCGAGGCTCACGTCGCGGCTCTCCATGCCGTGGACGTCCGCGCCGCCGCCCTCGAAACGACTCTCGTCGCGCGCGAGGCCGGAGGTGAATCCGCGCGCCGCGCGCTCGAGGCCGCGGGCCTCACGCCGCACGGCGTTCTCGCGGACCACTTCGATGCCGCCGCGGGCTTCGAGAAGGCCCTCGATGCCGCGCTCGGCGCCGCCCTCGAGGCGCCGGTCCTCGAAACCCGCGCCGCTCTCGACGCCGCCCTGGCGTCCGTGCGCGAGAAGAAGCTCGGCGCCGCGCGCTTCGTCCACCCGCTCCGGGAGACGCCGTTTCCCCTGAAGCCGAAGGACCCGCGCGTTCTTGGGATCGCGCGCGAGCTGCTCGCCGCGAAGTCCGCCGGGGCGCCGTCCTCCGCGCTGCCCGACGCCGTCGTCGTCGCGAACGTGGACGACGCTCTCGCGCTCGCGGCCCTCCATCCCGAGCGCACGCTCGTGACGACGGACGGCGTCGTCGTTCGCGGCGCCGTTGTCGAAGCCGCGGGCACCGAGGTTCCGAGCGAGGGCCTGTTCACGGTGAGACGCGACCTCAGGACGCTTGCCGCCGAGCGTGACGGAATCGCCGCGAAGCGCACCGGGGCGGAGACCGAGATCGCCTCACTCGCGGAGCAGGTCGGAACATTCGCCACGACACTCGACGCGGCTCTCGCGAGGAGTCGCACGGCCGAGCGCGCGCACTCGGAAGCCGAGACGAAGACGGCCGCCGCCCGCACCGAGGAAGAGCGGGCGGCTTTGGAACGGCGCGTCCTCGGCGAGGAAGACAACGCGCTGAGGCAGGATCTCGCGAAGGCCGGCGAGAGCCGTCACGAGGCCCAGCGCCTCGCTGCCCAGCGCCAGGCCGAGATGGCGACCGTGGAACGGACGCTGTCGGAGCTCGAGACCGCCCTCGACGGGGCGCGCGCGGCGCGTCTCGCGACCGCGGAAGCCGACGCGGTCGCGCGCAACGCGCGGGACGTGCTCGTGGAACGCGCCTCCTCCCTCGCCTTCGCTTCGTCGGCCGCGGAGGGACGCGCCCGGGACGCGGCCCGCCGGGTCGCGGAGCTCGCGGACGCGCTCGTCGAGGTCGGGACCCGCCGCCAGCAGGCTCTCACGGCGGGAGAGGCCTCCCGGGCCGCCGAGGCCGCCGCCACGATCGCCGCAACCGGGGCGGAGCGCCTTCGGGCCGCAGCCGACCAGACGGCCGACGCCCGCCGCGGCACGCGCGCCGCCGCCGAGGCCGCTGCCGTCGCCTCGCGCGAGGCCCTCGACGCCGCTCGGCGGACGCGTTTCGAGGCCGAGCTCGGCCTCGAGCGTCGCAAGGCCGATCAGGATCACCTCGTGGAGCAGTGCCGGAACGAGTTCGGCTGTCAGCCGGGCGAGCTACCCGCCCTCGAGCGCAACGAGGCCGAGCGAGAGATGAAAGAGGAAGACTTCGAAGCGGTCCTCTCGGAGGACGTGACGACGCGCTCTCTCGCACTCGAGCGGCTCGGCCCCGTCAACCACGCCGCCCTCGAGGAATACGAGGTCGAGAGCAAGCGGTTCGAGGAGCTGTCCGGACAGAAGGTCGACCTCGAGGAATCGCTAGCCCAGATTCTCGAGACGATCAAGACGATCAACCTCACGTCGTCGGAGCGCTTCCAGGAGGCGTTCGCCTCCGTGAACTTCAACTTCGGCCAGGTGTTCCAGCGCCTGTTTCACGGCGGCACGGCCTCGATGCATCTCCTGGACGAGGGAGATCCGCTCGACTCCGGCCTCGAGATCATGGCGCAGCCCCCCGGCAAGCGAAACCAGACGATCGGGCTCCTCTCGGGCGGCGAAAAAGCGCTCACGGCGATCGCCCTCCTCGTCGCGATCTTCAAGTACAAGCCGTCGCCGTTCTGCATCCTCGACGAGGTCGACGCCCCGCTCGACGAGGCGAACATCGACCGCTTCACGTCGCTCCTCGTGGAGCTCTCGGAAGAGACTCAGTTCGTCCTCATCACGCACAACAAGAGGACGATGGAGACCGCTCAGGCCCTCTACGGCGTCACGCAGGAGGAGCCCGGGGTCTCGAAGCTCGTCAGCGTGCGGTTCGACTAGCGGTATAGTCCCACTATGGGCCTGAGGGTCCATAGGGGTTTTCGATGAGCTCGGCATTCGTCACACTGGACAAGAAGGGACGGGCAACTCTGCCCGAAGATGTCCGCACGGCCCTCGGCGTCGAGGCCGGTGACCTCATCATTCTCGAGCGGACCGAGCGCGGAACGTTCGAGCTCGTGCCCGCGGCTCTCATCCCCAAGGACCAGCTCTGGTTCTACCACCCCAAAATGCAGGAGCGAATCAGGAAGGCCGAGGCGAGCCTGGCGGCGGGCGGAGCCGCAACGACGAGGACTCCCGAAGAAGCGAAGGCGTTCCTGGACGGACTGAAGAGGCGCCCCGGAGTGCGGCGCAAGTAAGAGCGTGGCCGGCAAGCAGACTTTTCTCCAGGCCGTTTGGTCCGAGGATTGGAAGCAGGCATACGCGGCCCTTAGCGGCGATCGCCAGCGACTCTGCGACCAGACTGCGATGGCGCTCATCAAGAGGGAGTTCTCGTCAGGCCTTCGGGTGAAGCCGATCCAGCCCGAGAAGTACTACTTCGAAGCGCGCATCAATAGCGGTGACCGTGTGACCTTCCGTTTCGAAGGCGGGACCGTTTTCTTCCTCGACATCGTCAAGCACGACGACATCGGCCGTTATGGGAAGAGACCCAGGCGGGTCACGCCCTGACTGGGGCTGCTTACTCCTCCTCCGCCTTCGGCGGCAGCGGCGTGATGAGCTCGTGCATCAGGAAGAACGCGATGATCATGAAGCCGACGAGGTACCAGAGCTGGAAGAACAGCTGGTTCGAGCCGTTCCGGTAGAAGCCGATCCCGAAGACGGGCAGCGTCGAGTAGGCACACAGCGCGACGAGAAAAATCAGCACCGCCTTGTGGCCCTTGTGGGAGGTCGCGTCGTTCATGTTTCGCCTCCTGTGTGAAATGAGACTCTGTCCGGGTTGCGGGACGAGATGTTAACGCAACAAGGGGACGCACACACGGCTTGAACTGAGACTCTGTTCCCTTATAGTAACCGTCCAGCGAGGGGACGAAATGCACCAATGGCCCTTTTCCTGGTTGACGACCGTGGACGTCTCGCGGGACGGATACCGGGCGGAAGCCCTGTTCTGGTACACGACGCTCATGTGCGTGATCGCGTTTGCGCTCGTCACGTTCGCGCTCGTCTATTCCTCGTGGAAGTACCGCGCGCGGCCGGGCGTCAAAGCGCTGTACACGCATGGGACCGACCGCAAGAGCTTCCTCGTCACGGGCGTCCTCGCGGCCCTCGTCTTCGTGACGATCGACATGAATCTCGTGAGGGTGTCTCAGGCCGACGTCAAGGAGTACACCTACAACTGGCCCGTATCGCCCGACACCGTGAGGATCGAAGTCATGCCGCAGCAGTGGGCGTGGAACATCCGGTACGCGGGGCCCGACGGCATCTTCAACACGGCCGACGACGTCGTCACACTGAACGAGATGCGCGTGCCCGTCGGACGGCCGGTGATGCTGAATCTGAAGGCGAAGGACGTCATCCACAGCTTCTACATCCCGAACTTCCGGCTGAAGCACGACGCGAACCCCGGCAACGTGACACGCACCTGGTTTCAGGCCGTCCAGCCGGGCAATTTCGAGATTGCGTGCTCGCAGATGTGCGGCTGGGCGCACTACCAGATGAAGGGCGACCTCATCGTGCAGCCGGAGGCCGATTTCCGGCGGTGGATGTCTGAAGCCGAAGGCGACGCGAAGCGCCGGTTCGATCCGGCCGACAAGGAACAGCTCTGGGGATGGGAGTGGGTGCAGTAGTGACGAGGCACCTTCACGTCGGGCCCGACTTCCACGCCGAACAGCACATCCATCCCGAGCCGACCTCGTTCCTCGCGAAATACATCTTCTCGTTCGACCACAAGGTCATCGCGAAACAGTTCCTCTGGTACGGCCTCTTCTTCCTCGCCATGGGCGGCGTCATGGCGATGATGATTCGCTGGCAGATCGCGTATCCCGGCACCGCCTTCCCCGTGCTCGGCCAGCTCATGTGGCCGCAGAGCGGCGGCGTGATGCCGCCGCAGTCGTACGCGGCGTTCTTCACGATGCACGGCACGCTCATGATCTTCTTCGCGATCACGCCGATCCTGATCGGCGCGTTCGGGAACCTGCTCATCCCCCTCATGATCGGCGCGAGGGACATGGCGTTCCCCACGCTCAACCTCATGTCGTTCTGGACGAACGTCCTCGCCGGACTCTGCATGGTGGTCTCGTTCTTCGTCCCGATGGGCGCGGCCGCGGGCGGCTGGCAGTCCTATCCGACGCTCTCGACTCTCGTGGGCTCGCCAGGGCACGGCCAGACCCTCTGGGTTCTCGGCATCTTCCTGACGGGAAGCGCCTCGATCATGGGCGCCGTCAACTACATCACGACGGTCGTGCGCCTGCGCGCCCCCGGCATGGGCTATTTCCAGATGCCGCTCTCCGTCTGGGGAATCTGGCTCACCGCGATCCTCAACGCCCTGTTCGTCCCGGTTCTGGCGGCGGGCGTTCTCCTGCTCTTCCTCGACCGCGTCTTCGGCAGCCACTTCTTCCTCGCCGGCGCCGCGATCACGAAGGGCGGTGGCGATCCGGTCCTCTACCAGCACCTCTTCTGGATCTTCGGCCACCCGGAGGTCTACATCCTCATCCTGCCCGCGTGGGGCATCGTGTCCGACCTCCTGTCGTTCTTCTCGCGCAAGCCCGCGTTCGGCTACAAGGCGACGGCGCTCTCGATGAGCGTCATCTGCCTGCTCTCGATGGTCGTGTACGGGCACCACATGTTCGTCGTCGGCATGAGCCCTCTTCTCTCTCAGGGGTTCATGACGCTCACGATGCTCATCTCGATACCGTCCGCCGTGTTCTTCCTGAACTGGCTCGGGACGATGTGGCGGGGCTCCATCCGCTTCGCAACGCCCATGCTCTTCGCGGTCGGCGTCGTGTTCGTGTTCGGCCTCGGCGGCCTCACGGGCCTCCACCTCGGCGCGATCTCGTCCGACATCTACCTCCACGACTCGTACTTCGTGATCGGCCACTTCCACCTCACGATGGCGGCCTCGGTGCTGCTCGGCGCGTTCGCGGCGATCTACTTCTGGTTCCCGAAGATGTTCGGGAAAATGATGAACGAGACGCTCGGCAAGTGGCACTTCTGGCTCACGATCGTGCCGATCACCGTCGTCTTCTGCGGGATGCTCGTCGTGGGCTACGCCGGGATGCAGCGCCGGCTTTACAACTACCAGGCCTACGAGTTTCTCAAGCATCTCCATCCCGTGAACGTGTGGATCACGCGCGCCGCGCTGCTCCTTGGCGCCTCTCAGTTCCTCTTCGTCGCGAACTTCCTCTCGAGCATGATCTCGGGCAAGAAGGCCAGCGAGAACCCGTGGGAGGTCGGCACACTCGAATGGACGATCCCCTCCCCGCCGCCGCACCACAACTTCGACGAGATTCCGGTCGTCCTGCACGGTCCCCACGAGTTCAACAATCCCGCCGTCGTGGGCAAGGACTGGCTCGCACAGGATGAGCCGATCGGCGACGATTTGTGAGCGTCGCGGCCGCGAGCTTTACCAATGCCGCAGAGTCTCGGCGGACCTCGTTCGTCGGGATGGTGATGGCGCTCGCGTCGTGGACGATGCTCTTCGTCGCACTCTTCTTTTCGTATGCGGTCCTCCGGCTGAACGCCGCGACATGGCCTCCGGATGGCCTCGCGCCGCTTCCGAAAGCGCTCCCCTTCCTGAACACGCTCGTCCTTCTCGCATCCAGCGTCTTTCTCCACCACGGCACGCGCCCACAAGCGGAAACGAGACCCGGCACGCTCCGGCGCGCTCTCCTCGGAACGATGGGGCTCGGAATCCTCTTCCTCGCGTTGCAGCTCGCCGTGTGGATCCCGCTCTGGCAGGGCGGATTCCGGATCGACAACACGGGAACCTACGGGTCGATCTTCTATGGCCTCACCGTGTTCCACGCGCTCCACGTCCTCGCGGGGCTCCTCGCGCTCGCCTATCTCCTCCCCGGCGCGTTCTCGGGGCGGTATACCTCCGGCCGCTCGAGCGCCGTGCGGGTCTCGGCCATGTTCTGGCACTTCGTCGACGTCGTCTGGCTCGTCATGTTCGTCGCCGTTTATCTCGTTTGAGATCGGAAGAGGGAGAGAGAGATTTCCTATGAAGGTCGGACGGATGAAAATCGACGCCGGAACGATTTGGGTCGCAACGGCGATCGCGGCAGCCCTAGCGGGCAGCACCGGATGCTCCGGCCCGGGCCGGACCTTCACCAAGACGATGACGCTCGGAGGCAAGAAAGTCTCGGCTCGACGGTTGAACAGCGGCGAGCACCTTTACGTCACGTACTGCTCCGCGTGCCACGGCATGAAGGGCGACGGAAAGGGCCCGGCCGCGATCGGCCTCCGTCCCCCGCCGCGGAACTTCACGAAGGGCCAGTTCAAGTTCGCGGCGGTGTCCAGCGGACAGCTGCCGAACGACAACGATTTCCTGAACACCATCCAGATGGGCCTCCACGGCACCGCGATGCTTCCCTGGAAGGACGTCCCGAAGCGGGAGATCATGGACATCGTCCAGTACATCAAGACGCTCTCACCGAAGTGGGCGGAAAAGACGCCTGGCGAGCCGATCGTCCCGGGCCCCGATCCGTGGGGCGCGGAGCGGAAGGCCGAAGCGGTCACGCGCGGGATGAAGGTCTACCACGGCATGGCGCAATGCCTGTCGTGCCACCCGGCGTACGAGACGAAGGAGACGATCAACGCGGCGAGCCTGGAGCTGTCGAAGCGCGAGGCGACGCTGCGCCCGGACGCGTACCACTCCGAGATGAAAGACAGCGACTACGGCTACAAGCTGATGCCGCCGGACTTCACGCGCGATCACGTCCGCTCGGGCGAGACCCTCGAGGACTTCTATCGCACGATCGCGGCCGGCATCGGCGGCACGGCCATGCCCACGTGGAAGGGCGCCCTCCCCGACGACGACATCTGGGCGATGGCGTACTACGTGCGCTCGCTCATCGACATCAAGGGCACGCCGGCGGCGGATGCGCGCCGAGCGAAGCTCGTCGCGGAGCTGGCCGCCTCGCACGGGGACACGAAGACGAATTAAGAAGTTTTGCTTAAGACTTAAGAGAAGAGAAGAAGAAGATTTCTTAGAAGGTAATAGGGCAATTTGAGCGCGTCTCTCGTTCCCGGCGACATCAGGGCTGCCTTCCCGCAGCGCGTTGCCGCACGGCTCACCGGCAGCCCGTGGTTCTGGGCGCTGTTCGTGGCGGCCGTGTTCACGGTGCCGCTCGTCCGGTCGGTCCGGCGGGCCCTGCCGCCCGCACCGCCCGTCCTCGGCACGTTTCCCGCTTTCGCACTCGTGGACCAGGCCGGCAATCCTGTCCGCGAGACCGACCTTAGGCGACATCTCGTCTTCCTCGAGTTCACCTCCGCGGAAGCGGTCGCCGCCAAGGGCTCCCCTCTCGCGAAGCTGCAGCGGCGCGTGCGTAACACCGGCGAGGCGGTCCACCTCGTGAGCTTCGTCTCCGGGGCGCCGGATTCCGAAACGCTCGCCACCCTCGCGAAGAACGCCGGAGCCGGCGCCTGGCGCTGGACGCTCGCGGGAGGGGACGTCAAGCCGCTGGAGGCCGCCACCCTGAAGGCGCTTCATGCGCCCGAGGGGGGCACGCTCGCCGGCCGGCTCCTTCTCGTGGACACCCGCGGCCGCATCCGGCGCATCGGAGCGCCGTCGCCCGAAGAGATCGACCTTATGATGCGCGACACCGGACTCCTCGTGAACATGGAAGGACTGTGAATGAGCGCTCGTCCTGAGGCCACGTACACCCCGGTATCGGCTCCACATGCGGAGCCCACTTTCGGCGCCGCGACGACGGGCAAGGTGGGGATGTGGGTCTTCCTCGTCACGGACGCGATGACCTTCGGCGGTCTCCTCACGGCCTACGGAATCCTCCGCGCGGGCAACAAGGAATGGCCCGCGCCGACGAGCGTCCTCGGCATCCCGTTCACGGCCGTCATGACGTTCGTCCTCATCGTCAGCTCCCTGACGATGGTCCTGGCGCTGGACGACGCCAAGAGGGCTAACCGGCTCGGCGCGGTGAAGTGGCTCGTCGCGACGGCGGGCGGCGGCATCCTCTTCCTGTTCGGACAGGTGTACGAGTATCGCCACCTGATCCACGAGGGCTTCACGCTGCCTTCCGGAAATTTCCCCGCGACGTTCTACGTGATCACGAGCTTCCACGGCGCCCACGTCTTCACGGGCGTCTGCTACCTCCTCATCACGGCGTTCGGCGTGTGGCGCGGCAAGCACCTCGAGAACGGCGCGAACTTCGTCGAGATCACGGGGCTCTTCTGGCACTTCGTCGACCTCATCTGGATCCTCGTCTTCACGCTCGTCTACCTCATTCCCTGAAGAGGCTCGCATGACCGAACACGCGACGACTCCGCTGCCCCACGCCGCCGCCCCCGATTCGGACGTCCCGGTCGCCGACCACCGGCGCGACTACTTCCGGATCTTCTGGGTGCTCCTCGTCCTCACGCTTCTCGAGGTCGGCGTCTCGTACATGAAGATCGACAAGCGAATCATCTCGGCCGTCATGATCGCGCTTGCGCTTTCGAAGGCGTCGTTCGTCGGCCTCTACTACATGCACCTGAAATACGAGAAGCGATCGCTCCAGTGGCTCGCGTTCCTGCCGTTGCCACTGGCGGGCTTCTACGCTGTGTTCCTCATGCTCGACGCCTTCAACCTCCTCCGGGGCGTGCCGGTTCCCTGGGCGCACCACTGAGGCACGAGTGGCACGAATGGAACTAAAGGCACTCATGAGACCGGCTGTCCGCGCAACCCTCCTCTCGATCGGCTTCGCCGCCGTCCTCCTTGCCGGGGACGCGATGGCGTGCCCGTCGTGCGCCGGGTCCGCCTCGCCGAAGGACCCGAACATCTGGCCGCTCATCGGCCTTTTCATGCTCGTCCCGTGGGCCCTTGCGGCCGGAGCGGTCCTCGTGATTCGACGCGAATCCCGGTCGGCTTAGACTCCTCGGCACGAGCGCCTCGCGGGCGCCTTGGAGGAGCTTCATGTCGTACGTCCGACGCGCCACCACCGGCGTAAGTCTCGCTCTCGCCGCCGTCTTGCTCGCCGGCGCGGCCCCGCTCGCCGCCGCCGAAGCGCCGAAGCCCGCCGCTCCCGAGAGGGTGACCTCCGTCGAGGGCATCACCGAGTACCGGCTCGCGAACGGCCTCAAGGTGCTTCTCTTCCCGGACGCTTCCAAGCCCACGATCACGGTCAACGTGACGTACCTCGTCGGCTCGCGCAACGAGGGCTACGGCGAGACGGGGATGGCTCACCTTCTCGAGCACCTCGTCTTCAAGGGCACGCCGAAGCACGCGAACATCCCACAGGAGCTGACCTCCCACGGGGCGCGCCCGAACGGGACGACGTCCTTCGACCGCACGAACTACTTCGAGACCTTCGACGCCACGGACGCGAACCTCGAGTGGGCGCTCGACCTCGAGTCCGACCGGATGGTGAACTCTCACATCGCGAAGAAGGACCTCGACAGCGAGATGACGGTCGTACGGAACGAGTTCGAGTCGGGCGAGAACTCCCCGAGCGGGATCATGTTCAAGCGCCTCCTCGCAACCGCCTTCCTCGAGCACGGCTACTCCCACCTTCCGATCGGCTCGCGCTCGGACATCGAGAACGTGCCGATCGAGCGGCTCCAGGCCTTCTACCGGACGTATTACCAACCCGACAGCTCGGTCCTCCTCGTGGCCGGGAAGTTCGACGAGGTGAAGACTCTCGCCCTCGTCCAGAAATACTTCGGGGGGATCCCGAAGCCCTCGCGCACGCTCTACCCGACGTACACGCTCGATCCCGCGCAGGATGGCGAGAGGACGGTGACGCTCCGCCGCGTCGGCGACGTGCAGCTCGTGGCCGCCGCGTATCACATCCCCTCGGGCAGCGACGTCGACGCTCCGGGCCTCGATCTCCTCGCGTTCGCGCTCGGGGACACGCCCTCGGGCCGTCTCCACAAGGCCCTCGTCGAGACAAAGAAGGCGTCGTCCGTTTTTGGGTTCGCGTTCGAGCTCCGGGAGCCCGGCCTCGCAATTTTCGGCGCCGAGCTGAGACAGGAACAGTCTCTCGACGAGGCTCGCGACATCCTCCTGAAGACCGTCGAAGCCACTGCGTCGGCCCCCCCCACGAAGGAGGAGATCGAGCGCGGCCGGACGCAGCTCCTCAAGCAGATCGACCTCGCGCTCAACAACTCCGCTCAGTTCGGCCTGAACCTGTCCGAGTGGATCGCAAAGGGCGACTGGCGGCTCTTCTTCCTTTACCGCGACCGGCTCAAGGCCTACCCCGCCGAGGGGGTCGCGAAGGTCGCGGCCGCGTACCTCAAGCCGACGAACCGCACGGTCGCGTTCTTCGTCCCGACTTCGAAGCCCGACAAGGCCGAGATCCCGCCTCCCTCAGACGTCGCCGCGATGGTCAAGGGCTACTTGGGCTCGGCCGCGGTGCAGGCCGGCGAGGCTTTCGACCCGTCTCCCGCAAACGTCGAGGCCCGCACGAAACGCTCGACACTCGCCTCGGGCATGAAGCTCGCGCTCCTTTCGAAGAAGACGCGCGGAGCCTCCGTCCGCGGGACGATCACGCTCCACTTCCGCGACGTCGCATCGCTCGCGGGCAAGAGCGCGGCCAGTGACCTCACGGCCGACATGCTCGAGCGCGGCACCGCGACGAAAACCCGCCAGCAGGTCCAGGACGAGATCGATCGCCTCAAGGCCCGAATCGGGATCTCAGGCGGCATTGGCGCCACGACCGTCTCGATCGAGACGACACGCGAGAACCTCCCGAAGGTCCTCGACCTCGTCGCTGAGATTCTCAAGACCCCGTCCTTTCCGGCGTCCGAGCTCGAGATCCTGCGGCAGGAGAACCTTGCCCAGATCGATCAGACGAAGACGGAGCCACAATCCGTCGCCCAGACGGCCTTCCTGCGGCACATGCGCCCGTACCCGAAGGGCGACCCGCGTTACACGTCGACGCCCGACGAGTCTCTCGCCGAGTACAAGGCCGTGACGCTCGACGCCGTGCGGTCGTTCTACCGGGACTCGTACGGGGCGACGAACGCGGAGGCCGCGTTCGTCGGCGACTTCGACGAGGCTCAGGCGGCCGGGCGGCTCGCGGCCCTCTTCGGCTCATGGAAGAGCCCGAGCCCCTACACGCGCGTCCCGAGCGTCTTCAACGACGTCCCCGCCGACACGCTGAATCTCGAGACGCCGGACAAGGCGAATGCGCTCTTCGTAGCGGGTCAGAACCTCGCCCTCCGCGACGACGACGCCGATTACCCGGCGCTCCTCCTCGGCAACTACATGTTCGGCGGCGGCTTCCTGAACTCGCGCCTCGCGGTGCGCGTGCGGCAGAAGGAAGGGCTCAGCTACGGCGTCGGCTCCGGGCTCGAGAGCGGCATCCAGGACGTCTCCGGCCGCTTCTCGATCTTCGCGATCCACGCCCCGCAGAACACGGCGAAGCTCGAGACCGTCGTGCGCGAGGAGATCGAGCGGGCCCGCAAGGATGGCTTCACGGCAGAAGAGGTCGCCGCTGCGAAGTCGGGTTGGCTTCAGGGCCGCCAAGTGAGCCGCTCGCAGGACGGAGAGCTCACGGGGCTTCTCGGACGCCACCTCTTCAACGGGCGGACGCTCGCGTGGGACGCGGAGCTCGAGAAGAAGGTCTCCGCGCTCACGCCCGATCAGATCGGGGCGGCCTTCCGCAAGTGGATCGACCCGGCGAAGCTCACGGTCGTCCGCGCGGGAGACTTCGCGAACGCGAAGGCGGGTGCGAAGTAGCGGGATAGGATCGCCCCGTGCTTCCGCTGGACGAACGCGGGCGCGCCGTGGAGGCGCGGCTCAAGGATCGCTACGCCTTCGAGGGCTTTCTCGGGCAGGGTGGATTCGCGGCCGTCTATCGCGTGCGAAATCTTCGGCTGGACCGCGTGGAAGCGCTTAAGGTTCTTTTCGAGGCCCGGGGCAGCGATCCGAAGTTTGCGGCGCGTTTTGAGCGCGAGGCGCGCATCGCGGCGTCGCTCGAGCACCCGAACGTCGTGCGCGTCTACGACTTCGGGAATGCGAGCGGGACGTTCTGGTATTCGATGCAGTTCGTCGACGGGCCGACGCTCAGGGCGCGGCTCGAACGCCATGGCCGGATGCTCGGCGGGGACGCGGCGGGGCTGCTCGTGCCTCTCCTCGAGGCGCTCGAGGTCGTCCATCGGGGCGGCGTCGTACACCGCGACGTCAAGCCGGACAACATCATTCTCGACGCGGACGAACGCCCTTACCTCATGGACTTTGGAATCGTGAAGCAGGACGACGACGTGCAGGAGACGGCGGAGGGCAAGATCCTGGGCACGCCGGGCTATCTCTCGCCCGAGCAGCTTCGCGGACATTCGCTCGACGGGCGCAGCGATCTCTACGCGGCCGGCGTCACGCTCTACCAGATGCTCACAGGAGAAATCCCGTTCCGGTCGGACGACCGCATCGCGACCATGACCCGGCGCCTCACGGAAGACCCCGAGCCACCGTCGGCCAAGGCGCACGACCTCGCGCCCGAGCTCGAGCGCATCGTCCTCAAAGCGCTCGCTCGCGAGCGCGAGAACCGGTTCGCGACGGCGGCGGAGATGCGCGCCGCGCTCGAGGCATTCCTCGACGCGAGCGGCGCGCCCGCGCGGTCGCGTTCGGGCGCCATGCCGCGAGTCGGGGCCGGTCCAGCGTCTCCCTCCCCGGCCGAAGACACAGGTGGCGGCACGAGCGTTCTTTCCTCCGCCGCGGCCTCCGCCGGAGCGAGGGCTCCCCGAGGCGCAAAGGCGAACCTTCCAATCGCTCGCCGTCCGATGCGCGGAGCCCGCTGGCTCGCCGCGGGCGTCGCGCTCGTCCTCGGCGCCCTGGTCTACGCCTCCGTCATGCAGAGGCGCGCGAAAGAAGAGACGCCAGGACTGCGCCCTCCCGCTCCGGCGACTCCGGCGCCCACGACCGCGGTCGCGCCGGCCGCCGCTTCGACTTCGACCCCGGCGCCGTCTCCGGCACCGGCCCGCACCACGGCGGCAGTTCGCGGCACGAAGCCGGCTCCTGCTGCCGCCTCCACCTCCGATGGAGCATCCATCCCTCGGGTTCCTCGGGTTCGGGCCGATGTGGAGGAAGAGGCGGTCGTCGACATCCCTCTGTCGCTCGCGGACACGTGCGGCGGGAAGACGGTCGGCATCACGGTGGTCGTGGCCGCAGACGGAAGCCTGAAGAGCAGTCGCGTCATCTCGAGCGCGGGGGCGGCATGTGACGGCGTTGCCCTCGACGCCGTATCGCGCTATCGCTTCCGCGCCGAGAGAGACGAGCACGACCGGCCCGTCGAAGGGCGACTCACGATCTCTGTCCGCTACTGACTCCTCGGGGCCGCGATCCGCGAGAGAAAGAGCGCGCGAAAGCCGTCCGCGTCCACGGAGGCCGTCATCGAGACGGCGGTGCCGTCCGCTCGTCCGAGGTGCGTCCGCCCCCGCGCGTCGAACGCGATGGATTCCGCGGTAAATTCGAAGAGTCCGGGGTGCGTGACCGCCGCGGCCGCGAGAACGTCCCACGGGTGGAATCCACCCGCCGCCTCGCCCGGCGCTCCGGCGTGAAGCGCCCGCCAGGTTCTCTTCAGTCGCGCGAAGCTCTTGAGCCGCCCTCGCCGGCGCGAAACGGCGCTCGCGGGATCGGCAGAGAGCGCATCCGTATCGCCCGGCGTGATCGCGATCCCGAGGCCGAGATCGAACGTCACGAACGTCTTCGGACAGGCGAGCGCGAGGACGCGGGCCGCCGCGGCCGGGTCTTTCCGGACGTTGAAGTCCGACTCGGCGTTCGTCAACCGGCCTCCCATCACGACGAGGGCGCCGAGGCGGGCACCGAACTCCGGATCGTCCGCCGCGGCCGCCACGTTCGTGAGCGGCCCCAGCGTGAGAAGCGTTGCGCCCGGATGTGCCCGAACGGAGCGAAGGAGCGCCTCGCCCGCGCGCCTCGCGCCGGCCGCGTCGCGCGGCGCGTCCGCGCCACGGACCACGGGCACATCGCCACGTCCCGCGCGCCGGAGCGTACGCCGGGCGGAAAGATGCGTGAGGGCGCCCCACGAATTTCCGAACACCGTCGTGACACCGCGGAGAGCCACTTCGGGCGATCCGAGGAGGAAGAGGAGCGCGAGGTCGTCGTCGACGTCGAGTCCCACCGTCTCGAGGCTCGGGTCCGCATCCACGAGGAGCGTAAGAGTCGTCACGGGGAGACGATGCCACGTTCCTGGCGTTAACATGCGCTGTGCAGCCCGTCGACGATCGCGGCCGGATGGTGGAGAAGCTCCTCGGCGACCGCTATGAAGTGTTCGGCTTCCTGGGACGCGGCGGATTCGCCTCCGTGTATCAGGTGAGGAGCACGAGCCTCGAGCGCTTCGAGGCCCTCAAGGTCCTGCACGAATCGCACGGAAAGGACTCGGACTTCGCGCGACGATTCCGTCAGGAGGCGCGCGTAGCGGCCTCGCTCGAGCATCCGAGCATCGTAAAGGTCTACGACTTCGGCCACGTCGAAGGAATGCTCTGGTACTCGATGCAGTTCGTGGACGGACCCTCCCTCAGTGAGGAGCTCGCGAAGCGCGGCACGTTCGACGCGGAGGCGGCGGCGCGGATCGTGGTTCCGCTCCTCGACGCCCTGGACTACAGCCATGCGCTCGGCGTCGTCCATCGCGACATCAAGCCCGACAACGTTCTTCTCGACAAGCGCGGGCGGCCGTACCTGATGGACTTCGGCATCGCGAAGATCGGCGAGAGCCTCGTGAAGACGCAGACCGGCTTCATTCTCGGCTCGCCGGCCTATCTGTCTCCCGAGCAGCTCCGCGGCCAGCCGCTGGACGGGCGCACGGACGTCTACTCGCTCGGCGTCACGCTGTTCCAGCTCCTCGCCGGGGTCATCCCGTACCGCACGGAGAACATGTCGGCCCTCGCGCGGCGTCTCACCGAGGAAGCTCCGCGGCTCTCCACGAAGCGTGCGGGCATCCACCCCGAGATCGAACGCATCGTCTCTCGATCTCTCGAGAGGGATCGGGACGCGCGCTACGCGAACGCCGCCGAAATGCGGGACGACCTCGAAGCGTTCCTCGCCGAGGTGCACCCCAGGACTACGCGAGCGCGCGCGATTTCCAGCGAGAGCCCGGCCGCGCCGGCGCGGCCCGAGGCGGTCCCGCGCCCGGCACGCGCGCCCGATGAGCCCCCGGCCTTCCCCTCCCGCGCTCCCGTGCCGACCAGGCGCCCGGCCTGGCTCTGGCCGGCCATCGCCGGACTCATCGTCGCCGTCGTCGCCGTCCTCGCGGGCGGATGGTTCCTGACGCGCGCTCCGGCGCCAGTCGCGACGCCCGTTCCGACACCCGCGCAGACACCCGCTCCCGCTCGGGCCGCTACCGCCACCATGACCGCTACGGCCGCTCCGCTCGCCGTTTCGACCGCCCCCGCACCCACGGCGGTGCCCACCCTCGTGACCGTCGCGAGGCCGACTGCCCTTCCGGCGCCCACGCGACTCCCCCGCGAGGCTCCGACGCGCGCCCCAGCGCTTGCCAGGACGGCGCCACCGCCGGACGTCACCCGACACGCCAGGACGCCCCCGGACGTCGCGGAGGAGGCGACGATCTCCCTGACGGCCGCGCAGGAGCGTGCTTGCGGCGGCAAGGTCGTCGGCGTCTCTCTCGTTGTTGGAGAGGACGGCAGCCTCAAGAGCAGGCGTGTGATCTCCTCTGCGTCCGCCGACTGCGACGCGATCGCCCTCGAGGCAGTCGCGCGCAACCGCTACAAGGCGGCGCGGGACGAAAGAGGGCGAACCGTCGAAGGCCGCTTTCTCCTTTCGATTCGTTTCTGAGCAAACGTCGATCCGTTAGATAATGCCCGCTCAAATCCCGAAGGGAGGCCGTCCATGAAGAAGTCCACCCGCATCGCGCTGCCGTTCGCCCTCGCCACGCTCCTCGCGGGCTGCACGCGCGGCGTCGAGATGAAGATGGCGATCGACGTCCTTTCGGACCCGGAGAAGGCCACCGTGACGTACAAGGGCAAGGTCCTCGGCGAGACACCAAAATCCCTCAACGTGAAGACGTTCGAGGACGTCTCGTCGATCACGGCGTCGAGCGCGGATCTCGAGGTCGTCGAGAAGCGCATCCGGATCGTGTCGCCCGACCAGGCGCAGGTCATCTTCCGCATGGGCAAGGGCGGGATCTCCCCTGTCGCGAAGAAGCTCGGCATGACGCGCGTCCTCGTCTT
Source organism: Thermoanaerobaculia bacterium (assembly GCA_038245905.1). Lineage (GTDB taxonomy): Bacteria > Acidobacteriota > Thermoanaerobaculia > UBA5066 > UBA5066 > Fen-183. Next base: position 4,564 of record JBBRRY010000037.1, on the reverse strand, counting down.
CGAATACGCGGAGAAGGTCTGCTTCGACTCGGCGAAGTCCGATCTCAAGCCGGACGCGCTGCCCGTCCTCGCCAAACAGGCCGAGATCCTGAACCAGTACTTTCCGAAGGCCGTCGTCTACGTGTGCGGCTACACCGACGCGACCGGCAGCGACGCCTTCAACGACAAGCTCTCGCTGCAGCGCGCCGAAGCCGTGCGGAACTTCCTCGTGAACCAGAAGGTGGACTCGGCGCGCCTCAAGACACAGGGCTTCGGCAAGCAGTTCGAGGTTGCGCCGAACACGACGGCCGAGGGCCGCGCGCTGAACCGCCGGACGGAAGTCATCCTTCCGGAGTAGGTCTGCCCTTCGGGCGCGGCACGGCACAGTGCGTGCCGCAGCCGAGGCGGTAACGATTCCGCGCGACGAGGCCGTAGACACGGTCGGCCATGGGGCGAGCGAACGGCAGCGTGAACAAGCATCCGAGAGGGCGCCCGCCCGGCAGGATGTTCACGAGCCGTTCGGCGGCGGCCGCGCCGCTCCACGTCTCGTTGCCGGGCCCGACGAGCTGCATGGCCTCGTGATACGCAGCCTCGGGGATCCACGGGAAGCGCTCCCTTACGCCGCCGCGCTGGAAGGGAACGATTTCCACCGTCCCCCTGCGATCCCACGTAGCCACGAGGTCCACCGAGCGCGCGCAGAACCGGCAGTCACGGTCGTAGACGAGCGTGTACGTTGTCGTCATGCCGGGTCAGCTTACCCCCGTGCTCCCGGCATTGGAGATGCGGGTGGTTCGCGCCCCGGGCCTGGAAGGCTAGAATCGCCCGCACTGTGAATTCTGCGCTCGCACGGATTTTGACTCTCGTTGCACACCCTGGCTCGAGCTCCGTGCGCGCATTGGACGGCTTCGTGGATTCGCTGCTGCAGACGTTCGAAAACTGCCGCCCCGGTCTGTCGGACCGGCCCCTGAGGGATGGCGAGACCCCGGAGGCATTCTTCACCGGTCTCTACGAGAAAGAGATCCCGCGCCTCCGCGACGTCATCGACCGCGAAGCGACTCTGCTCGACCCTCCAGCGAAAGCGGAGCTCTTCCGAAACGTGGATGACCTGATCCGCAAGGTCGTTCTGCCCGCGTACATCCGGCTCGCAACGCGTTTCACGCCGCGGGAACGGAACGGTTTCTATCTCGTCCCGGAGCCGTTCCACGGCCTCGAGCGCTTCGGATGGGCCCTGGCCGGAATCATCGTCGGCACTCTCGTCATCATCGCGCCGTTCATTCCGCTCTGGTCCAAGGAATGGATCATCCCGTTCATGCTCGGTGGGCTCGTGTTCCCGGACATCCGGCGGATCTTGATGATTCGCCAGTACGAAAGGGAGATGAACCGTATCGTCGCGAACGCGGACCACGAGATCGCCCGGATCGACTTCCACTACTTCATGAGCGCCGAGCCGATGCGGCGCGCGGCCCTTGACGCGCCGCTCATCGCGGCACAGCCGGCGAAGATGGACACGCGGAAGGCATTGAAGGAGGGCTCCTGATGGTCGAAGTCCTGGGGAAGAGGAACGCTCTCGATGCGCTGACCGGCTTCGTGCGGCGCCTCGGAATCGCGGGCATCCTCGGAACTCTCGCCATCATCTTTCTCTACACGGCCTGCACGGTCCGCGTCCTGCCGAACGAGATGGGCGTCGAGCAGCGGAAGTTCGGCTTCAAAGTGGGAATCGTCGAGCGGACGTTCGGGCCGGGCCTTTACGTCGTCGGGCCCGGCACGACGATGCACACGTTCTCGCGGGAAATCCACGTCCTCGAGGCGGCCGGCAGCCAGAGCGAGTCCGTCGAGCGCGCACGCGTGCGCGAAAAAGTGCTGGGCAAGGAGACGCACCGCACGATCGAGGCCATCAACGTCCAGACGTCCGACGGCTATGCCGTGAGCGCGGAAGTGACGCTTCTCTATTCCATCGCGGATCCCGTGAGAGTGGCCCGGGAGTTCGGCTGGGGCACGCTCTACATCCAGTCGTTCGTCATCAATACGTTCCAGAACGGCGTCCTGACGACGCTCGGCAAGATGAACGCGGAGTCGTTCTACGACGAAGCGGTCCGGATTGCCGCCGTCCTCGAGGCCGAGAACACGCTCAAGCAGCGGTTCTTGGAGCGCGGCTTCCGGGTCGAGAAGCTCCTCCTCCGAAACTACGCCTACGCGGCAGCCTACGAGAGGTCGCTCCACGACAAGAAGGTCGCCGTGCAGCTCGCCGAGAAAAACCGGAAAGAAAGCCTCGTCAACGAGGAGAAGGCGAAGCTCGGCCGCATCGAGTCGAAGGGAAACGCGTCCATCACGATCGCCGAATCCGAGGTGGCCGCGAAGATCTCGAAAGTCCGCGCGGAGGCCGAGCTGTATGCCTCGCAGGTGCGCGCGAAAGGCGACCGGGAGATCAACGTCGCGGGCGCCGAGGCGAAGAGGCTCAAGGCCGAGGCGCTCACGCAGGCCGGGGGCCGCTACGTCGTCGCCCTCGAGACCGCGAAGATGTTCGACAACATCGAGGGCGCGGTGATGACGCCCGAGCAGTACATCGCGTTCATCCGCAACGCCTGGAGCGTCATCGGAGTCAATCCGGGGCCGGCCCCGGCCGGGGGTGCCAAGTGAACGCATCCGGGCGCCGTGCCCGCCCCTTCCGCGCGGGAGCGGCACTCCTCCTCGTCCTTACGCTCACGGGCTGCGGCGCGACGTCGTCGACGGAAGTCGGCGTCCGAACCCGCCTCGTCTGGTTCTTCGAGAAGCGCGGGACGCAGGAGGTCTACGCGCCGGGCGGCGTCTACTTCTTCCTGCCCGTCATCAACACCTGGAACACGCTTCCGATCTCGCAGCAGAACCTCTACATGTCGGCGAATCCGAACGAAGGCGACCGCCTCGGGCGGGACGACATCACGTTCAAGACGAAGGACGGCAACAACGTCTACATCGACGTGAACGTCATGTGGCGCATCGACCCGAAGCGGGCCGACTATCTGGTCTCGAACGTCGGGCAGTCCGCGCTCGAGATCAAGGAGCGCCTCGTCCGGCCCCTCTCGCGTTCGACCATCCGCGACGTGTTCAACGAGATCACGAGCGAGGAGTATTACCAGGTGACGGTGAAAAACCGGATGGCAGCAAAAGCAAAGGAGCAGGTCGCGAAGGAGCTCGCGCCATTCGGAATTCTCGTCGACCAGCTCCAGGTTCAGCAGCACCGCTTCGACAAGGAGTATCAGGAGGCGATCAACGCCCAGAAGCAGGCCGAGGCCGACGTCCAGACTCTTGTCGAGCAGCAGAAGAACATCGCCGTCCAGAAGCAGAGCGAGCTGGAGGGAAAGCGCTCCGAATGGAACCGGCGCCTCGAGGACGCGCTCGGCGAGGCGGGCCGCATCAAGAACGAGGCCGACGGCTACTACCAGACGAAGACGAACCTCGCGAAAGCCACGATCGCCGTCGCGCAGGCCGAGGCCGAGGGCCTGCGCAAGGAGGCCGATGCGCTCGGGAAGCTCGGCGGCGACGCGTACGTGAAGATGCAGGTCGCCAAGCAGCTCGCGCAGAAGAAGATTCTCATCGTACCGGGCTCGAACGTCTCCACGATGAATGTGAACGAAATGGTGAACTACCTCCTCGGCAAGGCCCCGGCGACGGCCGGACTCGATGCCTCCCGCGCACCCTCCGCGCCCGCCCCCGCACCCGGTGCTCCCGTGAAGCGCTGAGGCTCCACGGGAAACAGGATGATGCGGATATGACTTGCCCCTGGGACGGCCTCGTCCGCGCGCCCGCGGAATTCTGCGAGGAATCGCTCTGCGGCTGGATTCGACAGCCGGGAAATACCTGGTCGAACATCGGCTTCCTGCTCGCGGGCGTCGCGATTCTCTATCGGTCTCGACGCGTGGGTGCCGAGCATCTTCGCGGCCTCGGCTACGTAGCCATCGCCACCGGCCTCGGCTCTGCCTTCTTTCACGCCTCCGAAACGCTGATCGGCCGCTTCGCCGACTGGGCGGGCATGTATCTCGGCGCCTCGTACATGCTCGCGGTGAACGTCCGGCGCCTCTCCGGCCGGTCCCGCAACATCATCCGGCTCTTCTTCTGGGGAAACTTCCTCGTCGGGATGGGGCTCATGGTTCCGGAGTCTCTTCGCCATCCCACGGTCTACTACGTTGCCGAGACGACTCTTTGCTGCGTGGGCCTGGAGGCGATCCTCTTCGTCAAGTACGGCAAGACGATACGATACCGGTGGCTGCTTGGTTACTGGGCCGTCTTCCTCGTGGCCTATGCCCTCTGGACGCTCGACATCCGAAAGACTCTCTGCGATCCGTCCAATCACTGGATCTCCGGCCACGCGGCATGGCACCTCCTCGATGCACTGGCGATGTACTTCCTCTTCGAGTACTACATCCAGTTCAGGCAGCTGCGCTACGAGGAGGGCAAACCGCAGAAGACTACGGGGCGGCCCGCTGCTCCACCTAGCGGCCGTTCCGGGAGCGCCTGAAAGCGAGAAGGGCGAAGACCACGAGCACGACCAGCAAGGCCGGGACGAGCCAGTAGGAGCCCATCCCGCCCATCCCCATCCATCCGCCGT
>JBBRRY010000036.1:0-33873 GCA_038245905.1 Thermoanaerobaculia bacterium | reverse complement strand
TCCGTCGCCGTGCGCGGCGCGATCGGGGCGAGCATGCACGCCGCGACACGAAGGCCCTCCAGCGTCGCGTAATGGATGCGGTGCAGCGCGGGCGTCACGCCCTCGGCCTTGACTTTCTTCCAGGGCTCCTTCGCGGCGATGTAGCCGTCGATTCGCGTCACGAGCGTGCGCAGGGCGGCGGCTGCGTCCTGCAAACGGTAGCTCTCGAATGCCGACGTCCACGCGGCGACGGCATCGATCGCAGCGGAGCGGACCTCGTTGTCGTCGCACATCTCGGCAGGCGTCTTCCCGCCGAAGGCATCGCTCGCCATCTTCACGGCGCGCGACAGCGTGTTGCCGAGGCCGTTCGCGAGGTCGGCGTTGTAACCGGCGAGAAAATCCTCGTCGGAGAAGTTCGCGTCCTGGCCGAACGACATGGCCGACACGAGGTGCCAGCGCAGCGCGTCCACGCCGAACGCGGCGACGAGGTCGTCGGGCCTCACGACATTGCCGGTGGACTTGGACATTTTCTTCGCGTCGCGGAGCCACCAGCCGTGGGAGACGACCTGACGTGGGATCGGAAGACCGGCCGACATGAGGAAGGCGGGCCAATAGACCGCGTGGAAGCGGAGGATGTCCTTCCCGATGACGTGGATGCCGGGCCAGTATCGCTCGTAGAGGGAGAGGTCGCGCGACCCGAACCCGAGCGCGGTGATGTAGTTCGCGAGCGCGTCGAGCCACACATAAACGACGTGCCCGGGCCTTCCCGGGAACGGGATGCCCCACGTGATCGTCGTGCGCGACACAGAGAGATCCTTGAGGCCCGACTCCACGAACGAGCGGACTTCGTTCAGGCGCGACTCGGGAAAAACGAACGGTCTCCCCTCCACGCCCTTCTCGAAGAGCTCGAGCAGGCGGGGGCCATATTTCGACAGGCGGAAGAAGACGTTCTCCTCGCGCTGCCATTCGGTCTTGAAGCCGTGGACAGGACAGTTTCCTTCCGCGAGATCCTTCTCGGGATAGAAGGCCTCGCAGTTCGCGCAGTACCACCCCTCGTGCCCCGCCGTGTAGAAGTCGCCCGCCGCTTCGATGCGCCGGATGATCTCCTCGACGCCCGCCCCATGGCGCGGTTCGGTCGTGCGAATGAAGTCGTCGTTCGAGATGCCGAACTCTTTCCAGAGGTTTCGGAACGTCGGCGCGTGGCGGTCCGCGACGACGATCGGGGCGACGCCTTCTTTTTTCGCGACCCTCTCGATGTTCTGGCCGTGCTCGTCGGTGCCCGTCAGGAAGCGCACGTCTACGCCCTTCTGGCGGAAGTAGCGCGCAAGCGTGTCCGTGACGACCGTCGTGTAGAGGTGCCCGATATGCGGCCGGTCGTTGACGTAGTAAATGGGGGTCGTGAAGTAGCGGCGGACCATGAAGAGACGAGGATAACCCGCGGGCCGCGTCAGCCGCGCATCGCAGCCATGGCCTCGGCGATGCGGCCGCCGATCGCGAGCGAGGCCGTCGCGGCCGGCGACGGGGCGTTCAGGACGTGGACGATCCGCCCGTGAGGTGCGAGGACGAAGTCGTCTTCGAGCGAGCCGTCCCGCCGCAGGGCTTGCGCCCGGACGCCGGCTCCGCCGGGAACGAGGTCCTCGGAGCGGATGTCGGGCATGAGCTTCTGGAGGGCCTTCACGAACGCGCTCTTCACGAACGACCGGTGGAGCTCTCCGAGCGCCATCCCGCCGTGTTTCGCGGCGAGGCGCCACACACCGGGGTACGTCGCCTCCTCCCACATGTCGCGGAGGTTGAAGGACGTCTTCGTATAGCCCTCGCGCGCCATCGCGGGAACCGCGTTCGGTCCGGCCTCGGCGCCGCCGCCCACGAGACGCGTGAAGTGAACGCCGAGGAACGGGAAGCGTGGGTCGGGAACGGGATAGAGGAGCCCCTTGACGAGCCCCTCCCGCCCCGGCGCGAGCTTGTAATACTCGCCGCGAAACGGGACGATCTGGACGCCGGCATCGACGCCGTCGAGGCGCGCGACTCGGTCCGCGTGCAGGCCCGCGCAAGCGACGGCGTGCCTCGCCGAGAGATCGTCCGCGCCTGCCGTGATCCGGACCTCCGAACCCTTCGACGACAGCGACGTGACCTTCGCTCGGAAGCGAACGTCGACCCCCCTCTCCGCGAGCAGGCGCGCGAGCATCCGCGCGACGAGGCCGTAGTCCGTAATGCCGGTCGGCGGGACGTGCAGGGCGCGCACCCCCGCGGCGTGCGGCTCGATCTTCCGGAACTCGGCGGGCTCCATCTCCCGTACGCCCGCGACGCCGTTCTCCCGGCCGCGACGCGCGAGCTCGTCGAGGCGCGGCAGCTCTTCCTCCGACGTCGCGACGACGAGCTTCCCGCAGATCTCGTGCGGGACCTCGTGCGCGCAGCAGAACTCGAGGAGGAGGCGGCCGCCCTCGACGCACAACTTTGCCTTCTCGGAGCCCGGCTTGTAATAGAGGCCCGAGTGGATGACACCGCTGTTGTGGCCGGTCTGGTGGGCGCCGGCCTCGGCCTCCTTCTCGAGGAGGACGACGGAGAGCGCCGGGTCCTTCTCGAGCAGTCGCCATGCGGTTGCGAGGCCCACGATGCCGCCTCCGACGACCGCGACGTCGAACGCCTTCATGTCGTTCCCTTCAGCGCAGGAGCCCCCGTTCGTGGAACGAGACCCAGCGGCCTCGCCCCACGATCACGTGGTCCTTCACCTCGATGCCGATCTCCCGTCCCGCCGCGAGGAATCGCTTCGTCGTCACGAGGTCCTCCGGCGAAGGCTCGGGATCTCCCGAGGGGTGGTTGTGGTACAGGATGACGCCGGCCGCTCCGGCCAGGATCGCCTGCCGAAAGAGAGGACCCGGCGCGACGGAGGCGTTCGTGAGCGTGCCGCGGAACACAGGCGCGTCCTTCACGAGGCGGTTCTTCGCGTCGAGGAGCAGGCCTCCCATGACCTCCTGTGTTTCGCCCAGGAGCTTCTCCGTCAGGTAGCGGCCGACGGACGAAGGATCGGAGAGAAGATTTTTCTTCGAGAGTGAATCCCGCGTGACGCGCGCCGCGATCTCGAGGACCGCCGCGACGCGGGTGGCCTTCGCGGGACCCACTCCGTGGACGAGGGCGCGAAGGTCGCCCGCCCCTCGCGCGAAGAGCGAAGGAAATCCACCTTCCGAAAGCAGATCGTGCGCCATCTCGAGAACCGGTTTTCGGGCCGTGCCCGTGCCGAGGACGATCGCGAGCAGCTCGACGTCGTCAAGAGCCTCCGGGCCCTTTCCAAGCATCTTCTCTCTCGGTCTCTCTTCCTTCGGGGTCTCGGCAAGACGGCCCTTCACGGGACCCGCGCGCCGGCGGGGGCCGTTCACGGAATCCTCCCCACGAGCGCCTCGGCGATCGCGGGCAGGACCTCCGCGGCGCGCGCGCGAAAGACACCCGCAGCGAGAGGCGCGAGCGGCGTCTCCTCGGGATTGATCTCGAAAACGCATGCGCCGGCCCGCGCGGCCAGGAGCGCGAGGGACGAGGCGGGAGCCACGACCGAGGACGTGCCGACGACGAAAAAGACCGCGCTTTCCTCGGCCGCACGCGACGCCGCGCTCCACGTGACGGACGACAGGGCCTCGCCGAACCAGACGACGTCCGGCCGGAGAAGCGCGCCACAGGCGCCACAGCGCGGGAGCGGCGGAATCGCGCCCTCGGGCGCGGGGACGCGTCGGCCGCATTCGGTGCAGCGCGCGGTGAGTAGCGTGCCGTGAAGCTCGAGGATGTTCCGGCTCCCGGCCGCCGCGTGCAGGCCGTCGACGTTCTGCGTCACGATCGTCATGCGCGGCAGGAGTCGTTCCATGCGGGCAAGGGCGATGTGCCCTTCGTTCGGTCTGGCCCCACGCAGCTTCTCGAGCCGCCATGCATAGAAGCACCACACCTTCTCCGGATCCCGCGCGAAAGCCGCGGGTGTCGCGAGATCCTCGGGGCGGTTCCCCTCCCACATGCCTCCCGCCCCCCGGAATGTGGGAAGACCGCTTTCCGCCGAGATGCCGGCTCCCGTGAGCACGACGAGCGGACGCCCGGCCAGAAGCTCGGGGAGGAGGTCGAGGAGCGGCGTGAGGTCTGATTCGTTCACGGCATCGCCCGCAGGGCGAGAAGGCGGTCGAGGGAGCGCGCGCGGAAGTCCTCCGGGACCGCGACGAGGGCCGCGTCGCCCCTGGTCCCCGGGCGCGTCGCGAGGTTTTTCACACGGCGTGTCGCGGTGGAATGCGCGGTCAGGGGCTTCGGAGGCGCCTCGGTGCCCGACGGAATGCCGGGCGCCTCGGTGCTCGAGGTCGACGTGACGGAGATCTCGACGAAGACGGGCAGGCCGATCACCTTCGCAAGCTCGGCGCCCAAAACCTCACGGGCCGCGCCCCGGGCCGGGAGGAGACGAAGGAGGTCGTCGAGCGCCGATTGCGCTTCGGCCATCTCGACCGCCTCGACGAGGCCCGCCGCCTCCGTCTTCACGCGCGTGATCCGGCCGGGCGACGAGAAGACGACGGTCCACGCCGCCTCCAGCCGGAAGCGTGACGTCGGGCGGTCCTGGAACGGGCGCCCAGCGCCGTCTTTCCGGAGGGCGGCCGACACGTCCCGCACCGCCGAAGACGCCGAGCCCGCGTCGGAGGGCCGCCCCAGAAAGAGATCGGCGAAGTCCGAAGCCGTGGCGCGAGCCGCCACCTTTGCTTCCCGATCGAGCAGCATGAGTCCGTCCCGGCCCGTCACCACCGCCGTCGCGGAAGAGCGCGGGAAAGTCCCGTGCGTGAGCTCCCAGCGCGCGTCTCCGCCCCGTGCCACGACCATCCCTCCGGCCGAAACCGTTCGTTCTCCGGCCGGCGTGACGCTTCGCGTGGATTCGGTGAGCTCGTACGTGACAAGGAGGGGCTGGTTGCCTGCAGCCTCCGGGGCGCCCGCTGGAGGCGCCGCGAGGAGAGAAGCGGCTAGAAAGGCGAGGCCGGCCGGCATCGCCTGGATGATCGCACGCGGCACGCGGTGGACGGGGGTTCCGACGGCAGCGAGAATGGGCGCCGTGGAGCCGATCAGCGGAATCGCCGCACGCTCTGAGCGCGACGGAATCCTGAGAAGGGTCAAGCTCGTGGGCGAACCGGAAGCGATGGCCTGGGTGGCCCGGACGCTGTCGGCCGGGGGCCTGCTCGTCGAGCGGCACGACGAGAAGGAGGTCACGGAACCGGACTTCTTCTCGCACTGGCCGCTCGTCTGGGTGACGAGACCCGAGGCCTTCGGACGCGGCTTCGTCCGGTTGCGGCCGGCGATCCTCGACATCGCACCCAACCCGCCGCTCTGCCTCGTGGTCGTGCCGCCGAACGCGGAGATCACGGACCAGCTCGTCCGGCGGATTCCGCTCGAGTCCTTCGAGCTCGTGCGCGAGCGCGACGAGGGGCCGCTCCTCGCGATGCGGCTCGAACGGCTCCTCCGTCTCCAGCGCCGCCGGTCGCAGGTGCACGAAGACGCGTTCAAGGAGCGGCTCCGAACTGAGGCGAAGCGCAACGATATTCTCGCGTCCATCGCGCTCGCGTCGCGCGACTCGCTCGATCTCGAGGAGGTGCTCGGGGCGGCCACGTCTCTCCTCGGGACGCGATTCGCCGCTAATTCGGTCGAGATCTGGTTCCTGAACGAAGACGCCTCGTCGTGCACGGTTTTCATGGACTGGCGGGAGGGCGACGCGAATTCGTCCCTCGTCGGGCACGAACGCCCGCTTCCGGACAGCGAGCCCTTCAACGCGCTCGTGGCTTCGCGCGAGCCCTATGTCGTCGCCGACCGGGCGGAGCTCGACCCGGCGTCGCTCGCCTTCAGCGCGCTCGAGGCGCTCGGCGCGAAGAGCCTCGTGGGCATCCCGATCCATCGCGAGGGAGAGCTCATTGGCGTCCTCGGGATGTCGTGGCCCGAGCCCCGCGCGTTCCCGCCCGACGAGATCGTCTTCTTCGGGCGCGTGGCCGACCAGCTCGCCCTCGCGATTCGCGCCGCGCGCCTCTACGGGAACCTGCAGAAGCAGCTCGAGGCCCTGGCGCTCGAGCAGCGGCGTCGCGAGCTCGCGGACCGCGACCGGAGCCGCCTCACGGCGATGCTCGTGCACGACATGAAAAACCCGCTCTCGGCGCTCACCGCCGCGCTCGAGCTCACCCGCGACAAGGAGCGGCGGACGGGCGACGTGCGTCTCGCGAAGATGCTCGACGGCTCGCTCGCGTCGGCGCGAGGGTTACAAGGCCTCATCGAAGACGCACTCCTCGTCTATCGCGCGGCGGATGCGCCAGAGACCGAGAAGCGCCCGACGGTGCCGGCCGAGGCGCTCTCTCTTCCGCTCGAAGAGGCGCGCTGGCTCGCGGTCGCGCGGCGCGTCACCGTCGAGACGGACGTGCCGAAGGATCTCCCCCGGGTGCCGCTCGACCCCGCGATGTTCAGGCGAGCCGCGGCAAATCTCTTCGGCAACGCGGTGAAATTCAGCCCGCCCGGAGGCACCGTGCGCGTGAAGGCGGAGATCGTGAGCGAAGACGGCCGGCCGTTCCTCCGTGTTTCCGTGACGGATGAGGGGCCGGGCTTTCCCGCAGCAGAAAAGTCCAGGATCGCGACGCCCTACTTGAGGTTTCAAGGCAGCGAGGCCGTGCCGGGAACCGGCCTCGGCCTCACGGTCGTCCAGAAGGTCCTCCAGGCCCACCGAGGCCGACTCGACGTCGCGAACAACGAGGGCGGCCCGGGCTCGACGTTTACTCTCTGGATTCCCGCCTAGCTCAGTCGAATTCGCGGCGCGGCGCCACCTGCTCGAGGCCGACGCGGCCGGTGACGATCTCGGCCCTGAAGTAGCTCTCGCGCAGGGCCTTGCCCGCGCGGCGCGAGCGGTGCGAGCGTGTGGCGAAGCAGCGGGACGTCCGGATCGGGGATGCTCACGCGCTCACCTTCACGACGATCTTCCCGAACCCCTCTCCCGACGCCATTCGCTCGTACGCCTTGCGCACGTCGCCGAGCGGAAACACGGTGTCGACGACGGGTTGGAGGCGGCCCGCCCCCACCGCCGCGAGCATCGCGCTGAATTCCGCATCCGTGCCCATCGTCGAGCCGAGAATCGAAAGCTGCTTCCAGAAGATGACGTTGATGTTCTCCTGGGGAGCGGGGCCGGACGTGGCGCCGCACGTCACGATGCGCCCCTTCTTCGCCGCCGCCGTGAGGGAGTGCTTCCACGTCGCCGCGCCCACCGAGTCCACGACGACGTCCACGCCTCGTTTTCCAGTCATCTCGCGGACCGCCTTGCCGACGTCCGTCGCCGTGTAGTCGATCGCCTCGTCCGCCCCCAGTTCCATCGCTCGCGCGCGCTTGGCTGCCGACGACGACGTCACGATCACGCGCGAGGCGCCGCAAAGCTTCGCGATCTGGATCGCGAACGTCGAGACGCCGCCGCCGACGCCATGGATGAGCACCGTCTCGCCAGGCCGGAGCGCGGCCCGGGTCACGAGCATCCGCCACGCGGTGAGCCCGGCGAGCGGGAACGCGGCGGCCTGCTCGGCGGAGAGGCCCGCCGGCGCGACGTAAACGTTCGATGCGGGGACGACGATCTTCTCCGCGAATGTCCCGGGCAGGTGTTCGCCGAGGATGCGGAAGCGCACGCAAAGGCTGCGCTCCCCCGCGAGGCAGAACTCGCACGCTCCGCACGAAAGGCCGGGTTGAAAAACGACCCGCGTTCCCGGAGCCGGTCCCGTGACGCCTGCCCCGAGAGCCGCCACGACGCCCGCGCCGTCGGCGCCCGGCACGTGCGGAAATACCACGGGAACGCCCGGAATCCCGTCCCTTACGAAGAGGTCCAGCCGGTTGAGCGCGGCGGCCTCTACCCGAACGAGCACGTCGCCGGGACCCGGCGCGGGGTCGGGCCGTTCCCCGACAGTCAGGACGTCGTTGCCACCGTGCGCCGTGAAGAAGACCGCTTTCATGAGCGCCTCCGAGCGGCCAAGATTAGCCGACCGCCGCGTCGGTCATAATGCGAGATTCGGGCGCTCCCTGCGCTCGGAGAATAGGAGCCGCATGAGGGCCTGGGAAATCAGACAAAAAAGAGCTCAGAAAAGAGCGCGTGAGCTCGCGCGCAAGGACAAGAACAAGCACGCGAAAGAGACGTCCACCTTCCGGCTCGTCATCGCCGGACGCGAAGGAGACGCCTCCGTCGTGGAGACGGTCATCGTGAAGAACCCGGACGAGTCCGTCGCCGAGGCGACGTTCGACGAGATCGAGCTCGGGATCACGCTGATCGTGGAAGGCGAGCGCGGCCTGATCCAGCGCGTCGTCGTCGAGGAAAAAGTGGAAGTCACCGAACCGGAGCTCGCCCGCGAGGTACGCGTCCGGGTGCTCTAGCCGCCCAGCGCCCTACGCTTCGAGCGAGAGGAGCGCCGCCAGGAGCTCCCCGCCGTCCGGATAGCGGTCCGGGCGGTGCCGCGCGAGCGATTTCATGAGGATGGCAACCTCTTCCTCTTTCAGAAACGGCGCGTAGGGACGCGGATCGTCGGGATCGCGCTCGAGCCGGGCCACCAGGACGTCGTCGCCCACGTAGGGCCACCGCCCCGTGGCGAGCGTGTAGAAGGCGGCGCCGAGCGAGTAGACGTCGGAGGCGGGGCTCGGCATCTCCCCGCGAAGGACCTCGGGCGGGAAGAAGGCCGGACTGCCGATGAGCTTCGACGTGCCTCCCGCATCGGCCTGGGGAAGGGCAAGGCCGAAATCGAGAATCCGAAGCGTCCCGTGCTCGTCGAGGATGAGATTCGCGGGTTTGAGGTCCCGGTGCAGGATGCCCTTCGCGTGGGCCGCGGCGATCCCCCGCGTGGCCTGCACGAACCAGCTCCGCCAGTTCTTTTGCACCCGCTCGGTCTCCTTCTTGATGAGCTTCTGCAGGTTCGGCCCCTCGAGATACTCCATCGCGAGGTACAGGCTTCCGAAGCCCTCGCCGTAGTCGTAGAGCGCGACGATGTTCGGATGCTTGAGCGCCGCGATGGCCCGAGCCTCGCGTTTGAAGTAGCGCATCGCCGTCTCGTCACCGCGAAGCTGCCAGGGCAGGATCTTGAGCGCGACGTGCCGGTCGAGCTTCTTGTCGAGCGCCTTGTGCACGACGCCCATCCCGCCGCGACCGAGCTCGGAGAGGATCTCGTAGCGCGACTCGGGCGTCTCGGGCAGGCCGAAGCCCACCGTCGGCTTCGCCGGCGGAGGCGCCGCGGGGGTCGAGATCCTGAGGGGCGGAGGCTGAACGGGTGGCGGCGCCGCGGGCCGCGCGAAGGAGGCATAGGGCCCCGACTTGTGCACGGCCGGCGTCCGGATGAGCGCGGCGGGCATGGCGTCGTCGAGCCCCACGTCCGCGAAATCCACCGAATGCGCCGCCGCACCCTCGAGCACCGAAGGATCGAACGCCGCGATTCGTCCGAGCTCCACGCCTTCTCCGGAATCTCCGGACGCGCGAAGGGCCTCGAGGAGCGTCATGTGCAGCGGAAGATTCTCGGACTCGACCTTCCCGCGGCCGACCAGCGCGCGCAGCACGTGCACGGCGTCCTTGTTCTCGCCCGCCGCCATGTGGGCGCGCGCGAGCTGTTGAAACACTTCGGCGAGACCGGGTTCGCTGCGCGGCACTCCGGTGAGGTACTCCCACGCCTGCTCGCGATGCCCGCCAAGGAGCGCGCACCGCGCGGCCTCGAGACCGCGCCCCGTGCGCAAAAAGAGCTGGGCGGCGTCGTCGAACTTGCCGCCGGCCTGAAGCGCCGCCGCGGCCGCGGGGAGTCGTCCAGCGCCGCGAAACAGGGCCGCCGCCTTGTCGTAGTCCTTGAGCTCGCTATAGAGAGCGGCCGCCTTCTCGACCTGGCCCGCAGCCGTGAAGGCCTCCGCCGCCGCCGCGCGTTTGCCTCCTCGCTGGTACAGGGGCGCGGCCTTCTCGAGCCGGCCCGCGTCCTTCCATGCGTCGGCTGCGCGGACGAAATCTCCGGCCTTCTCGAAGAGGCCGGCCGCGCGCAGCGCCTGTCCGGCCCGTCCCCATGCTTCCGCGGCGGACACGAGGTCACCACGGCCTTCGGCCTCGCGCGCCAGGAGCTCCTGGGCGCCCTTCTCGTCGCCGGCCCGCGCGGCCGCGAGAGCCGCCTTCGTCAGGGCGCCGCTTCGTTCGAACGACTGAATGGCCTCTGCCGGGCGGCCGCTCTCCACGAACAGCTCGCCCGCAAGCAGGTGCTCCTGCGCGTTCCGGTACGCCTCGGCCGCTTCCCCCGGCTTCCCGGCGCTGCGATAGGCGTCTGCGGCCCTCTTCCAGAGCGCCGCCTTCACCGGCCCGGACGGTGTCGCCTCGGCCAGGCGCCGGCAGGCCTCGGCGAGCGACACATGATCCCCGAGGGTCTCTGCGATCTCCGCGAGCCGGTCCCAGCGGGATGCCGTCCGCGCAAGGAGAAGCGCCTTCTTGCCATACTCCCCCGCGGCCGCCGCTTCGCCGGCGGCCTCCCAGGCGCGGGAGGCCTCCCACGCGTAAGCGTCACCCGCCTCTTCGTAGAGGCGCGCCGCCTCGCGGTGTTTCCCGTCGCGCTGCTCGAGAGCAGCCAGCCGCGGCCATGCGCGCGCCTTCTTGAACATCCGGCGCGCGCGCTTCGTGTCGCCCGCTTTCAGGTACGCGTCTCCGGCCCGGGTCCAGTCCTTGACGGACTGGAAGCCGAGAGCGGCGGAGACCTCGGGATGCGCCGGCTGCCCCAGGCGGATCGCGAAGAGACAGACGAAGAGCCCCACGATGTCGATCGCGAAGCGCAGCGTGGCCGTACGCCCCAGGAGCTGGAAGAACGGCGAGGCGCCGAGATCGCGCGACGCGGCCTGGAGAGCAGGCTGGTGCGCGAGGAGCGCGAGGACGCCGAGAATCTGGTCGAGGTGCGCTGCCACGAGGAAGCCGACCCCCACCATGACGACGAGAAGCGAGGAGCGCAGCCACTCGCCGATCGCGATGCCGCGCAGGTTCAGAGCCTTCACCATGAGCCGGCCCAGGATCAAGACGACGATCACGGAGCCGACGTAGGGCGCGAAATAGAAGCGCTCTTCCACCAACCGGCGGGCGAGGTCGCTCGTGTCCGTGTGGGCACGCGCCCAGTCCACCGCGCGCACGAGCCCGAACTGGGCCGCGATCGCGAGAATCAGCGTCGGAAGCTCGTCTTTCCAGTTTCGGGACGCCACGGGTGGACGATTATGAGCGATTCCATGATTGGCGCGTCGCTGCGGGCCGGCGGCGGGCGCGGTACAGTCCCATGCCGATGCGCCCGCTCGCCCGGATTCCCCTCGCCGCGGCTCTTGTCGCCACTCTCGCCGCGACGCTTCCCGCGCGCGCACAGTCGTTTTCCGACCCGGGCACGGGCTACGGCGCGGACGCGGGATACGCGAAAGGGCGCAATGCGGAGTCGGGCAGCGCGACAGGCGGCGTCCACGCGCGACTGCGCATCACCGGCGGCCTCGGCCTCGAGGTGTCCGCCGGATACCGGCGCGACACGTTCACGGAAGGCGGCGTGCGCGTCCTCACGGTCGACGAGCTCCCGGTCGCGGCGTCTTTCCTCGTGTTCTTCCTCCACAGCGGGCGGGTACAGCCCTACGCGCTCGCCGGGCTCGGATACACATGGGCGAAGCCGAAGGGCGTCGGACCGAACGCGGACACGTCTTACCCGGCCGAGAACCTCTTCGCGCTCCACGCCGGGGCGGGCGTTGACGTGAGGACCAGCTTCCGGACGTCCGTCTTTCTCGACGGACGCTACGTCTTCCTCGACGTTGCGGCGATCAAGTTGCTGCCCAACCAGCCGAAGGCCGACTACATCCGCCTCGCGGCGGGTGTCAACGTGTACTTCTAGGCGTTCCAGGCTTCATCCGGCCCGAGGCCGGTCACGAGCCGGCCGAACGCCTCCGGGTCGACGTTTCCGCCCGACAGGACGACTCCAACCCGCCCGCCCTCGAGACCCGCCACCCGTCCCGAGAGGACGCCCGCGAAACCGGCGGTCGCGCCCGGCTCGACGACGAGTTTCATCGCCGTGAAGAGGAGCGACATCGCGCGCCGGAGCTCCAGGTCGCTCACGGTGACGACGCTCTCGACGAGCGCGGACACGATCGCGAACGTGTGGACGCCCGGCTTCGTCGTCTGAAGACAGTCCGCGATCGTCTCGGGGACGGGGATCGAGACGGGATGTCCCGCGGCGAGCGAGCGCACGAAGTCGTCGCCCGCCGCAGGCTCGACTCCGAAAACGCGCGCCTTGGGCCGAAGCGCTTTCACGACCACCGCGACGCCCGAGAGAAGCCCCCCGCCCCCCAGCGGCATGAGGACGGCGTCGAGGTCTGGCACCTGTTCGAGGAGCTCGAGCCCGGCCGTGCCCTGCCCCGCGATGACCGCGACGTCGTCGAACGGCGGCACGAGGACCCGGCCCTCCTTCTCGACGAATTCCTGCGCGATCTTCTCGCGGCTCTCTTCGGCCCGGTCATAGAGGCGCACCTCCGCGCCGTAGCCCCGCGTCGCCGCCAGCTTGAGCACAGGCGCGTCGTGCGGCATGACGATGACCGCCGAGAGGCCAAGCTCCTTCGCCGCGAGCGCGACGGCTTGCGCGTGGTTTCCGGACGAAAACGCCACGACCCCCCGCTTCTTCTCGGGCGCAGTCAGAAGCGTCAGCCGCGAGAACGCGCCCCGCGCCTTGAAGGCGCCCACGCGCTGGAACGTCTCGCACTTGAAGAAGAGGCGCGCACCGATCCGTTCGTCGAGGCGCCGCGACGTCAGTACCGGCGTCCGGTGGACGCGGCCGGCGATCCGTTCGCGGGATGCGTTCACGTCGTCGAGGGTCACGGGAAGCGTCATGCGTTCTTCACCCTTTCCCGCGGAGCGCCTACGACTCCGCAGAGACGGTCGGCTTCGTCGGTGACAGCGTCGATCGCTGCCGCCGCGCGCGAGAGAAACGTGTCTTCGGGCTCCCCGGCTGCACGCTCGAGCGGCGGCCCGAAGACGACGACGCAGCGGGAGAACGGGAGCGGGAGGAGGAAGCGGTCCCACGAATCCAGGAACCTCGGGCGGGAGGAGGAGGACGAGGACGGCAGGACGACCCCATTCCCCGCTTCGGCGAGCGTCAGGATCCCCCGCTTGCAGCACCGTGCCGGGCCGCGCGGCCCGTCCGGCGTCAGCGCGCCGCCGGGGGCTGTCTTCAGCCCTTCGAGAAAGTCAGCCGTCGCGACGTCGCCGCCCCTCGACGAGGAGCCGCGCGCGGCCCGGAATCCCCAATACCTCAGGAACGTGGCGATGATCTCGCCGTCGTCGCTCTTCGACGCCATCGTGACGATCCCCTCGCCGCGGTGCGCCAGGATCCCGCCGACCATCCGCTGGTGCCAGATCGCGTGCAGCGGTTTCTTCCCTTTCGCGCGAATCGCCTGGCGATGCTCCTCGCCCACGATCGTCAGTCGCAGCGTGCACCGGTAAACGGTGATCGCGAGGAAGACGAGGACGCCGAGAAATCGTGGCAGCACAGGGAGGGATTATCCTTCTGCCGCATGCGGCTCGTCGCGGAAGGCCTCTCCCGCTCGTTCGGGACGCGGAAGATCATCGGTCCTCTCAGCTTTTCACTCGAGAACGGGCGCGTCCTTGGCGTCGCCGGCGAGAACGGGAGCGGCAAGACGACGCTCCTGAGGGTCCTTGCCGGACTGATCCGCCCGAGCGGCGGGAGTGTGAGGTTCTTCGAGAACGACGAGACGGAGGGCGGTCTGCAGCCTCGGGACGCGTATTCGCTGCTTGGCTGGTGCGCACCCGACCTTGCGCTCTACAGCGAGTTGACCGCCGAAGAGAACCTGGATTTCTTCGAAAGAGTCCGCGGACTGGTGCCGACGCCCGGCCGTACGCTTGCGCTGCTCGAGGACGTCGGCCTGCCGCTCGAATCCCATTCAAAGAAATCCCTCTCTTTCCTTTCCACGGGCCAGCGGCAGCGCGTGAAGCTCGCGTACGCGACGCTCCACGACCCCGGCGTCCTCCTCCTCGACGAGCCCGGCGCGAATCTCGACGAGGCGGGACGCGCCGTCGTCCAGAAGGTCGTCGCCGCCCAGCGCACCCGCGGAATCGCGATCATCGCCTCGAACGACCCGCGGGACCTCGGCCTAGCCGACGAGACCCTGTCGTTATGAGCGCCCGTGCGCCCGCGCCCCTCCTCGGGGCCGCTCTCGCCGTTCTCCGCAAGGACCTCCTCGCCGAGTGGCGCACGCGCATCGCCGTGAACTCCCTCTTCCTCTTCGCGTTCGCGGTTCTCGTCCTCGTGGGCTACGCGGTCGGCCCGACGCGCCTCGCGCCCGAGGACCGGCCGACCGTGAACTCCGTCCTTCTCTGGATCGTCATCTTCTTCTCGGCGATGACGGGACTCTCGCGCGTCTTCGTCAAGGAGGAGGAAGCCGGCACCGCCTCGGCCCTCAGGCTTGCGGCGCCGCCGCCCGCGGTCCTCCTCGGCAAGTATCTCGTGAACATCCTCCTCCTCTTCGCGGTCACGGCGTTCATCGTCCCCCTCTTCCTCGTCCTGATGTCCTTCGAGATCAAGTGCCCGTCGCTCTTCGTCGTGCTCCTCGTGTTCGGTTGTCTCGGCCTTGCGGGCGCCTCGACGTTCACGGCGGCGCTCGTCTCGAAGGCGTCCGCCAAGGGCGCGCTCTTCGCCGTCCTCTCGGTCCCGCTGCTTCTTCCCCCTCTGATCGCGGCGGTCTCCGGCACACAGATCGCGGCTCGCGAAGAGGACTTCAAGGCTGGCGTCGATTTCGTGCGTGTTCTCGTGGCCTATGACGGGGTCGTCACGACGGCCGCGTTCGCCCTCTTCGACGCCGTCTGGCGGGAATAAATCGAACGTCCGGAACCCCTTACAAGGCTCCCCGAATTGATTCGCCTGCTTTAGAGAACGATTCTCGACCGGGGACTATCATTCCAGCCGTGAAGAGCTTCGGATCAGTGCTTAAGGCTCTCCTGGGCCTTGGGATGGCGGCGATCTGCTGGGGTGCGTTCCTCTACGCCCGGCCGGCCCAGAACTTCGTCGGCGAGTCCTCGCGCATCGTCTTTTTCCACGTCCCGCAGGCCTGGGTCTCGACCCTCGCCTTTTTCGTAGCGGCCTGGTACTCGTGGAGGTACCTGAAGACGCGCCGGATCGAGGACGACGAGGCGGCCTCCGCGGCCGCCCGGCTCGGGTTCCTCTTCTGCGTCCTTGCGACCGTGACGGGCTCGATCTTCGCGCGCGTCATGTGGAACTCGTACTGGAACTGGGACCCGCGCGAGACCTCGATCGTCCTTCTCCTCCTCGTGTACGGCGCGTACCTCGGCCTCCGGGGCGCGCTCGAGGACCCTGAACGCCGCGCGACGCTCTCGGCGGCCTATGCCCTCGTCGCGGTTGTGACGGTGCCGTTCCTCACGTTCGCGGTCCCCCGGATGTACCAGTCGCTCCACCCCGACACCGTGATCAACGTCCGCGGCAAAGTCGAAATGTCGATGGATATCCGAATCATCTTTTTCTCTTCGATGGTGGCTTTCATGGCACTGTTCTACTGGATGTGGAATCTCGACCGGCGCGTATCCCGCATCGTGCGCGAGAGGGCGGCATGAGCGGCGCTCTCGGCTATGTCGCGGCGGTCAACATCGTGATCTGGGCCGGAATCTTCGGCTACCTCGTCTACCTCGACCGGAAGGTCGGGGCCGCCTCCCGGCCCCGTCAGGAGTAACCCAATGAAACGCGCCTACTGGGCCGGAGCGATTCTCGTCCTCGGATTCCTCGCCCTCGGCCTGTCCACGTTCTCGCGCTCGATGACCCCGTATGTCTCGTTCGCCGAGGCGAAGGGGGCCCCCCGCACGGTCCAGGTGATGGGCGCGCTCGAGAAGGGCACCTCGCGCTACGACACGGCCACGAAGACGCTCCTCTTCACGCTTTACGACGAAAAGACGAAAGAGTCGATCCCCGTTTCCTACACGGACGTGAAACCCGCTAACTTCGAGGACGCGGTCTCGATCGTCGCGATCGGCCGTTACGACAAAGGCGTTTTCGCCGCCGAGAAACTTCTCGTTAAGTGCCCGTCCAAGTACCAGGGCGAGGAAATCGAAAAGCAGTACGGCGCCGCCAAGAAGGCCTGAGGTCGCCCCATGAACAGTCTCCCCGGACTTCTCGGCTTCGCGCCGGGCACGCTCGCAATCTGGGCGGCGATGCTCTTCGGCGTCACCTGCGCCCTCGCTTATCTGCATTCGATGCGCACCGCGACTTCCCCAGCCCTATTCCCATTCGCAGAAAATCCCTCTCTTTCCCTGGCCCGCCGCCTCTACTACGCCTACGTCTTTTCGATCCTGCTCGCGTCCTTTCTCCTCCTGACCCGCCTGATCGCGCACGATTTCCGCCTCTCGTACGTGGCGTCGTATTCGGGGCGCGATCTGCCCTTCTACTACCTCTTCTCCACGTTCTGGGCGGGACAGGAAGGCTCCTTCCTTCTCTGGCTCTTCTGGGGCGCGCTCATCGGGCTCTTCGTCCTGAAGTCGGCAAAGGAGCAGGAAGCGCCCGTGATGGTGGTCTACCTCGCGTCGTTTCTCGGGATCGTCGCGATCCTCGTCAAGCAGTCGCCCTTCCGGTTCCTTGCCCAGATCCCGCCCGACGGCCAGGGCCTGAACCCCCTCCTGCAGGACCCGTGGATGGTCATCCACCCGCCGGTCATGTTCTCCGGATTCGCCTCGCTCTCGGTGCCGTTCGCTTTCGCGATCGCCGCGCTGTGGATGAAACGCTGGGACGGCTGGGTCGTCCGCGCGATGCCCTGGGCGCTCTTCACGTTCGTGACGCTCGGGACGGCGATTCTGATGGGCGGCTACTGGGCCTACAAGACGCTCGGGTGGGGCGGCTACTGGGGATGGGACCCGGTCGAGAACACATCCCTCGTGCCGTGGCTCGCGACCGTGGCGCTCGTCCACGGAATGTACCTCCAGAGGGCGCGTGCCAAGCACCGGAAGATCAACATCATCCTCGCGATCCTCGCCTTCTGCTGCATCCTCTATGGGACGTTCCTCACCCGCTCCGGAGTCCTCGCGGATTTTTCCGTGCATTCGTTCATCGACCTCGGGATCACGGGCTGGCTCGTCGGGATCATTGTCGTCTTCCTCGTCGGCGGACTGGGACTTCTCGCCTTCCGCTGGAAGGAGATTCCGGTCGTCAACGACATCGATCAGGCGACAGGCAAGGAAAAGGAGGAGCCGTTCTTCTCGCGCTCGGTCCTCTTCATCCTCTCCGTGACGCTCTTCAGCGCCTCGGGCCTCGTGATCCTTCTCGGCACGTCGGCGCCCATCCTGACGCGCGTCCTCGGCAAGCCCTCGCAGGTCGCGACGAGCTTCTACAACGTGACGCACCGCCCGATCGCGGTCCTCATCGCTCTTCTCATCATGCTCGTCCCCTATCTCTCGTGGCGGGGCGAGATCGGGCGAAACGTGCTCCGGAAAGCGCTCGTCCCGCTGGTCGTGGGATTCCTCAGCATCGGAGTCTTCTTCGCGGCCGGCGTGCGCGGCGCCATGGATCTCCTGATCCTCTCACTCGCCGTCGCGGGCTTCGTGGCAAACGCAGAAACCGCGGTTCTCTTCGTCAGGCGCAAGGCCATCACGACGATGGGCGGCTATCTCGCGCACGTGGGCATGTCCATCATGCTCGTCGGCATTCTTGTCTCCGGCGTCTACGAGAAAAAGACAACCGTGAACCTCCTCCGGGGCCAGCCGCTCACCGTGGGGAAAAACACGCTGACGTTCACGCGCCTCGTCTTCGTCACGGACAGCGGTGAGGTGAAACGCCCCGAGGAGCTCAACGCGATGAGCCTCGCCGACCGCCGGGCCAAGCAGGCGATGGAGGTCGAGGTTTCCTCGCCCGGAGGCTCCGTCTGGAAGGCGTATCCCAAGCTCTACACGAACACGCGCACGAACCAGATGATGGCGAATCCCGACGTGAAGTCCTCGCCGCTCATGGACCTCTACGTCTCGCCGCAGGCCTACGACCCGGGCCAGCCCGCGCGCATCGAGGGCACCACGATCACCCTCAAGAAGGGCGAGTCGAAGACGATCGAAGGCGTGAAGGTGAAGTTCCTCGACTTCTCGTCCGACCGTTCGCAGGTCGCGTCGGACCGCCCCCGCGTCACCGTGAACGCGAACTATCTCGTGACGACCGCGGAGACGTCCGAGGAGAAAACCGCCCGGCTCGTCATGTATTTCGGCAGCGGCTCCGCCGAGTCCGCGACCGAGTCGCCCGAAACGCCGCTTCCCGGGAAGGGCCGCCTCAGGGTCCGCAAGGTGTCGCCGAACGAGGGCACGTGCGAGATCGAGATTCTCGGCCTCGCCGCCGGCAGCGATCTCAAGCCCGCGACCCTCGAGACCTTCACGGTCGACCTCACGACCAAGCCGCTCATCTCCCTCGTCTGGGGCGGCTTTTACGTGATGATGGCGGGCGGTCTCGTAGCTCTCCTGCGCCGCGCGCGGGATTCGCGCCAGGCGGCTCTGGCCTGATCGGAAGGTCGATCCCGTAGACTCGGGTCCAAAGGAGACGCGATGCGTTTTCGCACGGCTCTCGTCATCTCTCTTTCACTCGCAGAAATTCCCCTCTTCGCCCAGGCGCCTGCCCGCGCTCCCGCGATCGACTCCGCCAACTTCGACACCGCGGCAAAACCGTGCGAGGACTTCTACCAGTACACGAACGGCTCGTGGCTGGCCGCGCACCCGATTCCCGCCGACCGCAGCCAGTACGGCAGCTTCTCCGCGCTGTCGGACCGCAACCGCGACGTCGTGAGGAAGATCCTCGACGAGACGTCAGAGAAGGCGGACTGGCCGAAGGGCACGCCCCAGCAGAAGGTCTCGGACTTCTACGCGACCGGCATGGACGCCGCGGCGCGCGAGAAGGCGGGAGCGGCGCCGCTCGCGCCGACGTTCGCGACGATCGCGAAACTGAAGTCTGCCGATGACCTCCCCGCCGTTCTCGCCGAGATGCATCTCTCCGGCGTGAACGCCGGCTTCGGGTTCCGCGTCGCCCAGGACGCCCGGAACTCGACGCGCTACATCGGCGTCATGAACCAGGGCGGCCTCGGTCTCCCCGACCGCGATTACTACTTCAAGGACGACACGAAGTCGAAGGACCTCCGCGACGCTTACCGCATCCATGTCGCCAAGATCCTGACGCTCGCCGGCGACGCGCCCGAGGCCGCGAAGACCGGAGCGGACGTCGTCATGGGGATCGAGACGAAGTTGGCGAAGGCCTCCATCACGCGCGTCGAAAACCGCGATCCGCAGAAGACATACAACAAGCGGACGCTCGCGGCCCTGAACGCCGAGGCGCCGGGTTTCGACTTCGGGAAGTTCCTCGCCGCCATGGGTGCCTCCGCTTCCACCGAGGTCAATGTGCGCCAGCCCGCGTTCTTCACGGGCTTCGCGGCGCTCGCACGCTCGGCCCCGCCCGCCGAGTGGCGCACGTACCTGCGCTGGCACACCGCGCGAACGGCAGCGCCTCTGCTCTCGAAAGCGTTCCAGGACGAGGACTTCGCATTCAACGGGAAGACGCTCAACGGCACGCCTCAGCAGGAGGAGCCGTGGAGGCGCGTGCAGGCGGCCACGGACTTCGCCCTCGGCGAGGCCGTCGGCCCGAGTTACGTCGCGCGAGCGTTCAGCCCACGCGCAAAAGTGCGCATGAAGGTCCTCGTCGAAAACATGCGCGCGGCCCTCAAGGAGCGCATCGAGGCGCTCCCCTGGATGAGCGCCGAGACCAAGGCCCAGGCCCAACGAAAGCTCGCCGCATTCGGCGTCAAGATCGGCTACCCGGACGTCTGGAGGGACTATTCGGCCCTGACGATCTCCCGCGACGTCCCGTACGCCGAGAACGTGCGCCGCGCGCGCGTCTTCGAAACGAAGCGCAACCTTGCGAAGCTCGGAAAGCCCATCGACCGGACGGAATGGGGCATGACGCCGCCTACAGTGAACGCCTACTACAGTGCGAGCCTGAACGAGATCGTCTTCCCCGCAGGCATCCTCCAGCCGCCCTTCTTCTTCGAGGACGCGGACGACGCGGTGAACTACGGCGGGATCGGCGTCGTGATCGGGCACGAGATGTCGCACGGCTTCGACGACTCGGGCAGTCAGTACGACGCCGACGGGAACCTGAAGAACTGGTGGACCGCCGACGACCGCAAGGCCTACGACGCCCGAACGGCCCTCATCGTCAAGCAGTTCGACGCGTACAAGGCGCTCCCGGACCAGTCCATCAACGGGAAGCTCACGCTCGGCGAAAACATCGGTGACTTCGGCGGAATCAAGATCGCCTACGCCGCCATGCAGAAGGCCCTCGCCGGAAAGCCGAAGGAGAAGATCGACGGCTTCACGCCGGAGCAGAGGTTCTTCCTCTCGTACGCGACGATCTGGCGCAGCCAGTTCCGCGACGAGTCGATGCGCGTGCAGCTCAATACGAACCCGCACAGCCCCGGCAAGTGGCGCGCCCTCGGCCCGCCCTCGAACCTGCCGGAGTTCTACGACGCGTTCGGCTGCGCGGAGGGGACGCCCATGCGCCGCGCGGAGGCCGACCGGCCGTCGATCTGGTAGGGCACCGACTCGCCCGGGAGGCAGGCGATTCGCGCGTAGGGGGTTTGGGGGAACCCGGCGGCCGGATTCCCCCAGGGCGGATCAGAACCCCTTGACGGTCGCGGCCTTTTTGTACATCCAGTACGTGAACGCGAATCCCACGAGGACGACAGCGGGCAGCGCCCACTCGTAGCTCGCGGCCCACGTCGCGTGCTGGGCGAGCATCGTGAAGACGAGCGGCACGGACATATACGTGTTGTGCTTGCTGCGCAGGCCCGCCATCGCGGCGACCGCCGGGTCCGGCTTCTCGCCGGCCTTCGTGGCCGTGATGATCTTCCTCTGCGCGGGCCAGATCCTCATCCAGACGTTCGCGGCCATGACCGTCCCGAACATCGCGCCGAGGTGGATCGCCGTGCCGCGGAAGCCGAAGCCGCCGAAACGCGAGAAGAAAAAGACCGCCGCAGTCGCGACCGCGAGGCCGAGCCAGAAGTGGATCTCGGTCTTCGCGATCGCCTTGGCGAGCGGGTCGTAAACCGCGAAGAAGAGGAGCGCGACGAGGACGGCGATGCCGCCGGTGCCCCACGTCTTCATGGCCGGGTCTTTGAAGAGAAGGCCCGTGTTGTAGTAGACGAGGCCGAGGAGCACGAGGCCGGTGATCCACGTCCATGCGGCGCCCCAGCGGAACGCCCAGAGGGCGCGCGGCATGAGCTCGGGTACGACCTTCTTCTTCGTCTCGGCGTCCATCGTCGGGGCGAAGTTCGAGTTCACGAAGTTGAAGAACCAGAGGAGCCCGATCCACAGGACGCCGGCGATGACGTGGGCCCAACGGAACAGGGATTCGAGAAGGTTGTTTGCGTCCATGACGTTCCTCCGTAATCTGAGACCGGATCTTAGCAACGGGCCGGAAAAGAGTATCCTTCCCGTACGAAAATGGCGCCGTTCATCCTGACGCTCGCCCTCGCTCTCCTGGCGGCAGCCGCCCCGACCCCTGCCGGGCCAGCCGCGCCGGTGCGAATCAAGACCACGACACTCTCGGCGACTGGCACCGGCGACACCGAGAAGCCGTTTTCGCTGAAGCTCACGACCGCCGCTCTGTCGGCGACCGGAACGGGAGCGACGGAAGCGGACTCCAGGCCCATCCATGTCAGGACGAACGCTCTGTCCGCGACCGGCGAGGCCGCCGCCCCTATTGGAGGCAAGAAGTGAAGTATCCGTTTCTTTCGATTGCGGCCGCGTCGCTGGCCCTCCTCGCATCACCCGTCGCGGCCGAGGACTTCGAGTTCGACGTCCCGGTCCAGCTCTCGAAGCTCGACTCGGCCTTCACCCAGGGCAAAGTCTCGTGTGAGGTGAAGGGCCTCGCACGCGACGCGGCCACAGGGCAGGTGAGCGGGAGCAGGGGAATCATCGGCTCCGGTTCAACGACGTTCGCCATCGCGCGGGGCGCGTTCGACGGGACGGTTTCCGTGAAATTCAACGCGAACCGTCCGATCTCGCAGCCGGCGGACGGCCGGTCTTACTCCTGCGCGCTCTTCCTCATCGCTGGGAGCAACATCCAGACTCTCTGCTACGCTGACGCCCTCACGGGCCAGTCCACCGGCCGTCCGCCCCCCGCGTGGATGAAGCTCGCGCCGGGCGTGAAGGGGTGCGCGAACGCGAGCCTTCCCGGCTTTTCGGGCGGCGAGGGGAAGTAAGGGCCCGGGACTCGTTCAGGCCCCGACGGCCTTCACGACCTGCTCGGCGAGGCGCAGGAACGCCTTCGAGACCGTCGAGTCCGGGTCGGACACCATGATCGGCGTACCGGCGTCTCCCTGGATCGCGACGCGCGGGTCGATCGGGATCTCGCCGAGGAACGGGACGCCGAGGAGGTCGGCCGTCTTCTTGCCGCCACCGTGCTTGAAGATCTCGTCGCGATTCCCGCACTTCGGACACTCGTAGTAGCTCATGTTCTCGATGATCCCGAGGACGGGCACATTCACCTTCTGGAACATCGCGAGGCCCTTGCGTGCGTCGATGAGCGCGACGTCCTGCGGGGTCGTCACGATGACAGCGCCCGACAGAGCGACCTTCTGCGTGAGCGTGAGCTGCGCGTCGCCCGTGCCGGGGGGCAGGTCGACGAGAAGGAAGTCCTGCTTTCCCCAGGCCACGTCGCCGAGGAACTGCTCGACGGCCTTGAAGATCATCGGCCCGCGCCAGATCACGGGCGTGTCGACGTCCATCAGGAAACCGATCGACATGACGCGCACGCCGAAACGCTCGATCGGGAGAATCTTCTCCTCGTCGTTCACGAATGGCTTCGTCGTGATGCCCATCATCATCTGCTGCGACGGGCCGTAGATGTCCGAGTCCATGAGCCCGACTTCGTAGCCGAGCTTCTTGAGCGCGAGCGCGAGGTTCGCCGAGACCGTCGACTTGCCGACGCCGCCCTTGCCGGAGGCCACGGCCACGACGAAGCGCGTGTCCTTGAGAATGTCCTTGCGGCCCACGGCTCCCGACATGACGGGCGCCTGCGGGGGCGCCGTTTGCACGGAGATCGTGACGGACGTGACGCCCGGAACGCCGCGGAGCGCCGCGTCGCATTGCTGCTTGATGGCCTCGACCGCCGCGGGGGCATCGGACGTCGGCGCGAGCCGGAACGAGACGTTGCCGCCGCCGATCGTGAGGTCCTTGATGAAGCCGAAAGAGACGATGTCACGCGAAAAGCCGGGGTACTTGACCTGCCGGAGCGCGTCGAGGACGGACTGTTCGTTGAGCGTGGACGTGGACAAGTTCTGCTTCCCTCTCAGCGGGAGAGGATCTCACAAAACCGGCGGACGGCTCGGCAGGGGTAACGGCGCCTTTCTTAGAAGGTGAATGGGCCAGCGCGCCTGCGGGACGCCGGGGCTCAACCCGCCGCTCCGCGCAGGAGGAGAATCTCGCGCCGGACCTTTTCCATGAGATCCCGGCGCGCATGCACGGACAGGCCCGCGGTCGGAATCGGGCGTCCAGCTCGAACGCGGACGGGGCCCTGCCGGACGATCATTCCCTGAGCCCCGAGGACGGCCCGGGCCCCGGAGACGCCCACGGGCACGATTGGCAGGCCCGACTTCAGTGCGGTCAGGAAGCCCGATTTCTTGAACGGCCCGACGCTCCCGTCGCGGGAGCGGGTTCCTTCGGGAAAGATCAGAATGGAGAGCCCCTTCGCGAGGCACCGGTCCAGACCGGAAAGGACCTCCCGTGCCTTCGCCGTCCGCCGCCGGTCGACGGGCACGAATCCGGCGAGCCACATCGACCAACCCATGAACGGCACGTAAAACAGGGAGCGCTTCGCCAGGAAGCGCACGTCCTGGGGAATGACGAGGAGGAGAAGGAGGATGTCGATTCCCGACTCGTGGTTCGACATGTAAATCGCCTGCGGGAGGGCGGCGGCCTCGTGCGCGGTCTCGATCGTGGCCGGAACTCCGGTCAGAAACAGGATCGACCGGGCCCAGAGACGGGCCCAGAAGAGGTAAAACCGGCCGCGCGGCGGAACCCACGACGTGAGGATCGCGAGGAGGCTGTAGGCGGTCGCCGTGAGCGCGATGACTGCCCAGCTCCAGACCGAGACAAAGAGGTCGACGAGGCGAGATGGCACGTCGCGAGTCTAGCGAGTTGGAGAGGCATGGCGCCCCGGGACCGCGAACTGTCGCCCAAGGACCATGAACGTTCCTTGAAAGCGAGTGTCGGACGCCACAAGCTGTGGTGAGTCTGGAGGCCGCCATGACATCCCGCACCCGGCTCTTCGCGCTCGTCCTCCTCCTTCCGGCGGTGCTTTTCGGCGCCGACAAGGCGGCCGTGAAGGGGCCTATCGTCCCGGCCACCCCGACGCCCCTCCCTCAAGCCGCCTCGCGTATACACGTCGCGGACGTACTGAACACGCCGTCTCATGCGCCCGACCAGATGGACTTCGGCTCCGTCTGGAACGGCGAAAGCGCGAAGCGCACGCTCTCGCTCACGACGATCGCGTCCGGATACGTGACGGTCGAGATCCCACGCGGGCCGTTCCGGGTCGCGGAGTACCGCGAGCTCGGCGGGTCGACGGGCGGCCAGACGGTCGTTCAATTCGGCATGAAGTCCGTCAAGGCGCGGACGACTTACGCCGACGGCCAGTCGGGCCCCTTCCAGTGGAGCCTCGCCCCGAACACGGCCATCGAGGTCGACATCGTCTTCCAGCCGCACTTCGACCTCTTCACGATGGCCGCGGGGCCCAAGAGCGCCACGATGAAAGTGACGGGGCCCGGGCCCCACGGAGCATGGGCCTTCAACGTCCCGCTTCGCGGGATGTTTGACGGCATGCGCACGTCGCCGCTCCTGATCCTGCCGGAGAAGGACATCCTCTCGGTCGCGGACCCGTTTGAGACCGTCCAGAAGTTCGTCGTCCGTCTCGTGGGCACCGGCGAGGACGTGTCCGGCCGGATCGTCTGGCCCTCCGCCTCCCCGGGCCTCAAGGTCAAGCCGTATGGCAACGTGAGCCTCGACGCGTCCGAGACGAAGGAATTCACCGTTCCGGTCGAGGGGACGGGCGGCCACACGGACAAGACGCCTCTCGACGGAGCCGTTGCGTTCGAGTTCGTCCGGAGGGGACAGTCCGCCCCGCAGCAGACTGTTGCCGTTCCCTTCCGCGTGTCCTTCGTTCCCGGCTACTTCGGGCGTGACCTTGGGCCCGCCAAGTGCAACGGCGTGCAGCTGACGCTCGCGCGCGTCACGATCTACGCCAACGGCAATGCGCACTTCAGTGTGACCCTGGGGCCGCAGGCCTACGAATCGCACTTCGAGGTTTTCTTTCCGCAGGCCGGAAGGACCCTCTTTCACACGATCGCCCCCGCCGACCTGAGGCAGCAGATCCGCGTTCGCGCAGAGGAGAACGGTCCGGGCGGGCTCGCAACGGTGAACCAGAGCTTCACCATCAACTTCGACGGCAGAATCAATCCGGGCCCGGGGAGTTCGCTCGACAGGTACCTTGCGCTGATGCATTCGACCGCCACGCTGAGGTGCTGGTGAAGGGCGCACGACCGGGCCGGGACGCCGCCGCCCCGTAGAATGTCCCCGTGCCCCCGTCCCAGTTCGATTCGACGACGCAGTACATCGCGGTCCTTAATGAGCCGCTCTGGAAGTTCGCGAGGCTGAAGCGCTGGGTCCTGAACGTGTCCTTTCACCTTGGGGGCGTCACGATGATGGGCGTTCAACTCGCCCGCGAGGCCCGAAACCGCTGGGAGACGTCCGAGATCGTCCGGCAGATGGACGCCCTCGGCGTCCAGTCGATCTCCATCACGAGCCTCACGGCCCTGTTCACGGGAATGGTCCTCGCCCTCCAGACGGCCTATGCGCTGGCGCAGTTCGGCGGAAAGCTTTTCGTGGGCCGCGTCGTCGTGCTGTCGATCTGCCGCGAGCTGGGGCCGAGCCTGACCGCCCTCATGGTCGCGGCGCGCGTGGGATCAGGAATCACGGCCGAGCTCGGGACGATGTCGGTCACCGAGCAGGTCGATGCCATGCGGGCGCTCGGCGCCTCACCGATCCGGAAGCTCGTCCTGCCGCGCGTCGTGGCCGTCACGCTCATGCTCCCGGTCCTGACACTCCTCGCCGATTTCCTCGGAATGGTCGGCGGGCTGTTCATCGCGGTGGTCGAAGTAAAAGTCGGGGCCTCGCTTTACCTGTCGACCGTCCAGCAATCCGTGCACGTCAACGACGTGCTTCACGGACTGTTCAAGACTCCCTTCTTCGGATTCGAGATCGCGATGATCGGCTGTTACAACGGCCTGAATGCCTCGGGGGGAGCGGATGGAGTCGGGCGCGCGACGACGATCGCGGTCGTCGTGGCCTCGATCGCGGTCCTGATGTCCGATTTCTTCCTGACGAAACTCTTTCTCGTCCTGAACATGGGGTTCCAGTGACGTTCAGCGAGACGGCCGTCATGCGCTTCGTCAAGGCAGCACGCCCCGCCGGCGCTTCGATCATCGAGTTCAAGCACGTCTCCAAGGCCTATGGCTCCACGCGCGTCCTCGACGACGTGAACCTCTCCGTGATGCGCGGGGAAGTGCTCGTGATTCTCGGCGGGTCCGGCACGGGCAAATCCGTGTCGCTCCGGCAGATGAACGGCCTCGAGCAGCCCGACACCGGCGAAGTCTGGGTGGACGGCGTGGAAGTCTCCACGTTGCCCGAGGAGGAGCTCGTCCCCGTACGCAAGAAGGTCGGCATGCTCTTTCAGAGCGGCGCCCTTTTCGACTCGATGACAGTCTTCGAGAACATCGCGTTCGCGCTGCGCGAGCACACGTCCTGGCCGGAAGAGCGGATCTCGGACCGCGTCGCGGAAGTGCTCGGTTTCGTCAACCTCGGACGCGATGTGGAGCGCCTGCTCCCCTCGTCGCTATCGGGCGGAATGAAAAAGCGCGTCTCTCTGGCCCGGACCGTCGCGCTGAAGCCCGACATTATCCTCTACGACGAGCCGACGACGGGCCTCGACCCCGTCACCTCGATGACGATCAACCGGCTCATCGTCGACTTGAACGAGCGGCTCGCGACGACCTCGGTGGTCGTGACCCACGACATCGTCTCGGCGCTGTTCGTCGCCGACCGCATCGCATTTCTGCAGAACGCCCGGTTCGCGTTCATCGGGACGCCCGAAGAAGCGCAGACCTCCGACGTCGCCGACCTCCGCGCCTTCCTCGCCGCGGGAGTCTCTCCGGAATTGACCGAGTCAAAGGGAGGCCCGCCGTGAGAGCCGACGTCAAGACCAAGACCCGCGTCGGGGTCATCCTCTTCGCCGCCTTCGTGCTGCTCGCGGGCGCGGTCCTCTTCATTGGAGGGACGAAGGGCTTCTTCGTGCGCCGCACGTCGTACTTCGCCCGTTTCGCGAATTCCCAGGGAATGGTGGGAGGAAACCAGGTGCGCCTCGCCGGCGTGATCGTGGGCGCGGTGCGTGACATCGAAGTGCCGCGCGTGCCGGGCCAGGACCTCACCATTCACTTCGACATCGAAAGGAAGTACCAGCACCTCGTCAAGACCGACAGTCGGGCCGAGATCAAGACGATCGGTCTCCTCGGCGACAAGTATCTCGAGGTGACGCCCGGCTCGAGCGACAAGCCGGATCTCGAGCCCGACCACGAGATCATGGCGTTTCGCGGCGCCGAGCTCGAAAAGATCCTCGCCGGCTCCGGCGACCTCGTGGACAACGTCGTGGCCATCTCCAAATCACTCAAGAACATCCTCGGGCGGACGGAAAAGGGCGAGGGATTCCTCGGCGAAATCACCTCGGAATCCGAGAACGGCCAGGCTCTTTCGCGCTCTCTGCGCCAGACGCTCGACAGCATGAGCGGGCTCATGAAGGACGTACGCCAGGGGAAGGGCCTCGTCGGGCGCCTCCTGAATGACGAGAAGGCCGCCGAGGGAGTCCTCGGCGAGCTGGCGTCGGCGTCCGCCTCGCTCAACCGGATTCTTGGAAGCGTCGAGAAGGGCGTCGCGACGGGAGAAGGCCTCGTGCCGGCCCTCCTTTCCGACCCTGAGGGAAAGAAGAAGTTCTTCGCGATGGTCGACTCGCTTCAGACCACCGCCGACGGGCTCGCGTCCTTCTCGAAGGACCTCAAGTCGGGGAGCGGCCTGCTCGGGCAGCTCGTTTCGGACGGTGACTTTTCGAAGGAGTTCCTGGCCGACCTGAAGAAGCTGTCGTCCCACCTCGCGAACGTCGCCGCGAAACTGGATTCGACGCAGGGCACCGCCGGCAAGCTCATCGCCGATCCGGCGGTGGCCGACGCGATGAACGACATCCTCGTCGGGATCAACAAGAGCAAGCTGCTCCGCTGGCTCATTCGGGACCGCCAGAAATCCGGCATCCAGAAACGGTACGACGCCGCGAGTCAGCCTCTGATGCCGACGCCCAGTCCGGTTCCGTGAGTCTCGTCCTCGTCGCAGGCGGCGCGGGCTTTCTCGGCGCCGCAATCGCGCGGCAGCTTCTCGGCGCGGGCGACGGCGTCGTCGTGCTCGACACGTTCGACGACGCGGGCGACGGCCGCGCCCTCAAGGAGGAGCGCGCCGCCTCGTTCGGGCGTCACCCACGCATCACGATCGTGCGCGGAGACGGGACGGACGCCGCGTTCCTCGAAAACGCCTTCGCCGAGCACCGGCCCTCCGCGATCGTGAACGCGATGCGCCTTCCGCTCGACGCGGCGGGCCTCGGGCCGCTCGTCGAAGCGTCCCGCCAGGCTGGCGTCGGCTTGCTCGTCCACCTCTCGGACGCGGCACTCTATGGCCCGCGCGACGAGGCGAATCTCCGCGCGCGCGAGGACGAGCCCGTCGAGCCCGAAGGGGACCGCGACCTCGTCGCGAAAGCGGCCGAGGAGGAGGCGTTCCTCGCCTCCGGCCTGCCCTTCGTGATCCTGCGGGTCTTCGCGGTCGCCGGGCCTGGCGGCGGGCCCGCGCGCTTCCCCGAGGACGCGCTCGAGGCAGTCCTCGCGGGCGAGGAGGTCTTCCTCGCCGACGACGCCCCCCGGGACTTCGTCCATCCTCAGGACGTCGTACGCGGTGTCCTCATGGCCCTGCGCAAGCGGCCGATCGGCGAAATCGTGAATCTCGGGTTCGGCCTTGCCGTGAAGCCGTCCGAGGTCGTCCGCGCCCTCGCCGTGCGCGCCGCCAAGGAGTGCCACATCGCCGTGCAGGGGACGTCGGCGCGAACGCCCCGGATCGCAGACATGGAGAAGGCCTGGCAGACGCTTGGCTTCTCGCCGCAGCTCGGCCTCGGCGAGATCGTCTGGGACACCGTGCGCGCCCGGCTCTTCCCTGCAGAGGCCGCCCGGGCGTACCAGCAGCCCGAGGCCGCCGCGCAAGCATGCGAGGACCCGCCGAAGCCCGTCTCGCGCCGCGAGCTCTTCGGAATGTTTCGCCGGCCATTCGACGCGGCGAGAAAACCCCGCGGCTGAGAGCGGGGCCGCGACGTCACCGCGTCGCAGCTCCGCCTGCGCGGATCTCGAAGGTCCGCGCGGGAAGCGTGCGGCCGTCCCCGAGGACGACCCACGTGTAGACAACGCCCGGCCGGAGCTTCGCGCGCTCCTCGGGCGGAAACGAAACGGGCTGACCCTCTGGAGCCGCGGGGCTCGTCCAGACGTAGGACCGGTCCGCGTCGAACACGCTCACGCGAACTCTCGCGGCCCCCGTGATCGGAAAACGGAACTCATCCGGGGGCGCCGCGAAAACGCCGGCCGGCGTCAGGAGACCCGTCACGGTGTCGCCTCTCTCGACGTCGGTCGGCGGGCGGCGGACGAGGAGGGCTGCGCCGACGAGAAGGACAAGAGCGGCCGCGATCGCGAGGGCGGGCATCGGGACCCTCGCAGGGCGCCGGGCCGGCCTCCCCGCGAAGGTCCCCCAAGCGGCCTCGGCCCGCCGAACGGCGCCACCGAACACGTCCGGTGGGTTCGCCGCGAACACCTCGATCCCCACGAGTTCCTCACTGCAGCGCGCGCAGATCGCCGCGTGTCCGAGGACGGC
This sequence comes from Thermoanaerobaculia bacterium, assembly GCA_038245905.1. Classification (GTDB taxonomy): domain Bacteria; phylum Acidobacteriota; class Thermoanaerobaculia; order UBA5066; family UBA5066; genus Fen-183. Next base: position 3,830 of record JBBRRY010000036.1, on the reverse strand, counting down.
AGCCGAGTCCCCGGCGTTCGGCGCGGCATGGGCGCGGTACAGGTCCTCGGCATCCGGGTGGGGCCCGGAGGATTTCGGTGGAATCATGGGAGCACCTCGCGCAGCCGCCGCCTCGCGTTCCAGACCTGCACCTTCACGGTGCCGGCCGAGAGCGAAAGCCGCCCGGCGATCTCCTCGTAGGAAAGTTCGTCCTGAACCCGCAGGAGGAAGCAGGCACGCATGCGCGCCGGGAGCGCCACGAGGCCCTCTCGAACGCGGTCGAGCCTTTCCCGGTCCCCAGCCTCGCGCTCGGGCGACGGGGCCGGAGCCTCGACGTCGCGATCTTCCAGCGCCTCGACCCGGGCGTCCTTTTTTCGGCGCCAGGCGTCGCGCGCGGCGTTTCGAGCGACGCTGTAAACCCAGGGGGCGAAGAGCGTGACGTCTCGCACTTTTCCTCTCCCCCGGTAGACGTTGAGAAGCGCCGTCTGGCATAGATCGTCGGCGTCTTCCGCTGCGAACCCCAGGGACCGGAAGTACCGGAACAACCTCGGGTGGTATTCGAGGAAGACCTCGCGGAAGTCCTCGACGTCGCCTGCGAACGGGACGTCGACCGTCATCGCCCGTCTCCGAAGACCTCGAAGGCAGCCCAGAAACGGGGATGGCCGAGGTTCCGGCCTTCCGGGGTTCCCCGGATGAGCGCACGCTGGGCCTGGACGAGGGCCTCGTCCTTGGCCGCGCCGCGCCCGAGAGCTTCGTAAAAGCGGATCATGAGGTCCCGCGTGCTGCGATCCGAGACGCTCCAGAGCGACGCGACGACCGAGCGCGCTCCGGCGATCTGGAAGGCGCGAACGAGCCCGACGAGCCCCTCTCCGGTGCCTTCCGCGCCGAGCCCCGTCTCGCAGCCGGAGAGCGTTACGAGATCAGCGTCGAGCCTCATGGACTCGAGGACCTCCCACGCCTGAAGGAGACCGGTCGCCTCTCCGGTCGCGTCGGCTCCGTTCGAGGCGAGCGCGAGGCCGGAATCGAGAGGAAAGCGCCGGTCCACGAGGGCGTGCGTCGCGAAATGCAGCACGCGCGTGCCCGTTCCGACGCCAAGCGCCCGCGCCTTCGTCGCGTCGTCGCCCGCGAAGACGGCCGATGGCCCCTTCCACGCGCGCGCGACGGCCCGCGCTTCCTCCCGTGCGTACGGCAGCGGCGCAAGGCCCCGGCGGTAGCGGAGCAGCGGCGCGCCGCCGCGTTCGGACGAGCCTCGCGTCCCCTTCTCTCCGCCAGGCTCGGCCCGGCCGGGGAGTGTCGGGTCCGCGAACGCGACGAGCCGGGCCGAGGACCGGGTTTGGCGGGCGGCGCGGCCGCGGAGCGAGGCCCAGGCGGACGCGGACGGCGCGAAGCTCATCGGCTTCTTTTCCGCGAGCCACTGCTCTTCGTCCCGCAGCGCGGCGAACGGGAGCGTCTGGAGGGGGCCGTCGGCGGCGATGAGGACACGGGCCGCTCTCGCAAAGAGCCCGGCGGCCGGAGCCACGAGGAGGTCGTGCAGGCGACGCGCCTGTTCGAGCAACGCCGGGGCCGCGACGTCGCCCTCGGAGCCCGCGACGACCAGCCCGCGGAAGACGCCGATTTCCCGTGCGAGCGCGTCGGACGCCACCGGGATCGAGAGGACGTCGAGCCCCGCCTCGCCCTCCTCGCCGTCGCCTTCGGCGCGGACCGCGAACAGGACCGTACGGGCCGGAAGGACGGTGTACGAGAGAAGAAGCGTGCCCCGCGGCAGCACGCGGCGGATTCCTGCGAGGTCGAGAGTCCCGGAGGCGACGAACGCCGGCCCCAGAGCCGGATCCGACGCCTCGAGTCGGGCATCGAGGCTCACGCGGCGCCCGCGCAGGACCCGCAGCTCCTCCTCGAGTGCCGCGACGCTCTCGGCCTCACGCTCCGGGTCGAGGGCCGCGAGGCGCCGCTCGGCGTCCGCCTGGGCTCGCGAAAGGGCCGAGCGCTCCGTCGCGATGCCCTCGGGCAGACGCAGGCTCACGGCCTTCTCCCGGGCCTTCACTATCACGAGAAAGTGCCGCGCCCGGGAGCGCTCGAGAACGGCGAGAGCATCGGCATTCTTCGCCCGCGACAAGAGCAGGTCGATCGTGTCCTGGTAGGCGTCCGCGGCGCGGGACGAGAAAGCGGCCGCCGACTCCTCGCCTCCGCCGATCCGCGCCGCCTGCGTCTCGAGGGAGGCGAGCGTGCGGCCGTAGGTCGCCTCAGCCTCGTCGAGCTTCCCACGGGCCCGCTGCACGCTCGCGAGCAACCGCAGAGCCTGGGCCTCCGAGATCGTGCCCGGCTGGGACCGGCGGCGCGCGACGGCGTCCGCGGCGACCGTCTCGGCCTCCTCCAGACGACCCCGCGCCATGAGGATCTCGGCGAGGGCCGTGCGAAGGGCCGCCGCATCCCTTCCGAACGGCGCGACCTTTCCGGCGATCGCCAGCCCCGCGCGCAGATGTTCTTCGGCGGCCTCGAGCCGGCCCGAGGCGAGGTCCGCGCGGCCCAGCTCGCAGAGGGCGGAAGCCTCGGCGATGCCGCCGGGCGCGTTCCGCCGCGCGACCGCGACGGCCCGTTCGGCGAACGCCGTCGCCTCGACAGGCCGTCCCTGAACCCTGAGGATGTTGGCGAGCGACTGGCAGGATCTCCCGACGTCGTTCCCCTCCGGAGCGATCGCCTCGCGCATCGCGAGGAGCGTGCGATGCCGCTCCTCTGCGAGGCCGAGCTCGCCGCGGTCGAGGGCGTTGTTCGCGAGGTTTGCCAGGACGCCGGCGACGCTCAGAGTCCCGGGAAGCGTCCGGCTCCAGATCTCGTAGGCCTTCTGGAGCCTCTCGTCGGACGCGACGAGATCCCCCCGCTCCCGGGCGAGGACGCCGAGGCCGTTCCAGATCTGGCCGGTCTCCGGAGCCTCCGGGAACCGCTTCTGCGCGATCGCGAGCGCCTCCTTCTGGAGCCGCTCGGAGCCCCGCAGGTCGCCTGCCTCGCCCAGGGCGAACGCGACGTTCGACAGGCATTGAACGGTGTCGATCCCGTCCGGAGCGAGCCGCCGGGCGAGGGCGAGAGCCGCCTCGTTCCGCGCCCGGTACTCTCCCACCTGGCCGCGGTCCCACGCGAAGCTCCCGAGCTGCCGTAACGCCCGGGACTCGACGAGGGAGCCCGACGCCTCCTCCCGCGCGATCTCGAGGGCGCGCGTCGCGAGCGCCTCGCCGGCCGCACGATCCTGCTTGCTCTGCCGGAGATGGCCCGCGAGCAGGGTCAGCGCCGAGGCCGCGGCCGGACCGCTCGGGTCGGTCCGCTCGCGGATCGCGACCGCTTCGCGCAGCGCCGCCTCGGCGGCCGGCAACTGCCGGTTCGCGCGGAACGAGGGCGGCTCGAGGACGAGGATGCGCGCGCGCAGAAGCGCGTCGTGCCGCCGTTCCGCGGCCGAGAGGGCATCCTTCCAGAGCTCGAGCGCTTCGGCGTGCCGGGCCGCCGCCGCGGCCGCCGCCGCCCGGCTCAGGGTGCGCGCGAGCTCCGCGTCGCGCCCCTCCGCGTCCGGACGCACCGTCAACCGCCACTCGCCGCGCCCGAGGCGGACGCTGAACGTCCGTCTCGAACGCACGAAGGTCACGCGTACCCGCCCGCGCGGGACTTCCGAAGCCTCCAGCTCTTCGAGGTCCCACGGAGCGGCGAAGGCGCCGGACGCGGCCTCAGCCTTCTTCGACGCTCCGCGCTGCCAGGACACGAGCCGGTCGCCCGCCTTCAGCTTCGCTCTTGCGGCTTCCCCGCCGGGAGCCGCCTCGACGACCACCACGTCGGCGCGAGACGCGGAGGCGGCGAGGAGGGCGGCGAAG